>NZ_ABIC01000031.1 GCF_000172075.1 Shewanella benthica KT99
ATGATGCTGTCAGTGTCTCAGATGAGCTCATCATGTTTAGTAAAGAGCGTGTCGCTCAGATGATGTGCTAAAGGTTCTGCTTGATGGGTTTCCTCGTACTATCCCACAAGCCGATGCTATGGCTGCCTGTGGCATCAATATCGATCACGTAGTAGAGATCGATGTCCCCGACGAAGATATTGTTAAGCGTATGGCTGGTCGTCGTGTTCATCCTGGTTCTGGCCGCGTTTATCATATTGTTTTCAACCAGCCAAAGGTTGAAGGTAAGGATGACGTCACTGGTGAAGACCTGGCTATTCGTCCCGATGACGAAGAGTCTACGGTACGCAAGCGTCTGGAGGTCTACCATGAGCAGACTAAACCTCTGGTAGAATATTACCGTAAGGTAGCAGCTTCTGGTCAGGCTACATACAACAAGTTTGACGGTACACAGACAGTGGCTGCAGTCAGTAAAGAGATCGTTGCCGCGATAGGTTAAAGGTATCTGATCTTTATCAGTATATGATCTAGTTCTCATATTTTGAAAAGCTCACTTAGGTGGGCTTTTTTTATATGGTTATGAATGTTAGCCTAATTCGTATCAACATTATAAGAGAGTAATTTTGAGCAAAACTACCCCAGCATTCGGTGTGCTTCTGGTTAACTTAGGCACACCCGATACACCCACGACAAAAGATGTACGTTCATTTCTAAAGCAGTTCTTGAGTGATCCAAGAGTCGTTGACCTTAACCCCCTTATTTGGAAGCCTATTCTCAACGGCGTCATACTTAATTTTCGCCCGTCTAAGGTGGCAAAACTCTACCAGTCTATTTGGTGGGATGAAGGATCGCCCTTGATGGTGGTGAGTCAACGTCAGAGAGAGCTACTTGCGGGCATGTTAGCGCAAGTGTACGGGCAAAGCATACCCGTCGAGTTGGGTATGACCTACGGTAACCCTTCACTGGCTCTGGGTCTGGATAAGCTCAAGTCTCAAGGGGTCGAACGAATTATTGTTCTGCCTCTTTACCCTCAATACTCATGCTCGACTGTTGCGGCTGTTTCAGATGCCATTGCCACTGAGTACAAGGGATGGAGAGAAGTTCCTGAAACCCGTATAAACAAAGAATATTATCAACACCCTGGCTATATTTTGGCCCTGGCCAGTTCGGTAAAAGCTCATTGGGAGCGACATGGCCAAGCCGACAAACTATTGATGTCGTTTCATGGGATCCCAGTCAGATATGTGACCGAAGGCGATCCTTATCAAGGGCATTGCGAGAAAACCTCTGAACTCTTGGCCAAAGCGTTGGGGTTAAACCGTGACCAATGGCAGCTTTGTTATCAGTCAATATTTGGCAAAGAGGAGTGGCTTACACCACAGACCGACAAGACCTTGACCTCTTTACCGACTCAAGGGGTGAAGTCAGTGGATATTATCAGCCCGGCTTTTGCGGCAGACTGTCTGGAAACACTCGAAGAGCTTTCTATTGGTGGCAAAGAGAGGTTCATTGCCGCGGGCGGGGAGAGATATGAGTTTATTCCTTGTCTCAATACTGATCCCGCTCATATAGCGCTGTTAGTGGAATTGGTGAAGCAGCAGAGTCAAGGTTGGTGCTAACTTTGTGTTAGAAGTGAGCAATCTGCATTTGACGCTCAACATCGGTCTCTGAAAAGGACAAAATACGTCACTAGATACTGACGTATATCACTGCGTGTGGTAGGATCTGCGGCCATTTATATTGGCCATTATTTGATAGGGCCAATTGTTTTGCACTATATTGCCATTATGGCTGATTTAATTTAATCGGCCTCCAGTATGTTGCCAAAGGTTGAGAGCACACAATGAAGTTTCCAGGTCAACGAAAGTCCAAACACTATTTCCCTGTCCAAAACCGTGACCCGCTATTGGCTCAGCTCACTCAGCAACCGCTTCGTTTTCCTACTTATATCACCGGGATCGATCAAACCTTGGTAGACATAGAAGCTAAGGTAACCGATGAACTACTCGAACGATATAAACTTCCCAAAGGCAACTCGACGCTGATTGATGATGTCAATGCTCACGCCTTGTATTCAGAATTGAAGCAGCATGATTTAATCAGTGGTGAATTCGCCGGTGGCACCATAGGTAATACGGTGCACAACTATTCGATTCTTGCCGATGACAGATCTGTCTTGTTTGGCGTAATGAGTAATAATATCGAAGTCGGTAGCTACGCCTATCGTTATCTGTGTAACACTTCTTCGAAAGTCGACCTTAACTATCTACAGCCGGTAGAAGGTGCCATAGGTCGCTGCTTCACCCTGATATCTGAGTGCGGCGAGCGTACTTTTGCTATCAGTAAGGGGTCGATGGATAAGTTAACCCCAGAATATATAGATAAAGACCTGGTTCAAGGAGCGTCGGCGCTGGTGTTAACGGCTTACTTGATGAGAGCCAGCGGCGGCGATCCTATGACCGAGGCGGCATTAACAGCAATAGGATATGCCAAAGAGGTCGGGGTCCCTGTGGTACTGACGTTAGGCACTCGATTCTTGATCGAAGAAGATCCAAGCTGGTGGAGAGCATTCATCGAAGAGAATGTGACTATTCTGGCAATGAATGAGGATGAAGGCGAAGCCCTTACTGGGTTTAAAGATCCGCTTCAGGCCAGTGAAGCCGCCCTTGAACTGTGTGATATGGTATTGACCACAGCGGGTCCTATCGGACTCTATACCGCAGGCTATACCGAAAATTCAGAGAAACGTGAGACCAGTAATACCCTGTTACCCGGCTCTATTCCTGAATTTAACCGCTATGAGTTTTCGCGTCCTAAGCTTAAATCTGCCTGTGATGAGCCGATTAAGGTCTATGCTCACATCTCACCTTACATGGGCGGTCCGGAGAAGATCCGTAACACCAATGGTGCCGGTGATGGTGCACTGTCTGCACTACTGCACGATCTCGCATCGAACACCTTCCATAAGGCCAATGTGCCGGGTTCGAGCAAACACAAGCGTGATGGATTATGTTACTCCTCATTCTCACAGATCTGTAAGTATGCTAATCGCGTCGCTTATGAAGTGCTGGCACAGCACAGCCCGCGTCTTTCTCGTGGCTTGCCAGAGCGTGAAGATAGCTTAGAAGAGTCGTACTGGGAGAGATAACCCTCTTAACAAGCAAACATAAAAAAGGCGTCCAATTGGACGCCTTTTTGTGTCTGGAACACTTATGTACTCTTTCTTAAAGAGGCCAAGTGCCGACGATGCTCCCGGCATCGTTTCGGCATTTCCTACTTCCGTGTAGGTCATGGCAAGAAACTTACGTTGTGTCTGGAATATTTATGCGCTCCTTATGGAGCGCATATTTAGAGCACCTTAATGACTAGGCTTCCTGTCCCTTCACCTGGCCGCTGAAGCTACCGGCTGTCTTACCAGCTTGAGTATTGTTGAAGATTTCTTCATTGAGCGCGCCCTCAGATTTAGCGATGACCACAGTGGCAACCGTGTCGCCGGTGACATTGACTGCGGTGCGGACCATGTCGAGGAGTCTGTCGACACCTATGATCAGCCCGATGCCTTCGACAGGAAGACCGACCTGGTTAAGTACCATGGCTAACATGATAAGACCAACACCTGGCACGCCTGCGGTACCGATAGATGCAAGCGTCGCAGTAATAACGACCATGGCATAATCTGTGATGGTTAAGTCAACGCCATAAACCTGAGCGATAAATACCGTGGCAACACCTTGCATGATGGCCGTACCGTCCATGTTGATGGTTGCGCCAAGAGGCAAGGTGAATGAAGCGACTTTATTGTCGACACCCAGTCTGTGCTCCGCTGTTTCTATGGTCACTGGCAGAGTCGCATTTGAACTGGCTGTGCTAAAAGCAAACAGCTGCACATCACGCATCTTACGGATGAAGGTTAGCGGGTTTAATCCTGAGAACACTTTAAGTAAAATCGGATAGACAAGGAAGCCATGCAGCAGCAATACGCCTAAGACGACGAAGAAATATTTCACTACACTGCTGAAGGTTTCGAGACCCAAAGTGAGTGCCAGTTTTGCCATCAAGGCAAACACACCATATGGTGCAAGCTGCATGATAAGGGTAACTACACGCATGATCACTTCGTTAAGGTCGTTAAACAGCGCTGCAACACGTTTACCGCGCTCGCCGATATGAGAGATAGCAAAACCAAAAATAACCGCAAACAGGATGATTTGGAGCATGTTACCTTCACTCATCGCCTGCATTGGGTTTGTGGGGACTATATTGATGATCACTTCAGCCAGGCTTGGGGCTTCTTTGGCATTGAAGCTAAGACCCTCACTGACCATGGACGCGTTACCCGGATGGATCATGATGGCAATCAAGATTGCCATAGACAGCGCAATAGCCGTGGTGAATAGATAGAAGGCGATAGTTTTACCGCCGAGTCTGCCTAATTTCGATGGGTCACTCAATGAGCATGTGCCGCACACCAATGAAATAAACACTAAAGGCACGACCAACATTTTCAGCCCGGATACAAATACCGTGCCGATAACATGCAAGAAACCTTGGGTGATGTATTCGTCGATAAAGGTGCTTTCGGGGAAAAAGTTTCTGAGTAGCAATCCCAATAGGATACCGCCACCCATACCAATAAGAATTTTACTCGTGAGTCCGAGTTTTTTTGCTTGAGTTAAAGCCATAGTGCTTCCTGTATGATTATTGTCCTGTTCGATTTTCGATGTAAGCCTAGCAAGAAACTAAGATTGATGAAACGGTACGATAGTTAAACCTTTTCGTGATTTTAGCAGAATAAATCAAGATAGTTATGGCTAAGTAGCAGGGAAATTATGTAATGTTAGCCTATAAGTAATAAGCGTCTCGCTTAAAAATTACATACTGAGTAACAGGGAGTCTGGCATGAAGTCAGTTTACAAGTATTTTATCGTATTTTTATGGTCGTTTTTCATGGTTGCCTGTAGTGGCGGAGGAGATATAGTGGATCCGCTAGATCCCGGTTCGACACCGGATGAGGAGACTATATCGATAGTAATGGAAATATCTTCTAATACTATTACAGCAAGTTCACCGGCAATTCTTAAAGCAACCGTTGAAAGCTCAATTGCAGGCTCGGTAGCCAATAGAGTAGTGACATTCTCTTTAACAGATGAATCTTTTGGATTTTTCTCTCCAGAATCTGGAACCGTAAAGACAGATTCAAATGGAGTTGCCGAGATTGCGCTGAATACATCCACAAAACCAGGGGCCGTGACTGTAATAGCATCCATCGATAGTGGTGAGTCAACTTCCACTGGTGTGACAATGGCTGGCGATGGGGCGGTTATTGGCGGAAATATCATCCAGATTTTATTAAAAGATGCAGCGGATAATGCAATACACAATATAAGTTTCGATTCACCAGGTTATGTTCATGTCAAATATCTAGATCCATCAGGAAATCCAATTCCAAACAGGCTTGTCGCTTTTAGTTTAAATGATACAGAACTTGCATCATTTGTTCCCAATAGTGGTACAGCGCTCACTAATAATGAAGGTCTTGCAAAAATAAAAATAATCGCTGCAAATAAAGAGGGTGCGGGATTTGTTGAAGTGAACATTGATGAACAAGATCCGATAATTATTAATTTTCATTCTAAAGGTGACGCTAGCATATCGGGAACTTCGAGCCTCTCAGCTTTATTAGTCGATGTAAATGGCAACAGTACTTCAAATGTCAGCGATTCAATACCTGCTTATATTGAAGTCGTTTTAGCCGATTCATCTGGGGTAGGTTTACCCAACGAAGTGATCAACTTTTCATTTAGCGATAGCTCATTAGGAAGCTTCGAACCTTTAAATGGTACTGCACTTACCGATGATAATGGTATGGCTAGAATTAAAGTGCGTTCTGCAAACGTTGAAACGGCCGCGACGGTCAATATATCTTCAGGAATTGGTCTATCGACATCTATTAGTTTCTACTTGTTGGGAGATGGCGTTGCAGTCGGCACTAATCGTGTATCGATTAAGTTATTAGATGCGGCGGGTGGCGATATTACGCAAGTGAGTAATGCGGTGCCAGCTAAGGTAGAAGCGACTTACCTTGATGTCAATGGCAATGTGCTAGTGGGTAAGGTTGCTACGTTTACAAGTACATTGGGTAATTTAGCACCAAGCTCAGGCAGTGCGTTGACCAATGCATCGGGTGTGGCAATAGTGCAGCTCAATGCGGGTGATGTAGCTGGTGCGGGTTCAGTTAAAGTGTCTATTGGCAGTTCGACTGCAAGTATTTCATTTGAAACCCTGGGTGATGAAGTCATCATTCGGCCAATTGATGCCTATACGATCACTCTAATTATTGAAGATACAGCTGGAAATGAACATAGAAACATTACGCTTACTGCACCTGGTACAGTAAAATCTATTTTGCTTAAAAATGGAATACCGGTCTCAAATGAAGTCGTTAATTTTTCCTTAATAGGTGAAGGGGCGATAAATCCAACCTCAGGTAATGCTTTAACGGACGCTAACGGTATTGCGAAAGTCACATTGTTGACCGGTACCGTTGAGGGAGCAGGTACTGCTGAAGTCTCGTTCGCATTAGGAACGGATAACATTTCTGAGACTTTTAACTATAGTGTGGCTGGTGATGCCCCTGGTGGTGATGGTGAGAATAATTTATTAGCGATCACATTATTAGATTTAAGCGGAAATCAAACTTCAAATATAAGCCAGGCTAGCCCGGGTAAAGTTCAAGTATTTTTGTCTGATAGAGATGGCAACCCAATTGCTCAACGATTAGTATCATTTACTAGCTCTTTAGGTGAGTTCTTGCCTTCTATTGGTACATCATTAACAGACAGTGCAGGTAAAGCCGAATTATTAATTACAGCAGGTACTGTTGGAGGTGCAGCGACAGTTAATGCTAATTATGGCTCTACCGTTGCGTCATTAAGCTTTGTGACTGCGGGAGATGATATTGACCCTGTAGCGGCAGACCCTTCAATTAGTTTTGAAATTTATGATTGCAATGGGGTTGCAGGCTTCGACAAAGCATTGAAGAACTTTGAGCTTTGTCCTGTCACAGATAATATCACTAATCAGCGTCCTGGTATTTTAGGGGTAACGGTAAAGCTCGAAGGTTCTAATCAACCTCTCAAACAAGTTTTAGTCAGTGCGGGTACCACCCTTGGTGCAATTAGCCCTAACTCTGCCACTGCTATTACTAATGCGGATGGCAAAGCTGTTTTAGATCTTTATTCAAATGGAGATGTGGGTGCTGGTGAAGTGTCTTTGAGAGTGAAGCAAGTTACTTCTACCAAAGCATTTGAAATAGGCCGGGTAGATATTAGCCTTGACATTTCAACTTATATCGGCTCAGGTACATTGCCTGCTGGTGGTTCAACTGTAATTGAAGTGACAGTAAAAGATTCAAGTGGACTAATAGAAACTAGTCAGCCGTTTACGCTTGAATTTACGTCACAGTGTATGGCCGCAGGATCCTCTGTAATTGATTCTCCGGTAGTGACCAATGCTGGTAAAGGTTTTGCTACCTATAGAAGTATTAACTGCCAAGGGACTGATACTGTAACAGTATCAGCGATTACTGGTGCTTCGACTGTTAATGCAACAGCAGATATTACCGTTAGCCCCGTTCAGGTAGGTGCAATTGAGTTTGTCAGTGCTGCACCGACAGAGCTAGCAATAAAGGTATCTGGTGGCTTAAGTGGTACAGGGTCTCGTTCTGAAACATCACTCGTTTCATTTAAATTATTAAATGAGGTAGGACAAGCGGCAGGATCTGAACGGGTTTGTTTCGAACTATCAACTGATGTTGGAGGAATGACGTTAACGCCAGCGCCATTAGCTGATGATTATGTTAATTGTCCAAATTTCCCTAAATCGGGAGATTCCGAATATCCATCAGATATCAGTGAACCAAATAAGTATGCAGTTGCTTACTCTAATGCAAATGGCGACGTGGCAGTCACCGTGCGTTCGGGCACAGTGTCTACACCCGTGAAGGTCTTTGCGGTATGGCAAGACAGTGCTGATATAAGTAATCCTATAGTCGCAAATGTGTCAGATAGTTTAACGGTCACCACAGGTCTGGCGGATTTCAATAGCTTTAGTCTTTCATCTACCGTATTAAATGTTGAAGGTTGGGAGCATGATGGCGAATCTGCATTAATTACTATCCGTTCTGCAGATCACTTCAATAACCCAGTTCCAGCGGGTACGGTTATCAACTTTAGAACTGAGGGTGGCAATGTTGCCGGAAGTTGTCAAACAGTTGATAAAACTGGAACTTGTACTCTTGATTGGACGAGTCAAAATCCTCGCCCATTCGAGGATACCATTGTTACCTGTCCTGCCGGGTTTGACGGTTCAACGACACCACCTTGTATTGGAAGTACTTTAGCTAATTACACAGATGGTACCGGTTTTGTCATTGCAGAGCCTAGCCCGGGTCGAACAACTATAACGGCTTATGCAATAGGTGAAGAGAGCTTTGTCGATTTGAACGGCAATGGTCAATATGATTTCGGTGAGGGTTGGACCGATTTGACAGAGGCCTTTACTGACCACAATGAAGATGGAGAATATCGTGGTGTTTCTATTCCAGCAGGGGCAGTCGAGGAAGAATTTATCGATTATAATAGTAATGGTAGCTTTGATGATGAAGACGGTTTCTATACTGGCTTGTTGTGTGCGACGTCCTCTTCAGCAAACTGTACTCAAACTGGAATTGATAACTCTCAAGCGCAGCTAAATGTATTTAGAAACCTGACCCTAGTGATGTCTGGTTCTACGCCATATGGCCGACTCGTTGATATTGATGATGCTGGCAATATCATACCTGTCACTGAAATTGATTTAACAGTTAATTTGGTCGATGATGATAGTGATCCAACGACACCTGAAGTAGACCAGAGATTATCATCAAAAACTATTTATTTGTTCCTATCGGATTTAAATAACAACACATTGTCGAATGGTACGACAATCACCGCAAGAACCGATAATGGTGATTTATCAAGCTCTACTCAGTCATATACAATTGGCAACAATAGTTCTAACAAACCACTGATATTCGCATTCTCAGTTAGTCGAGAATCGACTCCAAATAAAAAATCCTCGGGGTTGTTATCGATTACTGTTACTACTAAGTATGGTGATCCTGTAACCTTTTCGGTCAATGTTAGAGATGATGGTTAGTTAGCAGGTTAACAAACAAAATGCCGCTATTAAGCGGCATTTTTTATGGGACTATATAAAAACAGCTGTGGCTGCAATTTACTTCTGGAACTGGTAAACACTGCCCAAATTCATCAACTGGGTCAGCTCATCCAGTGCGGTACGAGACTCGATAAGCACCTGTGGGTCGGCTAGGTCTTCGACGCTGAGGCGATCGCGGTAGTGCTTGTCTATCCAGTTATTTAGCTCACTGAATAACACATCATTCATTAAGGTATGCTGATTAACGGCAGCTACTTCGGTGTCATTCATGGCGACACGTAGTCTCAGACAAGCCGGACCGCCACCATTTTGCATGCTTTGCTTCACATCGAAGTAATGCACTTGCTTGATTGGGGTGCCAAGGGTGACCACTTCCTGAAGATAAGCGTGCACCGCTTCATTCTCCTGACAGTTTGTCGGCGCGATAATCGCCATCTCACCGGAGGGCAGCGTGATGATCTGCGTGTTAAACAGATAAGTCTTCACCGCATCTTGAATGGCAACTTTATTTGTGGGTACTTCGATGAAGTGCAGTGGTGAGTCACCAAACTTCTGTTTTATTTCAGCTAGTTTGTTCTTTGTATCTAAGTATGCCTGCTGGTGATAGAAGAGCACATTTTGGTTACCGACGGCGATCACATCATTATGAAACACGCCTTGATCGATCACATCCGGGTTCTGTGAGATATAAACCGTGTTGTTATCATCGAGTTGATGCAAGCGAGCGATGGCCTGAGAGGCTTCTAATGTCTGTCTTGCCGGGTATTTTGTCGGCTTAGGAGCCGCTGGATTGGTCGCTTGCTGGCCATAGACAAATAACTCTATACCCGGTTTGCCGTACTCTCTGCAGAGACGGGTATGGTTCGCCGCGCCTTCATCACCAAAACTGGCGTGCTCAGGCAGATGTTGATGATGGCTGAAATGCTTATCGTTATTGAATGTCGCCGCCAGGATATTACCCGTAGTGATAGGTTCTATGCTGCGGTGCAACTTGTCGACAAGATTTGCTGGCGTGAAATGCAGCTTGCCATCACGACAATCGGCACTGGGTGAGACTGTTGCCGCATTCGCGGTCCACATGCTCGATGCACTACAACAGGCACGTAACAAAGCTGGAGCCTGTTTGGCGGCTTTATTTAATACTTCGGCGTCAGAGCCTGTAAAACCAATTCTGCGCAGCGTATGAAGGTCTGGGCGCTCTTGAGGGGCTAACATGCCCTGAACCATACCCATATCGGCGAGTGCTTTGGCTTTTTTTAATCCTTGCTTGGCTGCGGCTCTTGGATTTGAAACGGCGGCTGCATTACTCAGTGATGCCACATTACCAAAGGAGAGGCCCGCGTAATTGTGGGTCGGTCCAACAAGACCATCGAAATTAGCTTCAAAATGCTTCATTAGTTTTCCTTAAGTTAGGGTAGCGATCCCTTTTATTAGTTAATCACTGGTTTTATTTTTTTGCTTCATCCATGAAATTGGCTGCTGGTGTTGCCAGTCACGTCAGATCCACTAGAGTTAAGCTAATATGTGATGTGAGGCTGAAATGAGCTCAGTATACTTAAGCTTCAATTGTTCACAAGTGAGGCGAAATGGGCTAAGTTTGTGATATTTGCATCGAAATGCAGATGAATTCCTTGCTAGATGACTAATAATGGAATATAAATTTTTAATTAAGCATTTATTTCTTTCACACTTTTTTTAGAAATAGTTCCAAAATGGTTAAAAATGGCTCACCAGTACAAAAAAAAGAGGGATTAGCTTGAAAAAATCGAGACAAACCTCTATATATGGAGCCAAATTACAGTATTTTGAGACTTTTTGGCGCAGATCATTCTATGGGTAAATCGCTAGTTATTGTCGAATCACCGGCCAAAGCCAAGACTATTAATAAATATCTCGGCAAAGATTACATTGTTAAATCGAGCGTAGGTCACGTAAGAGACTTACCAACATCATCCAGTCCTGATTCTAAAGTGGCGACTAAAACGCCGGCAGAAGTTCGGAAAATGGCTCCGGAAGAGAAAGCCATCTATAAGAGCAGGAAAGCGAAACAAGCGCTTGTTGCTCGTATGGGAGTAGACCCTGAGAACGGCTGGAAAGCCAAGTATCAGATACTCCCAGGTAAAGAGAAAGTGGTTAAAGAGCTGCAGGCGTTAGCCGCGAAGGCTGACAAAATCTATCTCGCGACCGATTTGGATAGAGAGGGAGAGGCAATTGCGTGGCACTTGCAGGAGATCATAGGTGGAGATGAGTCCCGTTTTCAGCGCGTCGTCTTCAACGAGATCACTAAGACTGCTATTCAAGACGCATTTAGCAAACCCGCACATTTAGATACCAATATGGTCAATGCCCAGCAAGCTCGTCGATTCCTCGACCGCATCGTAGGCTTTATGGTATCACCTCTACTATGGAAGAAAGTCGCTCGTGGATTATCCGCCGGTCGAGTTCAGTCTGTGGCAACGCGTTTAGTGGTTGATAAAGAAGGCGAGATTAAGGCTTTCGTTCCCGAAGAGTTTTGGGATATTCATGCGCAATTGAATACCCAGACTAATGATCTGCTTAACATGCAGGTGGTTAAGTTTCAGGACAAGGCATTTAATCCTGTCAATGAGCAGCAAACCCTAGAAGCGGTTTCAGTTCTGTCTCAGTCAAGCTTCGTGGTTGCTGCTCGTGATGACAGAGCGACTCAGAGCAAGCCTTCGGCACCGTATATCACATCGACCCTGCAACAAGCGGCGAGTACCCGTTTGGGCTTTGGGGTCAAGAAGACCATGATGATGGCTCAACGTCTCTACGAAGCGGGTCATATTACCTATATGCGTACCGACTCGACCAATTTGAGTCAGGAAGCCTTAGATAATGTGCGCGAGATGATCGCTAAAGAGTTTGGCGATAAGTACCTGCCAGATGCACCTATTCGTTACGGCAGTAAAGACGGGGCGCAAGAGGCTCACGAAGCCATTCGTCCATCAAATGTCAAAGTGCAGGCAGCTTTGATGAATGACATGGAGAGAGACGCACAGCGCTTGTATGAGCTGATTTGGCGTCAGTTTGTCTCCTGTCAGATGACTCCTGCAAAATATGATGCGACTCGTTTAACGGTTAAGTCCGGTGAGTATGAACTCAAAGCGACTGGTCGTACGCTACGTTTCGACGGTTGGACTCGAGTTCAAATTAGCATTAAGAAAAAAAATGAGGAAGACAATACGCTGCCTCATGTTGATCAGGGCGATAAGCTAGATCTTAAAGAGTTGGATCCCAAGCAGCATTTTACTAAGCCGCCAGCGAGATACAGTGAAGCGTCTCTGGTTAAAGAGCTTGAAAAACGTGGTATCGGTCGTCCATCAACCTATGCGACGATTATTTCGACTATTCAGGACCGTGGGTATGTGCGCGTTGAAAGTCGTCGTTTCTATGCAGAAAAGATGGGTGAGATAGTCAGTGAAAGTTTGGTTGGCAGCTTCAAGGAGCTAATGAGCTATGACTTTACCGCGGGTATGGAACAGACACTTGATGATGTCGCCAAGGGCGAACTCGAGTGGAAAGCAGTGCTTGATGGCTTCTATAAAGATCTCACTAAGCAGATAGAACAGGCCGAGCTGCCACCGGAAGAGGGCGGAATGCGTCCGAACGAAATGGTACTTACCGACAATATCAAGTGTCCAACTTGTGAGCGTCCTATGGGGATCCGCACTGGCACCACAGGTGTGTTCCTCGGTTGTTCCGGCTATGCCTTACCGCCGAAAGAGCGCTGTAAGACCACCATGAATCTGACTCCTGGCGCAGAAGCCGTGAGTGAGAACAGTGAAGATGTTGAAACAGATGCGTTACGTGCTAAGCATCGTTGTGATATCTGTGGTACTGCCATGGACAGCTATCTTATCGATGAGACTCGTAAGCTACACGTTTGTGGTAATAACCCGATATGTGCTGGTCATGAGGTCGAACTCGGTCAATTCAAGATTAAGGGTTATGAAGGCCCCATTATTGAGTGTGATCGCTGTGGCAATGACATGGAACTCAAGAATGGTCGTTTCGGAAAGTACTTCGGTTGTACTAACAGCGAGTGTAAGAATACCCGTAAGCTGTTAAAGAGCGGTGAAGCTGCACCTCCTAAGGAGGATCCGATTCATCTCCCTGAGCTTAAGTGTACTAAGTCTGATGGTTACTTCGTGCTTAGAGATGGTGCCGCAGGGATATTTATGGCTGCCAGTACTTTCCCTAAATCACGTGAAACTCGCGCGCCATTAGTGGAAGAGTTGGTGAAGTATCGTGAGCTATTATGGCCTAAGTATGCCTATCTTGCCGATGCACCAGTTAAAGACGGTGATGGTAATAAGGCATCGGTTCGCTTTAGCCGTAAGACGAAGGAGCAATACGTTGCTACCGATGTCGATGGTAAGGCAACGGGCTGGATCTCTAAGTTTATCGACGGTAAATGGGTGACAGAGGCGAAGAAGAAAGCCAAGCCAAAAGCGAAAGCGACTACGGCAACTAAAGCTAAGCCCAAAGCGGCTGCAAAGACTAAAGCATAGAGCAGAATACTTCAGTACATATTAGACAATAAAAAGCCTCGATTTATCGAGGCTTTTTATTGTCTGCTGTTTACGAGACTCGAGTTAGAATCTCAGAGTGGTAAGTTTTAAGTGATAAGTGATAAGTGTGATATGACCCGGTAAAGTGGACACGGGGTCACGTTTGAAGTTTGAGTTGAGTCTTTAGTATTCGCCGTCATCCTGAACTTGTTTCAGGATCCAGCTTGAATGCTTGAGGGTATAGGGGGAGCTAGAGGTGGTTTATCAGCTTACCTGATTACCCATGAGGCTCAGCCATCTTTAACAGTCTATATGGCATAGGTGGCGTTCTAACTGCCACACTCATAAATCGTGGCAATAATTCAGTTAGATTAAAACGCCGATTGAACCGATAACAAAACTCGCCAAGATATCGCGGTAGATGCTCGGCGCTAATCGAGTGGTAAGCACCGTGCAGGGACATTTTAACATTACCTATCATTGTATTGACCCAACGAAAAGCTTCAATCTCTACACAACTCGCCCCTCCTCCAGTAATAAGACTAACGTGAGCACAGTGGGACTTTGTCACTGCTCGAAAACACGCCAATCCGTCCGATACTACAGTGCACCCATCTGATAGATGCATATCTGCCCAGTTCTTTATTTCTTGGGTCTTAAAACCATTCACAACATTCATATTCATGTGTAATGGCTGGCCATCATCGGTCAACGATATGGCTACTACGAAAGGTGTTTTGTTGCTGGAACCTCTTCCCGGTTTACCTCCATGCTGTTCGCCACCCCAATACACATCATCGAGCTGGACTATGCCAGATAGTGGCTTAGTATCATCACGTTCCTTCATGACCTGCATGATTTTTTGCTTTACTTTCCAGGCAGTGTTGTACGAAACGCCAATTTGCCTTTTTAACGCTAATGCTGATAAACCAGTCTTTGATTGTGTTATCAGATAGATGGCAATAAACCACGTTTGCAATGGAAGTTTAGTACTGGCAAAAATCGTATTGCTGGTCAGAGAAGTTTGGTGGTGACAATGATTGCATTGATAAAGTTTTCTGCTTTTTAACGAGCAGTATTTTGAAGACCCACAATCCGGGCATTGAAAGCCATGTGGCCACTTCCAGTTGAACAAGGCGGCGGAGCATTGTTCTTCTGAGCCGTAGTTTTTAAATAGCTCAATTAAGCTATACCCTTTTTGGAACTGCACTTTGTTTTTGGCCATTTTGCACCTCAAACACAACTGGGATTACTTACAGTATAACAATGGCTGACGATAGTGGGTAATCAGGTCAGCTTAAGACAAAAAATCTCTCATATATTATGTAAGAGCCTTGTTGGAGTATGTAGCAAATGCCAGCGAGGATTCTTGTGCTATTACCATTTCTTCTTCGGCTGGAATAGTACGTCAATATCTTCCTCTTCTTTTGCTTGTTTAACGACTGGATATGACAGTTTCTGTGCGTCCATGATCTCATCTAACATAGCTTTTGCTTCATCGACTTTTCTAGCGATAAAAGGGTCATTAGGGGTTTGAGCCTTGATGGCATGTAAGGTCGAAAGGGCCTTAGTCACCATCTGCTTCGAGGAGCCGTATTGCTTCATAAAACAGGCTGCTCTTGCTCTGGATAGCATGGAGTCAACATTAATCCTTAATTGGAGGCTATCTATTCTGCCTTCCTCTTCACTGAATATTGTGGGGTCGACCTTGCCCTTGTTATGTTCTGCGCGAAGAATGGCTTTTAGCTTCTTGAGTACCCGTACCAAGGTTAATATTTGCTTATCGTTATCGGGCAGACGGAAGCTTTCTATTGAAGGAGCCAGTTTAGGGCTCGAAGCTAAGTTTTTGACCTGAGTACTGATGTCGGCTTGTCTTCTTTGGTAATCACCGGCTTGATTGGCGGCATAGTTAACGGCTAAGCTCAAGGCATCTTCGACACGCTTATATAACACCAGAATTATCTGCGAGGAGCAGGGAAACATACCTGTGTGAGAAAGAACTTCTTCGGTTTCATCTATAATGGCTCTTTGTCTGGCTAGTTCAGTTCTGCGCTCTGCTTCGGCCCGTTCTTTCTGCTGCTGTATGACATTAATTCCGATTACGAGTAATAAGAGTGCGCCAATACAGATCAGAACCAAAGTAAATGTCATAGGGCTACCGTTAATTATACAATTCTATTAATACTACTATAAATCAACACTCTAGCATAGTTTTCTTAAACTAGCTTTTCACTAATGTCGTGTGAATGGTGTGAACTATATGTTATATTCCATATTGATTTAATATTCACGTTGTACTATAACTATTTCTTATACTTAATCTCACATTCAAGACCCATTAAAAGTATTAAACAGAGGTCGAATTGAAGGATAAAAGATGAAGCTGCAGCAACTCAGATACATTGCAGAGGTGGTAAATCATAACCTCAACGTTTCGGCTACCGCTGAAAACCTCTATACATCTCAGCCAGGGATCAGTAAACAAGTTCGCATGTTGGAAGATGAACTTGGTATACAAATTTTTGGCCGTAGCGGCAAACATTTAACTCATGTGACTCCGGCTGGCGAGAAGGTCATAAGTATAGCAAATAATATTTTAGGTAAAGTTGAGAGCATCAAGAAGGTTGCGGAAGAGTACACTAAGCCTGATGAGGGTGAGTTGAATATCGCAACGACAGATACCCAGGCGAGATATGCGCTGCCTAAAATAATTCGCGGATTTATTGACCGTTTTCCTAAGGTTAATTTGCACATGCACCAAGGGACGCCTTCTCAAATCAGTGAGCTGGCGGCGAGAGGAGCTGCCGATTTCGCTATTGCGACCGAAGGTATGCATCTTTATTCCGATCTGATCATGTTACCTTGTTACCATTGGAATCGCTCGATTGTAGTGAATAGAGATCATCCGTTAGCCACTCGCAGTAATATTACCATTGAAGATCTTGGCCGTTTTCCTTTAGTGACTTATGTTTTTGGTTTCGATCGCGAATCTGAAATTGAAAAATCATTCAAGCACGCGGGATTAGAGCCTAGAGTGGTGTTTAGTGCAACCAGTGCCGACGTGTTGAAGACTTATGTGAGACTCGGTTTGGGAGTCGGTGTGATTGCTTCTATGGCCATCGATCCTATTATGGACAAAGACTTAGTGGCTATCGATGCCAGCCATCTTTTTGGACATAGCACCACTAAGATTGGTTTCAGAAAGGGCAACTTCTTAAGAACGTATATGTATGAGTTCATCGAGCGCTTCGCTCCTCATTTGACTAAAGAGGTGGTCGAAAAAGCTGTTGCGCTTAGGGACCCTCAATCGATAGAAAATATGTTTGCCGATATTGACTTGCCAGTAAGGTAACATTTATCTGAGCCTGGGCTAGTAGATGAAAGACATAAAAAAACTCGCCTAAGCGAGTTTTTTTATGTCTGAAGAGTTATTCAGAATCGTTTAGCATGCAACGATATTCACAGCCAGGCCACCCTTGGCGGTTTCCTTATACTTGCTGCGCATATCTTTACCTGTATCCATCATGGTTTTGATCACTTTATCCAGGGATACCTTATGATTACCGTCGCCACGTAGCGCCATTCGAGAAGCGTTAATGGCTTTTACCGCGCCCATGGCATTACGTTCGATGCAAGGAACCTGGACTAGGCCGCCAACAGGGTCACACGTCAATCCCAAGTTATGTTCCATGCCTATTTCCGCTGCGTTTTCCACATGTTCGACTGTGCCGCCCATGATCTCGGTTAATGCCGCGGCGGCCATCGAGCAGGCTACCCCAACTTCACCCTGACAGCCGACTTCGGCACCTGAGATAGAGGCATTCTTCTTATAGAGAATACCTATGGCTGCAGCAGTTAACAGGTAGCGGCAACAGATATCATTATCTACTTCTTGAACAAACATGTCGTAGTAGCATAAAACGGCCGGAATTATCCCTGCGGCTCCATTGGTGGGGGCCGTGACGACTCTATCACCGGCCGCATTTTGTTCATTAACTGACAAGGCAAATAGATCGACCCAATCTAATACCGTGAGGGGATCGACACTGTTTTTTCCTTCGGCCATAAGTCTGCGATACATGGCTGGAGCTCGGCGCCTCAGTTTGAGTCCGCCAGGCAGTAGTCCCTCTTTGTGATAGCCACGTTCAACACAATCTTTCATCGTCTGCCAGATATGCCATAACTGCTCTCTAATATCAGCCTCTTTGGCGATACTCAACTCATTTTCCATCATCAAGGCTGAAATGCTCAAACCATTGCTATTACAAAATTCGAGTAGTTGATCCGCGCTGTTAAAATCAAAAGGTGCAGACTCAATTGGCAGGGCTGGGGATGCATCCTGGGCTTTAATTTCATCCTGATCTAAGATGAAACCACCACCCACTGAGTAGTAAGTTCTCTCATAGATACATTCACCGGCAGAATAGGCGTATAGGGTCATGGCGTTAGCGTGGGCAGGTAAACTTTTGCGTCTGTGGTAGATAACGCCAGATTCACGACTGAAAATAACGTGTTTGCCATTTGCCATCAGCAGTTGCTGGTTTTGACTCACGTCCTTTAATATTCCATCTATGCTATCAGTATCGACTGTAGCCGGCGCTTCGCCCATTAAACCTAAGATAACGGCTTTACCTGTGCCGTGGCCTTTGCCCGTTTGTCCTAGGGAGCCGAATAATTCTGAGCGTAGTTCATCTGTACGTTCAAGCAGGCCTGCTTTATCGAGATCGTCGATAAAGATCTTACCCGCTTTCATTGGACCCACAGTATGTGAGCTAGATGGCCCAATGCCGATTTTGAACATATCAAATACACTTATCATGCTTAACACCCTGTTTGTTATTGTTGTATTTACAATACTATCTACTATCTACTATCTACTATCTACTATCTACTATCTACTATTAATATTAGTCTTAAATCCATTGGAATCATCAAGTTTCAATGGATTTAAGTCCTGATATGTTATTCTTCTCTTGCTTGTTTAAATCGATTCTTCTGAATTTAAATCCATGACACTGAAAGTATCCCATACTTTGCTAAATGACTTATCATGAGTTTTTTTAATCGAAAGTTTCAGATTAGCTGAGCTAAGGCAATGATTTCATGTTGGTCACCATCGGCTGAGCATTTTGTACTGGGTTTATTTGGATTATTTCTTATGGTTAGAGAGATAAGGCATTCTTGTTATTAGGTACCTTGAGGAGTAAGCGTGAGCTATTTAATGTTAGATCTTTTATCGACCCAAGCTAGTGAAGCCGAGCTTGAACAACTTAAGCATCCCATGGTGGGTGGCCTGATCCTGTTTACGCGCAACTTTGTCGATAGAGAGCAATTGATCGCGTTAATACAGTCGATAAGAGAGGTGAGATCCGATCTTATCATCGCCGTAGATCATGAGGGCGGGCGAGTGCAGCGGTTTCGACAAGGTTTCACTCTTATACCCGCTATGGGCGATATATTGTCCCACGCCGGAGGGGATATGCAACAGGCCAAAATCTGGGCTGTTGAATTAGGTTTTCTCATGGCAATTGAGCTATTGGCTTGCGATATCGATCTCAGTTTCGCCCCAGTACTGGATCTGGACAGAGTAAGCAGAGTCATAGGGAAACGGGCATTTGGCTCTGAGCCGGAAATCGTGACGAGTTTAGCCGAGCGTTTTATTTCGGGCATAAATCAAGCCGGCATGGCTGCTGTGGGCAAGCATTTTCCTGGTCATGGCAGTGTAGAGACAGATTCACACTTGGCCCAAGCGATAGATGAGCGCTGTGAGACCGACATACGAGCGTTGGATATGCTGCCTTTTAAAACGCTTATCGAGCAGCAGAAGCTTCAAGGCGTGATGCCTGCCCATGTTATCTATCCCAAAGTCGATCCCAACCCTGCAGGTTTCTCATCATACTGGCTCAAGCAAGTGTTGAGAGGCGAGCTGGATTTCCAAGGGGTGATCTTCTCGGATGATCTCGGCATGAAAGGTGCGGGCGTAGTCGGAGGCTACAAACAAAGAGCGAAAGCGGCATTAGATGCCGGTTGCAACATGATCTTGGTGTGTAACGATGCTGCCGGCGCAACAGAGGTACTGAATGAACTCGATTGGCCTAACGAGGAGCCACATAGAGCGGCTAACTTGTTAAAACCCGATGCCATTATCGTCGCCCAAGCATTACAGCAAGAAGAGCGCTGGAAAAAGGCTAAAGCCTTGGCTGAAACATTTAATCAGTAAAGTTAACTTATACCAATCTCCTAGAATTTGATATAGCTCAACTCATTGACGAGTTAAGTTAGCTAAAGTGAATGTTCTACATTATTACAGGTAGCAAAATGATCCTCTATTTACATGGCTTCGATGCGACGAGCCCCGGTAATCATGAAAAGATGCGTCAATTGCAATTTATCGATAAGGATGTGCGTCTGGTGAGTTATAGCACTCAGCATCCCAAGCACGATATGCAGCAGTTACTCAATCAAGTGAGTCGTCAACTCCAACAGTCAGATGATCCCGCGCCCTTAATTATGGGGGTGGGCTTAGGCGCATTTTGGGCCGAGCGTATCGGATTCTTAAATAGGCTCAGAGCGGTGTTAATTAACCCTAACTTGTCACCAGAGATTGACATGGTTGGCAAGATAGACAGGCCCGAAGAATATGCCGATATTACCAGTAAATGTATTGCCAGCTTCAGATCTAAAAATGAAGCTAATGCCTTAGTTATTCTCTCTCGTGCGGATGATGTGAATAACAACGCTCTGGTTTGTGACGTTATGAGTGAGTATTACCAAGTGATTTGGGATGAAGAACAACCTCATAAATTCCCGGTATTGGCGAGCCATCTAGCACAAATAGTCGCTTTCAAGCTAGGTTAGTTGTACAGACAAAATAGTTAACTGGTATAAAATACTAATTTCTTCCTTATTTTAGGTGATCTTGATCACGTCTAATGTGAAAGTTAGATGAAAAAGCTGATTTTTGTTTGAATGTGATCTTTGTCAGTGTAGAGTGTCGAGATAGTACAAATGATACAAATTGATACGATTAAAGCATTAGTCTGTTGAAGACTCACCAATTTGCGTATGTCGCCCGATGCAGCTAGCCAACTTTAGTTAGCTGTTTTTTTTGTCTGTATTTTGCCTAGTCGACGGGTTTGCGTTATCTTCAAAAGAGGGAACTTGAGGATTTTAGCATGAAAAGAGTCAAGATTAGCGTTCAAGGAAAGGTGCAAGGTGTCTGTTATAGGCGTTACGCCTTATCGAAAGCCAAAGCCTTAGGCTTAACCGGCTATGTCTCAAATGACGATGATGGTAATGTCACTATTTTAGCTCAGGGGGCATTTCCCGCGGTGAATTACCTGATCGATTGGTGCAAAATAGGCTCACCTCAATCCAATGTTTCTCGAGTATTTGTTGAAGAAGATGAAGCCGATGAGATCTATTTAGATTTCTCGATTGTTCAATCTTAATGAGACAAATTACATCTCACATCAAGGAGCCGAAGCCATAGGGATTATGCTCCTTGACGTGAGGTTTGCCGGAGATTATTCGTTTTCCGAGGCGTGGCTGTTAAGCCTGTCTATGGGTTGCTGCATCTTTCTTATCTGCAGAATCATGCCCATTCTGGGATGATCGAAGTAATGAATTTCATCGCTTCTTATCCGTCTGTTTTGCTTCATAGGGAAGGAATACAGGAAGGGTGTAGACAGATTGACTTCACTCGAATTATATCGGGTGTTATCCCGCATCACGTCTAAGATTTTAGTGCCTTCTTCTCTTAAATTTAATGCCGTTTCAACATAAAGGTAGTGGTCTAAGTAGATGTTGATTGTGCCATCGAGTGTCCAGACAGGCTTATGTTCAACGACGCCAAAACTTCCTCCGAGAAAGTCAAACTGAGGCACCTCCGACTGAGTCGTTTGGCTGAGAGTCGATTGACCATTAAGCTTAAATTGTGAAGAGTAATCCTTTCCCGAGAAGATTCTAACGGGTATGGCTCTGCGTCTAGGTTGCATCGCCTGCTGCCAGGTCATGTGCAACAGACTCTTATAGCCTCTTTCTCTGGACAGTTTCGTTATGATGTCTTTGAACTGATTCTGCTCACCGGCTAACAGTACGGGAGCGCCATCGGGTACACCATATTGTGTCGATGGGGCAGCGATACTCCATGGGATCTGCGAAGGGTGATTCATTTGGGTGGATGAACTGAGTTGTTGGTTACATTCATCGGCCTTAGTGGCCCAATCATGTGCTGAACAAGCATCTAAACCTAGGCTGGCAGCGGTAATATTGGTGCTGAACAAGGGTGAAATCAGATCCACCATCCTCTTTGGGTTTTGCAAAGAAACTTGTTCAGGTGCTTGCTCTTGAGACTGGCCATTGGTTCTCTCGAAGAGATAGACCTCAACTTCAAACCAACGCTCATCCTGGGCGTAAGCCTGCTGCGACAGAGAGAGTAGGCCTACAATGATTAAAAAAGTTTGTTTTAACACATTATTCTCCAAGACGATGTTGTGATAATTGTCCTAACAGCAATTTTACCAGTGCCAGTCTATCCTTGTATGACTCGGCTGGAATGAGGAATTTTAACTTACTCGGGCCATCCATTCGATAGTTTTGTGGCTGACTTTGCAGTAAACCGATAATAAAGCCCGGATCGACGCAATGATCGTCATTAAATTCCAGGCTACCACCCTTAGCATGCATCTCCAGTTTCTTAATGCCGAGACTGGTGGCCAGATGTTTGTACAGGGTTAGCTCCATCAGGTTCTTCGTGGCGTCAGGCAGCATGCCAAAGCGATCGATAAGTTCGACTTTAAGTTCATCGATGGCATTCTCAGAATCACAGTTGGCAATGCGTTTATACAGAGACAAGCGAATATTGACGTCATGGACGAAATCATCGGGAAGTAAGGCCGGAATTCGCAGTTCTATCTCACATTGACGTCTGAGCATCTGACTGAGGGAGGGCTCTTTACCCTCTTTAAGCGACTTAACCGCATCTTCCAGCATCTCCATATAGAGGGTGAATCCTATCTTGGAGATATGGCCAGATTGTTCATCGCCTAATAGCTCGCCGGCACCGCGGATCTCAAGATCTTGGGTGGCCAGTAAAAAGCCTGCGCCTAAATCTTCTAAGGCTCCGATGGCTTCCAGACGTTTGCGTGCATCGGATGAAATGCTTTTGGGATGCGGCGTCATCATGTAGGCATAAGCCTGATGATGGGAGCGACCGACACGTCCTCTCAGTTGGTGCAGCTGGGCTAAGCCAAACTTATCGGCTCTCTCTATGACTATGGTGTTCGCCGAGGGCACATCGATGCCGGTCTCGATAATGGTGGTACAGACGAGTACGTTGAACTTTTGATGATAAAAGTCAGACATGACTCTTTCTAAGTCGCGTTCCCGCATCTGTCCGTGAGCCGTCACGACTCTAGCTTCAGGCAGGAGCTCACGTATTTCGTTGGCGCGTTTCTCTATGGTTTCGACCTTGTTATGTAGAAAATAAACTTGTCCGCCACGGAGAATTTCACGCAGTAAGGCTTCGCGTATGGTGGTGGTGTCGTACTCCCTGATGAAAGTCTTTACCGCGAGCCGCTTGGCCGGTGGTGTGGCAATAATCGACAGATCCCGCATGCCTGACATCGCCATATTTAGGGTTCGGGGAATAGGCGTCGCCGTTAAGGTTAAGATATCTACATTAGCCCGCAGCGCCTTAATTTTTTCTTTCTGCCTAACACCGAATCTGTGTTCCTCATCGATGACCAGCAAGCCTAAGTTGTCAAAATCACCCTCTGAATGCAGTAATTTATGGGTGCCTATGATGATATCGACTTTACCCTTACTGAGTTCATCCATGATCAGCTTTTGTTCTTTAGCCGTCTTGAAGCGAGATATCACCTCAATCTTAACCGGCCAATCGGCAAATCTGTCTTTGAAGTTCTCGAAATGTTGTTGGGCCAGTAAGGTCGTAGGCACTAAAATAGCGACTTGCTTGCCATCATTGACCGCAACGAAGGCGGCTCTCATTGCCACCTCTGTCTTACCAAAGCCGACATCGCCACAGACCAGTCTATCCATGGAGATGGGAGAGCACATATCAGTTAACACAGCATTGATAGTGGTTTCTTGATCGACGGTCTCTTCGAAGGGAAAACTATTGGCGAACTGGGCATACTCTTGTTCATCGATGTTACACGCCGTGCCTGGCCTCGCCTGTCTTCGTGCGTAGACATCGAGCAATTCGACGGCAACATCGCGGATCTTCTCTACCGCTTTCTTCTTCGCCTTGGCCCATGTTTCATTGCCCAGTTTGTTTAAGTTAGCTTCCTCGTCCGGCCCCACACTGTAACGGCTGATAAGGTGAAGTGATGACACAGGTACATAAAGTTTATCACCGCCGGCATATTCTAACTTGAGGTATTCGGCGACAAGGCCACCGGTATCTAAGGTTTCCAGTCCCTGATATTTTGCGACTCCATGATCTAAGTGGACTATGGGTTGGCCGACTTTGAGCTCGGCTAAGTTTTTGACTAAGGCGTCACTGCTTATCTGTTTCTGTCTGTCCCGGCGACGTTTTTGAGATATACGATGACCGAATAGTTCGGTTTCACAGACCAGGCTAAATTTTCCACCTCGGCTTTTCTCTATGATGCAGCCGTTAGAGAGAGGGGAGACGATGAGTCCAAGCTTAGTCTTCGAGGCGGTAAACTGCTCTAAACTGTCGAATCGTTTCGGCTTGATATCTATTTTAGCGAGTAGCTCGAGTAAGGCTTCCCGGCGCCCCTCGGATTCCGCGCTGAAGAGTATGCTGGTCTCTTTAGTCGCATATTCTTGCAGCTGGATCAGTGGCTGTTTTAGTTTGTGATTGGCTGTCAACTCGGGCAGTTTTTCCAATTTAGCCTGATGACCCTTGTCCGAGACCTTATCCGAGTCCTCGCCAATCTTGAGTAGGCTCCTTGGTCGGGTCTTAAAATGAGCGAACATCTGCTCCGTGAGCAGATAGAGCTCTTTAGGTTCCAGTAATGGGCGTAAAGGATCCACGCGCTTATCTTCATATCTCAGTTCCACTTCGGCTAGATGGGCCTTAGAGGCGGCCTCAAGGTCGCCGATATTGACCAGTTGCGCATGTTCTGGCAGATAATCGAACAGGCTGGCAGTCTCGTCGAAAAATAGTGGCAGATAGCTCTCGATCCCAGCAGGAAAGATTTTTCGACTGACCATCTGATAGACAGATTCAGGCTCTTTAACCAAGCGTTCGAAGCGTCGACGGTATCTTTGTCTAAAGCCTTCAATTGCCTGATCATCGGTTGGGAATTCTTTTGCAGGCAGTAAACGTATCGCATCAATTTGCCCACTGGATCTCTGGCTCTCCGGATCGAAGTGTCTGATGGACTCGACTTCATCATCAAATAACTCGATACGGAAGGGTTGCTCCGAGCCCATAGGAAATAGATCGATTATCGAGCCTCTGACGGCAAACTCACCATGTTCATAGACTTGCTCGACCAGATGATAGCCTGTGTTCACCAGTTGCTGTTTGACATCCTGAAGACAATAATTATCGCCTTTTTTCAACATGAGCACATTGCCGGCTAAGAAAGATTTAGGCGGTAAGCGCACCATCAAGGTGCTCAAGGGAACGATAACCAGTCCCTGTTTAGCATTGGGCAGCCGAGATAAGGTCTCTAATCTTTGGGATACCAGATCTTGGTGGGGAGAGAAACTGTCATAGGGCAAGGTTTCTCTGTCCGGGAAAAGCCACACCGGAAAATCGGTACCTTTGAGCAGATAATCCAGTTCAGATTCGAGTAACAGGGCCGTGGGTGTGTCGTGAGTCACTGCAACTGTGATGCCTACATGGTTTTGCACCAGGTTCGCTAAGGTGATGGCTTGAGAGGCACCCCCTAATGTATATAGTGTTTGCGCTTTTGATGCATTTTTGACTGTGGGGGGAGTCAATATTGAGAAAGATTTCATTCAGATGTGGCAAAAGAGTAGCGTCAAAGATGGCTGATATTGTAGAGGCTTACAGCCTCTTGTGCTAGAGAAAACTTATGAGCTGCTTTTCGCCTGCTTACGCAATTTAAGCTGCTTTAGTTGTACGCTTAGACTGGCTTTGACCAATTGTTCCACATCCGTCTCCAGTATTTGAGTAAATTCAAGACTGCTGATGTATTGGCCGCTAGCTCGATTGTCATCTGGATCTAACGGCTCAGAGACGGTGACTGTTACGAAGCATAACAGGGCGACTAACTCATCTCTAATGTGCAGAGTGATCTTAAATTGCTCATTTTCAACCAGCTGAGTATCGCTGATTATCCGAATGCCACTGCCGCCAAAGTAGGCGCCTCGATATTTTTCTCCTTCATGCTGCTCACGCTCTAATACGTATTGTAGAACCAGATCTATCTTACGGGACTGGAGTTTAAGGTAATCCACCACAGTCTTAGCCTCGTCGTCTAAGTGTCTCAGTTGCAGTAAACAGTCTGATTCCAGGGTTTTGACTTCGTTGATGAGCAGTAAACCTATAGGTAACATGGCTCTTAATTCGTGTTCTGTGGGCAGAGCCTGCTCTTTTGGCCAGGGAGAAAGATAGGCGCTAAAGTCATGCTGCACACTAAAATAGGGCGTTGAGTCTGTGAACAAGGGATTTCCTCTTGTTTTTATATAGCTATTACCCCTATTATCGTGCGCATCTTAATGATTTAGCAAGGCTGATTATTTATTGGGCCTGTAGGACACTATGAATCTTGCATTATCTTCACATATAGGCTTTCGCTATTGGCATGCGAGAAAGGCTAATGGCTTCGCCTCTTTCATCACTTTTTTTGCCGTTTCCGGTATCTTACTCGGTGTGGCTGCATTGATCATCGTCAGTTCTGTGATGAATGGACTCGAAGGTCAGTTGAAACAGCGTATATTAGGCGCTGTGCCTCAGTTGACGGTGCATTCGACTGCACCTATCGAGCAGTGGCAGAGTAAGATCACCGAACTGAGCAAACTCCCGGGTGTTATCGGTGTCACTCCCAGCATAGCCAATCAGGCCATGATTCAATCCCGCAGCAACATAAGTGCAATCCAGGTCTACGGCATCTATCCGGATTTTGAACATGATCTCTTAGCCACTATGCAGCGCAGTTTTAACGGCAGTTTCGAACAGCTTGAAGCGGGCCAGTATCGCATCGTTTTAGGCTCATTGCTTGCTAGACGCCTGGATGTGTCATCCGGTGATAAGGTGAGACTATTGAGCGGCGAAGGTGTCATCTATTCTCCCTTAGGCCCGGTGCCGAGTCAGAGAAATTTTGTGGTTGCCGGTGTGTTTGAGATGGGATCTCAAGTCGATGCGAATCTGGCTTATGTTCATTATGAAGATGCCCAGAGACTGATGCGGCAAAAGCCCGGTGAGGTAAAGCATCTGAGGTTCTACCTCGATGATCCCTTCAATGCCGCCAATCTGAGCGCTGATGTGATAGCCGAGTTTAGCAAAGATAATCTGAAGGTCACCACCTCGGATTGGCGTGAAACCTATGGTCATCTTTTCGGTGCGGTGAAGATGGAGAAGAATATGATGTCTCTTATGCTGAGCCTCATTATCGCCGTCGCTGCATTTAACATTGTATCGGCCCTGGTGATGATGGTGGTCGACAAGACTAGCGACGTCGCCGTGCTCAAGACTCAGGGATTGATGACATCCGATGTGATGGGGATATTTATGATCCAAGGATCGCTCAATGCCATCATAGGACTCGTCTGCGGTCTGGTCGTGGGGATAGCAATTACATTGAATCTCAATACCATCTTAAATACATTTGGCATCTCAGTGCTCGGAGCGGGTCAGTCTCTGCCGGTGCAACTGGAATGGAGCCAGATGAGTCTGATTGTTTTAGGCACCTTACTCATCTCATTTTTTGCCACCGTCTATCCGGCGATGAGAGCTGCCGGGGTACAGCCAGCCGATGCGTTAAGGCATGAGTAAACACGGGTGTTCAAGTTAACACACCTTAGATGCCGCGTAGTCAATGACGTGGCTTGAATGAATTGAAGAGTTGAACAAGATGCAAGAGTTATTACTGGAAGTGAAAGGTGTGACTAAGCGCTACCAAGAGGGCAGCGTCGATACTCAAGTGCTTAACAATGTGGATTTACAGGTATTTAAAGGCGAGCAGCTGGCTATCGTAGGCACATCGGGTTCGGGTAAGAGTACCTTACTGCACATTATGGGAACCTTAGACCGCCCCACGAGTGGCAGCGTGACTATGTTAGGCGAAGACCTCTATGCATTATCGAGTCGGCGACAATCGGAGATACGCAATCAAGACTTAGGTTTCATCTATCAGTTCCACCACCTGCTACCGGAATTTACCGCATTGGAGAATGTTGCCATGCCGGCGCTAATTCATGGCGTGAAACGAGAGCTGGCGCACCAAGATGCTAAGGTGTTACTCGAGCGAGTGGGGTTAGGCCATAGGCTAGATCACACACCATCGGAGATGTCTGGCGGCGAACGACAACGCACGGCCATTGCCAGAGCCTTGATCAATAAGCCCAAACTCGTGTTAGCCGATGAGCCTACAGGTAATCTGGATGCCGCCAGCGGCGAGGCGGTCTATGAGCTTATCCATGAATTGGCGACTCAGTTTGGCACGGCATTTGTCGTGGTGACCCATGACAGTAAGCTCGCGTCCAGAATGGACCGACAGTTACACATGAAAGATGGCAACTTGTGCGTTTTAGACATAAATCACCTAGCAAGTGAGGCTTCATGAATCGTTTATTGTTATTTTGTGTCTATCTCGCTGGTCAATCTGATCACGTCGTAGGTGAGGCTGCATGAATCGTTTATTGTTATTTTGTGTGGGGTGGCGCTGCTATCGCGCTGGTCAATCTGATCACGTCGTAGGTGAGGCTGCATGAATCGTTTATTGTTATTTTGTGTGGGGTGGCGCTGCTATCGCGCTGGTCAATCTGATCACGTCGTAGGTGAGGCTGCATGAATCGTTTATTGTTATTTTGTGTGGGGTGGCGCTGCTATCGCGCTGGTCAATCTGATCACGTCGTAGGTGAGGCTGCATGAATCGTTTATTGTCAATTTGGGTGGGATGGCGCTTCTATCGCGCTCGTCAATCCAATAGCTTTATCAGCTTTATCTCCTTTGCATCCACCGCTGGAATAGCCTTAGGTGTTGCCGTATTAATCGTCGTGTTATCGGCGATGAATGGTTTCGAGCGAGAGTTAGAGAACCGATTACTCGGCGTGGTGGCTCATGGCGAGCTTACTGGCGTGAATGAGCCCATTGCTCATTGGCAGAACATTGCCAATGATGCCGCGAAGATACCAGGCATATTGGCCTCGGCTCCTTTCATTCGACTCCAGGGCCTGGTGCAGAAACCCGGTGGATTTCAAGGCCTGAGCATCTTAGGCATAGACACAGAGAAAGAACAGAAGGTCTCTGTTATCTCTGACTTTATGTCTAAGGAAACCTGGTCGAAATTAGCCAAGGGTGATGAAAATAATATCGTGCTTGGTAAGGGCTTGGCCGACAGTCTGGATCTGAGTGCCGGGGACTCCTTGAGTCTCTATATGCCAGATGTCTCGCATCAGAGTCGAGAAAGCACAAGGATTGCCTCGGCTAAGAGTCATCGTTTCGTGGTAGCTGGGGTGTTTGAACTCGGAGGTGAGCTGGATCTTACCACTGCCTATATTCCCATGAAGTATGCAGCTTCGATTTTAGGCATGGGGCAGGGGGTATCGGGTGTCAGAATTAAGGTTGAGCAGGTATTTGAAGCGCCCAGGTTGATTCGAGAGCTTGGCTATAGCCAAGACCAATATCTCTACCTCAGCGATTGGACACGGACGCAAGGTAACCTTTATCAAGACATTCAGTTAGTCAGGGTCGTCATGTATCTGGTGCTTGCCCTGGTTATCGCCGTGGCCTGTTTCAACATAGTGTCGACTCTGGTGATGGCAGTTCGCGACAAGCAGTCTGAGATAGCAATATTATTGACCATGGGCATGAAACGGGCCTCTATCATGATGATATTTATCGTTCAGGGGGCCCTTAACGGTGTCCTGGGTTGTGTATTGGGCGGTGTGTTTGGAGCCATAATCGCAGATAATCTGAGCACAATTGCCAAAGGTATCGAAAACATATTAGGCATAAAACTACTGTCCGCGGATGTCTACTTTATCGATTTTCTGCCTTCAGAGCTGATCTTGTCAGATGTGGTTACTGTGTTGCTGCTCGCCTTTATCATGAGCCTGCTGGCGACTATATACCCTGCCTGGCAGGCGAGTAAGACTCAGCCAGCAATGGCGCTGGCGGGGCGTTAAATAGGAAGGCGAGTCAGACTCAGATTGTAATGAATGGCGCTCACTTCAAACTTTTTCTGCTCTTCCATTTGAGCAAGATGGAATATTTCCACAGCGTCTTGATCAGAAAATAGCCAATTAAGGCAAACACACTTCCTAATACCAGGCAGCCTAACACGAAGGGCGGACCTATGGTAAACACGGAGGCTTCCACCCATCGCCAGGTCGCCTCGAATGCAAATTCTTGGGGCGGGTGGCTGAGTATCTTGGCTCCCAGCAGATAGGCTGCATAAAACATGAAGGGCATGGTAACCGGATTAGTTATCCATACCAATGCGACAGCGATAGGTAAATTACAATTGAAAACAATGGCGAGTGCTGCCGCCAGTACCATCTGAAACGGCATGGGGAGCCAAGCGACAAAAAGGCCTACGGCGAAGGCCGTTGGGGCTGAGCGACGATTGAGGGCCCATAGATTCTCTTTATGTAACAGCTTGCCGAACATCTGCAAGTGTTTGTGATTCCGCAGAGTCTCGGGTTTAGGCATAAACTTTTCGATGAATTTTTTTGGCATAGATTGCAATTACTGTCTTAACTTATTCAGTATGAATCGATTCATGTTTGGCTTCAGTATTACCATTTTATCCAGTCTCTTGTGGCCGGTGTTACCGTCAACACCTGTATATATAGCCTCAGTTGTGGTGGGTTTAATTGTGTTGAAACGAACTCCTGTTATTGCTGGAGCACTACTCGCGGTCGGGTGGTTTTCACTTTTTGTGCAACTCTTATTGGTTGATGAACCACCGAACTCAGTACAAAACATCATCGTGAGGGGCGAAATCATAGCACTAGTTGCTTCAAACGGCGACTGGCTTAGTATGGATATTCGCCAATCAAATTTAAAAAGTGCATTTATTTTATCTAAAGTACTCAGACTGAGTTGGAAGCAAGCCCCTAAACTGGCAATTGGGGAGCAATGGGAGTGGGTGATAAAGCCCAAGCCTATCACCAGTGTATTAAATCAGGGGGGCTATAATCAGCAACGAAGTTTTCTGAGTCGACACATAGTGATGAAAGGGAGTGTAAAATCAGGCATTAAGCTCGGAGAGGCCTTGTCCCTTCGCAGTAAAATAATCAAGAAATTGAAACCTGAGCTGGCACATTTTGCTCATGGGGATCTGATGTTAGCGCTCTTGCTCGGGGATAAGAGCCTAATCGATAGCGAAAGGTGGCGCTCATTAAGAGTATCAGGCTCTGGGCATCTGATTGCCATCTCTGGACTGCATCTTTCTGTCGTCACCACCTGGGTATTTTTTTTCTCTCTGTTTTTACTGACACGTTTTAAGCCTAGCCTGAGTCGGAAAAACATATTGATAGCGGGCTTATTCTCGGCCGTCGCCGCCATATTTTATGCTTACCTCGCTGGATTCTCCCTGCCGACACAACGTGCCCTCATCATGTTACTCCTCTTGCTTACCATGGGGCTGATGAAGCGTTTCTCCTCTCCCTGGGAACGTCTGCTTTACGCCCTGTTTTTTATTTTACTCTTCGACCCTTTGGCTTGCATGAGCGCCGGCTTCTGGTTGTCGTTTTCAGCTCTGGGGATTATTTTCCTCTCGTTATCTCAATGGACAAGGCGTGAATCGGCTCAGGAGGCTGACACTGGCCCGCTGCTGAATGTGAAGAATAAACTCGCCATGTTCTGGTCCGTACAGTGGCGTTTAAGCTTGGGCTTAGGGCTGATCCAGGCTTTGCTCTTCGGGGGGGTTTCCGCCTATGGCTTGCTGTTCAACCTTGTCTTGGTACCTTGGTTTAGTCTGGTGGTTATCCCAGTTTCATTTTTATGCTTCTTGATATGGGCGGGTGGACACGTTTTTTTCATGGAATTGACGCAAATTTTTACTTTAGTAGACCTGAGTTTAATGCCCATGAGCCTGGGATTTGGCTTGATTGAATCTTTGCCTGGTGCATGGATAAGCGTTTCGGGTCAGACCATAGCTTGCCTGATTTTTTTTATGTTGGGGCTGCTGATGTTTCGGGTTTCACAGCAGAGATGGCGACTCGTCTCAATAAGCTTGTGCATGCCTCTGGTGCTCAGCGTACTGTTTGGGCTGGTCACGCCACCCCAGGATGAGTGGCGACTTCATCTACTGGATGTGGGGCAGGGGCTCAGCGCCGTGATTGAGAAATCAGGTAAGGCGCTGATATATGACACAGGTGCTGCCTATGGCACTAATTTCAGTTATGCCGAGAGGGTTATTCTGCCGTTTCTGAGATTTAGAGGACTCGATTCTGTCGATTATCTGGTGCTTAGTCATAGTGATAACGATCATGCGGGCGGCGCTAAGCTATTGGTGGATAGCTTTCCCTATGCACGCGTCATTACTGATATGCCTGAGTACTCGCAGCTCAACTGCCGACCTAAGTCTTTGCTATGGCAAGGGCTCAAGCTAGAGATATTGGCGCCTATGATCCCCGTAGATGGCAATAATGGCTCTTGCGTGTTAAGAGTGAGTGATGGTAAACATCAATTGATGTTATCCGGTGATATCGAGAAAGAGGCAGAATTTTTGCTGTTAGATAGCCAGCAAATTTTGCGGAGTGAAGTCTTAGTGGTTCCTCATCACGGTAGCCGTACCTCTTCCACCGCAGCTTTTATCAATCGAGTCTCCCCGCAACTGGTCTTGTTTCCCGCTGGGTTTAATAATCGCTATGGCTTCCCTAAGAAAGACGTTGTCGAACGTTATCTGTCAACGGGCGCACAGGTGTTAGTGACCGGGAGTGAGGGGCAGATTAGTGTGCTTTTTCACCATGATGAACGGCGTGCCAGCACTTACCGCGGCGATCTGTCGCCTTTTTGGTACAACAGCTTGTTTAGGTTTGGTGAGAATAACAATACAGAGTAGAATGCCTATTTTGAATTATGAATAGACTCGTTAATGACAAACTCTTCAAATCAAGAAGTCTGGATCGTATTTAAGCGCCTAATGGGCTATATCAAGCCATTGAAAGTCGTGTTTGGCTTTGCCGTTCTTGGCTTATTCATGTATGCCGCAGTCGATGCCACCTTTATCGCCGTGATTAAGCCCTTTATCGATGGCGGCTTCGGCGGTCAAGTCAGTCAGGTGACTTCGTCATCGGCTGTCGCCAATATTGATCTTGGTACTAGTGATGGTTTTGGCGCATCGAATGATGTGCTGATGATGGCGCCTATCGTCGTCATCGTGCTTTTTAGCCTGCGTGGCTTGGCTAATTTTCTATCTACCTACTGTATCTCTTTCATGAGTGCACGCCTGATCATGGATTTGCGCCAAGAAGTATTCGAGCATTACCTCACCCTGCCTGTGAGTTACATGGATAGGGAGAACTCAGGTAATCTCATCTCCCGTGTCACCTATGATACCGAGCAGATAGCGCGTGCTACAGGTAGCGCGCTGATCAGCATAGTCAGAGACAGCATCACTGTGGTCGGCATGCTCGCTATCATGTTCTTCTACTCCTGGAAGTTATCTCTGTGTATTTTTGTCATCGCTCCTATCATAGGTTTGATCATCTCCATCGTCAGTAAACGTTTTCGCAAAGTCTCTAAGCGAATACAAGCCGCGATGGGCGGTGTGACCGCAGCAACTGAGCAGATGATCAAAGGTCATAAAAATGTACTGGCTTTTGGCGGTCAGGAAACTGAATCTGAGCGTTTCGCTCTGGTTAATGAGCAAAACCGGTATCAAAATATGAAACTGGCTCTGGCGCAATCCATCAGCCAACCTCTGGTTATGGTGATAGGCTCTTTCGCTCTGGCCTTCGTTCTGTATGCCGCGAGCTTCGAGGGGATGCAAGAGGAGCTAACGGCGGGAACATTCGCCACCATTCTCGGTGCCATGCTGGCCATGCTACAGCCAATCAAGAGTCTGACTCGTGTCAATGCCGAGTTTCAACGAGGTATTGCCGCGAGTACCACAGTGTTTGAACTGTTAGATACTCAACCAGAAGTCGATAATGGCAGCTATAAAGTCGCGCGAGTTAAAGGTGAGCTTAGCTTTAATCAGGTGAGTTTTCGCTATCCGAATCAAGAGAAGCTTGCACTGAATAAAATTGATTTTTCAGTCAAGCAGGGCCAGACCATCGCCTTAGTCGGGCGTTCCGGCTCGGGTAAGTCGACGATAGCGAGTCTGATCACCCGCTTCTATACTGGCCTCGAAGCGGGAAGTATCGAGCTTGATGGTGTCAACATAGATGATTTCGAGCTCAAGAACCTTCGCAGTCAAGTTGCACTGGTTTCGCAGCAGGTGACCCTGTTTAACGATACCATAGGGAATAACATCGCCTATGCTTACCCAGGGGAAGTGACCCAAGAGCAGATCATTGAGGCGGCAACGCTGGCACACGCCATGGAGTTTATCGAGTTACTGCCTGAAGGGCTAGATACTCAAGTGGGCGAGAATGGCGTCTTGCTCTCCGGTGGTCAGCGACAAAGAATTGCCATCGCTCGGGCTATCTTACGTAACTCGCCGATACTCATACTCGATGAAGCAACGTCGGCTCTGGATACCGAGTCAGAGAAAGCCATTCAATTGGGACTGGATAACTTGCGTCATAACCGAACCTCGATAGTGATTGCTCACAGACTGTCGACTATCGAATCTGCGGATCAGATTTTAGTGATAGATCAAGGTGAGGTAGTAGAGCGTGGCGATCATCAGTCTCTGATAGCTCAAGATGGCGTATACGCTAACTTGTATAAAATGCAGTTTAGTCGTTAAGTCATGCAAGCATTTGTCAATAAACTTTGGTATCCGGACAAGGATGCTCATCCGGTCTTTAGGCTGCTTAAGTATCTTTTATTGCCATTGACCTTACTGTTTTGGCTGGTGAGCCTTATCAGGCGCTCGCTGTTTAAGTCGGGTCTGAAACAGAGTCATAGCCTCCCTGTGCCAGTTATCATTGTCGGTAATATCACAGTGGGAGGCAGTGGTAAGACGCCCACTGTCATTTATCTTATCGACTTGCTACGGAAACATGGCCTAAAGCCAGGCGTGATCAGTCGTGGCTACGGGGTTAAGTTTGACGGCGTAAAAAGAGTCGAGCCACAGATGCCTGCAGCGGAAGTCGGGGATGAACCTGCCATGATAGTCGCCAGAACTGGCGTGCCTATGGTGATAGGGGCCGACAGAGTGATGGCGGCAAAAAAGTTGCTTACCGATAGCCAAGTTGATGTGATCATCAGCGATGACGGCTTGCAGCATTATCGACTCGGACGTGACATAGAATTACTTATTCTCGATGGTGCGCGCAGATTTGGTAATGGCATGCTGTTACCTTCGGGACCGCTACGAGAGGGATGCTGGCGAGCTCAGTCTGTTGACTTCATCTTAGTCAACGGCCAAGCACGGGATGATGAGTTTCAGATGGAGCTCCTGCCTCAAGGTATCTTTCCCGTATCGCCATCTTCCAAGCATACTTATGTGCCTACTCCCGTGGTTGCCGTCGCTGGAATAGGTAACCCGCAACGCTTCTTCAATACCTTAGATGAGCAAGGGTATAGCGTCATTAAGACACATGGTTTTGAGGATCATCAGCAGTTTACTCTCGATGCCCTGATGCAGGTGGCGGGCGAACACCCCATATTGATGACAGAGAAAGATGCAGTTAAGTGTCGCGATTTTGCAAAAGATAACTGGTGGTATCTTGCGGTTGATGCCAAGCTACCCACAAGATTTGAAGCGGATCTCATGGATAAGGTTCATGGAGCCATGAAAAAGAAACAAGGAAAATCAGATGGCGTTTGATAGAAAATTATTAGAAATTGTTGCTTGTCCGATTTGTAAAGGAAAGCTGGATTACGATAAAGCCAAGCAACAGTTGATCTGCAAGGCAGACCGTCTGGCCTATGCCATTAACGATGGCATCCCTGTACTGCTGGAAAACAAGGCTGAGCCTTGGCAGGACGAGGCATAAACTTAAATAAGCCATTGCCTAGGCAATATTAACGCTCCTATATGGAGCGTTTTTTTATGGCGTTTCCCTTACTCTAAGCCCGTTTAGATGTTGTTTGCTTGAGTTTCACTAATTCACATTGCTTTAATTAACCCGAATCTCCATAATCATCTGTCACTTTTTTGGAGCTACCGCGTGTCTGAACAAACTTTCGAAGCTGTCGTTGGAAAAATATTGAATGATAACCAAGGGACCAGAGTTCTCAAGTTTGAGCATCAAGGTCAATTCTATTGGCTTAAACAAGCGGAGAAACTGACGGGTGCAATGCGATTTCTCAAGCAGAGTCCTGCTAAGGCATTGCAGATTGAAGTTGAAACATTAGTCATGCTCGCCAGTAAAGGTGCGCAAGTTCCTCAGCTTATGTGTTCATCCCCAGATTATTTTGTTATTGCCGATGTCGGCCCGACGATCAGTGCCTGGCTCAGTGATAAGACCTTGAGTCAGGATGAAAAACAGCAGATATTAAATGCGAGTGCGACTGCTTTGGCTAATCTACATCAGTTAGGGCTCGCTCACGGTCGACCGGCCTTGAGAGATATCAGCTGGAGTGAAGGTCAGGTACATTTTATCGATTTTGAAGCCAGTCAGAACAGTAAAGATATCGCCTATCAGCAGAGACGCGATCTACTCGTGTATATTCATAGCCTATATCGATATATGGGACCGGATCACGAGATGATAACCCCGGCTATCCAAGCCTATCGTGATGCGGGTGGCGAAGCTATCTGGCTAGATGCAAAACAATGGCTCACCCCCTGGCAGTGGATTTATCCGGGTTTGAGATTGTTTAAAGATATCGGCGGCAAAGATCTGCGGCCCATGTTCTGGTTGTTATGGCACTTTAGGCAGCTAGCATAATGTCCCGGTTCAATTTCACGGCTTAAGTTTTCTAGCCCAATTTCCCGACTCAGCTTCCCTGCTTAGTATTAGGGGGAATGTCATCAGCCCCCAAACTCACTCCCATCAACAATCTTCCTTGAATTAATCATTTGTGCCCTGAGCTATTGTTCTGGTTAGGGCGATATCCTAAACTCACCTTGTCTATAATACCGATTATTAAAATTAAAAGGGACTATTGGTGAAAAAATACATTTTAGCAACCATATGTTGTTCGTCTTTGTTAGCGTTTTCGGCCATATCACAGCAAGATGAGTTCTCGTTTGACGCAGTACAGTATCGACAAGATGTTCGGGTGTTGGCCAGCGATAAGTTTGGCGGCAGGGCGCCCTTGTCCGCAGGAGAGGCCTTAACCTTAGATTATCTGGTTAACTCATTTAAGAAGATAGGATTGGAGCCGGGTTATAAGGGCAGTTATTTGCAAGCTGTTCCCTTGGCCGAGATCCGCGCCGATGTGGATATGACTCTCAGTATAGAGGGGATGACATTTAGCCAAGGCGATCAGTTTACTGCCAGAACCCAGAGAATAGTCGACCAAGTTGAACTCAAGAATAGTGAACTGGTGTTTGTTGGTTATGGCATTAATGCCCCCGAGTATGCTTGGGATGATTATCAAGGTATAGATGTGAAGGGCAAAACTGTCATCGTCTTAGTCAATGATCCAGGTTTTGCGACTCAAGATGACGGCTTGTTTAAAGGCAATGCCATGACCTATTACGGCCGCTGGACCTACAAGTATGAAGAGGCCGCCAGACAAGGCGCCGCTGGGGTGTTTATCGTTCATGAAACCGCTCCGGCAGCCTATGGTTGGGGGGTGGTGCAAAACTCGAATACCGGCAGTAAGTTTACTCTCATTGACGATAACAACAACATGGGCCAAGTCGGGGTCATGGGCTGGGTGCAGCATGACGTAGCCAAACAAATTTTTGCTAAGGCAGATCTCAATTATGAAACCTTGAAGCTAGCGGCCAGTAAGCCAGGTTTCGAAGCCGTCGATCTCAACATGAAAGCCAACCTGTTGCTAAAAAATACCTTAGTGATGGCCGAGTCTTTCAATGTTGTTGCCAAACTGCCCGGCAGCAATAAGGGAGACGAGACACTTGTCATGCATGCCCATTGGGATCATCTGGGCACTAAGCTAGATGCACAAGGAAATAAGCAGATATTTAATGGCGCTGTTGATAATGCCTCTGGCGTCGCCGGTGTACTCGCCTTAGCCAAGGCCTTTAAGGCAAAGGCTGATAAAATGCCTTTTAGACGAGATATTTTATTTACCAGCTTCACGGCAGAGGAAACCGGACTCATAGGTGCCCAACATTTTGCCCAAAATCCGCCGGTAGCCACTAAAAATATCGTTGCCTTCCTCAATATCGATGGCATGAATGTCAACGATGGCGTGGATTACATCTTAGGTTATGGCCAAGGTGTATCTGAACTAGAAAACTACTTAAAAGAGGCCAGCGCAACGCTGAAACGCCATGTTAAAGCCGATCCTCGTCCGCAAAATGGCTTGATGTATCGTTCTGATCATTTTGCATTGGCTCAGCAAGGCGTTCCTGGCCTGCTGTTTATGAGTTTAGGCGATACTGATCCCGACTATATCGCTCACAAATACCATAAAGGCCAAGATGATTATGACAATACTTGGTCTCTTGGGGGCGTAAGACAAGATTTACAGCTAATCGGAGATATTTTGGCTCGTCTCGCTAATGATCAAGCTTGGCCTAGGTGGCTCGAAGACTCAGATTTTAAAGCCAGACGCGCCGAGGATGGTCGATAGCTAGTTGACTTTACTCTTGTTGAGCTAAACGTCAGTGGATATAGGCTCATTAAGGAGTGCACATGAGTGCACTCCTTAATGTTATAAAAAATAAAAGCAGCTAACTGGTTTGTAAATCCCCCTATAATGTTTGGATCCTTCTATCTTGGAGGTGCAAGACCTGTTCGAGTCTATTTTACCTGCAACTTGTATCATCATTTATATGTGCTCTGAGCTCTTGTTCGTGCTGGAGCGCTAGTTTCAATTCGCCTTATCTATTATCCCGGTATTTAACTTTCAAGCGCTTGGTGAAGAAGTGGTTAAAAAGCGCGCGATCGATCACTTTTTGATCGATTAGTGTTTGTAATTACATCAATCTGTTTGCTAATATGCCCGCTGATTTAATTGGTTCGTCCAGAGCGGGTATGCGCTGCGACTCTCTGCTGGCGATTATTTAATAATCCTTGTACCAGAAAATTCAAAAATTGAAATCTGTCATTAGAACGGTTTAATTTTGTAAGTTTGACTCTTAGGGGAAATGATTTTGAACAAAGAAAATGTCATATGGACATCGAACTCGGCTGCCAATTTTTTCAGGCTCTCGGTCACTGCTCTGATGGCTTTTTGCGCCATCAGTTTTTCTTCCGCCTCTGCCGCCGAACCATGGAGCCACAATTCAGCCGCCAGTGCCACGGCCCAGCAAGGCGTTGCGGCTGATGGTAAAGGCAGAGACAATGCCAGCGCCAGAAGAGCCAAACAGGCTCACAAGCAAGAGACCGAGAAACAGACTCTGGCACTCGCCGGCTTGATGGCTGATTATCGTCATGGGGTGAAATCAAATAAACAAGCATTGAAGCAACAACTGATCGCACGAACTCGGGCGCGTCAGGCATTACTCAGCGATCTGGTTAAAACTGATCCCGCGGCGGCGGTCCGCGCCGTGCTACCCATATCGGCCAGAGCCGGCATGCCGGATGACGTGCTGGCCATGTTGACCCAGAAGCGTGAGCTTAAGGGCGAGCTTGAAGTGGCGTATGTGGATTATGAAGATGTCAGCCAGAGTCATCTGCGTCATACCCTGATCACCGATTCGGGACGGGTCGAGCTGCATCTTCCTGCCAACGCCACAAGCTGGCAGACTGGCGCTCGGGTGAAGGCCAAGGGCTGGATGTTTAACGACAGTCGTCAAGACGATAGTAACTCCAGTGCGTTAGTGCTCTTTGATGAGTCAGAAAACCTGATGCTGCTGGCAGATGACGGCACCGAGATAAGCGCGAGCGCCATCACAGCGACTAGCTTGGTCAATACCCTGGGCGAGCAACGTACCTTAGTCTTGCTGGTCAATTTTCAGGATAATACCAGCCAGCCATGGACTGTGGCGCAGGCACAAGAGTTGGTGTTCGGCACGGTTAATGATTATTACCAGGAAGCGTCTTATGGCCGCACCTGGTTAAGCGGCGATGTACAAGGCTACTTCACCTTACCAATTGATGCGACTTGTAGTACTAACGCAATCGACAATTACGGACGCCAAGCGGTCGTCGAAAGTGGTATCGATGTTGAAAATTACGATCGCTGGGTGTATATCTATCCCGAGAACAGCGATTGTGGCTGGACGGGGCAGGGGACAATTGGTGGAAGCCCTTCGCGTGCGTTCATCAATGGTTCAATGACACTCCGCACTGTTGGACATGAGTTGGGCCACAACCTTGGATTGCACCATGCTAAGGATCTTGATTGTTCTGATGGGGTATTGGCTGGTCGCTGTTTGTCATTTGAATATGGCGATACCATGGACATCATGGGTAAATCTGGAGTAACAGGCCATTTCAATGCTTTTAGTAAGCAACAACTCGGTTGGATCACGTCTGCTGCGGGTGAAGTTATCACTGCCGAAAGTGATGGCAGTTATCAACTTGAACCCTATGAAACGGCGCCTGCTAGTAAAGCTAAGGGAATAAAGGTACGCCGAGGTACCGATGCTGATACAGGGCTACCTCTGTGGTATTACCTCGAGTATCGTCAGGCAATTGGTTTCGATAGTTTCCTCGAAGGCAAAAGCGGTATAACAGATGGTGTGGTATTGCATCTGGCGACTGAGAACGACATGCAGAGTAACTTGTTACTCGATATGACACCCAACAGCGGCCTTAATGATTTTGATGATGCCGCTCTGTTGGCTGGCACCAGTTATACCGATCTCGATGCCGGTGTGACCATTACCACCGAGTGGGCCGATACAACCGGGGCTAGCGTGAATGTAAGCTATTCGGGTCTGAGCTGTATTAAGGCTAATCCAAGTTTATTATTGCTGCCCAATGAGAGTGCCTGGGTAGAGGCTGGGACCACAGTGATCTATAGCGCTATTGTGACCAACAAGGACAGTGCTGATTGTGCAACCTCTGATTATGATGTGTCTGCGTTTGTGCCTAGTGGCTGGACGGCGACAGATAAGTCTCTCAGTCTATCGCCCGGGATGATTGGCATGGTGATGCTGAATGTGAGCTCATCAGATACCGCTGCCGATGGCTTCTATGATATCGAAATAAGTGCAGCAGACAGCAGTAATAGCGATTACGCTCAGACAGGTATCGTAAGCTATGTAGTGGATTCTCCTGTCGCGGCCTGTGTAATGGCGAGCCCAAGATTTATTTTGTCAGTCGACAACAGTGGTGAGCTGGCTCCGGGGATAGTTGCAACCTACCGCGGCACCATAACCAGTCAGGATAGCAGCAGCTGTGCGAGCAGTGATTTCGATGTGACGGCTAATGTGCCTGCGGATTGGAGTGCCGATAGTCTTGATGTGAGTTTAGCACCGGGTGAAAGCCGAGAAATTAGCCTGAATGTGGCGTCATCCACGGTGGCTCAAGATGGTATCTATGATTTCAATCTAAGTGCTCAAAATCGCCTAGACAATAGCTATACCGGCAATGATGTAGCCAGTTATACGGTAGTAAACCCACTACCGACATGTACGCTTGCAGCGGCTACGATTGTGGTGTCGAATCCTCAGGGAGCTGAAGTGGTAGCCGGGACTCAGGTTAATTACACTGCCACTGTGACCCGTCAAGATAGCGAGGCTTGTTTAGCAGCCAGTTTTGATGTGTTTGCCGATGCGCCTACTGGCTGGAGCGCGAGTAATACCAAAGTGAACCTAGCACCGGGTGCCAGTATTGTGGTGAATATTAGCGTCACGTCTGATGCCGCTACGGCAACAGGTTCATTTAACATCGCAGTTAATGCACAAAATGCCACTGAAACAAGCTATTTAGGCAGTGACAGTGTCAGTTATACGGTTATATCGGCCACTAACACGGCGCCTGTCGCGGTCAATGATAGTGTGAGTATGGCCTCTAAAAATTCGGTCATTATCGATGTGCTAGCCAATGACTTCGATGCGGAAAGTGATGAGCTTATTATCGTCGCGGTGAGCCAAGGCGCCAAGGGTAGCGTGCAAATCGCTAGCGGTGGTCAGCTGTTATACACGCCGGCCAAGAGCTTTAAGAGCAGCGATAGCTTCAGCTACACCATCAGCGATGGTGATAAGACGGCAACGGCTTCGGTTAGTCTAAACTTGAGCGGTGGTGGCAAGGGTCATGGTAATGGTAATGGTAAAAAATAGTTAGTGCTATGGTGTTAATCGCAAATCAATTTTTATCGATTGCGATATAGAGAGGGCGGCGGTATTTACCGTCGCCCTCTTTGCTATATCAAGCTTGTAGCAGGGTTAACATTCGAGTGCTATCAGTTACTCGACAGTATTAACTTCAACCGCTACGCCATTGACAACTTGGTCTCCTTCATCGTCTTCTACTATCGCGACGATACCGTCAACTCCAGTTGCGAGGAAGGTGATCGCGTCGGTATTCTCAATACCAGGCTGGAGCTCTATGGTGAAGGCACAGCTATAGGTTTCGCTGCCAGAGCTACTGTATTCCAGTACAGTTCCTATAGTACAGGCTGAATATGCCACGCCGGCATGGTAACCGCCGATGGTATTCAGAATGGTAAAGATATCATTAGCGTCAGAGTTACCGTCGGCAACCGTTACACCTAGTACCGTGAGCTCAGTTAAGGTTACATTTTCGATACCTGCATTGGTTAACTCAAGCACCACTAGCATACTGGTGGCAAAAGCCATATCAGTATCGGGGGCTTGCGGTGTGAAGGTCACCAGAGCATTATCAGTCGCATCCACGTCCTGACCGTCCTCATCGACACCTCTGATGGTGGCCGTATTGAGATGGGTATCGCCCGAGTTACCTCGCAGTCCCTTGATGATGTCACAGCTTGCATAGTCGCCTGGAAGCAGCATGAAGCCGTTGAGGGCAGTCGGTGTGATCGGGGCACCATTCTTCATATCCACCCAACAATCACCGGTTAGGATTCCGAATGGGATATCAATCAGACTGGTGAAGGTCACTTCGTCCACGCCGGCAGCATTAACTCCAAACTCGAAGTTGTAGCTGACATCGCTGTAGTTTTCTGGATTATCGCCGGTTTCCAGTACACTGGTCGGGGTCGCCGTTTTAATCAGGGTGATCGACGATGGCACATCGCGGATGTCTACCATGGCCGAGTCGTTACCCGTGGCCTCATCGTTTTCATCATCTCTAGCCGTCGCAGACACAGTATTGGAGTGCTGATCGCCGGCATCGCCAGAAATGAACTTAGTGAATACGCAGCTATAGGTCGCACCTAAGGCTATGCTGGTGGACTCTGCGGAACATTCGTCGACTAAAAGATCGCCGAAATCTGTGTCACTCAACATGGTCAGGTTCAGTGGTGAATCCCAGAACGCGGCATCATTTTTGACGGTAATGGTGAATTCGACATTGGCGCCAGGTTCCAACACTTCCGTTGGATTAGCCGTCTTGGTCACGGTGATCGTCGGTGCCAAGTTGGTGATCTGCACCCTTATCTCATTACTACAGTGATCGCCGACTATGCTATAGGGGATGGCCGCACAGCTGCTAGGAACGTTGGGAACGTCGGGAACTTCATCACCATTCTTGTCTTCGAGTGCCAGAATCACTAAGTTATCATAAAGCTCGGGGCTCTGATCATCGGGTAGGTCCCTGTCGACGATATGCACCGTGAAGGCACAACTGTATGTACCACTAGGCAGAATTTCACCCGGGCCATCGCCTATATCTGCGGGTTGTGAACAGTTGGTCGCGGTCAGATAGACGCCGTCTATCAAAGGCGATACCGTATCTAGGCTACCCCATAGATCTAGGGATGCATCGAACGTACCCTCGCCGCCGATATCTATCTCATCGCTGAGCGAGGTGATAAACAGTGAGGTTGAAGTGTTAGTGTTAGTGAAGCTTACGGTATAACTGAATGTGCCGCCCGGTTCACTGTGAGAAGATGAGCTGGTTAGCGTCTTGAAAATAGCGGGTGGATCGGGTTGAATAAATACATCGATATCGAAGGTCTCACAACGACATTTCGATGGCGAACCGGCCGGTGTCGGATTATTTCCGTCACAGATACCGTATTCTTGCTGGTTCCAGGAGGCGCAGTAGTTAAAATCTGCCTTACCTGAATTATCATCGTCGCGGCAAAGCATGGTGATTGTTTCGCCGACGTAGACGTGTTCTGGATTGAAGCCCGCCTTCTTGCTGATGTCGGCGCAGACATCACCATCGAGGTCGACACCCGGGCCGTCTGTTTTACCGGTTAACACTGAGCAGGTGTTGGTTGTGCTCTCATCCTGCGCACTCCATTTGCCTTCGGGTAACCAGATGCCATAGCCGTAGCGACTGGTGGCTGTGGTTAAGATGGTGAAATCGGCCTTAAATTCGAACATCTGACCCTCGACGCATTCCACTGGGGTCGAACCGTCGGGATTGGTGACATTAGTGACTTCACTGACCCGGATATCGTTGGCTCTACAGGTTAAATGAGTACCCGAAAATTCGGCTAGACAGGCATGAGATTTCAGTTGTGGGAAGAATGAGGCATTGGCCGGCGTCAGGCTCGTCACACCATAGAGGCTGGCCATGCTTATCAGGGCGATACCCAGCGCCCCGATAAACCGGCTAAATTGAAAAAGTTTCATAATATTTACCATCCTATAAGTGAATTTGGATAAACGTGCTTATTACTGTTTGATTCATCTGTCGCTAGATCTACATCGAGCCGCTAAGAGCTGCAAGATTCGTAGAGGGCGATTTTTCGATAATTGGCCCGATATCTTCGTAGGCCGCTGTCGGCATATCGCCGCTAGAGCTGGCTTGCTACCCGTCTGCAGCAGGTTATAAATCACCGGCTTCATAGGGTCGCATCCAAGCGTCTGACACACTAAATAAGCAAACTTCGCACCATGATTGTAAAATGCTGATAAATAAGGGTATATAATTAAATTTGGCGGGCGTGGCAGGCTTTGTTGTGTCATCTGTGTCATCTGTGGCACACGGATAGGGTCTATGTTTGGTTAACAGTTTGATTCATATCTTTTTTGTGATTAACTGCAAGCCTGTAACAGCTTATGTCACTGTCCATGGCTGATACAGGTGCTAATACTAAGCTAATAACAGCAGTCGATTTTTGGCGAGGATGATAGATTAAAAAATGATGGAAGTGCTGGTGTTGCTTGCGGGGGAGGGGGGCGTAAACTGACTGGCCTGGTTAACTGGCCAGCCGATTAATCCTTACTTCTTGTCGTTAGCCAGCAGTTCGTCTAACAGCACCGCGAAGCTCTCGAAGCTCTGGGCGCCGACCACGAGCCTGGGGCTGATGAGCCGATTGCCTTCGACCCGGCCGATGACGAAGCTGGGCGTGCCGCGGATGCCTAACTGGGAGCCATAGGCCATATCTTGTTCAATCTTACCCAGAACGCTCTCGTCTGTGAGGCACTCAGTAAATTGGGTCATATCTAACGCTAGCTCGGAGGCTGTCTGTTGGTACAGCTCGTCACCGAGTTGACCCATATTGTTAAACAGCGAGTCCCGCATCGGCCAGTAGGCATCCTGGCGTAGGCTGCAGTTGGCGGCGATGGCGGCGGCCTTGGCCTTGGGGTGAAAGCTTAGCGGGAAATCCCGGGTCAGGTATCTCACCTTGCCAGTGTCGATATATTTGCGCTTCAGCTGGGTAAATGTTTGGTCGATAAAGCGTTTGCAATAGGGGCACTGATAATCGGAGAACTCTATGATGGCTATCTCGGCTCCGGCGCTGCCTATAGAGGGCAGGCGGCCATCGGCATCGATATTTTCCTGAGTCGGCAGGGTCTTGTGTTGCGGTTGTTGCGAACTCATGGCGATGGTATGTATGTCTGTTACCTGGCTGCCTATCTTGGTGATGTCTTGTCTCAGCTGGTTAATATCTTGCTTGATTGACGCCAGTTCCTGCTCCAATTTAGCACTTGAGTTTGGCTCACAAGCCATAATAAGCTGGACGCCCAGCACGATGGCAATGATCTGTAGGAGTCGTGTCGACATTAGTGGTTCCTCTGTGAACGAATATGGTTAATATTGCTGTTGGCTAACTACCTGAGCTAACTCCAGCAGCTAGTGGTTCATTTGGTCTAGAGTTTTATTTTGCATTTCTTTATCAGTCGATAGAAAGTGGTTCTGGAAATATTGAGATCTCTGGCGGCGGCGGATATATTGTGATTGTTGCGCTTGATGGCATCGAGCAAAACTTCGGTATCTATCTCTAGCCTATGTTGCACCAAGTCACGTTGCGATTGATAGTTAACGATTTTAATGCCTAAATCCGTTGGGTATATCTGTTTGCCTTCGGCCATGACGACGGCGCGTTGGATACGGTTCTTCAGTTCGCGCACATTACCCGGCCACTCGTATCTGAGCATGATCTCGAGTGCTGCCGGTGACAATATCAGCTTGTTGTTGCCCTGCTGATATATCCGCAGGTATGCATTCGCCAATAGCTCAATATCTTCACGGTATTCCCGCAGGCTAGGTACATGAATTCGCAAAATATTGAGTCTATGATAGAGATCCTCTCGAAATCGTCCCTCGTCGATGGCGGCTTCCAGATTAACGTGGGATGCGAATATTATCCGGCAATCGATAGTTATCGTCTGGCTGCCCCCGAGACGCTCTATAGTATGATCTTCGATAAACTGCAGCAGGTTTACCTGGGATTCCAGCGATAAGTCGCCGATCTCATCGAGAAACAGGGTGCCCTTATTGGCTTTCTCTATATGGCCGATATACAGTTTTTCGGCGCCGGTAAAGGCGCCTCTCTCATGACCAAATAATTCGGAATGGATCAAGCTTGCCGGTAGGGCGCCACAGTTTATGGTGATGAAGGGACCATTTTTTCGGCTGGATTTAGCGTGGATAAGATGGGCACTGAGGCCTTTACCTGTGCCGGTTTCACCGCTGATAAGCACGGCACCCTCAGCACGGGCAATTTTTTCGAGTGAAGTTTTAAATCGTCTTATGGTAGCCGATTTTCCTAGTATGACGTGATTATTCTGTGGGTTATTTAGCTCCGCCGCTTTCTCGAGTTGCAATGCCGCCATGCCGTGGGCGTGGCCTAAGGTATGACTTAGCTTAGGCCAGTCTAGAGGCTGATGATGATAGTCGATAAAATAGCTTGGGAACTGATGAGTCTGTGGATATTGAGTAAATTGATTATCGCTGGATATGGCGATCCACAGGATGCTGCTTTTTACTTCACGCAGTCTGGTTAGTGCTTTAAAAACAATATGTTGATAGGGTGCTGATATCAGCGCTATGGCGACATCGATATCGTATTTGTGTATGTGTTTAATGGTTTGCGCCACACTCGTCGCGTGAATGCAATGCCAGTTAAAAGCGCTAAATTGAGCTTCCCAATGGCATTCTTCATTATTTAAGTTGAGTAATAACACAGATCGTTTTTTTGCCGGACTAAACTTTATTGGTTTTTCCATATCGATCTCTTAGTCATTTCTGACGTTTATATCGAATGCGCGTTAATGTTATTGAGTATACAAATTTTAGGATGGATGTTGGTTTTTGCAAGTTTTATTGTGTTACGTTCTCTGTGTCTATTAGGCATTGAAACTCAATCTCTCTGGGGTTTGGCGGTTTATGCCTCGATAGATGTTGAGTAGAGTTGAAATCTTCCGATAAGACGTATCAATATCTTGTGAGGGGGCTGCAATTGCAGCCCCTCATTCAAAGTTACCCAGCAAATATCATTGTCTCAATAGTTTGCTCAATATGCCCAAGGCATAAGTCTTCTCGAAAGACTATTTGCACGACCTAAGCGTACGGCTGCGTTGTAGCGCATTCGATACAGGGCCTGATAACACAGGGGCACCAGATAAAGACTGGTTACGGTAGAGAATGTTAAGCCGCTTATGATGGCAATGGCAATGGGTGAATATGATGGACCCCCTCCACCGAGCTGAGTGTTACCCAGTGCCAGTGGCAGTAAACCGAGTACTGTGGTGCCGACAGTCATAAGCACAGGGCGAAGACGTGAAATACACACCGGACTGATTTCTCCCGACAGCTTGTCGAGTGCTGGCTGTTTCTGGTTTATCTGATCCACCAGCACTATGCCGTTGTTCACCACAATTCCCATTAAGATCAATATGCCGATCATGACCATGACGCCCATGGGCGTGCCGGTAAATAGCAAGCCCCAAAATACGCCTGTGATGGAAAATAGGATCGAGGTGATAATCGCCGTCGGTAGCAATAAAGATTCGAACAGAGCCGCCATCACTATGTAGATCATGGCTAAGGCCAGTAGCATGTTGGTCGCCATTACGGCCTGATCTTCATCTTGTTTCTCGAAGCCTCCTCTGAGTGAATAGCCATATCCCGCAGGAAAATTCACCGTCTCCATCACTCGAGTTATCTTTTCCTGTGCATCTTCTGTGGTGAGATCATCTAAGTTTGCGCCGATAGACAAGGCCGTCTGTCTGTCATAGTGGCGAATGGTATCGAACCTTGGCGAGATGGTGATAGTCGCTAAGCTATCTAAGGTATACACCCGGTTAGCGATTCTGATCACCGGTAGCTGTTTTAATCTCTCTAGCGACAAGCGCCATTCTCGTTCGAAGGACATCTCGATGCGTAACTCGCCATTGGGATCATGACGAAAAGATCTAAGTTGGCTGCCTCTTAAGGCCATAGAGATACTGGAAGCGATTTCATTGAGCTTGAGATCGAGTCTGGCGGCCATCTGCCTGTCAATCTGGATCACCACCTCCTGCTGAGCACCGCTGAGCTCAGATCTCACATCCGTTAAGGCTTCAATCTCAGACAGCAGCGGGATCACTCGGTGACTTATTTCGATAAGATCACTGGTGGAGCGTCCGGTCAGGGTCACTCTTAGGCCATTGTTACCGCCGCCCCAACCAAATTGAGGCTTGGCGATGGAGAATTTAGGGAAGCCTTCACGTATAATTTTCTTTAACTCCTTCATGTCAATTTGAGTATCTTGCTTAAGGAACAGGGTAGATTGGCCGCGGTCGGGAGCATACCGAGTCGATATAAAATTTATCTTTATTGGCGTAGAGATAGGTCTCCATCTTAGTGATCATCGCCTCGGTGACGTTGAGATTGTGTCGTCCTTCAACCTGGTAGTTGATGTAGAGTTTATTGTTGCCCTCACCATCGGCTTGATCTTGATTGACCATGCTCAAGGGCAGGGCAGGGCTGTGGATGCCAAGATAATGAGAGATATCAAACACCTTCGACTCGCTCCAAAGGACGTTTAAGCTGCTTATCGAGTAGGTCAAATGCGCCGGATAGCTCACGGTCACTGGATATTCTTAAATTTAGCACTGGCATATCTGCGGTTGAGAACTGCCTGATAAAGACCCGCTCAACATCTTTTGGCAGCAGGTGTCTCACGGCATCAATTTTTTCTCTGTCTCTTAGCATCGATCACCGCCAGTAATTGACCCTTAGTGACTCTGTCACCCTCTTCCACCTTGATGATTTCAATCAAGCCTGAGATGCGAGTGACCACCTTGGCTTCTTCCGGAGCTTCCAGTGTGGCAGTTGTGCTGTAGAAAGAAGAGACATCCCCCTGAATCACGGTCGTCGTTTCGACAGGGACGGCATACTTCTCCTCTTCTTTAGGAGGCTCTTCACCGCTACACGCTGAGAGTACAGATACTATGAGGAGAGGAAGTGCAAACTTGAAACCATTGAGTGGGCGAGTTTGAATGCTAGATTTTTGTGAGTGAATGACTTGACTGTTAGCGAGTGTATTTAAAGAGTCCATGTAAAACACCTAAGTTGTTTGTTGCAATTGTGATTAAATAAGCACAAAATATTCCAAATAATGAACGTCTTAAATACAGTGGTTTAGTGCTTATGTTTTTGCTCTGGTTAAAATGGCTAAATATTATGTAGCGAAAAGGTTTAAAGGTTGATGTTTTTGACTAAGAGGAATTTAACGATTAATCTTGTGACAATTCAAACGTCATTTGATACAAGAGTATTGCAGTTGATAGAAGCTTACCAAATTAATAATATAAAAAAAGGCACTCGATGAGTGCCTTTTTTTAGTTCCTGCTCACTAGGTTCTAGAACCTAGTGCCGAGACGTTAAGATTCACGTTTGTCTTGTGGGACAAAAGAGCGCTCAGGTGCACCGGTATACAATTGACGTGGACGACTGATCTTATGACCAGGTTGATCCAACATCTCTTTCCAATGAGCAATCCAACCCACTGTGCGCGCTAAAGCGAACAGTACAGTGAACATGCTAGTCGGTATACCGATAGCCTTCATGATGATGCCTGAGTAGAAGTCGACGTTTGGATATAGCTTCTTAGAGACGAAATAATCATCTTCAAGGGCGATACGTTCGAGTTCCATGGCAACATCGAGCAGTGGGTCGTTAACATTAAGCTCTTTAAGGACTTCATGACAGGTTTCACGCATAACTTTAGCGCGAGGGTCGAAGTTCTTATAGACGCGATGTCCGAAGCCCATCAGACGGAAAGGATCTTCCTTGTCTTTAGCGCGAGCGATGAACTCAGGGATACGATCCACTGTGCCGATCTCTTCGAGCATGGTCAGACACGCTTCGTTAGCGCCGCCGTGAGCCGGTCCCCAAAGTGATGCAATACCCGCTGCAATACATGCAAATGGGTTAGCACCTGAAGAGCCGGCCATACGTACTGTCGATGTCGATGCGTTTTGCTCATGATCTGCATGCAGAATAAAGATGCGATCCATGGCACGTTCAACAATCGGGTTAACCTCGTATTCTTCACAGGGCACAGCAAACATCATGCTGAGGAAGTTACCCACGTAGCTCAAGTCATTACGTGGATACACGAATGGCTGGCCGATCGAGTACTTGTAACACATGGCGGCAATTGTCGGCATCTTAGAGATTAGACGGAAAGCGGCGATTTCGCGGTGACGCTCATCGTTAACATCTAGTGAATCTTGGTAAAATGCAGAAAGTGCACCAGTAATACCACATAACATAGCCATGGGGTGAGCATCACGTCTGAAGCCTTTAAAGAAGGCGACTAGTTGCTCGTTAACCATGGTGTGGTTCTTAACTGTATGAACAAACTGTTCGTACTGAGTTTTGGTTGGTAGCTCTCCATACAGCAGCAAATAACACAGATCTAAATAATCTGAATTTACGGCTAATTCACCAATAGGGTATCCGCGGTGAAGCAGTATTCCTTGTGCGCCGTCGATATAGGTAATCGCAGATTCGCAGGAGGCTGTCGCGAGAAATCCTAGATCGAAGGTAAAGTAACCTGTACTACCTAATTTGCTGATGTCGATGACATCGAAGCCTGCCGTTCCTTTTTTTATTGGCAGATCGATTGAGTCATTTCCTGGCAGTTCCAACTTGGCTATATTTTCAGCCATACCCGTTCTCCTTACTTCATTCTTATGTGAGTGCGGCTTATCAAACGCCAACACTTTACAGTGAATCCAGATCACATTTCAATTTAAATAAGCGTTTAAATTTCTTAGACCATGGTCTTATTTAGCCTAAACCCCATAACAGAACAGGTACTTGGCAGATTTTTTACCAAAAAAACAATATTTGCATAATGTGATGTTTGTATTTGACATTTGCCGCGGGTATACTTGCTTCGGCTCAGAAGAGCCGCAGATATTGCCGTTTAGAGAGCAGTTGATCGATAACTTGATAACTTGTCTTTAAAACGTTAAGTGTCTGTTTAAACTTTTCTTTTGTAACAGCATCGAAGTGTGAACCATTCTCGGTTCGATGTTTGAACAAAAGTGGTTCGTATAACAAAAATATAGCTCAATAGAGCAGAGTGAGCAGAACGTGAAAAAGCAAAGACCTGTCCATCTAGATTTGCAGACCATGCGCTTTCCAGCAACAGCGATCGCGTCTA
>NZ_ABIC01000030.1 GCF_000172075.1 Shewanella benthica KT99
TGGTTGACTAAACTACAGCTGGAAAATGACAACCATTCGTGCTTCTGGAACAGACTCAAGATATTAACTATATAGCTCAGAGTGGTCTTATCGGTCGTGATGGTATCGACAGCAGTGTTAAGGGCCGCGCTCACTTCGACAGTGCATCACGCGACTACACCATGGCTGCGGGTCAGGAAACTCTCGAAGTAGCATTAACCTATGTTGCTGACAACGGTGCTAACTACACTAAGATGTTTATCTTCCACCGTGGGAAATTCAACATTGATGTCGACTATGTGATCGACAACACCACAGATAAGCAGCTGCAAGTGCAGATGTACGGTCAGATCAAGCACAGCATCAAGGAAAGCGAAAGCAGCATGATGATGCCGACTTACCGTGGTGCCGCCTTCTCGACTGCAGACATTCGTTACGAGAAGTACAGTTTCGATGATATGGCTGACAAGAACCTGGATAATAAGACGCTAGGTGGTTGGGCAGCTATGCTGCAACACTACTTCGTTTCTGCCTGGATACCACCAGCTGACGATCAGAACATTATCTTCTCCAGCTTAAGTGCTGGCGGTCAGGCTAATATCGGTTTCCGTGGTGCCATCTATGATATTGCGCCGGGTGCGACTCAGACTATCAAGGCTCAGTTCTATGTTGGTCCTAAAGATCAGAAGGAACTTTCTGCAATCTCGGACTCACTCAACTTAGTGGTTGATTATGGTTTCCTCTGGTGGATAGCCGTGCCTATCAGCAAGTTACTCATGTTCTTCTATTCAATAGTGGGGAACTGGGGTGGGGCGATTATCCTTATTACGCTTACCGTGCGTGGTATGTTATTCCCGCTAACTAAGGCTCAGTACACCTCTATGGCTAAGATGCGTAGTCTACAGCCTAAGCTTGCAGAGATGAAAGAGCGTTTCGGCGATGACCGTCAGAAGATGGGTCAGGCCATGATGGAGCTGTACAAGAAAGAGAAAGTTAACCCTATGGGTGGCTGTCTGCCTATCTTGCTACAGATGCCTATCTTCATCGCACTCTACTGGGTGCTAATGGAGAGTGTTGAATTACGTCATGCACCATTCATGTTATGGATCATCGATTTGTCGGTACAAGATCCTTACTACGTGATGCCAGTGCTGATGGGTATCTCCATGTTCGTCATGCAGAGAATGCAGCCTATGGCACCGACCATGGATCCTATGCAACAGAAGATGATGCAATGGATGCCGGTAGTATTTACCGTGTTCTTCCTCTGGTTCCCTGCTGGTCTGGTACTTTACTGGTTAGTAGGTAACATAGTTGCCATCACGCAGCAGAAGATCATCTACGCGGGTCTGGCGAAGAAAGGCTTAAAATAAGTCTGCGACTCAACAAGCGTTAACTGAAAAGCGGTTTAATACTTAGGTATTAACCGCTTTTTCTTTTTATGAAAGACTGAGTCTTTCAGTTTTACCCCCTCTTATTCAGCGTAGGAATCACAGTAATGACAGCAGATACTATCGTGGCACAAGCCACCGCCCCAGGCCGTGGCGGTGTAGGCATCATACGTATCTCCGGCGATCAGGCCAGCGAAGTGGCTATGGCCATGCTTGGGCACATACCCAAGACGCGTTATGCCGATTACTGTGATTTTAAAACTGCCGATGGTGAAGTGATCGATCAAGGTATCGCCCTCTACTTTAAGGGACCCAAGTCCTTCACCGGTGAAGATGTACTCGAGCTACAGGGCCATGGTGGTCAGATAGTACTGGATATGCTGATCAAGCGCGTGATGGAAACCAAGGGCATTCGCATCGCCAGACCTGGTGAATTCAGCGAACAGGCCTTTATGAACGACAAGTTAGATCTCACCCAGGCCGAAGCCATCGCCGATCTTATCGATGCCACCAGCGAACAAGCCGCTAAGAGCGCCCTGAACTCACTCCAGGGCGAATTTTCGGCAGAAGTACATGCATTGGTCGAACAGGTCACTAACTTGCGCCTATACGTCGAGGCAGCCATAGATTTCCCCGACGAAGAAGTAGACTTCCTCTCAGACGGTAAAATTTCCGGCTCACTCAACAAGATTATCACCAAACTGGACTCGGTCAAGGCCAGCGCCAAGCAAGGTTCGATAATCCGTGAAGGCATGAAGGTGGTGATAGCCGGTCGACCCAATGCCGGTAAATCCAGCCTGCTTAACGCACTTGCGGGTAAAGAGACTGCCATAGTCACCGAAGTAGCAGGCACCACCCGTGACGTACTGCGCGAGCATATCCATCTAGATGGCATGCCATTACACATCATAGACACAGCAGGCCTGCGTGAAACGGTCGATACCGTCGAGAAGATCGGCATAGAACGCGCCTGGGCCGAAATTGAAACCGCCGATCAGGTGCTATTTATGCTCGATGGCACCACCACAGATGCCGTCGACCCACACGAGATCTGGCCAGATTTTATCGACCGTTTACCGAATAAACTCGGTATCACAGTGGTGCGTAACAAGGCAGACCTCACAGGTGAGTCATTAGCACTCAGCGAAGATCACGGCCATCCCGTGTTCCCTATCTCGGCAAAAACAGGTTTAGGCATAGAAGCGCTCAAGCAACACCTTAAATCGCTTATGGGTTATCAGAGCAATCTCGAAGGCGGCTTTATCGCACGTCGTCGTCACTTAGAGGCGCTTGATCTAGCCAGTAGCCACCTGATGTTAGGTAAAGAGCAGTTAGAAGTTTATCTGGCCGGTGAGCTATTAGCCGAAGAGCTACGCATGACGCAGCTAGCCTTATCTGAGATCACCGGTAAGTTCACCTCAGACGATCTACTCGGTAAGATCTTCAGTTCTTTCTGTATAGGGAAATAGCCCCGTCTTTCCGGCATGCTTTTGGCCGGAATCCAGATCCTAGAAAAAGACGAACGCGGCGCTAATCGGCAAGATCCGGATTAAGCAGGACCCTAGCTAACCCCTGACTCAAAACGAAACTCAAATTCGCTATATAATATGCTTTATGCGGCTAAATTAGCCGATAAAATCACTATTTTCGGTGATAAAAATAGCAGATCTAAACCTGTACATTTTTTGATCTCGATCAAAATCATCAACAGACATATCAACAAGTAATCTAAAATTAGATCTTTTATTCAAATACCACGCAAATCAAAACCTAACACGTTGATATTAAAGAAATCTCTTTGTGTATAAACATATCGGTTTTACTTGTAAATTACAAAAATTAAGATCTTAGTTGAAAAGTTATACGCAAAACGAATTTTAATTCTGCAGATCAAAATCGATCTGATCGAGCAAAGATCAAAAACAATTTTTATAACTTCGATTCTTTAAAATTTATACTCAATATATCTATCAAAATTTAAGCTGGAAAATAAAAAAATGGTCATTAAAACCACTCGATTTCGGATCATTTTACATCGACGACTCGACTCGCCTTCTTGTATTGAATCTTCCAACCTTGCCAGCGAGGTAACTCCCAGCGTTTAGGGCCGGTTTTGCGAGCACCATTGGCGTAAACTAATGTCACCAACTTGCGTTTAGGCTGGTATTCCACAGCGAGCTTAAGGTCGGCTAATATCAGCTGAATCGGGTACAAGTTATCGAACTCTTCACGCAACCAATCCGGGATCCCCTCGAATAAGAGATCATCCGCCTCTATCAGTTGCAAATCATCAAAGCTTTCTACCCCTAGCTCATTCAACCTCGCCATAAGATAGAGATCGAATACCAATGGCTCTTCACCTAAGCTGTTAACCAGACCAGATTCGGCAAATTGTTCCTTAGCCTTTCCCAGTGCTAACCAGATATTCCAGGCGGCGATATCATTTTTCAAACGTTGGGATAAGCCCTTAAATTGACGACCGACACTTATGCTACGCACAATAGCCTCAATCGCCTGCTCCCCCTCGACTTGTTTCAAGCGGGAACCTATCACCCTGCCGGCGTAAAGCGTCTCAACCAGCAGCTTATGGCTCTGGCCCTTCTCCTTACCGTCTCCCAGACGCTCCTCACCTAACTGAGCCTCTAACAACAAGTTAAATGAGATGGGTGCCATACAAGAAGCCAGATTCAACGTCTGCTTTGCCCCCTTACCTGCAATCGAATGCAGATCGAATATCACCGCCGCTAACGCACTATCCTTACCATCGACTCCCTTAAGCTCACTACAGAAACGACTGACGCGGCCGATTTGTGCCTCGCTGAAGCCATTACCAAGGGCTGTGATGCGTTTTTCACGTCTAACGTAGGCGAGTTCAGGTGCCGCCTTGATCACGGCTAACAACCAACTCTGGCGCAGCTCAATGTCCTTACTGACTAATACGGGTGATTGCTCGACTCTCTGTAAGCCTAATGCCGAGCGGATCTGGTTTGCCAGCATGCGTGCCTCTTTACGGGCTCCTCTATTCACATAGCCGGCATCGGCATCTCCAAGAAAGTCCGGCAGCTTATCTCTTACTATTTTTATTAGCGTAAATGCGTCACAGCCCAGGGGCTCCCATTCATTCAGCAATTTAAGATCGAACTCACTGGTGGGTAACTTGAACAAGCCCTGTGGCACACTCAGGGCCGCGGCGAGATCGACCATCAAGCCACGACACACATCGTCGGGCATGGCGCTGATAAGGTGAGCAAACTGAGTATCTATCGGTAGCGGAGAGAGTTTCTTGCCATGGGCCGTGATCAGCCCGTCTGCATCTATGGCTCCCATAGCCAGTAACTTTTGTTCGGCAATCGCCACTGATTTAACTGGCAAGTTATCGACAAACTCAAGTTCAGACAGCTTATAACCACAACAAGCGGCTGCCAGCATAGGTTCCACCAGCTCCTCACGTTGAAGTTCTGGCGGTGTCATGGCTTCCATGGGCGCACTCTTACCCCATAAGCGAATACAGATACCGTTTTGCGTACGGCCGGCACGCCCCATTCGCTGAGCACAGCTTGCTTTAGATATTCTCGCCAGAGAAAGCACAGTACGGCCGTTACGCTGATGGGTACGCCGCTCAAGACCCGTATCCACCACAGCAGTGACCCCGGGGATAGTCAATGAGGTTTCTGCCACATTAGTGGCAAAGATGACTCGCTGATGATCGGCTTGCTGCAGGACATTCTTCTGCTCTTGAGGACTGATACCACCATGGAGGGCTATTAGTTCCAATCGCTTACCACTCGTGGGAACCAAAGGCTGACAGCTTTGAATAGCGCCTTGAATCTCACGCTTGCCCGGAAGAAAAACCAATATATCTCCATCCGTCTGTTGTAACAAACCCGACACTGCGGTTTTTACCGCTTGTTCCACGCCGCGAATGTCAGGCAGGTGGTGACTTTCAAGGGCCTGATATTTTAGTTCCACGTGGAACCTTTTCCCTGCCGCTATTAAACGACGGGCAGATCGCGCTTCTACAGAGCTTCCGACACAGGTTTGATCGGCTAAACCATTAGTTAAGCCCTTGCTTAAATAGTGAGTCAAACGTTCACCGTCTATGGTGGCCGAAGTCAGTATCAGTCTAAACTCGGGTGAAGCTTGGGCCTTAAACTTCAACATGGCCAGCAGCAAATCAGTGTCCCAACGGCGTTCGTGGAACTCATCGATAATCACAGTAGCGAAACTGGCTAAACCGGTTTCCTGCAGCCAACGTAGGGCAATACCCGGCGTAACGAAGGCTATCTGAGTATCATCAGTCACTGTAGAATCGAAACGTATGGCATGGCCCACTTTTAACTCAGTTTGCCCGCTGACAAATGAGGACAGCGCCAAACAAGCAACCCGCCGGGGTTCCACAACCAAGACACGTTTAGGTCTTCCAGTATTCGGTCCTTCACTATCGGGTTCCACACACCAAAGTGGTAAACGGGTAGATTTACCCGAACCGGTATCGGACTCAACTACTAAGTGATTGTCTTTTATCGCTAATTTAAATTCATCATAGAGCTTATCTATGGGTAATGAATTGATAGCCGAGGTGACTTTATGAGATGGATCAGATACATAAGTTTTAGGTGTTGTTGGCTGCATATAATACAAAGAGTATGAAATGTTCAGATAAGTTTAACGGGCAAAGGCCAGAGATGGAACACATGGAAGATAGCAGAGGCCATAAAATGGTTGAATTCAAATAGATCTAAACGCAGAATAGTTTTTATTTCATGACCATAGGCCACCTATGCAACTTATCCATCTATTCTGGCAACCTGATAATTCTGCATTCGACAACACGGGTCAAATGTATTTATGGGTGGAGAGTCAGAATGAGATAACCAGCCCCGGGTTTTACCCTTACCAGCTAGACAGCAGTAGCTTCATGGGGTTTGCCACCACACAGCTGAAGATGAACTCGGCCTTCGATGAAGTAGACATCTGGCTCCCTTGTAACGCCAAGGGTGAAGCTACAGCCTCGCCAGTCATCGCCAACATCAATAATTTGGACGACAATCAGTGCACTACATTTAAGCCATTCATACTCAATGTGATAGAGGTGGATGATCCCATCGGCTTTTTAAAAGAGCTAAACTTTCAGAGTTATCACTTCGAAGAGACGCTGATCTTAGCCGACGATGCCAAATTTTGGATCAAGATGGCCTATGAGCTCAGCCATATGATCAAGCAAGATCAATATATCCCCGCCTTGGTAGCGCAGAAAGGGACAGCAAAAACCCAATACCATACTAAGTGGCAGACTCTCTCATCCGAATATCACCACCGGCTGAAGATGATATCCTCCCACATGCCTCATTCTGCCTGCTTAGGTGATTTTACCGGCTACGACACCCTGTCGGCCTTACACCACTTCTCCGATGTCAGCCTCAATCAATTGATTGCAGCCACGCCTTACAGCCAGAAAAACATCAAGTCAGTAGAAGGTACTTTTATCGCACAGACCTTGAGTCACCAAACTCAGAACATAGATGCCGACACATTCAAGGCATGGAAACTGTGGCAGAATAATCTAGTCTATGATCAGTTTGGCGCCGATTTCACCCTGTGCTTTAAACTGCTCGAAGCCAGTGACCAGCATGAGGGCGACTGGGGACTCGAGCTACTGCTGCAGTCGAAGCGGGATCCATCTTTCATGGTCAACCTGACTCAGTACCGGCAGGATAAGGCCGCTAAACAACAGCTTTTCGCCGAACTTCTGGGTACCTCGGTGGAGCGCACACTATTGCTGCAGCTAGGCTATGCCAGTCGAATCTATGCCGTCATCGAACATATTTTTACAACTAAGATGCGAGAAGCCGTGATCCCGCTCGATCAGCAGCAGGCTTTTCAATTTCTGAAAGAGGATGCCTGGACCCTGCACGCCTGCGGCTACCGCATCATAGTTCCTGCATGGTGGACTTCTAAGGGCCGGCTTAAGGCTAAAGTAAAACTCAGGGCTCACAGAAGCACGACTAGCGCCTCTAATTCACCTAGCGGCTTTATCGACACAGATAGTCTTATTCAGTTCGACTATAGCTATTCCATGGGTGAACACGAGGTGAGCGCAGAGCAGTGGCAGCAGCTGCTGGAGACTAAATCTGATCTGGTTTATTTCAGAGGCAGCTGGATAGAGATAGATAAAGCCGAGATGGAGAAGATGCAAGGGCTTATCGAAACCTCCCGCAAAGACATGGGCAGCGGCAACATGCAAAATCTCTTGGCCCTGGCAGCAGATGAATCCAGCTACGATATTGAGCTGGATGCAGGCTTAGAGACTATAGTCGATGAGCTAAAAAACAAACATAAATTTAGCCTAATCACCCAGCCAGCTCAGTTGCAAGCCAAGCTTAGGCCCTATCAGAATCGCGGCACATCCTGGCTGGCCTACCTAGAAACCTTGGGCATGAACCCCTGCCTGGCTGACGACATGGGTCTGGGTAAGACCATGCAGATCATAGCACTCATGCTGTTACAACCGAGAAAACAGGCGGCCTTGCTGGTGGCACCGACCTCTGTGGTGGGTAATTGGCTAAAAGAAATTCAAAAGTTTGCCCCAACGTTAAATGCTGTCATACATCACGGCAGTCAGCGCAAACAAAAACAGGCGTTCAGCAAATTAGTCGCGCAGCACGATCTGGTCATCACCTCCTACGGCCTGATCCGCAAGGATAAGGCCCTGTTTAAAGAGATACGCTGGTCACGGCTGATCATCGACGAGGCGCAAAATATTAAGAACCCAGCATCGGCACAGACCAAGATACTGTACGGCCTCAGTGCAGACTCGCGCATCGCCCTCACCGGCACACCGATAGAAAACCGCTTAATGGATCTCTGGTCTATCTTTAACTTCTTAAACCCCGGTCTACTAGGCACTCAGGCCAGCTTCAGGAAAAACTTCGAACTACCGGTGCAGAGAGACAATAATTTACATAAGGGTCAGTTACTGAAGAATATCGTCGAGCCTTTCATCCTGCGCCGCCTGAAGACAGATAAGAATATCATCAACGATCTGCCGGACAAGATAGAACAGAAAGTCTATTGTGAATTGACTACCGAGCAGGCCAGCATCTATCAATCCATCGTCGATGAGATCACCACACAGATGGAGCAGACCCAGGAAAGCCAGGGCCAGAAAGTGATCATGTTATCCGCCCTGCTGAGGCTGAAGCAGTGCTGTAACCACCCGGCTCAGGTGCTGCAGGACGGCAGTGAGTTCAGCATAGAACGTTCGATCAAGTTGCAGCGACTGGTGGAGACATGCAAGGAAGCCATCGGCAATAACGAGAGTATCCTCATCTTCAGTCAATTCACCGAGGTCTGTAGTCAGATCCAAAAAATACTTAAAAATCAGTTGGGTTTCCAGACGTATTATCTGCATGGTGCGACCTCACGCAAGCGGCGAGAACAGATGATCCAGCAGTTTCAGGCCGAAGATAGCCCTCCGGCGGTATTTATCTTATCGCTAAAAGCCGGTGGTGTGGGTATCACCCTCACCAAGGCTAACCATGTTATTCACTTCGACCGCTGGTGGAACCCGGCCGTAGAAGATCAGGCTACCGACAGGGCTTATCGCATCGGCCAGCAGAAAACCGTGTTTGCACATAAATTCATCACCTTAGGCACCATAGAAGAGAAAATAGATAAGATGTTGGAGGATAAGAAAAAAATAGCCGACTCGATTATCGGCAATGATGAGTCCTGGTTATCCGGACTCGATGCCAATTCATTCATCAAGCTAATCCAGCTGAGCCGGGAGGTCTGATGCCGACACAAAAAACATGGTGGGGTAATGCATTCATCGACTCGCTGGAAGCCTTTATCGATAGCGGCCGCCTGCAACGTGGCCGCGCCTATCGCACCGATAGTCGCATGCTGAAATTCGACATCAAAGCCAACCGGATAGAGGCCAGCATACGCGGCAATATAAACCCCTATTTCGGTATCACTAAGGAACCCAGATATAGAGTATCCCTGGCCTTCGAAACGATCTCCGCCAAACAGTGGCAAACCATCATAGCCAAACTCTGTGACAACCCGGGCTGGATCTCTAAGCTGATGCTCAACGAGATGCCGGAAAATATAGAGAACGCCTTCGGCCAGAGCCATTTCTTACCCGAATCCTACCGGGACATCAAAGCCAGCTGTAGCTGCCCCGATGACGCTAACCCCTGTAAACATATCGCCGGGGTATATTACCGCCTGGCCAACATCCTCGACAGGGATCCCATGTTGCTGTTTCAACTGCGAGGCTTACCGCCGGTAAACTTACATAAGGCGCTGCAAAAAACTGAGTTAGGGCAGGTATTCTCGGAGCATATCAGCACCGCGGACAAGGTGGAGATAGAGTATCAAGACCACAGGTACAGTGAATTTAACATCACCGCAAGAGGCGACTCTGCCAACCAGACTAAAGCTATCAACCAGGCGCAATACTGGACCATGACAGACTGGTTGCTGCCACAAAAAGATGAAGCTATCACCGAGATTAATGCCTCCCTAATCAAGAAGCAGGGGGATTATCCGGAATTCTGGACCCGCTCCAACTCGTTTATCGACGCCATGGAAGAGATCTACAGCACCACTAAGCGCAAGAACAAGAAAACACTCAGCAGCGGCAGTTGAGGAGACTTGTCACATCACATGAAGAGCACCAAGTGTAGCAAATAGCTTTTTAGTTAGTCTTTTGGGTTCATTGGGCGGTTTTGTTGTTTGGTAGGGTTTTAGCAAGCCATGGCTATATTGGTGTTTATTGCTTGCAGCAAGTGCTGTAATGTCGTGGTGACAGGGATGTCATAGAACGGCCATTTTTGGAAGCTCGCAGCCGCAACTACACTGGTTGATAAAAGCAAAAACAGTAGATTTCTTCGACTTTAATAATGACTAAAACCGCTTTGAGGCAATTAAAAGGAGTATTCGCCTCATGTAGTGAGGCGATTAAGCTTGTTGTTCGCCTCACATAGTGAGTAGAATAACAGTGTTATTTGACTCATTGTTATAGATTGTTAGAGGATCATCATGTGGATTTGGCAACAAGCTAACTGGCCTGACTTTCGCTGGGAAACCGATAAAATAGCCTTGTTATTGCGTCAGGTTAGATTCAACCAAGGTCTGCTGCTTGGTAAATTAGATCATGAGCCCTCAGCTCAAATAACACTTGATACCTTGCTGGCAAATATCATTCATTCCAGTGCCATTGAAGGCGAAAAACTCAATGCCTTCTCGGTACGCTCATCTCTGGCCAACAAGCTAGGTATCAGCGATGAAAAGCCCTATCCCACCACGGTTCAAACTGATGGCTTAGCTGAGATGACACTAGATGCCCTGCAGAACTGGCAAACACAGTTAAGTTTACAGCGGATCATGGATTGGCATAAATTACTGTTTCCCGAAGGTTATACCCTGTTTAATCCCATTCAAGGTGGCGTGTTACGGGGTAGCGAGCCTATGCAAGTCATCTCGGGGCGTATAGATAAACCTAAAGTCCATTTTGAAGCCCCACCTCGCTCAGAGCTCGAAGATGAACTCACAAGGTTTATAGACTGGTTCAACAGCTCACAGCAAGATGTGGCAATGGATCCCTTGATCCGTGCAGCCATCACTCACCTGTGGTTTGTGACTCTGCACCCACTCGATGATGGTAATGGCAGAATAACCCGCTTACTCACAGATTTAGCACTCGCTCAGGCAGAAAACCGTTCTATTCATTTTTATGCCATGTCAGTGAGTATCCTGGAGCGCAGACAAGCCTATTACGATATTTTGGAGAGCACTCAAAAAGGCGAATTAGATATTACCTCCTGGTTAGTCTGGTTTTTAGATACGCTCAATAGTAGTTTGCAGAAATCACTCAATGATATCGCCCAGACAGTAGCGAAAACTAACTATTGGCAACGTGTCGATCAAACATTACTGAGTGCAGAACAGGTAAAAGTGCTTAATAGACTGCTGGATGCCAGCCCTGAGCACAGTTTTAAGCTGGGCATAAGCAGTAGCCAATATCAGAAGGTCGCTAAAGTCAGTCGTGCAACAGCGACTCGTCATTTGGCACAGCTTGTTGAACAAGGATTTTTAGTTAAAGCGGGAGCCGGTGGGCGAAGCACAAGATACTTGCTAGCTAGCAAGTAACGCAAATAGCTTTCTGGTTAGGTTTTCGTTTCATTGGGCTGGTTTTTTGTTTGGTGAGGTATAAGTAGTTCATAACATTGCTGATGTTAATCGCCTCCTGCGGGTGCTGTATAGGGATATACCAATGTCGTGATGGCAGGATGCCAATGAACGACGTATGTGCAGGTAAGCTCTCGGGACGCTGGCTCTTGATTTCATGAGAGTCCATCTTTCGAGATTATCTTGCCTACTACACCTCGTCTCTAAAAAGCAGTGTATCGCTTCGATTAGTGGCTTAACTAGGCTGGTTCCATAATAGCGAGTGTGGATAGACTATTTTCAAGGAATGGCATTAGAGCTTTGGGATCGTCAGGTTCAAATAGAGTGACACTGTCTTCGTCATGTTCTATTTCGATATCCCATTCAGAAGCGCTGAAACGAGTAGCTGTGGCGGAAAATACAGTGTATCTATATAGCCTCTTCATAAGAGATTAATTACCAATGCTCTCAAGATATTCAACGAAAGGGGCGAAGTCGCCCTTATCAGCTTATTTAAGACAAAAGATATAAGCACTGCGCTCATCGCTTATATTAGCAAGATCTCCTTTGGCCCATATTAGAGGTGACTCTTCCAATAGGAAAATACGAACGACGTCAGTAAAAATACGAGAATGCCTGCCATTGCCATTTGGAAACGGATGAATCCATACAAGCCTGTGCTGTATACGAGCGCAAAGCTCTAGATTTGAGTAGTGTTCATACTGTATCCAAAGCTTCGCATCTTCAAGAAAGTTTCCAAGATTTACTCGAACCTGGAGCGGATCACATCCAATGCTAAGCTCGCGAGTTCTTATGTTCCCAGCCCACTTCCAAACATCACCAAATAGACTTTGATGTAGATCCAGAACAAAGTCTGTAGAGAAGATGGAATCAAGCTTTCTCGTCCTTACTCTGCAACCATAACTTGCGGCCGCCTGCACGCATGATCTCTTCAGCCAGCTCGTCAATCAAATACTGCTCCTTGTCCTTGCTAATGGATTGAGCTTCCAAAAACATATTCTTAGAAGCCTTTCTAACTTCCGTTGAGGCAATTTTAAGGGCTCGATCGCTAATAGTCTCAGCCACAGCCTTCTTAGGCTTTAGTGTGTATGAGAACTCACAATCCAAAGCATCTGCTAATGCTTTTAGCTGGTTGAGTGTTATATCCCCTCCAGCTTCTCGCCTCTCAAGAACAGAGACTTTATTCCTGGTCATCCCTGCTCGAACAGCGAGTTGGGCGCCTGACATATCAAGCGCTTTTCTAATCGTTCGAACCCACCCCTCTTTTGGTACTGTGGGGGTAAATATATTAATCACGCCATCGACGATTTCTCGATATTGTCTAAGAACGGTCTTCTTAACTGTGCCTTTTTGCTTTAATGACTTGGCTTGAAAAGAGTGCATAGCAACCTCACTTCCCATGGTTCATACAAAATAACGTAATCAAATTTAGCGACTAAACATTATATACGTATCAATTTAAGCATACACTACCACACCGATTGTATCTGATTTTGAATACAAAACAAATAAAAGCGTATCTGATTATAGATACTAAAAATGAATACTGCAGGCAAGAGCCAAGATACATAGACTCGATGCTGTGACTTGTCAGCTAACAAGTTTGGCAAATAGCTTTATTTGGTTAGTCTGTTGGGTTCGTTGGGCTGTATTTTTGCTTGGTGGGGTATTTGGCAGCATGGCTATATGGTGTTTATTGCTTGCAGCAGGTGCTGTATATGGTCTTGCATGTTCCCTGCATGCATAAGACATTTCCTCCATCCGTGGAGGTCAGACATACGAATGTCGTGATCACATGGATGTGAAAGAACGACCTTATGTGCGCCTTTTCTTTAACAAGGGTTGCGAGTCGCCGGCTGTTGATTTTATAAGAGTCATCCTTATGGGCTTGCCAAAACAAACAACGTCCATGTTTAACGGCCAGTTCGATAAATATGTCCATATACAACAGCCAGTTCAGCTTCCATGCTTCTCGTTCATAGGCTCATGGCTATGCCATATTCACCCTTATCTCTCGCTCGAAGAGTTTCACGCCGTGAAACCTCGCCCTGTCATCGAAGCTCGCAGCTGTATCTACACCTGTAGGTAAAGCAGAGCTCACCTCTTCGACTTAATTAGGTCGTTTCTGAAATAGCGAGTGTGGATAGACTGTGTTTTTCAAGAAATGGCGTTAGCACTCTGGGATCTTCAGATTCAAATAAAATGACACTCTTTTCATCATGGCCTATTTCGATATCCCATTCAGAAGAACTGAAGCGAGTAGCTGTGGCGGTAATCACGGTGTAGCGACTAAAGCCAGTGTTCTCACGGTGATCTTCATCGGGGTTTTCATTGAAATAGTCGACCCAGAGAACTAGGTATTGGTCATTTGGCTGGCTCTCACTTCGATCTAGGCCTGAGTAACCTGAAACGGCCTTAGCCTTAAACATAAAACTTGGACACACATCATTGTGCCAACTCTTATCGACTAAAATGGGGAAGTTCTCAAGGCTAAACCCCAGATCAAAGCTTTCACCAAACTCTTGTTGGTATTGGTGCATTACTAAATACCGAAGAGGGTTACACTACTTAATTATAGTACATAACTACATTGATTTTTATATGATTAATATTTTTAAGAGGATTGTAACGCACTTATAAATACTCAAGCTGTATCAGAATTAGATACAGCTAAAATTTATTAACTACGTTAGGTAGTACTTTACAGGTTCAGGAAATAAAAGACTCAAATCTCGCTTATTTATCTTAAATAATGGACCTTTCTCAGCAACTTTTGGCTTTGCCCCTCCAGTACGCTTTATTAAATGATCCATAGTAATAACCCCACTTTCAATCAGAGGCATGAGTTGGCTCAATAAAGGCGACTTTGTATGTACTACAGATAGCAGATAAAAATGTTCAACACCTTCAATCCTTTCACTTTTCGCTTCTATCCAAAAAGTTTCAGCATGCTTTTCTTTTAATCTCTGGCGCAATAATCTTCCAGTCCAAGTAGCAACATGAGCCCCATCGCTATGAACTTCATTTAACTCATCTTTTTCACGATCAAACTCAAATTTTAAACCTTGGCTATTAGCTTTATTAGTACTAAGTGTGCAGTAAAGTTTAAAATTATCTTCTCGAGCATATCCATATTTGTCCAGAATGGTAGCACTGCTTTTACAAGTGCTAAGTCCCCAATCAGCAACCTGTGCAAATAGAGTAGTTCTAGTCTTATTACCACGCCCAGATTTTAATTCAATCCCCTTGTAGTCAGGTAACTTACTAGAATTAGCCTCAATATCTAAAGCAGACTCAATAGACAGACCAATAGCAGCGTTTCCTTCCATAATGGCTCGAAGTGGCTTTTTAGCTAACACCTTTAACTTAGCTAAAAGTTCATCAGAAATACTATTACTAACGGCTAAATACTTACGAATAAAACTCTGTAAACCAAGTACTTTACCAGCATAACTAGGACTGACTTCTCGAATCAAATGTGGCTTATTAGATTCTAACTCTATGTTCTTCATACTCAAATTAATTAAATATGCAGAATCATCACTGATGATTATAGCTATTTGGTCCCCTGAACAAGCAAAGTCGCCTAATTTAGTGAACCACATTCTAGGATCACCTTTTTTAGTGTTGGGTCTATAAAGGCTAACTTTCGATGCATTGCACTCTTTCTCCGATAGAAAAAATGCACTTTTCATTACTTTTGATTCTTTTCCTTGCCCTTGATTTTCATAATCATGAAAATTGGTTATATCAAAGTGTGTTCTAACTGTTTGAGTAGCATCGAGTATCGATTTTTTTAAACCTGTAGTAGTAGGTTCAAAAATAGAAAACTCAATTCCTAACTTTGTTAGTAATGATTTGTTTTTACTTACTAAAAGTTTTTGACTATCAGTAAGATAACTATCCACATCTAATTGATTGAGTTCTCCAGCCTCAACTTTTTTAAATGCAAAATGATCTGGTCTTGATAAAACTTGCTGTGTATCAAAAGCTTTAAGAACTGCTTTCCAATTTCCAAAGTTTGCTTGTTGCGCAACGAGTAACAGGGCTTCAGATTGGGTTATATTTTGTGATTTTTTAAGCTTTTTTGCTTTTTGTTTTAATCGCTCAATATTTATGAAGGAATTTTTAGAATGGTTTTGTTCTGAAGTCATGCATACACCTCTGTAAAAACTTAAGTTTCAATGAGTTATACACCAGACTTACTACCCAAAAATAAGCTAATTAGTGCTAACGAAACAAGTTTTTACAGAGAGGACACATAGGGCCTTTACTTTATTGGGTTGTTGGCTTCTCTCCAAAGCCTTGTTTGTAATGTATATTTAAGAGTTTTAACTGTCAACATTAGATTTTAAAAACGAGGATTGAATGCCTGGACTTTATAGCCTTTTTCAATTAGAATCCCCACAGATAAAATTTCTTCTTGTAGGTGTATATTGAACCATATCGAATTATTCGCAGGTTGCGGTGGATTATCATTAGGCTTAGATAAGGCCGGCTTTAAGCTCATCATGGCTAATGAATTATCACCAATGGCAGCAGAGACATTTGCTTATAACTTCTTAAATGAAAACCTAGAAGAAATTGCAAAAAATGATGGAAAACCAAAACAATCATATTGGTTAAATAGCCAATTTAGTGATTTAAAATCTAGGCTAAGAGAAAATCCATTTAACTCACCTTCTTTCTCATCTGGCGAAGGGTTTAGTGACATCCCTAAAGATTTAGATAAATTACAAGGGAAACTTGTAATTGGAAGCATTATCGAACTAAATAAATTACTAGAAAATACTCCTGAACTTGTCAAAAAATTACAAGATGGCTTCGGAAAAGGCGGTTTAGACCTCGTTTCAGGTGGACCACCTTGTCAAAGTTTTAGTATGGCAGGCTTGCGTAAAAGGGACTGCGATAAAAACTCATTACCATGGGAGTTTGCAAAGTTTGTCTCTCTTACGAAACCTAAAATTGCTGTTTTAGAAAATGTCACAGGTATATTACGAGCTTTCAAAGATGATGATGGAAATTCCTTTCATGCTTGGTTTGAAGTCGCAAAAGTTTTTGCCACAAAAGGCTATGTCCCATTATGCCTTCATATCAATGCACGTTTAGCAGGTATAGCTCAAAATCGACCTCGTTTCATTATGATAGCTATACGTGAAGATATTTATGATCGATTAGCAATCAATTTTAAAAGTGATAGTACTGAATCTAAGCTATTCAAGTCTTCTGAAATATTTTTCCAAGCTGTTCAGAAGGACATTGGAAAAGTAAAATTTGGCTCACTTCCATATTTTGATGTAACTAAACCTGCAGACTTAGCACTCTTCAAAAACTCTTTTTTACACCATTTAGTCGGCATAAATGAAGTTTCAGTTCGTGAAGCGCTAGATGATTTAAAGCAAAAAAAACCCAAACCAGTATCAAAGTTCGTTAAGAACTTAAATAAAACGTTCTCTAACTCTCTCAAAAAAAGAGAAGGTGGAATCCCCAATCACGAACAAAGAAATAATAGTGAAATAGTGAAGCGCAGGTTCCGTCTTTATCAAGTACTTCAACAGATCGATAATCGTTCTGTAACTAAAGCAGTTTTTGCTATTTTAAAGGGAAGTGATACTCAACTAAATGAGAATGTTTGGGCTGAAATAAAAGAATACAGCTACCTTAGAGAAAGTGGAAAGTTAGAATTGTTTTCAAAAAAAGAATCCTTTATAACTTACTTATTGTCACACCCGACTAAAAAGCAAACACAAAAAGCACTCGCCCCAAATTCACCAGCACCAGCTGCATTGTCTATTCCTGATGATGCTTGCCATTATGATGAAGATGAACTGAGAGTATTAACTGTAAGAGAAATGGCTAGAATTCAATCTTTTCCTGACAACTTCGTATTCCGTTCCAAGGTCACTACAGGCGGTCAAATGAGGAAATTTGAAGTACCACAATACACTCAGGTTGGTAATGCCGTCCCTCCACTACTAGGTCTAGCATTAGGCAAAGTAATTAAAGAGCTACTTAATAGTAAATGTGATTCATAGTCCGTTATTTAACGGACATATTCCAAGGATAATTAGGTATAAATATCCTTGGAATATACTAAATCCCTTTACTGAACGATGCAACTATCGAAGCTTATGGTGAAGGTGATGCGCAGTTGATGAAGGTCTTGAAATCGCCATTGCGTGCTTAACCGCGTTCCGCGAGGTTACCTGCATATAAGGTCTTTATTCACATCCATGTATAACATTATTATATCCATATACAGCACCTACAACACCAATGAAGCTATGGTTTCCAAAAGCAAACCAAACACCTAACTCGCCAAATAAAACTAATACGTGATTTTACGATTGTTAACTATCTTGAGAGCACCGCCTAAGAAACACTTCCAGTACAACTCACGTAAAGATTAAATAAAACCTCATTATTCACCTCAGATAAGCAACCTTTATTACATATCTACTGTAGACAATATAACCAAAAGGAATAAGATAAGAACACTAATGGAAAATAGTGAAAAGGAATGAAATGGCAACATCAGCAATGCAATTTAAAATGAGCTGTTTAAAGACTTTGACTGCAGTAGAAGCCGATAGAAATAGATCAAATCAACATGAATTTCAAGGCGTCGCAGCATTAAAAAGTATATTTGGACGACAACGTTTGTCTTGTAGCGCACACTTTTCGATTAGAGGACAAGAAGGTCTATCTTCAGCAGGTTTAACTTGGTACGACTCAAGAGAAAAAAAAGATCATCGCTCACCTGAGTTTCGATTATATTTTCAGTCAAACGCAGTCATGGACATTGCGCAAGAGGGAGATACTATTGTAATTGGATTAGATCAAAACGATAATATCCACTGTGAGTTAATTAGAAATGGTTCTGTAGATTATGTGAGGTATTCACACTGGTCTACAAAGTAAATATCCTCGAGATTGCCAAAGGCACAATAAGTCAGTAACACTTAATTACTGACTTATTTCATTGAAAAACTCTACGCCATATCCATCATGAAAACATCATTCACTAGAGCAGTAAATGTAGGACAAGCATACTTTTACTGACGATAAGACCTATCGAAGAAACAATGCTTTGCCAACAGGTGTAGATGCGGCTGCGAGCAATAAATACCAATGAAGCCATGGTTTCAAATTAACTTACCAAGTTCCTTCAAAGCCAAATGATACCAAAGCCTAACCAAAAAAGTTCCTTCAACCTTGTGAACCGACAAGGGACCAAATTTATTGCCCTACACTATCATTATACAAACTAGTTCAAACAGCACTTCTTGTATTTCTTGCCACTGCCACAGGGACAAGGGTCATTGCGGCCGACTTGCATATCCGCGATAAAAGGCTGTTGGATATCAAGACTATTGATATGAGAATCAAAATAACTTTCATCGAGTTTGTTGGGGGTATTCATCAAATCATCAAAGACGGCCATGAGGTCCTCATCATTCATCTCAGATTCAGCGTCGAAACCCGCCCACTGGCTAAGTGAATCCATCACATCATAATCGCCACTGATTAGGCCACTTTCCCACTCTGAATAACCGATAGACTGATTATCCCAATCTAGGATGCACTGGTTCTCAGCAGGACCTTCGTCAATCACTTTACTCTCTACATAGCCTACAAACTGGCTGTGATACTGATTAAACTCATTAGAAATTAACAGATTAATCAGTTCAAATAGGGCTATGGAGTGATTATTTTTAACGAGACAGTCGATAAAATCTGCAATGCTTTGATTCAGCGTCTCTCTATCAATTTGGCCTGTATGTAATTGAGAGAATAATGCACTTAAGGCAGCCATCTTAACCATTTCTCCGGCTTGATCTGAGTTAACCAAGTAACTGAGTTGTTCAGGTTTTCCTTGAGCCAAAATATAGTAAGCAGTCGAGAGTTCTGAAGCTATAAAGTCACCGAGTAGACGCTCTAATGGACTATCACAGTCTTCTTTATCGGTTAGGTTTATCAGGGAGTCAAAGCAACTAAATTGCTTACGATCGATAATCAGACAGATGCCGAAGAAGAGAAGATTACCGTCGGATCCGCTCAAGTCTTCTGTAGCGATAAACTTCTGCATCAAGTCATCTATCACAGGCAATAACTCCGACCACTGCTCTCTGGCTCCCAGTAAGGCTGCAACCGGTAGTTCTGTTAGATCATCACTACTAAGAATGGAGATTATCTCTGCTAATTTCATTTTTAACTCAAACGGAAAGAGGTGAACTCGCATAATAGAATAGTAAAAGAGGAAGCTAAAGCTCTAAGTCTGCATGGTTATGAAGACAGATAAACCGAAGAGATAACACTTTGCTTTACCAACAGGTGTAGATCAGACCAAACACCCAAGCCGCTAAATGAAACAAAAATGTTATTTCACTATTGTTAACTGACTATCTGACTGCCTGTCTAACTGATGTTCTTGGTTAGCCAACAGCTGTGCTTCAGTTGACACCTGCTCATCAAGATAGGAGGTAACATCTTGGTAAGTTAACCAAAATGCGTAGACGATTATGGCTGATAAAATAAAACGTAACATTAGGACTCTTTATTCACTGATTTAGTGAAGTAGTTCGTAAACTTATTCATAAAATTATTCGTGAAATTTCTATACTAGTGTCATGGCTAAAACAGACAGTAAAGCTGATGTTTTATAGCGGTGACGAGATAATACAAACAATTTAGAGTGAATTTCATACACTAGATACTGTCAAGATCTTGTCTGTTTTATCAGATTTTTCTGAAGTTTGACCGCTCATTAGTTGCGTCAAACATCCTACTCGGCGTCATTTTATTGAACGCTTAATAAGTGATGGCTAACTGTGGCTTTAACAAGAAATGAACCAATAGGTGCCAGCTTATTACTATGCCTGTCACTAGCTTATATAAAATGTATGGCGGAACTTATAACGAACAAAAAAAAACACCACTCAGCCTGAAACCTTACCCTAGTACAAATATCTCAGTATCCTAGATTTTTTATAGCTAAGAGTTCTCAAAAATAATCGAGAAACTACTGCCGATAGACCCTGATAGAGGTAGAATGCCGCCGTCTGTTCCAACCTATGCATTTATGATGATCGATCTCGCTATACTGCCACTGTATTTAACGACTGTTATCGCCCTGTTACTGATCCCTGGCCCGGACATGCTATTGATAGCCAGTTCCAGCTTAAGCTATGGCAAAAGAGTCGGTGTGTTTGCCAGCCTAGGTAATGCCACCTCAGGCTTGATTCTGACTTTGCTGGCCGCCATGGGTGTGTCTGCATTAATCGCCATGAACCCTATGGCTCTGCAGGTGCTGCGCATCTTAGGCGGAGCATATCTATTGAAGATGGGTTGGGATTGTATGCGCAGTGGCCCCCTTGATGCCCCGGAAATTGAACAACAATCGGGTCTGGCTAAGATGCTGTACCGCCGCGCGGTATTCAGTAATCTGTTAAACCCTAAGGCCCTACTCTTCTTCGTGCTGTTCCTGCCGCAGTTTGTTTCGCCTGAGCTAACGGCAACGTCTGGCGAGCAGATGCTGGCTCTAGGCCTGCTACTCAATGTGATGGGGTTAGTGTTTAACTTATTGCTGGTGTTAATGGTGGGAACCTTGGGCAAGCCATTACTTAAAAATGACAAGTTCAGGGCTAATCAAAACAAGTTTATGGGGATGATATTCTTCGCCTTAGCCATCTGGTTACTGGGCTCTCAAGTTCAAGCCATGAGCTAGCTAAAACCCAACAGACACCTGAGCGGGATTATCTTTTTTTTATTAAAAAAGAGTACGTCAACCCCGCCCAGCCTATGCTATTTATCGTTTTTGACTGTAATCTATGATGGTCTGACAATAAAGGGACAACAAACGCTCATCTTCTACCGCGACTCCCACTCTTTGTGACTCATGGCTCTGCCATTCATCGTGCATATACTTACGTGTATCGAATTTTTGTATTGTCATGCCTTCCGCCGGGCCATCGGTGACGACGCGCACGGGTCCTTCACGCAGAGTAAACAATGATGGGTCTATCACATAAGCGATGGCCGATGGATCATGCACATGACAACCTTCCAGCCCCACTTTCTCGGAATAGAACTTTAAGTAGTAACGGCTTATGTCCCAGATAAACTGGCCAACTTCACCGGCATCATCCCTGAGTCGATCCAGATAATCCTTGGTGAAGAAGCTCTGTTCGGTCACATCCAGCCCGATAATAACCACCGGCCAGGATGCACCAAACACAATATCGGCGGCGTGAGGATCGTCATGAATATTGGCCTCGGCATAGGGCGTCACATTGCCCCTGTGATCATTAACGCCAAATGCACCGCCCATCACCACCACTTCTTTCACCAGAGTCACGATTTCGGGAGCCGCCTCCAATGCCAGAGCCAGATTGGTCAAGGGCCCCACGGCCACTAGGGTGATTTCTCCAGGCTCAGCCCTGAGGGCATCGATAATGTATTGATAGGCCGGACGCGGATCGGCTTTAACGGATAATTCGGCGGGTGCCAGCACATCACCTAAACCTGACTCGCCATGTACCACAACCGTAGCCCCAACTGGCGGGCGAACCATAGGTTTAGCGGCCCCCTTGACTACATCGGCCTGCAATCCGTACTTTTGCTTAAGAAAAAGCGCGTTATGAGTGCCGTTTTCTATGGTGGCATTACCATAAACACAGGTTATGGCCTTAAGTTCTATCTCGGGATGCGCCTCGGCAAAGATGATAGCCATGGCATCGTCGATGCCGGGATCTGTATCTAAAATTATTTTGTTTGTCATAAATTCTACCGTTTAAGTTTAAATAAAATGTTTCATATACCCAAGCCACCTCGTGATCCGAGTCTCAAGATTGCTGTCACTTATCGACTTGCTAAAGTCTGCATATTAAAGTGCTATGAGTATATACCCAGACCAGATAACCATTGATGTGACCTAGTGCTAATAATTGTAATTTATATATTAGCTTTACTTTAACATTCATATTTACTGGAGTATTATCTGGCTACAAAAATGCAACAAAGCCATTACCCTTTACTTTTTTTAAGGAAGCAAACAGTGCCCAGGACGGCCAGTCAACTATAACCATCATTCAGGAAGCCCCTAATGAAAGAAGTCACATTTCGCTGGATAGACAAGTTTCTGGTAAACCTAAAAATTCAGGAAAATTTCTTAATCCTGTTTTCCTCTTCATTGTTAACTATGATCATCGTTAGTTTTACCTTAGTCAATGCCATTCAAAATCAACAAGAACAGGCGTTACACCAAGAGGTACGTTTGGTAGCTGGCCTGATGGCCGACACCGAACTGAATAGCACTCAAGTCTCAAATCTACTCGCCAACAGCAATGTACAACGAGGAAGAAACGGACTATTTCCTATGCGGATAGCCGAAAGTGACCAATATCTGAGCGGCGGCGAGTTACCTGGGCTATTTACGGCACTAAGCCCAAGTCATATGGGTGTCATTGCGATCAGTATCCTATTTTTGATCATGAGCACTTACTACATCATGACCTTCGTGGGAGGCGCACTGTTTAATATCTATGATGCCGTGTTACGCCTGGCTAACGGCGATCTGGCCTCCCGTATAAACTATGATCCCGCACGTAACGAATTCAACCTGATAGCTCAGACCATAGACAGGGTGTCAGAACGTGAGCATGTTTTAGTGAAAGCCACTCAAGAAGCGATAGCCCTGATCCAGCAGATAAGTTCCCAGTTAGGTCAACGCAGCAATGAGAACACTAAGCTGAGCAGCCAACAACAGGAGCGCATTGACTCTTTGGCCAGTGCCACCGAGCAGATGGCGGCATCGATACGTGAGGTGGCAGTTCATGCCCATGACTCATCGACCCAAACCGGCGAAGCGACCAAGACCACCGATCAGGGACGGTCTCAGGTAGGGCAAACATTAATTGCAATAAAGAAGTTAACCGCAGAGATAAATGCAGCCTCTGGTGCTGTAACCGAGCTTGACTCTAATGCCGCACAGATCGATGCTATCGTCTCAGCCATTAGGGCCATCTCAGAGCAGACCAACCTATTGGCGTTGAACGCCGCTATCGAGGCTGCAAGAGCCGGAGAACAAGGTAGAGGTTTTGCCGTGGTTGCCGATGAGGTACGCACCTTAGCCAGTCGTACTCAAAATGCCACGGTTGAGATTCAGAAGATGATAGAGACACTGCAGAAGAATAGTCGACAGTTGATGACTGTGATGCAACAAACGGTAACAGAAGCCGAGACCAGTGAGCAGTTGATGGAGTCGGTGAGTAAGAGCATCGAAGATATTTCCGGCCAAAATAAATATATCGCCGATCGCAGCATAGAGATAGCCGCCGCGGCAGAAGAACAGGGAGCCGTGGCAGATAACATAGCCTCTGATGTGGAACTGGTCCGTACGGGCTCGGAGCATCTGGCCTCCATGGTGACTCAGACATCCGCGGAGATACAGTCTCTGCATCAACAGGCGGATAATCTGGAAAGCCTGATGAAAGATCTTAAGGTATAGCCCTGCGATACCACTGCTCATTGAGCAGTGGTATTAAGCAAGTTTACGTATCAGAACATAATCATGATAGAGATCTTCATGATTAAAATGGCTAATGCCGAAGGGATCCACACTCGGCTTAAACACTGCGTGAAGCCGCCCTTGTGGGTCGATAAGATAGAGAGCGACCCCATGGCTAACCTTATAGGAGTCTTGTTCCCCCCTAGTGGTCTCTATTTTTACTCTGATCCCCAACTCATGTTCAAACTGCTTCGACGCCCCGCTAACTAACTGTGCCTCCGCAGCCTTCAGCCCTAAGATATTAGCGCCAAAGAATGGTACATACTCAGCTAATCTCTCTACCGTGTCACGCCCAGGATCTATGGTATAGAACAGCAGATGAATATCCTGATATTGGCCCTCTGCTTGCAGGCGCAGCTGAAGTCGGTTCAGCAGCATCAGAGTCGTGGGGCAAATGTCGGCACAATTGAGGAAACCATAGGCAAGTAGATGCCATTTCCCCTGCAGATCGACCTGAGTAAATGGCTTATTGTGATGATCCACCAAGGTGAAGCTGGTTAAGGCCCGCGGGTGTTCTAACAGAGTAGCACTTCGAAGTAACTGATGAGCCGAGGGGCTGACATTGGTATACATAAATAACACTGTGATCAGGGCTAACAAGACCGCAGTTATCAGGCCAGTGCTGAACGTCAGTTTGATCCTGAGACTGGTGCTCATTTAGCGACTATCAATAAGTAATTCACGCCTTCATCTTATACTGAGATGAAGGAGAGTAAGCGATTAACAAAGGTGTAGTCTCCTTCTATGGCCATCAAACTAATAAACACCACGATTGCCAGAGGCGGTAAGAACAACACCAGTTTTAATGCCAGCCGTTCCCACCTGACATGCATAAAGATAGTGATGATAAGCCCGGCCTTCAATGACATAAATAGCAAGATCAGCGTCCATCTCAATATGCCCTGCACTTCGAAAAAATCCACCAGGTAGGACATGGTGCTGAGCACAAACAGTAGCCCCCATATTTTCAAGTAGAGGCTGATGGGATGTAGCTTGGGCTGCATTTGTTCCGCCTCTTTATTTGTTATCTGACTCATACACCACCTCAATAATTTACCGCTGTTATCGCTTCCCTCTTTTATCCCTTATCGCTTTTACCCTTATCGCTTTTCGCTCTTAACCTATTTTCTATATCGCTTACCAGAGATAGAAAAGTGCGAAGATAAACACCCAAACAAGATCGACCATAGCAGCGTCCAATAAAGCTCTTATTAATTACCACAAGTAACTCTTTACCAAAGATAAAAGAGTGCGAAAATAAACACCCAGACTAAGTCGACAAAGTGCCAATAAAGGCCGGTGATCTCGACGATGTGATAGCCTTTGCCTTCGTAGTGGCCGCTAGCGACCCGCCGTGCAATAACCAAGAGAAAAATAACACCTGCGGTGACATGCAAGCCGTGAAAGCCGGTGATCATGAAGAAGGTGGCACCAAATTGTGCCGAGCCCATAGGATTTCCCCAAGGGCGTACGCCCTCCTCTATGATCAACTTGGCCCACTCAAACGCCTGCATACCAAGGAAAGATGCTCCCAATAAAGCAGTAGCCGTCATAAACAGGACGGTCTTGCGGCTGTCACCGCGATAGGCAAAATTCACCGCCATCGCCATGGTGCCGCTACTGGTGATCAGGATGAAGGTCATGATGGCGATAAGCACTAACGGAATATGGTACCCGGCTATGGTTAGCGCGAACACTTCACTGGTGAGTGGCCAGCTGTCCATGCTGGACATGCGCACGTTCATGTAGCCGATTAAAAACACGCTGAAAACAAAGGTATCGCTGAGTAGAAACAACCACATCATCAACTTGCCCCAAGGCATATTGAAAACCTGCTTGTCGGCTCCCCAATCACTCACGGCACCCTGCCAATTGTCGGTGGCTATGGGCGCTGCTACTTTTTTTTGTTTATCGTCTGTGCTCATGTGTCACTCCACTCCTAACACAAGTCCTACAAGCTATACTAGGCTGCTTTTTGTTGTTTATCGTCTATGCCGATGGCTACAAATCCTACAAGCCACACCAGGCGGCGATGGTGTTATAGGTACTGGGTGAAGCCGTCAGCAAGGCGAAGATAAACAACCAGAGCAACCACAGGTAATGCCAATACCAGGCGCATAAGACTAAACTTCGCTGCAAAATATCCAGCTTCACTTTGCGGCTAAAAATAATCAGCACCCGAACCAAAGCAAATAAACCGCCCAACAAGTGCAGACCATGAATTGCGGTTAGCATATAAAAATAGCTGTTGGCCGGATTAGAGTTGATAACAAAACCTTGCTGGCTCAGCTGTTGCCATACAACCCACTGACCGAATATGAACAAGAGGGAGAAGATCACGCTCAGTGTCAGCAGACCCAGTAATCTGTTGAGCTTATCTTCGCTCACCTGGCCGACAGCAAAATGCAGACTCAGGCTAGCCAACAACAACCAGCCCGTATTAGCCCATAACCACAGAGGTTGATACAGAGGTGACCAGGGCTCACCACCCAGAGCCTGAAAGTCGGCATATTGAGAACGCGACAGATAAGTCACGCTAAACAGGAAGAAGATGACACTGACCACGGCGATGAAAAATTTAAGCCCCGTCTTGCCGGGAGAACCTGGTTGATATTCGATTAACTCTTGATCCAATGTTTCCGCAGACTGGGCCAACCAAGGTTTCTCAGTAAGTTCTCTGAAAATGCTGCTAAAAAAGTTCATCAAGCGCCTCCCTTATCATCCATCATCTCGACCTCTTGCGGGGAAACATTCTGCGGAATAAAGTCGGCCTTCACGCCGGGTACGCTGTAATCGTAGGCCCAACGATAAACTACAGGGATCTTTCCCCCCCAGTTGCCGTGTCTTGGCGGCGTATATTCGGTTTGCCATTCCAGCGTGGTGGCATTCCAGGGATTAGGCCCAGATTTCTTGCCCTTAAAGGTGCTCCAGATGATGTTGAACAGAAATATCAGCTGCACCACGCCGACAATCAGCGCAGATATGGTGATACTGGCATTGAGGGATTGGGCCGACTCGGGGATAAACTCGGTTGGCCCCATGGCAAAGTATCGCCGCGGTACCCCGAGAAACCCCAGGTAATGCATGGGGAGATAGATAGAATACGTGCCGACGAAGGTCATCCAGAAATGAAACTTACCCAGACCCGTATGGAGGAAACGTCCAGTGACCTTAGGGAACCAATGATAGATGGCGGCGAACAGCACCATGATAGGCGAAACCCCCATCACCATATGAAAATGAGCCACCACAAAGTAGGTATCAGACAGGGGCAAGTCGACCACCACATTACCGAGAAACAGTCCGGTTAATCCGCCGTGGGTAAAGGTGAAGATGAAACCGATGGCGAACATCATCGGCACTGTCATATGTATGTTGCCCCGCCACAGAGTCAAGGACCAGTTATAGACCTTAAGCGCCGTGGGAATGGCGATAATCAAGGTGGTGGTGGCAAAGAAGAAACCAAAATAGGGATTCATGCCGCTAACATACATGTGGTGTGCCCAGACGACAAAACTCAGTCCGCCAATGGCGACGATGGCCCACACCATCATGCGATAGCCGAAGATATTTTTTCTGGCATGGGTCGCTATCACATCGGACACCATGCCGAAGGCCGGCAGCGCCACAATATAGACTTCAGGATGACCGAAAAACCAAAATAGATGCTGAAACAACACCGGACTGCCGCCGGTATAATTGAGAGGCTCACCCAGTGACAAGATGGCGGGCATGAAGAAACTGGTGCCCACTAACTTATCTAGCATCATCATGATGGCACTCACCAATAGTGCCGGAAATGCCAACAGACCTAAGATGGTGGCGGTGAAGATCCCCCATATCGTTAGTGGCATACGCATCAGAGTCATGCCTCTGGCACGAGCCTGCAATATGGTGGTGACGTAGTTGAGTCCTCCCATGGTGAAGGCGACAATAAATATCGCCAGAGACACCAACATCAAGATGATACCACCATCGTTTCCCGGTGTGCCGGGTAAGATAGTTTGCGGTGGGTACAGGGTCCAGCCTGCACCAGTAGGGCCTCCGGGAACGAAGAAACTCGCCAGCAGGACGATGACCGAGAGTAAATAGGTCCAGTAACTGAGCATATTAAGGTAGGGAAATACCATGTCCCTGGCGCCCACCATCAAGGGGATCAAATAGTTACCGAAGCCACCGAGAAGTAAGGCAGTGAGTAGATAGATCACCATGATCATGCCATGCATGGTGACAAACTGCAGGTAACTACTGGGGTCGATAAAGGAGAAACTATCGGGAAAGCCTAGCTGCAAACGCATCATAGCCGACAACGCCAAGGCGACTAAGCCGACGAACAGAGCCGTGATGGAATACTGAATGGCGATGACCTTATGATCTTGGCTCCAGATATACTTAGCCATAAAGCTGGTGGGATGATGGGACTCGTCGGGTTGATCGACAATGGCGGTATAATTCATCGGCTCACCTCCTGTGTGCTACGACTCTGGCCTGTGATACTCGGTGATTCAGTTGCGCTAATCGCCCTACTCCCCAATTGAAGATATCCTGCATCAGCAGCCGGCTTTAACCTGGTGATATAGGCAATCACATCATCTATGGCTTGCTCGTTCTGCAGTAATCGCGACATCATAATCATCTGAGTGCCGTAGAGATCTTCACGATGAGCACCGCGAATGCTGGCGCGATAATTTTGTAACTGACGCTTGAGATACCAGGCATGTTGCCCGGCTAATCTGGGAGCGTTGAGGGCAAACTTACCTTGAGCTTGGTCACCATGGCAGTATGCACAGTTGGTAAACAGGCGTTGACCACTCGCTATGGATCGAGCCAGAGGGCCGTTACTCACCGCGGCTGGAGAGATGGCCAGAGTCGGCAAGGATGCGATATAAGCCGTGACATCTTTTATCGCTTTAGCATCGACTAAAGTATTGGCCATCGCTGCCATCTGCTGACCGTAAATATCCTGCTGGTGGCTGCCACGAACCTGAGTCTTATAATAGTTAAGCTGGCGCGTTAAGTACCAGGCAGGCTGACCCGCTAGCATAGGTGCATTAAGCGCTTCATTACCCTGACCATTATCGCCATGACAGGCGGCGCAGCTGGCATATAATTTTTTACCTAGCTGCAGATCCCCCGCTGGTGCATCGAGTGACTCTCTGAAGGTGAACTGCTTATCCAACCAAACTTGATAGTCTTGGGCCGTGTCCACCACTATCTGGCCTCGCATGGTGTAGTGAGCCATGCCACATAACTCCTCGCACAACATCTCGAAACGACCAAGCCGTGTAGGCGTAAACCAGAGGTAGGTCTCGATCCCGGGCACCAGATCCATCTTGACTCTAAATTGCGGCACCGCGAAGTTATGTAATACATCTTTAGAGCGCATCAACACCTTTACCGGCTGATCCAGCAAGATATGCATCACGTTACTGGGGATCAAAATGTCATCTTGGGCATTGATATCATCAGGATTAAGGCCGAAAGGGTTTTTCTCATCCATCAACTCGACGGCGCTTTGGCCTAATACACCGTCTTTACCGGGTAATCGGTAACTCCAATGCCACTGCTGCCCCACGACTTCGAATATCTCGGCATCATCGGGAACCGTGACAAAATCCCCCCAGACGACCAAGCCAGGAGCAAGCATGGCCGCCACTCCGATAGTAGTGAACACGGTTAGCCAAACTTCGAGTTTCTTATTCTCTGGTTCATAATCGGCACGTCTGTTTTTATCGAAACGAAAGCGGAAAACACAATAAGCGAGGAAGCCATTTACCGCGATAAAGACGATACCTGTGATCCAAAAGGTGAGAGTGATGGTATCGTCGATGGCGGTCCAATTGGACGCGATCGGAGTAAACCACCAAGGGCTTACGAAGTGAAAGACCACGGATACTAGTACTAATAACAGGATAACAACCGCTATAGCCATGCCACCCATCCCTATAAAATATAGTCTCACACGCCTGCGAAGATAAAATGTGTAGCGACCAGACTAAAAATAACCAGATAATTCAGTTTTTCTAGGATCTGTTGACCTTTTATACCCACGATAACCATTAATAAGAGTGATCAACAAACGCCGCCCTAGGGGCTCATCTCTATGAGCTATTGCAGAGTTACCAGCTTTTGACTTAATCCATTACATCATCGCTCGATGTCTTACATTAAACCCATTGATATTGAGAAAATTTCAAGATAGAAAGATAAACAGACTCTTTTAACATAGACCATATTTTTCATTCTCTCCTGATCTCGGGCTAAACAGCAGCAATAAAAAAAGCGCCAAAAGGCGCTTATACCAGTTCCATTAAGTAAGTGATCATTCAGCGGAAATTAAAAACGCTGTAGGCAAGGGCTATATTTGCTCCTGCCATATAGACATTCGCCACATCCGCGTGGCTATGAGGGGATTAAAGCTAATAGTTATTCTCGGCAACAAGCTCCTGCGTTGCTCTACCGTCTTAATCCGTTCAGTTGTATATCGAAAGCCACTTGCACAGCATAAAGTGTTTTTCCTTTTGCTTTAAGGCTTAGATTCAGGGCATGGTCTTCATGAAACTGTGGAACTTATCTTGCCAGCGAACCAGCCAATGTGGAGTAGCCGATCCCAGCCCCGCAGGCTCTAATTTTGGGTGAGCATTGATGATCTTGGCAAAAACAGGTTCCTGATTGGTGTCCACATCGACAAATAACACATGCTTGCCCTTATGCAGTAACTCCTGAAATCGTTCAAAATGTACATTTGGTTTCTGAATACCGATAAAGCCACCTTCCCAGGTACAGAAACCCAGTATCACTATGGCTAGAAAAATAAACGGTAGCCAACCCGCCGCACTCTCGGTCCAGCCCATCTCATAAGCAAGCATCAAGGTCGCAGATGAGATAACAAAGCCTATCACGGCTCCTATTTCTGTCGAATGCACCACATCCTGTTTTAGCACAGGCTCAACTTCATGTAGATGGTGATTTTCGACATCGGCATCTTTCTCACTCAATATATGTATTTGTGGTTCTGTTATCCCTTCGGCCTCGAGCTCCTGTTCAACCTTCTCCAGATCGTCGAGATCACTGGTAATAAAGTAATGTCTTAACATGCCCTTACCCTCACAATAGATCTTTTCATCCTTTAGGTGACACCTTGTTCGGGTATCTCAAGTAATGAAAAAATCCTCAGTTAATATTTCAAGTATAGCAGTGATTCATTATTCGCTAATGGATGCAATAGAGCGGATAGTCAGCTGTGGCAAGGTATTAATAGCAAGACCAATACTTGGTATAATCAAGCCAATTGGCAAGCATCTCTAGCCACTTATAGAGTCAAACTTGACCATTTCAGCACTATATAGCAAGCCTATTTAACAGACATAGCAGTAAGTATAAGGAAACAAGATGGCAAAAATAGACATATTAGTAGGCACAACTCTGGGTAATGCTGAGTACGTTGCCGACGAATTCTCGGCAGTTCTAAGCGGATTAGGCCATGAAAATATCATACATATGACCCCTAAATTCACCGATCTTGACCCTAAATCATTGTGGTTGATCGTCTCATCTACACACGGTGCAGGGGATCTTCCTGACAATATAATGCCATTTTTAGAGGAGATCTTGTCTCAAAAACCCGATCTTAGCGGCACTAAATATGCGATTTGTGCGATCGGAGATTCGAGTTACGACACTTTCTGTCAGGGACCGGAAAAATTAGCTCAAGCATTGGAGAGTTGCGGTGCACAAGTCTATGTGGATAAGATCCAGATCGATGTGCAATACCATCATGTGCCAGAAGATCCCGCACTGGCTTGGTTAGAGCAATGGCAAGATCGTCTTTAAGATCTTTTTAGAGGATAATTTAAGGATCGACTCACAGATTAGATCTTACTTATCCACATATTACGATCTGAAATGATAAATATGTGGATAACCTATTATTTTCTTCTGGTTAAGCTCTGTATTATTCAAGGTCCGATCCGGTCAAGGATCCACCCTGTGGATAAGTAGTCGATCTACCCACAGGCTTACATGAGTTTGATCATAACAAGATCACAGGATCTGATCCTTGCTAACTCATGAATCGTAAAGAAAAAAAGCGGTTACCCACAGAAGATCGCTCCCTTAATAATAACAATAATAAAGGATCTATATAAAGATCTTAAGATCTATTAAGCAGATCCTCTCGGGATCGAACGATCGAAAATGATCTTTCACCTTGGGTCAATCAGGTGCTAAAATATGCACCTCAAATTCACATTAGTTCTTTATCGTCGTCAGTTTTAATTTAAGGTTTTGTAATGCATTTTCATGAACGGTTCGATGTAATTGTTGTTGGTGGTGGTCATGCCGGTACGGAAGCCGCCCTGGCTGCAGCAAGAATGGGATCTAACACCCTGTTGCTGACACATAACATAGATACCTTAGGACAGATGTCCTGTAATCCTGCGATCGGCGGGATCGGCAAAGGACACTTGGTAAAAGAGATTGATGCATTGGGCGGAGCCATGGCCATAGCCACTGACTTTGCTGGTATTCAATTTCGAACCCTCAACTCGAGCAAGGGACCAGCGGTTAGAGCCACTCGAGCCCAAGCCGATAGAGCGCTCTACCGAGCTAAGATCCAACAGATACTGCAAAACCAACCGAATTTAAGATTGTTTCAACAAGGCGTCGATGACCTGATTGTTGAAAACGGCCGTGTCATCGGAGTGGTCACTCAGATGGGACTCGCCTTCGAAGCGCCCACCGTTGTTTTGACTGCGGGTACTTTCCTCAGTGGTAAGATCCACATCGGATTGCAAAACTACAGCGGCGGACGAGCCGGTGATCCGCCATCGATCGCTCTCGCCGATCGTTTACGTGAACTCCCGCTCCGTATTGGTCGATTGAAGACGGGTACACCACCTAGAATCGATGCGAATAGCATAAATTTCGATCTTATGACCGAACAGAAAGGCGATACGCCACTTCCTGTTATGTCATTTGTCGGTGATGTAAAAGATCATCCTCGCCAAGTATCTTGTTATGTGACTCATACCAATGAGCGTACTCATGAGATTATTCGCGGCGGTTTGGATCGTAGCCCTATGTATTCAGGGGTTATCGAAGGCATAGGTCCACGTTATTGTCCTTCTATCGAAGACAAGATTAATCGCTTCGCCGACAAGACATCTCATCAAATATTTATCGAGCCTGAAGGACTCAATACCAATGAGATCTATCCCAATGGTATTTCAACCAGTCTGCCTTTCGATGTACAACTGGATCTGGTTAGATCAATCAAGGGAATGGAGAATGCACAGATCATTCGCCCTGGTTACGCTATCGAATATGATTATTTCGATCCCAGAGATCTGAAGAAATCTTTAGAGACTAAAGCGATTGGCGGACTCTTCTTTGCCGGACAGATCAACGGTACAACAGGTTACGAAGAAGCTGCTGCTCAAGGATTATTAGCCGGCATGAATGCATCTTTGCAGGTTCAGGGCAAAGAATCTTGGGCTCCTCGTCGAGATCAGGCTTATTTAGGCGTTTTGGTTGACGATCTTTCGACTCTTGGCACCAAAGAGCCTTACCGTATGTTCACCAGCCGCGCCGAATATCGCTTATTACTGCGTGAAGACAATGCGGATCTGCGTCTGACCGAGAAAGGCCGGGAGTTTGGCTTGGTCGATGATAACCGTTGGAGTCAGTTTAGTAAGAAGCGTGAGTCTATAGAGCTAGAGTTACAACGTTTAAGAGGCCAGTGGGTTCACCCTAATTCGCCTCTGTTGGATGTGTTAAATCCTCAACTGAATACGCCTATTTCTCGTGAAGCGTCTTTCGAAGATCTGCTTCGTCGTCCTGAGATGGATTATCCTAAATTAATGAAACTCGAAGGCTTTGGTCCAGGACTCGAAGATCAACGCGCCGCTGAACAAGTACAGATCCAAATTAAATATTCTGGTTATATTCAGCGTCAGCAAGATGAAATAGACAAGGCGCTTAAACATGAGACTACCGGACTGCCGTTAGATCTGGATTACCAAGAAGTGCCGGGACTGTCGAATGAAGTGATCGCTAAGATGAATGAATATAAGCCTGAAACTATAGGTCAGGCGTCGAGAATTTCGGGAATGACCCCCGCCGCTATCTCGATTTTATTAGTGCACCTGAAGAGACGTGGTTTACTTCGTAGAAAAGCTGGGTAAATTGTACTCTTTTTTATGAATTGTCAGTAAGGGAAGCGCTAAAGGCTTCCCTTACTGTTTTGACGGCTTCATAATAGCCTGTTCATGCCGATTTAAGTTTGTTATTAAGGATTAATCCCGTGTTATCAGCCCTATTAGGTGAATATCTAGCTGAAATGAATTTGACTGCCACCGAGCAGCAGCAGCAACAGCTGGTTGGATTTGTTGAGATGCTCAACAAGTGGAATAAGGCGTATAACCTGACATCGGTTAGAGATCCTCAGCAGATGTTGATCAGGCATATCATGGATAGTCTCGCTGTGTCGGCACATCTTGTGGGTGAACGTTTCATCGATGTTGGCACCGGGCCGGGTTTACCCGGGATCCCGTTGGCGATAATGAATCCAGATAAACATTTCGTTTTATTGGATAGTTTAGGCAAGCGAATTCGCTTCTTGAAGCAGGTTCAGTTTAATCTGGGTATCGATAACATCAGCTCTGTAGAGAGTCGTGTCGAAGCCTATGAGCCTGAAGAAAAATTTGATGGTGTGCTCAGTCGAGCCTTCGCCTCTATCGAAGACATGTTGCACTGGTGTCATCACCTGCCGACGGATAATGGCTGTTATTATGCACTCAAGGGTCAATTGGCCGAAGATGAAATGACAAATATTCCTCAGGGTTACCAGCTCACTGATGTTATCAAGCTGAGTGTCCCCCGTCTGGATGAACAGAGACACTTGCTAATAGTCGTTAAAAAATAGTGTTTAAGTTGCTTTCTTTTAGTGATTCAAGCAACTTGGTATTGGATGCAATTGCGTCGATAACGTATACGCGACATACAGGATGGTATTGTGGGTAAAGTGATTGCCGTGGCTAACCAGAAAGGTGGCGTAGGAAAAACAACAACTTGTGTCAACTTAGCAGCATCTTTGGCCGCCACAAAGCGCAAAGTGCTGTTAATTGATCTCGATCCTCAGGGTAATGCGACCATGGGAAGTGGTATCGACAAGTACAGTGTCGAGAATACTGCTTATGAGTTGTTAGTCGATGAAAAATCTTTCGATGAAGTTGTCTATAGAAATACTAGCGGAAAATATGATCTGATCGCGGGTAACGGTGACGTTACTGCGGCCGAGATCAAGTTAATGGAGTTCTTCGCCCGTGAGATCAGATTAAGAAATGCATTAGCACCGATTAAAGACGATTACGACTACATCTTTATCGATTGTCCCCCCTCATTGAACATGCTGACGGTGAATGCCATGTCGGCTGCCGATTCCGTTTTGGTTCCCATGCAGTGTGAATATTATGCACTGGAGGGCTTAACGGCCCTTATGGATACCATCAGTAAGATTGGCGCCATGATTAATCCTGGCCTGCATATCGAAGGGATACTGCGTACCATGTACGATCCCCGAAATCGTCTGGCTAATGATGTATCCGATCAGCTCAAGCAGCACTTCGGCGAAAAAGTTTATCGTACCGTCATTCCAAGAAATGTCAGACTGGCTGAGGCGCCTAGCTTTGGTGCTCCGGCCATGTATTACGACAAATCGAGTGCCGGCGCTAAGGCATATTTAGCCCTGGCGGGCGAAATGATTCGCAGAGCAGAACAGCATCAAGAGCTAGAACAAGCTTAAATAAAGGCAATGGAAATGACATTGAAAAAACGTGGACTGGGTAAAGGTCTGGATGCATTACTCAGTACTAGCCATGCGGCAAGTAAGAAACTTTATTTAGCTGAAGAAGCCGCCGAAGTCACGGTTAAAACAGATGACCTGTTAATGCTGGCCATAGATTTGATGCAGCCTGGTAAGTACCAACCGCGTAAAGATATGTCGCTCGAGGCGCTCGAAGAGCTCGCCGAGTCGATAAAGGCTCAAGGCATCATTCAGCCTATTGTCGTGCGTAAAGTTTCTGCGACCATGTTTGAGATCATCGCCGGGGAACGTCGTTGGCGTGCGGCTCAAATAGCTAAGCTGGATAAGGTACCTTGTATCGTTAAGCAGGTGGCTGATGAAGCCGCCATTGCTATCTCACTAATCGAAAATATTCAGCGTGAAGACCTCAATGCAATGGAAGAAGCGATTGCGTTAGAGCGATTAATGCGCGAATTTGACTTGACCCATCAACAGATTGCTACCGCAGTGGGTAAATCTCGTGCAACAGTGTCTAATTTACTGCGTCTCAATGGTCTCAACGAGCCGGTAAAACGCATGTTAGAAAATGGTGACATCGACATGGGACACGCCAGAGCATTACTCGCGATAGAAGGTGATGAGCAAACAAATGTTGCCAGATTAGTCGCAGCAAAAGAATTAACCGTTCGTGAAACTGAACGTTTAGTCAGCAAGACACTAAATCCACCAAAAATCACCGATAAACCGGTAAAAGATTACGATGTCACCCGCTTAGAAGGCCTGTTAGTCGAAAGATTAGGTGCTAAGGTTTCAATTACCCATAATAAAAAAGGTAAGGGCAAGCTAATTATTAATTATCAGGATCTCGCTGAATTAGACGGCATAATCACTAAAATTCACTAAAATTCACTAAAATTCACTAAAATTTCTACGTTAACGTCATATTATGTAATTTTGTGACATGTGTTAAATTTAAGGTTTTACATATTTAGCGTTAGATCATGTTAAAAGAGTCGATTTCCCTCAGCTTAAACTTGCTTTGAAGGCCCGAAAAGGTATACTTTCGCCAGCTTTTTGTCCTTCGTCATTGTCCGGACTTATGTTGTCTGGTCATCGAAACAAAAAGTATAAATGCGGAGAAGATAAATTGAGTAAGATTTTAGCACGTCGTGGCCGGTGGTCTGCCTATAAACTGGTTTTGATGCAGGCGGCGGTGGCTGGGGGTGCTTCGGTTTTCTTTTTCGCTCTGTGGGGAGTTCAGTATGGTCTATCTGCTTTGGCAGGTGCTGCTATCGCTGTACTTCCTAATTTTGTATTCGCAACCTTAGCTTTCTCTCATATGGGAGCAAGTTCATCGGTTAAAGTTGTTAAAACTTTTTACTGGGGGGAAGCGGTAAAGTTGCTGTTAACCATAGCTATGTTTTCGCTGGTGTTTATCAATTGGAAAGTGGGATTTATGCCCCTTTTTGTTTGTTATACCTTAGCGTTAATAGTGCATTGGACTGCTCCTTTATTTTTCAAGCAAAGTTAAGTGGGATGAATCATGGCTGCAACTGGTGAAGCGTTAACACCACAGGGCTATATCCAGCACCACCTTACTAATCTTCAGGTTTGTGCTACCGAAAATGGTTTAGCAATAAACGCTCCTGAGTGTGTAGGGAATTTCTGGACATGGCACATTGATTCGTTGTTCTTTTCGGTTGGGCTTGGTGTTCTGTTCTTGTGGCTATTCCGTAGCGTAGGAAAAAAGGCAACTACTGGTGTACCCGGCAAGCTTCAATGCTTTGTCGAAATGGTCATCGAATTTGTCGATTCTAGCGTGAAAGAAACCTTTCATGGCCGCAACCCTGTTATTGCTCCGTTGGCATTAACTATTTTTGTTTGGGTATTCATGATGAATTTCATGGATATGGTTCCAGTTGACTGGATCCCAGGTGCCGCTGCTTTAGTTGGCATCCCTTACATGAAAGTTGTTCCAACGACCGACTTAAACATTACCTTTAGCATGGCTATCGGTGTGTTTGTGATGATTATTTACTACAGCATCAAAGTCAAAGGCGTTTCAGGTTTTGTTAAAGAACTGACAATGCAGCCTTTTAACCATTGGACAATGATACCCGTCAACTTCTTGTTAGAATCTGTTACCTTGATCGCTAAGCCAATCTCATTGGCACTGCGTCTGTTCGGTAACTTATATGCAGGTGAGTTGATATTCATCCTTATTGCGTTGATGTACGGTGGAAATATGGCGCTTTCGGCTCTAGGTGTAACTTTACAGCTAGGTTGGTTGATCTTCCATATTTTGGTTATTACCTTACAGGCGTTTATTTTCATGATGTTGACCATTGTTTACTTAAGCATGGCACATGAAGATCATTAGGGATTGCTGTAAAATTTTTTACTAAATCATAAACTAACTAGATTTAGAATATTTGGAGATAGAGATGGAAATTGTATTAGGCATGACAGCTATCGCTGTTGCTTTACTAATTGGTATGGGTGCTCTCGGTACCGCTATCGGTTTTGGCCTACTAGGTGGCAAGTTCTTGGAAGGCGCTGCGCGTCAACCAGAAATGGCTCCTATGCTGCAAGTTAAAATGTTCATCGTTGCGGGTCTTTTAGATGCGGTAACTATGATCGGTGTTGGTATCGCATTATTCATGCTTTTCACTAACCCTCTTGGTGCAATGCTGTAATAAACGCTTCTGTCTTTAAACTAAATAGGAGGCTGTTGTGAATCTCAACGCTACCTTTATAGGTCAGACGGTTGCCTTTATTCTCTTCGTGTGGTTTTGCATGAAGTTTGTTTGGCCACCTTTGATGAATGCCATCGAAGAACGCCAAAAAAGGATTGCCGACGGTTTAGCCGATGCTGACCGCGCCGTAAAAGACCTTGAATTGGCACAGGCGAAAGCCACTGACCAGCTAAAAGAAGCTAAAGCTACTGCTAACGAGATCATTGAGCAAGCGAACAAACGCAAAGCTCAGATCGTCGATGAAGCAAAAGCCGAAGCAGATACTGAGCGTGCGAAAATCATCGCTCAGGGTCAAGCAGAAATTGAAGCTGAACGTAATCGCGTTAAAGAAGACTTGCGTAAGCAAGTTGCTGCTCTAGCCATCGCTGGCGCAGAGAAGATTCTTGAGCGTTCGATTGATGAAGCCGCCCACAGTGACATAGTTAATAAACTAGTCGCTGAACTTTAAATAAGGAGTTTGAGTTATGGCTGAAATAACCACCATCGCTCGTCCTTACGCAAAGGCAGCTTTTGACTTTGCCATTGAAAAAGATGCAGTAGACAGTTGGGCAGAAATGCTGAACTTCGCGGCTGTGGTGAGTGAAAACGACACCATAAAGCCTCTGTTATCTGGCGCTCTTTCCAGTGATAAACTGGCCGAACTCTTTATCGGAGTTTGTGGTGAGCAGATCGATGTGCAAGTTCAAAACCTGTTAAAGGTAATGGCTGAAAACGGTCGTTTAGTAACACTACCTGCTGTATTTCAACTATTTGTTGAAATGAAACATGAATGGGCAAAAGAGATTGAAGCTAATGTAGTTTCAGCGATTGAGCTTACTTCAGTTCAGCAACAGGATATTAGTGTTTCTTTAGAGAAACGTCTAGCACGCAAAGTTAAGCTTAATTGCAGCATAGATGCCAGCCTTATTGCTGGTGTAATTATCACGGCAGGAGACCTAGTCATAGATGGCTCGGTTCGCGGAAAACTTTCGCGTCTGTCTGATACGCTGCAATCGTAATTGGGAGTTTGAGCATGCAACTGAATTCCACTGAAATCAGCGATCTGATTAAACAGCGGATCGAGCAGTTCGAAGTCGTTAGTGAAGCTCGCAACGAAGGTACAATCGTTGCAGTGAGTGACGGCATCATTCGCATCCACGGCCTAGCCGACGTGATGCAGGGTGAGATGATCGAGCTGCCTGGTAACCGTTATGCAATCGCGTTGAACTTAGAACGTGATTCTGTAGGTGCCATAGTAATGGGTCCTTTTGCCACTTTGGCCGAAGGCGACAAAGTAAGAACAACTGGTCGTATTTTGGAAGTCCCAGTTGGCCGTGGTCTATTAGGCCGCGTAGTCAACACATTGGGTGAGCCAATCGACGGAAAAGGACCTATCGACAACGATGGTTACTCTCCTGTTGAAGTAATCGCACCAGGTGTTATTGAACGTCAGTCAGTATCTCAGCCAGTTCAAACTGGTTATAAAGCCGTTGACTCTATGATCCCAATCGGTCGTGGACAACGTGAATTGATCATTGGTGATCGCCAAATCGGTAAAACCGCTTTAGCAATCGATGCCATCATCAATCAGAAAGATACGGGTATCAAGTGTGTATACGTAGCAATCGGGCAGAAAGCTTCTACTGTTGCTAACGTGGTTCGTAAGCTTGAAGAGCACGGCGCATTGGAGAACACCATAGTTGTTGTTGCTACAGCTTCTGAAGCTGCTGCACTGCTATATTTGGCTCCATACGCTGGTTGTTCTATGGGTGAGTACTTCCGTGATCGCGGTGAAGATGCACTGATTGTCTATGATGATCTTTCTAAACAAGCAGTTGCTTACCGTCAGATCTCATTGTTGCTTAAGCGTCCACCAGGACGTGAAGCATACCCAGGTGATGTATTCTATCTTCACTCTCGTCTGTTAGAGCGTGCTGCACGTGTTAACATTAAGTATGTAGAGAAGTTTACTAAAGGTGAAGTTAAAGGCAAAACTGGTTCTTTGACTGCTCTACCTATTATTGAAACTCAAGCGGGTGATGTATCTGCATTCGTACCGACTAACGTAATTTCGATTACCGATGGCCAAATCTTCCTTGAAACTGACCTGTTTAACTCTGGACTACGTCCTGCGGTTAACCCAGGTATCTCAGTTTCTCGTGTTGGTGGTGCGGCTCAGACTAAGATCATCAAGAAACTGTCAGGCGGTATTCGTAGCGCACTTGCACAGTATCGTGAGCTTGCAGCCTTCTCACAGTTTGCATCTGACTTAGATGAGGCTACTCGTGCTCAGCTTGAGCATGGTGAGCGTGTTACCGAACTTATGAAGCAAAAGCAATACGCCCCTATGAGCGTTGCCGATCAAGCTGTGTCTATTTTTTCAGCTGAAAAAGGTTACCTCCAGAGCGTTGCGCTGAAGAAAATCGGTGATTTCGAAGCATCTCTGCTCTCATATATGAACAGCGAGCATGCTGAGCTGATGAAGACCATCAACGATACTGGCGATTATAATGCCGATATCGAAGGTGAGTTGAAGGCTGGCCTCGATAAGTTCGTCGAAACCCAAAGCTGGTAAATCGAAGAGGTGTCGTAAGGCGCCTCAGGTCCAGATTGGAGAGTAAAGATGGCTAACGCTAAAGAGATTAAAACCAAGATAGCGAGTGTGCAAAACACTCAGAAGATCACGTCTGCAATGGAAATGGTTGCCGCGAGCAAAATGCGTAGAGCACAAGAGCGCATGGCAGCGAGCCGTCCATATGCAGAAAATATGCGTAAGGTGATCGGTCACGTGGCGCAAGGTTCTCTCGAATATAAGCATCCATATTTGGAAGTGAGAGAGGCTAAGCGTGTTGGTTACATAGTTGTGTCAACCGACCGTGGTCTTTGTGGTGGTCTGAACGTCAACCTTTTCAAGAAGGTTGTCGCAGACGTGAAGAAGCAACGTGAAGCCGGAGTAGAAGTTGAATTCTGCGCCATTGGTGCACGTAGCATACAATTCTTCAATAACTTTGGCGGCCAGGTATCTGCTTCCGCATCGGCTCTAGGCGACGCTCCGGCGTTGAAAGATCTGATTGGAACGGTACGTGTCATGCTAGAAGCATACAACGAAGGCAAGCTGGATCGTCTGTACGTGGTATTTAACAAATTCGTTAATACCATGAGTCAGATGCCTGTGATCGAGCAGCTGCTACCTTTGCCTAAGTCAGAAAGTGATGTGATAAAGCATCGCTGGGATTACCTATACGAGCCAGATCCAAAAGAACTTTTGGATATCTTACTGGTACGTTATGTGGAGTCTCAAGTTTACCAAGGTGTTGTTGAGAATATTGCATCTGAGCAGGCTGCCCGTATGGTCGCCATGAAAGCTGCAACAGACAATGCCGGTGATCTTATCACTGAATTGGAGTTGGTCTATAACAAGGCCCGTCAGGCTGCGATTACGCAGGAACTGTCGGAAATTGTTTCAGGTGCCGCTGCCGTTTAGGCTAGGTAACGAATACAAGTTTTAGAGGATTAATCATGAGCACAGGTACTGTTGTCCAAGTTATTGGCGCGGTTGTGGACGTTGAGTTTCCACAAGATGCTGTACCTCAGATATATGACGCTCTAGAGATCAAAAGTGAAGGCTTGGTGCTGGAAGTTCAGCAGCAAATCGGTGGCGGTGTAGTTCGTACTATCGCCATGGGTACTTCAGATGGTCTGCGTCGTGGTCTTGAGGTGACAAATACAGGTTCACCAATTACTGTTCCGGTTGGGTCTGTGACCTTAGGCCGTATCATGAACGTATTGGGCGAGCCTATTGATGAAGCGGGTCCAATTGGTGGAACAGATCACTATGTGATCCACCGTGAAGCTCCTACATTTGAAGAACAATCAAGCTCGACTGAACTTTTAGAGACAGGCATCAAGGTTATTGACCTTATTTGTCCGTTTGCTAAGGGTGGTAAAGTTGGACTGTTTGGTGGTGCTGGTGTTGGTAAGACCGTCAACATGATGGAACTTATTAACAACATCGCTAAAGCACACTCAGGTTTATCTGTTTTTGCTGGTGTAGGTGAGCGTACTCGTGAGGGTAACGATTTCTACTACGAGATGAAAGATGCTGGTGTTCTCGATAAGGTGACCATGGTTTATGGTCAGATGAACGAGCCTCCAGGAAACCGTCTACGTGTGGCACTGACCGGTCTGACTATGGCTGAGAGATTCCGTGATGAAGGTAAAGATGTTCTTTTCTTCATTGATAACATCTATCGTTACACCTTAGCGGGTACAGAAGTATCTGCACTGCTGGGCCGTATGCCTTCAGCGGTAGGTTACCAGCCAACTTTGGCTGAAGAGATGGGTGTACTTCAGGAGCGTATTACATCGACTAAATCAGGGTCTATTACCTCTGTGCAAGCCGTATACGTACCTGCGGATGATTTAACGGATCCGTCACCAGCAACAACTTTCGCTCACTTAGATGCGACTATTGTATTGTCACGTAACATAGCTTCTATGGGTATTTACCCAGCGGTTGACCCATTGGATTCGACTTCACGTCAATTAGATCCTCTGGTTGTTGGTCAAGAGCACTATGATGTTGCTAACGGTGTGCAAACCGTACTTCAGCGCTATAAAGAGCTGAAAGATATCATTGCGATTCTAGGTATGGATGAATTATCTGATGAAGATAAGACGACCGTAGCTCGTGCGCGTAAGATTGAAAAATATCTTTCACAGCCTTTCTTCGTAGCCGAAGTATTCACCGGTTCTCCAGGTAAGTACGTTTCTCTTAAAGACACCATCCGTGGCTTTAAGGGCATTCTAGAGGGTGAGTTCGATCATCTTCCTGAGCAAGCGTTCTACATGGTTGGTTCTATCGACGAAGCCGTTGAGAAAGCTAACAATATATAACTAGGTGTTCTGCACTAGTGTAAAGTTAGTGCAGGGTACTAGTTTAAGGAGAACTGATGGCAGCCATGACAGTACAGCTTGATATTGTAAGTGCAGAAAGCAGCATCTACTCTGGTCTTGTAGCACACCTACAAGTTACCGGTGGAGAAGGCGACCTGGGTATTATGCCTGGTCACGCACCACTGCTTACTAATATCAAACCTGGCATGGCGCGCATCGTTAAGCAAGACGGAAAAGAAGAAGTGTTCTACCTTTCGGGTGGTATCCTGGAAGTACAACCTTTTTCTGTTTCAGTATTGGCTGACGTCGTTATGCGTGCCGATGAAATTGACGAGCAAGCAGCTGTAGAAGCTAAACGCCACGCCGAAGCCTCTTTGGCCGAAGCTGGTGCAGACTTCAACTATGCAGCAGCAGCAGTTGAGTTAGCCCAGGCTATCGCTCAGTTGCGCGTTGTCGATACCATCAAGAAGAACCTTGCCAGATAAGGTTATTGTTTGATGAAAAAAGGCGCCTAAGGGCGCCTTTTTTATTGCTTGCTGCGCAAGCTGAAATTATTTTATAAAATATGCCTCATTTATCGTCTTTCCGGCACTGGCCGTCGTCTCTGTTTTACTGTGCTCTTCCCTATAGCTTCTTATAGCGTGAGCTATGCTGAGATCTAACCAAGGCTTGGGTGTTACCATTTAGACACTAATTTATCGCAAGAGTATTCCTCCTATGCAACAGGTTTTAATTATCGTCAATGACGCGCCTTACGGATCAGAGCGGTTATTTAATGCTTTGCGTTTAGCTATTCAGCTTAATGAGCAAGAGTGTCCACCCGCTAAGGTGAGTCTGTTTCTGCTGTCTGATGCGATTACTGCAGTTTTGCCAAAACAGCTTCCTGCTGAGGGTTATAATATTCAGCAAATGCTGGAGATTCTTATTGCCCAAAACAGTGAAGTTAAGTTCTGTGGTTCCTGTATGCATGCCCGAGGTTTGACTGATTTGAATGTGATCCAAGGCTGTGAATTGGCCACTATGGATGACTTAGCACTTTGGGTACTGGCAGCGGATAAAACGTTAACCTTTTAATGCTTAAAGCTGTAAGGACGGGCTTTGCCCTGTAAGACGCTGCGCTATAAGGACGTTCGCTGCGTTCTCTGTAAGTAACGAGTGGCCAAATTATGAGAGAGCTTGTCATACTTCTCTTTCTCGTCTTTCCGGCGCAGGCCGGAATCCATCCTTCAGCCAACTCGTTGGTGTCTACTAGCTTACTTGTAAGCAGCACCATCAGCTTGCGCCACAAGCGTCGTCTTAGCCCTTGTTATGACCATCTTCTTAGCTTTTTCCCTGCTTTTCCGTTAAAATCAGCCCCATAAAAATTTCTCCCTCTCCATTTTTCTTTATTATTTTTATCAGCATTAGCTCAAGGATAACTCCATGGCATTGAACGTAGTGATTTTGGCCGCAGGCAAGGGAACCCGCATGCGCTCAGATCTTCCTAAAGTCTTACACCCTATTGCACATAAGAGCATGGTGCAGCATGTGATCGATACCGCTCATAACGTGGGCAGCGATGCGATCCAGCTAGTGTATGGCTATGGTGCGGATAAGCTACAGAGTGTCTTAGGTGAGCAGCAACTTAACTGGGTGCTGCAAGCAGAGCAGTTGGGTACCGGACATGCCGTGGCTCAGGCAAATGCGAATATCAAGGATGATGATACCGTGCTGATCCTCTATGGTGATGTGCCGCTTATTCAGGCTAAGACATTGGAAGCGCTGTTAATGGCGCGGGAAGCTAATGGCCTGGCCATTCTTACTGTGAACCTGCCAAATCCTACAGGTTATGGCCGTATAGTGCGGACTCCTTGTGAAGGTCAAGAGCAGGGCAAGGTCCTAGGTATAGTGGAGCAGAAAGATGCCAATACGGAGCAGTTACTGATCCAAGAGGTCAATACTGGCATCATGGCGGCTCCAGGTAAGCAACTTAAAGATTGGCTTGGACAGTTATCATCAGATAATGCCCAAGGAGAGTACTACCTGACTGATATCGTCGCCATGGCCCATAAAGATGGCGTTGCTATCACAACGGCTCAGCCTGAATCGGCAGTCGAAGTGGAAGGTGCCAACAACCGAGTACAGCTGGCTCAGCTGGAGCGTGCCTATCAGGCTCGTGAGGCGGAGAAGTTGATGCTGGCCGGTGCTAACTTGCGCGATCCTGCCCGTATCGACATTCGCGGTGAGGTGACTGTAGGTATGGATGTGATGATAGATATAAACGTTATCATTCAGGGCAGAGTCACCATAGGCAATAATGTGACTATCGGTGCTGGCGCCATTCTTATCGATTGTGAGATTGGCGATAACGCCGAGATCAAGCCTTACTCTATCGTCGAGAGCGCCAAAGTTGGCGTCAAAGCCAGTGCCGGACCATTTGCGCGTTTGCGCCCTGGTGCCGAGTTGAAAACAGATGCTCATGTCGGTAACTTCGTCGAGATTAAGAAGGCGGTGTTGGGTGAGGGCTCCAAGGCGGGTCATTTGTCCTATATCGGCGATGCTCTGATCGGTGCCGGCGTGAACATAGGCGCAGGGACTATCACCTGTAACTATGATGGTGCTAACAAGCATCTCACGGTTATCGAAGATAATGTATTTATCGGTAGCGATACTCAGCTAATTGCCCCAGTGACGATTGGTAAAGGCGCCACCATAGGAGCCGGTTCTACTATTACATCTGATGTGGCCGAGAATGAGTTGGTGATCACTCGAGTTAAGCAGCGTCACCTGAGTAATTGGGTTAGGCCGGTAAAGAAGCCTAAATAAGTTCTAATTCTAACGTAAACGCTAAGTTTACATTTAATACTAAGGCAGCCAATAGGCTGCCTTTTTCATTTATGCGGCTTTCGAACACCAGTTATGAAGAAAATATAATCGAATTAGTAGACTATATTTTGGCTGATTAATTGCAAATATGTTTCGTTTGTCTATAATCTTGCTTTCGAAACGAAACTTAAGTGAAACTTTAATGACTAAACGTAATACTCAGCAGCGACGTCATACCATAATCACCCTGTTAAATGGGGATGGTGAGGTGAGTGTCGATGAGTTGGCATTACGTTTCGAAACGTCTGAAGTGACCATTCGCAAAGATCTCAGCGCATTAGAAAAAACTGGCCTGTTGTTGCGTCGCTATGGTGGTGCCGTTTCGGTTCCTAGAGAGATGACTCAAGTTGCTACCGCAGCGATATCCATGAACAAGCAGAATATCGCCAAGGCGGCAGCCAGGCTGATTAAAGATCACAATCGCATCATCATAGATAGCGGCAGTACTACCTCGGGTCTAGTTCAAGAGCTAGGCAGTAAACGTGGTTTGGTGGTGATGACCAATGCCCTGCAACTCGCCAGCGCTATCCATGAATTAGAGTATGAGCCGACGCTCTTGATGACGGGCGGAACCTGGGATCCTCATTCTGAATCTTTTCAGGGTCAGGTTGCCGAACAGGTATTACGCTCCTATAACTTCGATCAACTGTTTATCGGTGCCGATGGTATAGATATCGAACGTGGTACCACGACGTTCAATGAGTTAACCGGGCTGAGTAAGGTGATGGCCGAAGTTTCCCGTGAAGTCATCGTCATGCTTGAGTCAAATAAGATAGGCAGGCGCATTCCTAACCTGGAATTACCCTGGAGTGATATCAGCGTGATAGTCACAGATGACAAGCTTGCCGATGAGGCTGCTGAAAAAATTTCCGAGCAAGGCGTACGTGTGATCGTGGCGCCTTATTCAAACTAAGCAAAATTTTCGATTTTAACTTTTCAATTTATATAAAATTTTAGGTATTAATATGTGCGGAATTGTTGGCGCGGTAGCGCAAAGAGATGTGGCTGAAATATTGCTCGAAGGTTTACGCCGCTTAGAGTATCGCGGCTATGATTCGGCGGGCGTTGCAATTATTAATAATGCTGAGCTTAGCAGTACTCGCCGTGTGGGTAAGGTGCAGGAATTATCCAGTGCATTGGATGCCGCGCCTCTAAGTGGTGGAACCGGTATCGCTCACACTCGTTGGGCTACTCATGGTGAGCCCAGTGAACGCAATGCACACCCACATCAATCACAAGGTGATATTGCGGTTGTTCATAATGGCATCATAGAAAACCACAACAAGCTGCGCGAGATGCTAAAAGGCTTAGGTTATAGCTTCGCATCCGATACTGATACCGAAGTTATTTGTCACCTGGTTCATCACGAGCTTAAGTCCCATAAGACTCTGCTAGCCGCGGTTCAGGTCACGGTTAAGCAGTTGGAAGGCGCCTATGGCACAGTGGTTATCGATCGCCGTGACAGCGATCGCATGATTGTCGCCCGTTCGGGCAGTCCCCTGGTTATCGGTTATGGCTTAGGTGAAAACTTTGTCGCCTCGGATCAGCTGGCACTACTTCCCGTTACCCGCTCTTTCTCATTCCTCGAAGAGGGAGACGTTGCCGAAGTGACTCGTCGTAGCGTAGATATCTATGATATCGACGGTAATGCGGTTGAGCGCGAAGTTAAAGAATCTGAAGTGACTCATGACGCCGGTGATAAGGGCGAATATCGTCACTACATGCTCAAGGAGATCTATGAGCAGCCATTGGCCTTGAGTCGCACCATAGAAGGACGTATCGCCAATAAGCAGGTATTAGATACTGCCTTCGGTGACAATGCTGCCGAGTTCCTTAAAGATATTAAGCATGTACAGATCATCGCCTGTGGTACTAGTTATCATGCTGGTATGGCTGCACGTTATTGGCTAGAAGATTGGGCCGGCGTCTCATGTAACGTGGAAATTGCTTCCGAGTTCCGTTACCGCAAGTCGCACATGTTCCCTAACAGCTTGTTGGTGACCATTTCTCAGTCTGGTGAGACCGCTGATACTTTAGCCGCATTACGTCTGGCGAAAGAGATGGGTTACAAGGCCACCATGACCATATGTAACTCTGCCGGTTCGTCTCTGGTACGTGAGTCTGATATGGCTTACATGATGAAAGCGGGCGCCGAGATTGGTGTTGCTTCGACTAAGGCTTTCACGGTGCAGTTAGCCGCTCTGCTGATGCTAACGGCTGTTATCGGCCGTCATAATGGCATGTCCGATGAGATGCAGGCTAAGATCACTCAGAGCCTGCAGTCTATGCCTGCGAAAGTTGAACAAGCACTTGGGCTAGATACAGCCATTGCCGAATTGGCCGAAGATTTTGCCGACAAGCATAATGCACTCTTCCTTGGCCGCGGCGATCAGTATCCCATTGCCATGGAAGGGGCACTAAAGCTCAAAGAAATCTCCTATATTCACGCCGAAGCCTATGCATCGGGTGAGCTGAAACATGGCCCATTGGCGCTTATCGACGCCGATATGCCTGTTATCGTGGTGGCACCCAATAACGAACTATTAGAAAAACTTAAGTCGAATGTCGAAGAGGTGCGTGCTCGTGGCGGCCTGATGTATGTGTTTGCCGATGTGGACGCTCAGTTCAAATCTGATGACACCATGAAGGTGATTCCTGTGCCTCACTGTGATGAGTTTATGGCTGCACTTATCTATACTATCCCGATGCAGTTACTCTCGTATCATGTTGCCCTAATTAAAGGTACAGACGTTGACCAACCACGTAACTTGGCCAAGTCGGTGACGGTTGAATAACTTGTAACTTGTCTCCTGTAGCATCATAAAACCGCCTGATTGGCGGTTTTTTTACTCTGTCGGTGAGCCAGAAGCTATTGATCGCCATTAGGTGATGGCATTTTGATGCTCCATGCCAATATGGGCGCTTGAATTTAGCTAGGAGGCTTTTTTGTTTAAGGAATCCCTTTCTGCTGCACCTTTATCTTTTGATATTTTAATATCAAAATTGTCCAGTAAAAGCAGGGTATCGGCAATGGCGGCCTTCAATTTTGATGATGGTGGTAAGCCCTGTGTTCTGGCTTGCCCTAAAGATTCGCGTCGGGTGACACACTCGAGCAAGACTTCAAGGCTTTCAGTGTTACCTAAAGAGGTTGGCGGTAATTTCTTAGATGCCGCGTTGTTATAGATTTCGAATTCGTTTTTAAGGTGTTGCTGAACTTCTCTCATTCTTTCCATATGAATTTTGACCTTTATTTGCGATAAACCCATACTTCCTAAGCTATCTCATTAACATGATTGAAACAAGTCACCTTTATGGCGAACGCCATTCAATTCAGTATGTTTTAATCGAATGGCGTATGAGGAGCATAAATACAATCAAAGCTATTAACCGAACTCGCCACTGACATAGCCTTGGCTGCATCGAGATTGCCCTGGCAATACAGAGACGTTGCTGCTGTCCGCCCGAGAGGCCAAACGCGGCAGAGTTCAGACGGTCTTTAACTTCGTCCCATAGCGCGGCGCTTCGCAGCGACTCTTTAACCACAGCGCCTAACTTCCTCTTATCCTTTAGACCAGGTCATTCATGCGGTTTAGGGTTCTGAGTAGCGTCGGCTTACCGCGACAAGAATGTCCAATAAGTGCCGTCACCTGACGTGATGGGATCTTCAGCGAGATATCTATCAGTGCGTGGTTATCACCATAGAAAAGGTTGAGGTTACTTACTTAAAATTTTTTGCTGACTTGTAGGTATGTCTCTCGGGGGCTTTATATGGGGTTAAACTTGGTTGTGGAATTTATTAAAATGTATCTTTGGCTGACAGAAATAAATTAATAGTCGCTAATAGACTTGCTCAAAGATTAGTAATCTAGCTTACGAGTGAGCTGTTTTGTTGTTGCTCTATTTTTTTCCATACTTTTTCATGGAAGTAAAAAACAAGGGTATTAATGGCTGGTTCTACTATGGCGATGGCTCCACCTAAGATCACGCTACCGGTCAGCAGATAGGTTACGGTAAATGCGACGGTGAAGTGTAATATAGCAAAGGTGAATGTTTTAGTCATGGTGAAAGCCTCTCAGTAATATTTATCTGAATGATAATCATTATCATCTAAATAGTAAAGAGGATTCGTTAGATGAGCTTAATTACATTTTTCGATTAGGCTTTGATTTTAACGTTTGTGTTGTCGATTTTGTGAAGAGGCTGGATGAGGTAAATAATAGAGCCATCGATAACGATGGCTCTATTTAGATAAAAAGTATTATATAAGCATAAGCGCTAGTAGTGCCAGGGGAACTTACTGAAGTCTTTATCGCGCTTCTCGAGGAAGGCATCTCTTCCTTCTTTCGCTTCTTCGCTTGCATAGGCTAAACGTGTGGCCTCTCCGGCAAATAGTTGCTGCCCGACTAGACCGTCATCGGTCATGTTGAAGCCATATTTCAGCATGCGCATCGCCGTCGGCGATTTAGAGTTGATCTCTCGGGCCCAATTTAGCGCTTCAGTTTCAAGTTCGGCATGAGGGATAGAGCGGTTAACCATGCCCATATCGAAGGCTTCATCTGCGCTGTAGTTAAAGCCAAGGAAGAAAATTTCTCGAGCACGTTTCTGACCTATCATCTTCGCCAGATAGGCGCTGCCATAACCTGAATCGAAACTTCCCACATCTGCATCTGTCTGTTTAAAGATGGCATGTTCTTTCGAAGCCAGAGTCAGGTCGCAAACGACATGTAGACTATGACCACCGCCTACGGCCCAACCGGGAACAACTGCAATAACCACCTTAGGCATGAAGCGGATTAAGCGCTGAACTTCGAGTATGTGTAGACGACCCATACGTGCAGGATCTGGTTTACCTTCTTCGGCACCTTCATATTTGTAGCCGTCTTTACCGCGAACACGCTGATCCCCACCGGCGCAAAAGGCCCAACCTCCATCTTTAGCCGAAGGACCATTGCCTGTAAGCAGCACGCAGCCGACGTCAGACCACTGCCTTGCATGATCCAGCGCGATATAGAGTTCATCAACGGTTTTAGGCCTGAAAGAGTTTCGGCACTCAGGACGGTTAATTGCAACACGTACCGTTCCCTGATCTTTAGCTCTATGGTAAGTAATATCTTCGAAATCGAATCCGGAAACCTGTTCCCACAGAGTGGGATCAAATATGTCTGAAACCTGATGGGTCATTGCTATAGCCTTTTCAACGTGATACCTAATGGCATTTGTGTCCAAAGGCTAGGCGGAAAGCGAACCTAGGTCAATGATAGGCAGAGATAAATGCCGTTTGAACCTAGGGTCATGGATAAAGCTATTAGGAACTATTTGATAGGAATCATCTGAGCTTATCGCAGATATATTGCAGGTTATCCCGGCTTAAACTCTCGTGTCTTGGGGCTGAGCCACTACAATATTCATCTTTAAATGATTGAACGCTGTATTCGGATTCCAATATATCATCGAGCACTCTGAGTTCCTCGGTAGACATGCGCTGGGATATATCTTTCTTGAGTTGAGATGTCTTATTATCCACCTTGATAATCTTAGTGCCTGTCGTGGCATCGAGCTTGCGTTCTATCTTCTGCAGAAAGGCATCTGTCTGTGCCATTGGTTCATCTAGCATATTGGTTTCAGTTGCCAGGTAATACAGCACACCGGCGCTTAACCCTAATATTATCCAGCCTCTCATTTTTAAATCCAACTTTGTTTATTAGATGTACGATAGAGGTATAATAAGCTAATTTTCGTGCAAGATTAAAGCAGTAAGGCTACAAAGATGAGCACAGACTCTAATAATAAGGATTATTCTAAGGCTAAGCGGATTAAAATCCACCAACCGGATGCTAGTAAAGTAGATAGCTTTAACCCTCGCAATAGAATTTACGTTAGAGCTATTAACGGCCTGTGGACTAAGCTCAGGAGAAGACTAGGTTGGATCACCATATCATTCTTCCTCATACTCCCCTGGATCCCTTGGGGGAATCGTCAGGCGGTGTGGTTTAATCTGGCTGAGCAGAAGTTTCACATCTTTGGACTCACCATTTGGCCGCAAGATCTGCCACTCTTAGCTGCACTATTTACTATAGCAGCATTCGCTCTCTTCTTTGTGACGACTTACCTCGGCCGGGTTTGGTGCGGGTTCACCTGCCCGCAGACTGTTTGGACCTTTATCTTTATCTGGTTCGAAGAGAAGCTGGAGGGGGCGAGAAATAAACGTATGAAGTTAGATCAGTTGCCCTGGAATTTTAATAAACTATGGCGCAAGACTGCTAAGCATACGGCATGGATTGCGATATCCCTACTGACGGCAATGACCTTCGTCTCTTATTTCGTTCCGAGTAGAGAGGTATATATAGAAGTCTTTACCCTGAATGCAACCGGGGGCATCTATTTCTGGGTGGTGCTCTTTACTTTAGCTACCTATGGTAATGCTGGTTGGATGCGAGAGACCATGTGTATTCATATGTGTCCCTATGCTCGTTTTCAGGCGGTGATGTTTGATAAGAATACCTTTATAGTGGGTTACGATACTAAGAGAGGCGAGACCCGTGGTCCTAGATCTCGTAAGGCTGATCCAAAAGCACTTGGTTTAGGTGACTGTATCGATTGTGATCTGTGCGTTCAGGTGTGTCCGACAGGTATAGACATCAGGAATGGTCTTCAGTATGAGTGTATTAACTGTGGTGCCTGTATCGATGCTTGTGACAATACCATGGATAGAATGGGATATAAGAAAGGCTTAATCTCATATACCACAGAGAATAAG
>NZ_ABIC01000029.1 GCF_000172075.1 Shewanella benthica KT99
GCTCCCGATGGTCAGATGGGCCACGATTGCTCAGTTACGTGGCTGTGCTCAGTGGCTGTATCACTGAGCGTACGTAAAATTCAACGTTACTGCAAGACCAATACGGGACTCATTTCTCTATCGGTCTGATTTCTGAAGCGCAAGGGCGAGTCAGTAGTATGCTGACGCCGACACACCAAGCTCTGCATCAACACATAAAAAAAGCGTCATTAGTGCATGTTGACGAGACGACGCACAATCGTAATGGTGAAGAGCATACCCGCTGGGTCTGGTTGTTATCGAGTGAGGATGCCGTATTCCAACAGGTGAAATATTTTCGTAATAAGGATGCAGCCAAATCGATATTAGGCGAGCATACCCAAGCGATTGTCGTGAGTGACCAATGTCCCAGCTACAACTGGATTGAGCCCGAACGGCATCAATTTTGCCTTGCCCATGTGCAGCGTAATTTACAACAAATGGCCGATTATTCAGGTAAGGGGCTTACCGCGAGTATCGGCAATCGACTGGTATTGCTATTCAAGTCCGTATTTCGCACTCAACATAGATATGAAGCCGGTGACGTTGACGAAATAATGTGGCGTCGGCGAATGCAACGACTAAGGCGCAATATTAAGCGCTGGCTTGAGTGCGGGGAAAATGTGCCCGCTTCACGCTACTCAGGCCGATGCCGGCATATTCTCAAATATGAGCAAGGTTTATGGGTTTTTCTCAATCACCCAGGGACACCTTTGACCAATAACGAAGCCGAGCGTTGTTTGCGTGGCAGCGTGATCATGCGCAAGATCTGCTATGGCACCAGTTCAGATAGGGGTGAGAAGTTTCGATCTCGGATCCTCTCAGTCGTTGAAACGTGCAAGAAGCGCAAGTTATCCCCGATAACAGTGATCAGCACTATCATTGCGGGCGTGGTGGGTAAATGCGACTACCCAGACGTATTTGGACTAACCTCAGCTTAGTCAATCCCCCTCTGGTGAATGCTTACCAAATACTCACGCCTTTGTTTGACCCATTTTTCTCGGCTAATAGCTTTGGCTTTAGGCCGAACAGAAATGCCAAACAAGCGGTTCTGCAAGTAAGGGATATCATCCAACAGAAACGCAAATTTGCCGTTGATGTTGATCTGTCTAAGTTCTTTGACCGAGTTAATCATGATCTATTAATGACTCAGCTGAGGAGCAAGGTACAGGATAAGCGCTTGTTGGCACTTATCGGTAAATACCTTCGTGCAGGTGTGATGGTCAATGACCAATTTGAAGCCAGTTTTGAAGGTGTGCCTCAAGGCGGTCCACTCTCGCCACTACTATCTAACATTATGTTGGATAGTCTGGATAAAGAGCTGGAAAGCCGAGGGCATAAATTCGCCCGCTACGCGGACGACTTTATCATCTTGGTTAAGTCTATTCGAGCGGGAGAGCGGGTACTCAAGAGCGTTACTCATTACCTTGCCATTAAGCTAAAACTGGTTGTTAATGAACAGAAAAGCCAAGTGGTTAAGGTCGGTCAAAGCAAGTTCCTCGGGTTTACATTTAACCGAGGAAAGATCCAATGGCATGCTAAGACGTTGCACATTTTCAAACAAAAGATGAGACGACTGACGAACCGAAATTGGGGCGTGAGTATGGGTTATCAGCTGTTTAAAGTGCGGCAATACATGCAAGGCTGGATCAACTACTTTGGCATAGCCAACGCTTACCAAGGATGTGTCGACTTAGACCATTGGATCCGTCGTCGAGTACGTATGTGCTACTGGCGTCAGTGGCGAAAGCCAAGGACTAAGGTACAAAATTTACTTAGACGTGGCGTCAGGATCCAATCAGCCGTTGCTTGTGGGATCACAAGTAAAGGGCCATGGCGAAGCTCGAAAACACCAGGGATACAGCAAGCGCTGAGTAATGATTACCTTAAGAAAGCGGGTTTATGTTCACTAAGAGATGGATGGATCGCAGTTCATTACCCTAACCAGAAAGTCTAGGTTAGGCGCTCTAAATGAACCGCCCTGTGCGGAGCCGCATGCAGGGTGGTGTGGGGGCTGGAGGCTAGATACCTCCGGCTACCCGATTAGCACTTAGCCACCTAATTGACTAAGACTATATGATTTAACGTCACCTGAACCATCAGAATATTTTTCAGAAATATTAATTTTATTTCCAGATACTGAAAAAGTTATTCTTGAATCATATTCACCCGTGCGCCATCTACCTGTATCAGATGCCCATATTGCTTTATTTCCATCGAGCTTACAGCGATAAGCCCAATGCTTACCGTCGTCTTGACGATTATAAGAAAGATAGATAACGTTAGATTTAATCGAATCAATTTTAATTATCGATGCATTTCGACCCATAGTTGTAGCTACAGTAGCTATACATATCTGTTGATCCGTAAAAGAGCCTTTATCTACGCCTCCACAACCACTTAAGGTAATGAGTACACTGACAAACAATCCTAATTTTATATTTTTTAATAGATACATTTTATCCTCCATAAGTGCTAACAGCTTATTAGCGTGAATTCCGATAAACACCCCACAGAGCCTCAACAAAAAGTTCCGAAAAATGCAACTTATCCACAATGATTTTAGCAACTTATCAGTTCAGTTACTTTGACGCAATGACCATTTTGATAGGAGAAAGCGAGAATTTAGATAATCGAGAATAGAACTGGGTCGTTATGTAAACACTTACAATGATAAATCGCTTATTTATCATTGTTATAGTGGGTTATCCTTTATTGAAACCGAGAATTAATCTTTTTACATAACGAGAAGCAATATTTGCATTTAAGATAATCTGAATTATAACTGTATATACATACAGCTTTTCGCGGATTGTTTTATATGTCTACATCACCGTTTTTGGAGTCAGTTCGGACTGAACTACGTACTCGACGCTACAGCATAAAAACTGAGAAAGTTTATCTCTATTGGATCAAGGGTTTCATTGTATTTAATGATAAAAAACACCCGCAAGATATGGGAAATCAAGAGATTGAGCGTTTTTTAAATCATTTGGCTGTTAATAGACAAGTGAGCGGAGCCACTCAAAACCAAGCTCTTTGCGCCATTATTTTCTTGTATCGACATATTATTCAAAGAGATATTTCAGGTTTACGCTACTCTTTTACCAAGCGTGAGAAGTCTATGCCTACGGTGTTAACTCATGAAGAAGCACGAGCTATTATCGATCGCCTTAATGGAAAATACTGGCTGATTGCATCTCTTTTATATGGTAGTGGGCTTAGGATCAACGAAGCGTTACAACTGAGAATTAAAGACATTAATTTGAACGATAACACCCTGTTTATCTTTAGAGGGAAAGGCAAAAAAGATCGCTATACCTTACTCCCTCGATCCTTGAAACCAGAAGTGGAACTTCAGATGACTCACGTTAAAGAGAGACATAGTCAAGACCTGTCAGAAGGGTTTGGTTTAACATCTCTACCCCCTGCTTTGTTGAGGAAGTACGGTGATGCAGCAAAAGATATTTCATGGCAATATTTTTTCCCTTCAACCACTCGATGTGTTCACCCTTATGATGGTTATATTTGTCGACATCATATCCATGAAACCTCATTTAGAAAGCAACTTAGAAAAGCTGTGATAGCAACTCAAATCCCCAAGCAAGTGAAAGCCCATACTTTCAGGCATTCATTTGCTACTCAGTTACTACAACATGGCTCGGATATTAGAACGGTTCAAGAGTTACTCGGTCATACCGATGTAAAAACCACTGAGTTATACACTCATGTCATCGGTACTCGCTTTAGTCACACCATAAGCCCAATGGACAGATAACCTAAAATCGAAGAGACAGATAATCAGGTGTAGAAGATGCGGCTGCGAACTTCGATTTCAGGGTGAGGTATCACGATGTGATACTCTTCGAACGAGAGGCATGGTGAATATGGCATAGCCATGAGTCTATGAACGAGAAGCATGGAAGCTGAACTGGCCTTTTTATATGGACATATTTTGCCGAACTGGCCGTTAAACAAAGACGTTGTTGGATTTGGCAGAGCCCACTGGGACGACTCTTATGAGATCAACTGCCAGCAGTTCGCAGAACCTTGTCAAAGTAAGAGCGCACAAAAGCCCGCCGCAGGCTATAAGTGACAATGAAAGTACGACCTTCAAAAAATTATCATACGCCAAAGGGGCTGGATTCCCGCCCACAAGCACTGCGGGAAAGACGAGTATTGAATTGCAGCGACTCGCAGAACCGAAACCTTCTCAAAGGAAAAGTGCACATCCCCCGCTGGGAAGCGTTAGATAACAATGAATATTTGAGCCAGTCATTTTGTAATGGACGTATGGACATCTAGAGGTCTTAATGTATGATTAGGAGATACAATGAAAAAATGGTCGCTAAGCCAGATAACTGATTTAGCCACATTTTTCTACTACTTAGTTTACTCAAACGATAGAGGATGAGGCGCTGTATGCCGGTTAAAATTCCCGATAATCTGCCCGCGGCAGGTATTTTAGAGTCAGAAAACATTTTCGTCATGTCCGAGACTCGAGCCGCGAATCAGGACATTCGTCCGATGAAAGTGCTGATCTTGAATCTGATGCCCAATAAGATCGAGACAGAGACTCAGTTACTGCGCTTATTGGGTAATACCCCACTGCAGGTGGATGTGGATTTGCTGCGGATCCACGATAAAGAATCTAAGCATATCTCTATCGATCATATGAATAATTTCTATCGGGATTTTGAGGCGATTAGCCATAAAAATTATGATGGCCTGATCATCACAGGGGCCCCTCTGGGGCAGATCGAGTTTGAAGACGTGACCTATTGGGATCATATACGTGAAATTATCGATTGGTCCCAACGTCATGTTACCTCAGTGCTTTTTCTATGCTGGGCGGCTCATGCGGCCCTCTATCACCTGTATGGCTTAAATAGGAAACTGCTCAAGTCGAAATGTGCAGGGGTATTTCTTCATCAGCGAACCGGTCAACATTTCCCTCTGTTACGTGGTTTCGATGATGAATTTTTAGCGCCTCATTCCCGCTTTGCTCAGATGGATATCGATGAGCTTAAGGCTCACCCCGCTCTGCAGGTATTAACGGAATCCGATGAGGCGGGGGCTTATATGGTGCTCAGTACCAATAGCCGAAATCTGTTCGTGATGGGCCATCCCGAGTATCAGAAGGCGACACTCAAGGATGAGTACCTGCGGGATCTAGCCGAGGGGCTAGAGCCTGAAATCCCACAGAACTACTTTAGAAATAACGATCCTGAGCAGGAGCCCGTCGCTCGCTGGCATGCTCATGGCAGCTTGTTGGTCAGTAATTGGCTCAACTATTATGTGTATCAGTTAACCCCTTATAATCTGGATGAAATGAGTGCCATCACCCCATGGCAAGAGGAGGTTTAACTATACCAATTCCATTAAATTTATGCTCACGTAGTGCGGCTGATGTTTAAAGCCAAGGGAAAACCCCTTTATGCTGCGCCAGTGGCTCTCGATATACGACTGCATGGTCAATGTTGTTCCATACAAAATAAGACATTTCCCTGACCCATAGGGATATGGGAAATGTCTTTAAGCGTATGGAACGCTTAAGACCCTGGAGGTCAGATACAGGAGGTACGAGCCCATGGACGGGTGAAGGTAGAATAATGCAGGAGCAATTATCGAGAGTAACGCAGGAGCCGTTACCGAGGAGCAATTTATAGACCTTGCCTACAGTGCTTTGAACTCCCGCTGAATGATCAGATACTTACTCGGAATGGTATAATAGCTAGTTTTTTAAGCTAGCTGGTCAATTTCCTCATATTGGACTAACAGCAAGGGCCTGTGTAAATCTTGAGTGACAATATCACTCCCTTGTATCCTTTCTTATCTTGCTATTCCCGCTTGCTTTACGTTCGCGTAAACGTCAGAGTGCTATTCTTTAGTTATAGAACTTGAACTAGATCACCTATTTTGGCCGACGGCTAATTAGCCGATAAGAGACGGAGTGGATAATGAGTACAGAGCAATTGAGTCAAGAGATTGTCATTGTGGCAGCCAAACGCACCCCTATGGGGGGCTTTCAGGGATCCCTATCTACCGTCCCATCGCCTAAACTGGCCGCGACTGCCATCAAGAGTCTGATTGAGCAGACGGGTGTTGCCGCCGATGCTGTCGATGAGGTCTTGATGGGCTGTGTACTGCCTGCGGGTTTAGGCCAAGCGCCGGCGCGTCAAGCGACCATTGGCGCAGGTTTACCCCAGTCGGTTGGCGCGACGACAGTCAATAAGGTCTGTGGTTCAGGTATGAAGACCGTCATGTTGGCCCATGATCTTATCAAGGCTGGCAGTGCCGATATCGTCATCGCCGGCGGCATGGAAAGCATGAGTCTGGCACCTTATCTGCTCGATAAAGCCCGCAGTGGCATGCGTATGGGTCACGGTAAGGTAATGGATCATATGTTCTTAGATGGACTGGAAGATGCCTATACCGGTGGCGCCATGGGCACGTTTGCACAAAACACCGCCGATGAGTTTAAGCTCACTCGCGAACAGATGGATGCTTTCTCTCTGAGCTCATTAGCTAAAGCCAATAAGGCCATCGAGTCCGGTGCATTTAAACAAGAAATTGCACCTGTCACAGTATCGAATCGCCGTGGTGATACCTTAGTCGATACCGATGAGCAGCCGGGTAATGCCCGTCCCGATAAGATCCCCACCCTGCGTCCGGCTTTTGCCAAAGACGGCACCATAACCGCAGCCAACTCAAGCTCAATCTCAGATGGCGCGGCGGCGCTTATGTTGATGACGGCGAAACAGGCCAATATTCAGGGCTTGGTGATACTCGCGACTATCAAGGGCCATGCCACCCATGCCCAGGAGCCATCACGGTTTACCACGGCGCCAGTTGGCGCCATGAACAAGCTGCTCGATAAGGTGAACTGGAGTAAGGATGATGTGGATCTATTTGAGATCAATGAAGCCTTTGCCATGGTGACCATGTTGGCCATCTCTGAGCTGTGTCTCGATGAGTCTAAGGTCAACGTCAATGGCGGCGCCTGTGCACTGGGCCATCCTATTGGCTGCTCGGGTTCGCGTTTGTTAGTGACCTTGATATATGCACTCAAGGCCCGCGGGCTCAAGCGCGGTGTCGCCTCACTTTGTATCGGTGGCGGCGAAGCCACTGCCATGGCAATCGAAGTTTAAGCAGTCTTAATGGGAAGCAATATGACCACTCAAGTGAAACATTATATCGACGGCCAGTTTATCGATGGTATCGGAAAGCAACAAATCTTGGTAACTAACCCTGCCAACAATCAAACCATCGCCATGATTAATGCCGCCACCGTCCAAGAGGTGGAAACGGCCATAGCCAGTGCCAAATCAGCCTTCAAAAGCTGGAAAGAGGTGCCCGTTTCCGAGCGTGCCCGGGTGATGTTCAGATATCAGCATCTGCTGAAAGAACACCATGATGAACTGGCGACCATTCTGGCTCAAGAGACGGGTAAGACCTTCGATGATGCTAAAGGTGATGTCTGGCGTGGTATCGAAGTGGCCGAACATGCCTGTAATATCGCGACCCTGATCATGGGGGAAACCGTCGAGAATGTGGCCAGAGGCATAGATACTTATAGTTACAGCCAACCTCTGGGTGTATGTGTCGGTATTACCCCGTTTAATTTTCCCGCCATGATCCCGCTGTGGATGTTCCCCTTGTCTATCGCCTGCGGTAACACCTTCGTACTCAAGCCTTCGGAGCAAGATCCCATGACGCCTCAGCGTCTGGTTGAGTTGTTCGAAGAGGCCGGTGCACCTAAGGGCGTGTTGCAGTTAGTGCATGGTGATAAGACCGCGGTAGATGTGTTGTTGAATCATCCAGACATTAAGGCGATCTCTTTCGTAGGCTCTGTGGGCGTGGCTCAATATATCTATAAGACAGGCACGGATAACCTCAAGCGTGTACAGGCGTTTGCCGGCGCTAAGAATCACTGTGTCGTTATGCCTGATGCCAATAAGCAGCAAGTGATCAATAACTTAGTCGGAGCCTCTGTGGGCGCGGCGGGTCAACGTTGTATGGCGCTATCGGTGGCAATATTTGTCGGCGCGGCCAAGGAGTGGATCCCTGAACTCAAGGAAGCCATTGCCAAGGTCAAACCCGGTCTGTGGGATGATAAAGAGGCGGGCTATGGCCCACTGATAAGCCCGGCAGCCAAAGCGCGAGTGCTGTCGCTTATCGCGCAAGGTAAGGCAGAGGGCGCCACGTGTCTGCTCGACGGTTCTGATTTTACCGTGCCAGGTTATGAATCCGGCAACTGGATTGGTCCGACTGTGTTTAGCAAGGTCACTACTGAGATGACCATCTATAAAGAGGAGATCTTCGGTCCAGTGTTGTGCTGCATGGAGTCCGATACCCTGGAAGAGGCCATCGAGATAGTCAATGCCAGCCCCTATGGTAACGGTACCTCAATCTTTACCGCCAGTGGCGCGGTCGCGCGTAAATATCAGCATGAGATAGAAGTGGGTCAGGTGGGGATCAATGTGCCTATTCCTGTGCCTTTACCCTTCTTCTCTTTCACCGGCTGGAAGGGTAGCTTTTATGGCGATCAGCATGCCTATGGTAAGCAGGCGGTGCGTTTCTATACTGAAACTAAGACCATCACGGCGCGCTGGTTCGAGTCACAGATAACTGACGCAGAACATGCAGCGCCCAACATGACGATTGAGCTGAAATAGGCGGTTTTAGCTGCGCGCATCAAACTATTAGCTCTAAGCGGTAAGTGAAATTTGCGGGTTATTAGCGATGAACTATGCACTCAAGCCTAGACACTGAGTTTTTAGCAAAACGAATAACAACAATAAAAAACGAATTAGGAGACCATCGATGGATTTTAACCTCAGTGATGATCAGCGCCAATTTGCCGATCTAGCCCAAAAGTTTTCACAAGACGAACTCGCCCCATTTGCCGCTCAATGGGATAGAGAACACCACTTCCCTAAAGATGTCATTCAACGCGCCGGAGAACTGGGTTTTTGCTCCCTGTATTCGCCACTGAGTGAAGGCGGCATGGGACTGTCACGTCTCGATTCATCAATTATCTTCGAGCAGCTATCCATGGGCTGTACATCCACCACTGCCATGTTGACCATACATAATATGGTGACCTGGATGGTGACCAGTTTTGGCACCGAAACCTTAAGAAAGGAGTGGTCTGAGTCATTAACCACGGGGCAGAAACTGGCATCTTATTGTCTGACCGAAGCGGGCGCGGGCAGCGATGCTGCATCGCTTAAGACTAAAGCGGTGAGAGAGGGCGATGAGTATGTGATCTCCGGCACTAAGATGTTTATCTCAGGGGCCGGGGCGACCGAGCTATTAGTGGTCATGTGCCGCACCGGACAAGATGGACCTAAAGGCATCTCAGCCATAGTGGTCCCAGCCGATGCTAAAGGGGTCACCTATGGCAAGGCGGAAGATAAGATGGGCTGGAATGCTCAACCAACCCGGGAGATCACCTTCAATCAAGTGCGTGTACCGGTAACCAATCTATTGGGTGAAGAGGGACAAGGCTTCACCTTCGCCATGAAGGGGCTGGATGGCGGACGCATCAATATTGCCATCTGCTCGGTGGGTACGGCTCAGGCGGCGCTTGAGCGCGCCACTCAATATATGCAAGAGCGCCAGCAGTTTGGCAAACCCATCGCCACGTTTCAGGCGTTGCAATTTAAACTCGCCGACATGGCGACTGAATTAGTGGCGGCAAGACAGCTAGTGCGTTTAGCGGCCTTTAAACTCGATTGTGGTGATCCGGAAGCCTCTGCGTACTGCGCCATGGCGAAACGCTTCGCCACCGATGTCGGTTTTCAAGTCTGTGATGCGGCGTTGCAGCTGCACGGCGGCTATGGCTACCTACGTGAATATCCCCTAGAGCGTTATGTGCGTGATGTGCGCGTACACCAGATATTAGAAGGCACTAACGAGATCATGCGCTTGATTATTGCACGACGTTTGCTCGATGAGAGCGCCGGACAGATCTTGTAATAAGACTCATAAAAGGAAGTAACAGATGACAGCCCTGATAGAGAAGATTGTAGGCAATACCGCAGTGATCACCATGAGCAATCCGCCAGCCAATACCTGGACCGTCCAGAGCCTGCAGCTGTTGAAGCAGAAAGTCGAGGCACTCAATGATAATCCGCAGATTTATGCCCTGGTCATCACAGGTGAAGGCGACAAGTTTTTCTCCGCTGGGGCCGATCTCAAGTTGTTTGCCGATGGCGATAAAGACAATGCTGCCAATATGGCCAAGTGTTTCGGTGAAGCGTTCGAAGCGTTAAGCGCATTTCGCGGTGTCTCCATCGCGGCAATCAATGGCTATGCCATGGGCGGCGGTTTAGAAGTGGCTCTGGCCTGTGATCTACGCATCGCCGAATCTCAGGCTGTGATGGCCTTGCCCGAAGCTAGCGTGGGCCTGCTTCCTTGTGCGGGGGGGACGCAAAATCTGGCGGCGCTCATCGGGGAAGGCTGGGCTAAGCGAATGATCTTATGTGGTGAGCGACTGGGCGCACAGCAAGCTCTGCAGCTAAAACTGGTGGAGGAGGTGGTGGACACCGGAGCCTCTCTCGAGGCGGCCATGCAATTAGCCGCCAAGGTGGCAAAGCAGAGCCCCAGCAGTATTAAAGCCTGTAAGACTCTGATCCAAGCCGGGCGAAATATGCCGAGAAACCAAGCCTTACCCATAGAGCGCGAACTGTTTGTGGACCTGTTTGATACCCAAGATCAGGCAGAAGGGGTTGCGGCTTTCTTAGAGAAACGTAAGGCTAACTGGAAGAACTGCTGATGACTCATTCAAGCAATAGTGTGGTATTTCAAACCTTAGGTACCGCCTCTGGCAAGCAGATTGGGGTCATGAGCCTGAATATGGAGCAAGCCCTTAATTCCATCAATCTCGAGATGGTGCAGCTGATGTTTGCTCAGCTTACGCGCTGGCAAGATGATGATGCTATCGCCATGGTGATGTTAGATGGCGCAGGCGAGAAAGCCTTCTGCGCCGGCGGTGATGTCAGGGCCATCTATCATGCATCTGTTGCCACGCCGGGTGAGCTCACCGAGCAGGCGACAGAATTCTTTGAGCAGGAATATAGACTCGATTATCTTATCGATACCTATGCTAAACCTATTTTAGTCTGGGGAACGGGTATCGTCATGGGAGGAGGCCTTGGCCTGATGATGGGGGCGAGTCATCGTGTGGTGACCGAGCGTTCACGTATCGCCATGCCTGAGGTGACCATAGGCCTGTATCCCGATGTCGGTGGCAGCTATTTTCTTAATCGTATGCCGGGAAAGCTGGGTTTGTTTCTGGGGCTGACGGCTTATAATATGAATGCTGCCGATGCAAAATACGTGGGGATCGCTAATTACTATATTGAAGATGATGATAAACAGCACTTGCTCGATAGCTTAGCCTGCCTAAATTGGGGAGGTGATACCCAGGTTAATCACAGCTTGCTGAGCGATGAACTCAATCGCACCGGAACCAAAGCGAGCGCAGGGTTAGCCAAGGGGCAACTCGAGATGCATAAAGATGACATCGATGTACTGATGTCGGGCTCGCTCAACGAGATAATGGCTCGAGTCGGTGAGCTTAAGCTTAAGGAGTCTTGGTTAGCGCGTCCCATCGAGACTATGCTGTCTGGTAGCCCCATCAGCTTGCAACTTATTTATCGCCAAGCGCACTTAGGCATAGACTTGAGTCTGGCTGAAGTATTTAGGTTCGAGCTTGGCTTGAGTGTGAACTGCTGCGCGCTGGGAGATTTCTCTGAAGGAGTGAGGGCGCTACTTATCGATAAAGATCGCCATCCCCAGTGGAAGTTTAACCGAGTGGAGGATGTGCCCACTCGCTTAATCGCGCAGATGCTGAGTTCACCTTGGTCTGTAGCATCGCATCCTCTAGCTAAGCTTGAAATGAGTCTCGGGGAATAATTTTCTTAAGGAGTGTTAGATGACAAGTATCGCATTTATCGGATTGGGACATATGGGCGCGCCTATGGCGGCCAATTTAGTCAAGTCAGGCGTGATGGTTAAGGTGTTCGATCTCGTCCCCGAGGCGATGAAGTCTCTTACTGACGTTGGCGCGCTTGCAGCCAAGAGCGCCTGCGGCGCTGCATCGGGTGCCGATGTGGTGATCACCATGCTGCCGGCCGGCAAACATGTTCGCGCGCTCTACTTAGGTGAAGGCAGCTCAGATAAGGGCTTACTCGATGTGCTGGCCGCGGGGACTTTATTGATCGATTGCTCGACCATAGATGCCCAGAGCGCTAAACATGTCGCCGAAGTAGCAGCGAGTAAGGGATTTGAGTTTGTCGATGCGCCCGTATCGGGTGGCACTGCAGGCGCGGCGGCCGGGACATTAACCTTTATCTGCGGTGGCAGCGACAGTGGGTTTGAGCAAGCCTCTAAGGTGCTAAGCCATATGGGTGCCAATATTTTACACGCCGGTGGACCCGGCGCCGGTCAGGTGGCCAAAATTTGTAATAACATGCTTTTGTCAGTGCTGATGATAGCCACCAGCGAATCTCTGCAGATGGGAATTGACCATGGCTTAGATCCTAAGGTGTTATCTGAGATTATGAAGGTCAGTAGTGGGGGTAATTGGACGCTAGATAAATATAATCCTTGTCCGGATGTGATGGAGTCTGTACCGTCGTCGAATGGTTATCAGGGCGGCTTCATGGTCGATCTTATGGTTAAAGATCTTGGCCTATCCCAAGAGGCGGCATTACTGACGAATTCCTGTACGCCCATGGGCGCGCTAGCACGCAGTTTATATGTGAACCATGCTCGTCAAGGCAATGGCACACGAGATTTTTCTAGTATTTTTGAACAGTTTTCTAATATTCAATAAATTAAAAGCAAAGGGTAACACGATGGATTTAAAAGATAAGGTAGTGGTTATTACTGGTGGTGCTGGTGGACTTGGTTTGGCTATGGCGGTGGATTTAGCCGAAGCTGGCGCTAAATTGGCCCTTATCGATATCGATCAAGAGAAGCTTGAACGTGCTTGCGCCGATATTGGCGACAGAGCAGAAGTACAAGGTTATGCCTTTGATATTACCTCAGAAGAAGATGTGGTGGCGGGTTTCGGTTTTATTCTGGAAGATTTCGGTCAAGTGAATGTGCTTATCAACAATGCAGGGATCTTATCCGACGGCATGCTAGTCAAAGCCAAAGACGGTAAGGTGACAGACCGTATGTCATATGAGCAGTTTCAGTCGGTGATTAACGTCAACTTAACTGGCTCATTCCTCTGTGGACGTGAAGCTGCGGCTGCCATGATCGAGTCTAAGCAAGAAGGCGTGATCATCAACATCTCCAGCTTAGCCAAGGCAGGCAATATGGGTCAGACTAACTATTCGGCTTCTAAAGCGGGTGTGGCTGCTATGTCTGTCGGCTGGGCGAAAGAGTTGGCAAGATACAATATTCGTAGCGCCGCGGTAGCACCAGGTGTGATTGAAACTGAAATGACGGCTGCGATGAAGCCTGAAGCGTTAGCCCGTATGGAGAAAATGGTGCCAGTAGGCCGTCTGGGTCAACCTAGCGAGATATCATCGACGGTTAAGTTCATCATAGAGAACGATTACGTTAACGGCCGTGTATTCGAGATTGATGGCGGCATACGTATATAGACTCGAGTGTTTACAACCTGGGAGCGAATTTCTAGGCTCTAATTTCTAAGACAAGTATGATAAATAGTAAAACGGGCTTAGGCCCGTTTTTTGTTGCTCTGGATTCATGCGGTTAAGATTATCCTTGTGACAGGCTTTAATAATTACACTCACACAAGTACTTACATATGTGCTTATGATACGTGATAATGTTCGATGTTAATCAATGGGGGAAAGCTGAGTTGATGTTCGATAAAAAGATGGTCTGGCTGGAAAAAACGGTAAGACGTTTGATGTTGCTGGTGGGGGGAATGGGCTTGATCGTTATCTATTCGGGTTTCTTCTATCTGATGTTCAAGGGCACTGATACATCATTTTTGCCATGGTACCTTCTGCTGTCTCCCTGGATTTGTATCTATTTCGGCCTGACTCAGGCCAGGCAGTTAGCGGTTATTTTATGGTTTAAGCAGAAATTAACTCGAAAATAATGATGACCTTTATATGGAAACAGGAGCCAACAGTGAGACACCATTTTTATTTTATCCCTTTATTGTCATTGTTGCTCTTATGTTTGCTAACGGCATGCGGTAAACCGGATCCTGTTGAAACAATTGATAAACGAAGTGGCCTTAAAGTTGCGGCTTATGGCAGCTGGCTGTCACCGATAACAGCGGAAGATGTTTATGGTTTATCAGATGATTTTGGTGAATTGCAGAGCGTCAACGGTGCCCTCTATTTTGTTCAATCGGACTCATCGGCTCAGGGTAAGATTGGCATCAAGCGTCTGGAGACTGGCGCAAACTTGATCGATGCGGTGAGCTCGGCATTCGATGTCAGATCTACTGTACATGAATATGGCGGCTCGCCATTTCTTGGTATTGGTCAGAGTATTTTTGCCTCCAAAGCAGAAGATCAGCTGCTCTATCGCTTCGCGCCCAACCAAGTACCTGTGCCACTCACACCGGCCGGAACACGTCATGGAGATTGTATCTCCTATCCTAAAGGTTCACGAATTATCTGTGTCAGGGAAGATCATCGTGGTGAGGGGGAGTCGGTTACCAGTCTGGTGGCACTTAACCTGAATTTCTCCAATGAAGGCGAGACTATGGTCATTGGGGCTGATTTCTATTCTTCGCCTAAAATCTCTTCGGCTCAGAATCACCTAGTCTGGATCTCCTGGCAACATCCTAATATGCCTTGGGATAATACCCAACTTTGGATTGGAGACATAGAACCTAAGGGGGGACTTAAGAATGCCAGGAGGTTAATACCTGATAAGCAAGGTTCCATAACCCAGCCGCTCTTTAGCCCAGCGGGAGTGCTCTATTTTGTTGCCGATTTTGACAATTGGTGGAACTTGTATCGCATTAACCCCGAGGGCGAGTTGGAGCAGGTGTTGGATAAAGATGCCGAGTTTGCAGTACCTGACTGGAAGTTGGGTAATCATAATTATGCCTTCGAGTCAGATAATATCATCATTGCCAGTTACAGTGATAAAGGAAAAGCTTCACTGATTAGAATTTTTCTCGATACCGGTATCACCGAGTCCATTGCCGTCGATTTCGGCGAGATATCTCAGGTGGTGAAGGGGGAAGAGGGCATTTACTTTGTCGGGGCTAAAGTGACTCCGGAAAAAGGGATCTATAAGGTGAAAGGACGAGGGGTGGCGCTTATCTACTCACCGGAACTTGCGACAGTCGATCCTAATTATATCTCCAGAGCCGTAAGTGTCAGCCTGAAATCCACTGACGGTGTCACTATCTATGGTTATTTTTATGGCGCGAGAAACCCTGACTTTATTGGCCTCAGCGGCTCAATACCTCCCTTGCTGGTCATGCTCCATGGCGGACCGACTGCCAAAGCCAGTTTGGCATTTCGGCGGGATATTCAATACTGGACCAGCCGTGGTTTTGCGGTGCTGGATCTCAATTATCGTGGCAGCTCAGGTTTCGGGCGAGAATATCGTCAAAGCCTGTATGGGAAATGGGGCGTCGCCGATGTGGAAGACGCCGTGCGGGCGGCCGGATATTTGGTCAATAAGGGCTGGGTTGATGGCACTAAACTTGCGATGAGAGGGGCCAATGCCGGAGGGCTTACCGTGTTATCGGCACTGGTGTTCTACGATACGTTTAAAGCGGGTGTGAGTTATGCGGGCATCAGTGATATGGAGGTGTTGAGCCGAGATGCGCATAAGTTTGAGTCCAGTTATTTAGAATTACTGGTGGGTAAAAATTCAGCCGAAAATAACCTGTATCGTGAACGCTCTCCATTATATCACCTCGACAGGCTAAATGAGCCCTTGTTGCTGATCCAGGGAGGTGATGACACTGTGGTATTGGCTAAGCAATCCATAGAGGTATTTAATCAACTCAAAGCGCGAGGGGTCCCCGTAGCTTATCTCGAATTCGAGGGCGAGGGGCATAGTTTGAGGGATCCGGTAAATCAAATGATCGCTATCGAAGCCGAGCTGTATTTTTATGGCAAGGTGTTTGGGTTCACTCCCGCAGGTGATATTCCCGCATTGAAAATTGACAATGCCCACCGACTAAAAAAACACTAAATACCGGAATTCACTATTATTAGATTGATCTGTTAGGCCATCAAGTTGCTGGATTAGCCAGACTATTCACTGAGTCCGCTCAGTATGGCGCAGTCCGGTTGATGGCCGCCGCGACAATCCTTAATCAGATGCTTTAATTGACTCTCGAGTGCCTGTAACTTGGTTATTCTTTCACTCACCATGTCCAGATGAGTCTTAGCCAAGCGTTTTACATCTTCGGCATCTCTGTCTTGATTGAGCTTGAGGTCGAGCAGAGAACGGCAATCATCTAAAGAGAAGCCTAAGTCGCGACTGTGACTGATAAAGTTAAGGGAGTCGATCTGTGGTTGATCATATTCTCTGTAGCCATTTTCACCCCGCGTGGCGCAGATAAGGCCTATGTCGTGGTAATAACGAATACTCTTAATCGATAGACCGGTCTTTTTTGCTACTTCACCAATTTTCATCATAAGCCTCATTAGGTATTCACTACGCGCTCAAAATCTGCTCAAAAGCAATCGAGTGAGAGTCAAATTCAGCAAAGTGTTTTTAATTTCCAATAAGGGTTTGACTCTCCCATTAGGGGAGACATTAACCTAAGTGCAGTGAAATGGGAACAAGCTAGTTAAATAACTGACTTAAACAGCCTTGATCGAGACTCAATTTTTTGAGTATGGGGAATCAATGATGATGAAAAATACCAATAGCATGACTCTATATGTACCGCAAATGAACTGTGCCAGTTGTGTCGCTAAAATTGAAGGTGCATTCGAAAAACTATCACAGCCTGGAGTGGACACTCAGCTGGTTGCACGGGTTAATCTGGCCGATAAGCAGGTACACATTCAAGGTGACATCAGCAGTGAGCTAGCAATCGTGACCGTGGCCAGTGTTGGTTATGACAGTGAACTCGTGTTGGATGCCAAGCTAGCCAGTGAAAAGAAAATCCAGGATGAGCGAGTCGAGTACCGCACCCGTATCATCCAATCTATGCTGGGGTTGGGCTTAGGGGTTCCCATGATGTTGTGGGGGCTATTGGGCGGTGAGATGATGGTGAATAATCCCAGTCAGCAATTGGCCTGGGGGATCATGGGGATCATCACATTTATCCTGCTAGTGACCACTGGCGGACACTTCTATAAAGGGATGTGGCGTGCACTTAAGGCGCGCAGTGCCAACATGGATACCTTGATTGTACTCGGCACCACCACAGCATGGGCCTATTCTATGTTGGTAGTGATCATGCCTTCCTGGTTCCCAGCCGAAACCCGTCATGTGTACTTTGAAGCCAGTGTGATGATTCTGGGTTTAATTAACTTGGGCCATGCGCTGGAACTCAGGGCTAAGGGCAAGACCAGTGAAGCGGTGCAGCGCCTTATAGGATTACAATCTACTACCGCAATAAGGCTGAGCGACTCTGGGGATGAAGAGGTTGAAATTGCCCAAATACAGCTCGGTGATAAGTTGAGACTACAACCTGGCAGTCGAGTCGCCTTGGACGGCGAGGTATTGAGTGGCGAGTCGAATCTCAACGAGTCCATGTTAACCGGTGAGCCTATTCCTGTGTCTAAAAGCATTGGCGATACGCTCAGTGCCGGCACCGTCAACGGCAATGGCAGCATCATCTACCGCGTGACAGCCGGATTAACCGATACTCGTCTATCGAAAATCATCGATCTGGTTCAGCAGGCGCAAACATCAAAAATGCCCATAGGCAGGCTCACGGATAAGATATCGGCGTACTTTGTTCCTGTGGTGGTGATTATTGCCCTGGTCGCTGCTGTGGTGTGGTATTTGCTGGGACCTGCGCCCCAGTTGTCACATGCGCTAGTGGTGTTAACCAGCGTACTTATCATCGCCTGCCCTTGTGCTCTAGGGTTAGCGACACCTATGTCTATCATGGTCTCAGTTGGACGAGCCGCACAGATGGGCGTCTTGATTAAGAATGGTGAGGCGCTGCAAACTGCGAGTAAGGTCACCTGTGTGGTGCTGGACAAGACCGGCACTATCACATCGGGTAAGCCATCGGTGACCGACATTCGCCTGCTTGATGGTGGCAGTGGCAGTGGCAGTGAGAGTGGCAGTCAAGCCTCTGCATCTGAGCAACTGTTATTGCTGGTGGCGAGCCTGGAACAGCATTCCGAGCACCCATTGGCTCAGGCGATGCTCGATGAAGCCAAGACGCGAGATCTAAGCTTGGTCGAACCTGACCGTTTCAACAATATTCAGGGAAAGGGCATAGTGGGCATCGTCTCTGGCGTCGAGCTAGCCATAGGCAATATGAGCTTGATGGTCATGGAGAATATATCGGCTATAGATGCTTTACAAGATGAGATTGAGACTTTGGCCCAGCTTGGTAAGACCCCAGTTTATGTGGCACAAGGCGGACGTTTAGTCGGTATTATTGCCATCAGCGATCCGGTGAAACCTGATGCCAAAGAAGCCATTGCCGCACTTAAACGTGCCGGTAAACGGGTGATATTACTCAGTGGTGACAAGCAAGAGACGGTGCAGGCCGTTGCCGATGAAGTGGGCATAGATGAAGTCATTGCCGGAGTCTTGCCCGAGCAGAAACAGGCTAAGATTATCGAGCTCAAAGAGAGTGGAGAAGTCGTCGCCATGGTAGGAGATGGTATCAACGATGCCCCCGCCTTGATGAGTGCCGATGTGGGTATCGCCATGGGGAGTGGCACCGAAGTCGCCATCGAGAGTGCCGACTTGACCTTACTCACTGGACGCTTGTCAGTATTGGCCGATACCTTTGCCTTGGCCAATGCCAGCATGAGGAACATCAAGCAGAATCTATTCGGCGCGTTCATCTATAACTCTTTAGGCATTCCAGTCGCCGCTGGAGTTCTATTCCCTCTAACAGGCATATTGCTTAACCCTGTGATTGCAGGGGCTGCGATGGCTTTGTCCTCCCTCACGGTAGTGACAAACGCTAACAGGCTAAGACATGTGAAGTTGAGTTAACTTAAGCAGCCTTGTGATAGCTGGAGCCGCGATGGCACTCTTGTTATTAATGACCTTCTTTGACTGTGGTCACCAATGCCAATCGTTTAAGACATGTGAAGTTGAACCAGTAATAGGTTAAATGCTTGATACCTGAGGAAGCCGAATAAAGCCTGTTCGGCTTCCTGCATTAAATCTTGCTGTTACGGAAAGTTATCATGGCTATTTGGTGCGCTTTTAGTTGATTATTTGTCGATTGCTGGATATAATATCGCGCTTGATTTTGCTCGTTTATACATCACATTGCATAATAATTTTTGGGATCTAACACTTGATTACTACAGCTAATATCACCATGCAGTTTGGCGCTAAGCCACTGTTTGAAAACATCTCAGTTAAATTCGGCGGCGGCAACCGTTATGGTCTGATCGGCGCGAACGGCTGTGGTAAGTCAACCTTTATGAAGATCCTTGGCGGCGATCTTGAGCCATCAGGGGGTAATGTCTCTCTGGATATCAACGAGCGTATCGGTAAATTGAGCCAGAACCAGTTTGGTTATGAAGAGTTCAGCGTGATTGATACCGTTATTATGGGTCATGAGGAGCTTTGGGAAGTCAAGCAAGAGCGTGATCGTATCTACTCTCTGCCTGAAATGACAGAAGAAGACGGTATCAAGGTTGCCGATCTAGAGATGGAATTTGCCGAGATGGACGGCTACACCGCCGAGTCTCGCGCCGGTGAACTCCTGATGGGAGTGGGTATTCCTGTCGATCAACACTTAGGTCTGATGAGCGCAATTTCTCCGGGTTTTAAACTTAGAATTTTGCTGGCACAAGCCCTGTTCTCAGATCCAGATGTATTGCTACTCGACGAACCAACCAACAACTTGGATATTGACACCATTCGTTGGTTGCAAGAGATGCTGAACCAGCGTAACAGCACCATGATCATCATCTCTCACGATAGATATTTCTTAAACTCAGTCTGTACTCATATGGCGGATCTCGATTACGGTGAGCTGCGTATTTTCCCGGGTAACTATGATGAGTACATGATGGCCGCTCAACAATCGCGTGAGCGTTTGATGTCTGACAATGCCAAGAAGAAGGCGCAAATAGCCGAGCTTCAGGGCTTCGTCGCGCGTTTCTCTGCTAACGCATCTAAGGCTAAGCAGGCCACCTCACGTGCCAAGCTTATTGATAAGATCAAGATTGATGAAGTGAAAGCCTCGAGTCGTGTGAATCCGTTTATTCGTTTCGAGCAAGAGAAGAAGTTGTTCCGTAACGCCTTGATCGTCGAAGAGCTAAGCAAGGGCTTCGATGAGCCACTGTTCAACAAGTTAAACCTGATGGTTGAAGTGGGTGAGCGTATCGCCATCTTAGGTGAGAACGGTATCGGTAAGACGACCTTACTGCGTACCCTGATCCATGATATTCAACAGGATAGCGGTACCATTCAATGGTCCGAGAATGCGGCTATCGGTTACTATGCCCAAGATCATGAGTCAGATTTTGAAAATGACATGACCTTGTTCGAGTGGATGAGCCAGTGGCGTAAGCCCGAAGATGACGATCAGTCGGTTCGTGGTTACTTGGGTCGCATGCTGTTCAGCTCTGACGATATCAAGAAGTCGGTTAAGGTACTCTCTGGTGGTGAGAAGGGTCGTATGTTATTCGGCAAGCTTATCATGCAGAAGCCAAACATCTTGGTGATGGATGAGCCGACTAACCACATGGACATGGAATCTATCGAGTCATTGAACAATGCGCTGGAGATCTACCAAGGTACGCTGATTTTTGTCAGTCATGACCGTGCATTCGTTTCATCGGTTGCTAACCGTATCATAGAGATGACCAAAGATGGCATCAATGACTTCAAGGGAACTTATGATGAGTTCCTCAGAAGCAAGGGTGTCGATGCGTAAGCATACCAAGCCTGACCAGGCTTAAACAGATAGATCAAAAAAGCCCGAACTGAGTTCTGGCTTTTTTGTACATGGATGTAGTTATCCCCGGATGCCATGGATGGCATAGGAGTGGATTTGTACATGGATGTAGTTATCCCCGGATGCCATGGATGGCATAGGAGTGGATTTGTACATGGATGGTGTTATCCCCGGATGCCATGGATGGCAAAAATATCTCTGCTAGCGCCTAGTTCCTAAAACCATTTTACTTCGAAAAACGTGTCTGCAGGTAATCGAATACGGCGCGGATGCCGAAGGCTTCGCCACCGATAGGGCGACCGGGAAGCTTACGCGTGTTCCAGGCCATCACATCGAAGTGAGCCCAGCTAATATCTGCATCGACGAAGGCTTCGAGATAAAGTGCTGCTGTGATGGCGCCACCTTGCGGAATACGGCCACAGTTGGCTAGATCGGCAATGTCGCTGCCGGTGAGTTCCAGGTATGGCTTGTGCAGTGGCATGCGCCAGATAGGATCTTGTACCTTGAGACCTGACTGAGTCATATCGGCTGCCACTCGATCATCGTTACTGAAGAAGCCGGGAAGCTCGGTGCCTAGGGCGATGCGCATGGCGCCAGTGAGTGTAGCGAAATCTATCATCAGCTCAGGCTTGTCATTGTTGGCTTCGGCCAATGCATCACACAGTACTAAGCGACCTTCGGCATCTGTGTTATCAATTTCAACCGTGATGCCTTTGCGGGTCTTAATCACATCACCTGGGCGGAAAGCATTGGCGGATACCGCATTCTCGACTGCCGGTACCAATACGCGTAAACGTATGGGTAAGTTACTCGCCATGATCTGGTGAGCCAGGCCGATAACATGAGCGGCGCCGCCCATGTCTTTCTTCATCAAACGCATGCCTGCACCGGGTTTGAGATCCAGTCCGCCGGAGTCGAAACACACACCTTTACCGATTAAAGTCACTTTAGGTGCATTCTCATCACCCCAGGTCATATCTATCAGGCGTGGCAGGTTTTCACTTGCACGGCCCACCATATGGATAGTCGGATAGTTTTGTTCGAGCAGCTTATCGCCAACGATTTGAGTGATGCTTGCACCAAATTCACTGGCCAAATTCTGCATAATCTCACCCAAGTGCTGAGGCATCATGTCTGCGGCTGGCGTATTGACCAGGTCGCGAACAATAGCCACGGAACGCACCAGTTTTCTCACTTCGTCGGCCTGAGCCTGAGTCGGCAATACCAGTTGCGGATAAACTTTGTCATTGTGCTTATAACGGTCGAACTTATATGCGCCGAGACCCCAGCTAAATGCCGCGACTTTGATTTGCTCTTCGCTGCCCTGGATGGTGTAGCGGCCCGCAGGAAGCTGGTTGACCAGATCGCCGCATAACCAATAGGAGTCTAGATCGGAAGTTACATAAATGGCTTGGGAGAGTTCACCTGCACCGTTGGGGACCAGGCTCATGCCTTTGCCGCCAAACTGAGTCGTAGCCAGCCAGTTTGTCGTTTGAGTGTCTTGCTCGGCTAGCCAAGTTGAGTATGCATCTGTGTGTAAGATGGTGAGAGGGGTGCCAAGGGCACCTGAGATCAATAATTCAGTCATGTTGGACTCGTGCTCGCTGCTTGTATCGATTGGAGAAGGGGTGTTTGTATTACCTAACAGGGTAACAGGCAATCAATATGGGTTAAAGGCAGAGGTGGGGAATATTGAGGGGATTTAAAACGACGCTAGCTATTTTTCATTTTCAGCCAATTTTGCGGAACGTCTCTTTCTCTTTCTGGAAAGATTGTTAAATGAGCTTGGTAGCACATCTACGCCTACCATCTTGCCGAGTTTGACCACCAGAGGTATGGTCAGCGGGGCGAACGGCAGCAGGGCAAATACGCCCAGGCCTAATCCCTTTAACAAATCACCGAATTGCTTATTGGCTTCGGCTAGCTCTTCACGACTGGCCTGCTTCTTGGTGTAACGTTTATAGGTGACCATCATATCTTTGGTCTCCTGCTTCTCCTGAGACAATGCATCTTGCAAAATAAGCATGTCGCGTTTTAAGCGGATCCAGAATCGCTTTCTGCCGATGCGGAAAACGCGTATGGGGGCCTTGTGAATATGGGCATAAATTTTCATGGTCCGATTGTCTCATAGGCGACCCTATAGGCAAAGCTGTGCTTGATGGTTTTATTACAGTCATTTGTATCATCTTTAAGGAGTACCCTTGGTTGTTGGTTGAAAAACGAGCGTATTGAGTGAGGTTAGTGTGATTTTCTGCTGGATGTAAACCTGCTACTACAGGTGTTTTGTCGACAATATGCCGGGTTATGTTTGACCAATCGAGAGGATATGGCTATATTGTCGACAATCTAATGTAAAAGAAGTCCTAGTTAAAAATGAAGTTTTTCAGCGAACAACCCGTTACAGCGGCAGATAAGACCTTTATTCAGCTAAGGCAAGATATTGTTGAAGGAGAGATCCCTTCTGGGGCCAAGCTGAGTGAAACTGAGTTGTCGACAAGATATGCCGTCAGCCGCGCCATCATTCGTGAAGCGATCAATCGATTAGCCTCGTGCCATATCGTCGAGCGTAAAGCCAACGTCGGCGCTCGAGTGGTTTCTTTATCCACCGATGGTTTGATCGAGTTATATCAGGTTCGCGAATCTCTCGAGGGTATGGCGGCAAGGTTAGCGGCTAAAAATATGACAACAAGCGAGATAGATGATCTCAACCTACTGTTAAATTCCCATTTTGATGAAGTCAAAGGCGGTGAGTCCTATTACCAGGAAGCCGGTGATGTCGATTTTCATTACCGCATCATTCTCGGTAGCAAGAATAAACACCTTATCTCCATGCTCGTCAATGGCATCTATCATCTGGTGCGCATGTATCGTGTGCAACTTGGTATGGCGGGACCTAGGGTCACCACGGCATTCGATGAACATAAACACATAGTACAGGCCATTTCCAATCGTGATGAGGAGCTGGCTGAGATCTTGATGCGTCGTCACATCATGTATTCGAAGCACAATATTGAGCAGAATTTAGCCCAAAGCCGTGAACGGGTGAAATGATTTAATCAGCATATAGCAGCCAATGAAAAGAGAGGAAAGCATGAGCGCAGGTAAAAAGTTTCGCCAGGCACTAGCAGACAATACCCCCTTGCAGATAGTGGGCACTATCAATGCGTACACGGCCATGATGGCTAAACAGATAGGTCATCAGGCCATCTATCTTTCCGGTGGCGGTGTGGCGAATGCATCATACGGTTTACCCGACTTAGGCATGACCTCGCTAAATGATGTGCTTGTTGACGTACAACGCATCACATCAGCCTGCGATCTACCTTTAATGGTGGATATCGATACCGGTTGGGGCGGGGCGTTCAACATAGCTAAGACCATACGAGATATGGAGAAGGCGGGAGCGGCAGCCGTGCACATGGAAGATCAGGTTGCCCAGAAGCGTTGTGGTCACAGGCCTAACAAGGAGATCGTCTCGACTGCAGAGATGGTCGACAGAATCAAATCGGCTGTGGATGCTCGCACGGATGCCGATTTTTTCATCATGGCGCGTACCGACTCCTTCGCCCAAGAAGGATTAGCCGCCGCCATCGAGCGAGCTAAAGCCTATGTTGTTGCCGGTGCCGATGGCATCTTCGCCGAAGCGGTGAAAACTGAGGAGCATTACCGCGCCTTTTCCGAGGCATTAGATGTGCCTATCTTGGCTAATATTACCGAGTTTGGTCAGACAGAATTGTGGAATAAACAGCAGCTGGGTGAGTGGGGGTGTGCCATGGTGCTTTATCCGCTCTCGGCATTTAGGGCGATGAATAAGGCGGCTGAAATGGTCTATGAAACGATTCTAAAAGATGGCGATCAGCAGGCGGTAATCGATAAGATGCAGACCCGCATGGAACTCTATGATTATCTGGGGTACCACGCCTATGAGCAGAAGTTAGATGTGCTCTTTAGTGAAGGCAAGAACAAGTAAAACCTTACATAAAGCATAATAAAAATAGATGACCCGTTACAAAACTCTGTGAAGGAATTACAGAGGCGAGGTCACAGTTAACCAAGAGAGGAAAGAGCAATGGGTGATAAAAAACTGAGTGGTGCAGGACTACGTGGTCAGAGCGCCGGTGAAACCAGCCTTTGTACAGTGGGTAAATCTGGCAGCGGCTTAACATATTGTGGCTATGACGTGTCAGATTTGGCCGACAATACCAGCTTCGAAGAGGTCGCCTACTTGTTGTTTAATGGCGAACTGCCTACGGTGAATCAACTCGAGACTTACAAGGCCGAGCTGAGAACCTTACGTGATCTGCCTCAGGTACTCAAAGAGGTGTTGCAGCGTATTCCTCGTGATGCACACCCTATGGATGTGATGCGCACAGCTTGCTCTTTCCTCGGTAACTTAGAGCCAGAAAATGATTTTTCTGAGCAAAATCGCGCCGCTAATCGTCTTCTCGCCGCATTTCCGGCCATCATGTGTTACTGGTACAAATTCTCCCATGAAGGTGTCGAGATAGATTGTGTCACCGATGAAGCCTCTATCGGCGGTCATTTCCTGCATCTTCTCAACGGAAAAGCCCCCTCTGAGCAGCATCGCCGCGTGATGGATGTGTCGCTAATCCTCTATGCCGAGCATGAGTTTAACGCCTCGACCTTTACCGCTCGTGTGTGTGCATCGACCCTGTCTGACATGTTCTCTTGTATCACAGGTGCCATAGGTACCTTGCGTGGTCCGCTACATGGCGGCGCCAATGAGGCGGCAATGGCTATGATCCAGAGTTTTAGCTCTCCAGCCGATGCCAAGGTGCAGATGGCAGGTATGCTTGAGCGTAAAGAGAAGATCATGGGTTTTGGTCATGCCATCTATAGTACCTCAGATCCACGCAACGTGATCATCAAGGCCTGGTCTGAGAAGCTCGCGCAGGAGAATGGTGATACCAGCCTTTATGATATCTCCGTCGCCTGTGAAGAGTTTATGTGGGACAGCAAGAAACTCTTCTGTAATGCGGATTTTTTCCATGCATCGGCTTATCACTTCATGGGTATCCCTACTAAATTGTTTACCCCTATCTTTGTCTGTTCACGCTTAACCGGCTGGGCGGCTCATGTGATGGAGCAACGTTCGAATAACCGCATCATTCGCCCGAGTGCCGATTACACCGGCAGCGAGCCACGTAAAGTGACGCCAATCGAAACAAGATAAGCGCCCATAAAAATCTAGGTCCTAGGAACTAGCCCCTAGCCCCTAGGTTCCCGCTTTATATAAGTGAACTGTATATAAGCGAACAGTGCTAATTGAGTGAATAAAGATGAATACCCAATACCGTAAATCTCTACCCGGCAGTAAACTCGATTACTTCGATACAGAGGCTGCCGTTGACGCTATCAGAGCGGGTGCATACCGCAAGCTGCCTTATTGCTCTCGCGTTTACGCCGAGAACCTGGTTCGTCGCTGCGAGCCTGCTAAGCTGACCGAATTACTCAAACAGATCATCGAGCGCAAACAAGATTTGGATTTCCCCTGGTATCCGGCCCGCGTGGTGTGCCACGATATTCTTGGCCAGACGGCGTTAGTCGATCTGGCCGGTCTGCGTGATGCCATTGCCGCTAGGGGCGGCGACCCATCTAAAGTCAATCCTGTGGTGCCGACGCAACTGATAGTCGATCACTCCTTATCGGTGGAACACGCCGGGTTTGAGAAAGATGCCTTAGAGAAGAATCGTGCCATCGAAGACAGGCGCAACGCTGACAGGTTCCATTTCATCAATTGGACTAAAACGGCATTTAAAAACATAGATGTTATTCAGCCGGGTAACGGCATCATGCACCAGATTAATCTGGAAAAGATGTCTCCCGTTATCCAGTCTCGCGATGGGGTGGCATTCCCCGATACCTTAGTCGGCACCGACAGTCACACGCCACATGTCAATGCCCTTGGGGTTATCGCCATAGGTGTTGGCGGTTTAGAGGCAGAAAGTGTCATGCTGGGCCGCCCTTCATATATGCGTCTGCCAGATATTGTCGGCGTCGAGCTGGTGGGAACACGTCAGAGTGGGATCACCGCGACGGATATCGTGCTGGCGCTCACCGAGTTTTTACGCGATAAGAAAGTGGTATCGACCTATTTAGAGTTCTATGGCGAAGGCGCGAAGGCGCTGACATTGGGCGATCGTGCCACCATTTCTAACATGACACCCGAATTTGGCGCCACTGCCGCCATGTTCTATATCGACGAGATGACCATAGATTATCTTAAGCTGACTGGCCGGGATGACAGTCAGGTAAAACTGGTGGAAAACTATGCTAAGCAAGCTGGCCTATGGGCCGATAGTTTAATCGATGCCGAGTATGATCGAGTACTGCGATTTGACTTGTCATCGGTGGGTCGTAACATCGCCGGGCCTTCGAATCCACATCGCCGCGTATCGACAAGTGATCTTGCTCAGCAGGGGATCAGTGGTCCTTACGATATAATTCTCGATGCCGATGGCAAAGAATTGATGCCCGATGGCGCCTGTATTATCGCGGCCATCACCAGCTGTACTAACACGTCAAACCCCCGCAATGTCATAGCTGCTGGGCTTATCGCCCGTAATGCCAATGCCAAAGGCTTGACCCGTAAACCTTGGGTGAAAACCTCACTGGCACCAGGTTCCAAAACCGTGCAGTTGTATCTTGAAGATGCCAAACTGTTGTCAGAATTGGAGCAATTGGGCTTCGGTATTGTCGGTTTTGCCTGTACCACCTGTAACGGCATGAGCGGCGCGTTAGATCCTGAGATTCAACAAGAAGTGATCGACAGAGACTTGTACACCACGGCGGTGCTCTCAGGCAATCGAAATTTCGATGGTCGTATCCATCCCTATGCCAAACAAGCCTTCTTAGCCTCACCGCCTCTGGTTGTCGCCTACGCGATTGCCGGTACCATTCGCTTCGATATCGAAAAAGATGTGCTCGGCAAAGATAGTCAGGGTAATGATGTGACCTTGAAAGATATCTGGCCCAGTGATGAAGAGATAGATAGGGTCATAGCTAAAAGTGTCAAACCTGAGCAGTACCGCAAGGTCTATGAGCCCATGTTCGATATTAAAGTCGAGTACGGCAGTGACAACGATCCGCTATATGATTGGCGTCCACAGAGTACCTACATCCGCAGGCCTCCTTATTGGGAAGGTGCACTCGCGGGCGAGCGTACCATGAAGGGCATGCGTCCTCTGGCTGTGCTTGGTGACAACATCACTACCGATCACCTGTCTCCCTCGAACGCCATCATGCTCGACAGCGCCGCTGGAGATTATCTGGATAAGATGGGCTTACCGGAAGTTGACTTTAACTCCTATGCGACCCACAGAGGCGATCATCTAACCACCCAACGCGCCACCTTTGCTAACCCTAAGCTGTTTAATGAAATGGTGACTCAGCTCGGTAAGAATGGCCAAGTTGAGGTTAAGCAAGGCTCACTCACGCGTATCGAACCCGAAGGAATTGAATCGCGCATGTGGGAAGCTATCGAGACCTATATGGCGCGTAAACAGCCTTTGATCATTATCGCCGGAGCCGATTATGGTCAAGGTTCATCACGTGATTGGGCCGCCAAAGGCGTACGTCTCGCCGGCGTCGAAGTGATTGTCGCCGAAGGTTTTGAGCGTATTCATCGCACTAACTTGGTGGGCATGGGGGTATTACCGGTGGAGTTTACCGCTGGCAATAACCGCCATACCTATGGTATCGACGGCAGCGAAACCTATGATGTGATTGGCGAGCGCATGCCAGGCTCGGTATTGACGCTAATCATCACACGTAAAAATGGTGAGCAAGTTGAAGTCCCGGTTAAGTGTCGTTTAGATACCGCAGAGGAAGTGACAATCTATGAAGCGGGTGGGATATTACAGCGCTTCGCCCAAGATTTTCTTGACTCAAATGTGAATTAATATAGTGACTTGTAAGCGGGTTTAATAAAGCTCAGGCAAAATATAAAGTATGTAACCCTTGTGGTTTACCTGAGTATAAAGGATTGATTTAAAAGGATAGTTTTGTAATGACACAAGAATTGACTAACTCTTCTGAGCGTAAATCGTCTGAGCTTATGCCCTATAGGCCACAGATAAAAGTGCCAGCAACCTATATGCGTGGTGGCACCAGTAAGGGCGTGTTCTTCTCGCTAACTGATTTGCCACCGGCGGCGCAGGTAGCCGGGGTGGCCCGTGATGCACTTCTTTTACGTGTTATCGGTAGCCCAGATCCTTACGGTAAACAGACCGATGGTATGGGCGGCGCAACCTCAAGCACCAGCAAAACGGTCATATTGTCGAAAAGCACTCAGGCCGATCACGATGTGGATTATCTCTTCGGCCAAGTGGCGATTGATAAGGCCTTCGTCGATTGGAGTGGCAACTGTGGAAATTTGTCCGCCGCTGTCGGCGCTTTCGCCATTCATGCGGGCCTTGTCGATGCCAGCCGTATTCCGGAAAATGGTATAGCCGTGATACGAATCTGGCAGGCCAATATCAGTAAAACCATTATTGCCCATGTGCCTATCACCCATGGTGAAGTGCAGGAAAGCGGTGATTTTGAACTCGATGGCGTGACCTTCCCGGCCGCTGAAATAGGTGTCGATTTTATCGACCCTGCAGATAAGGCTAATGAAGGGAAGGGGGAAGGGGAGCCTGGCATGTTCCCCACGGGTAACTTGGTCGATGAGATAGAGCTTCCACCTGGCATGTTTAATAACAGCTTGGAGCCGAGAAAAATAAAAGCCACCATGATCAATGCCGGTATTCCGACCATCTTCGTCAATGCCGAGGATATCGGCTATCGCGGTGATGAGTCGCAAGCAGCAATAAATGGTGATGTTAAAGCCCTGGAGATGTTTGAATCACTGCGCGCCATAGGTGCGGTCAAGATGGGCCTTATCGCCCATGTTGATGAGGCAGAGTCTCGTCAACATACACCCAAGATTGCCTTTGTCTCGCCTGCTAGCAGTTATACCTCATCCAGTGGCAAGCAGGTTGAGCGCTCGCACATAGATTTCAATGTACGCGCCCTGTCCATGGGCAAGCTGCATCACGCCATGATGGGCACCGCTGCAGTAGCCATAGGCACGGCTGCTGTCATTCCCGGCACCTTAGTCAACCTAGCGGCGAACTCAGGCACTCTTATGCAAACCGGCATTGAAACAGACACTAAAGCAGGCAGCCAAGCGGACTCAGTATGCTTCGGTCACCCTTCGGGTACTTTGAAAGTGGGCGCAGCGGCTAAGCAGGTCGATGGCCAATGGACTGTCACTAAGGTATCCATGAGCCGCAGCGCCAGGATATTGATGGAGGGCTGGGTTCGAGTTCCTGATGAGAGTTAGCTTCGATGTAGGAGCGGCTTTAGCCGCGAAATTGCAATCATCATACTCCAACAAAAATCACCTGACAGACCAGATGTTACATTTCTGGCTATATTCTCACAGTTTTCTCATTTAATAACTGATTGCCAATAACCGATGTTGCTTCTAGTTACCTGTTGACTGGGCTTATCTGTTTGTTGGTTGCCACAATATTCGATCTTTTTTGGTTATTTTTTGGCGGCTTACTTAAGCCTCTACTCGCGCAGCCTAAACAGGCAAAAATGATCCGCATAGTGTTCGCTCTGCTGATGATTAGCTTGTTACGTACCATTGTTAATTATGGTGTCATTTTTCTTCTAGTTGGTCTTAGTCAGTTGTAGCAGAGGAAGGGACTCTCGGTGTTAGGAGCGTCGTCACCCCTGAGAAAGCCGTTAGTCGGCTTGGAAGATTAATATGGGTGATGGTTATACTCTTTTGCTGCGCTGGAGACCCTGTAATCTAAGCTCGCAGCCGTATCTACACTGGGCTTTCACTAGAAGGTTATTTCTGAAATCTAGCTTTTTATGGCTATCAAATTATCTAGGACCTGCTTTTCGGTCTGAATAAGTTGCTCTTGCAAGTATTTGTCCCGTGGCATTACCATGACACTCAATCCAACACCTCTTAGTACTTGATTCAGTACGCTAGCACTTGCTTTAGATTTATCTCCTTCGATTTCAGAAATGATTTTTCTTGTTACCCCAACCATTCTGGCATATTGATCTTGATTGATTGAAAGCATTTGAATTCGTAGTTTTTTCAACGCGCCACCTGTTGTTATCTCGCCTAGCAGCATTGATTGACAGACACTGAGCATCAGCTCGTCCTTCTCTGTAGGCTGCATGCGTTTACTTTTCGAAATTAGTTTTTTTCGACCACTGGGTTTAACTTTCACAGCTAAGGGAGTAAATGAATTTTTCATAATAAGTTCCAGCGCTTAAATTTATTTTCTAAATTTTCATAATTCATGCTCGGAAAGTTTAAAATAGAGTCTGGGACTCCTCTTTTAAGTAACCTTTCTCGTAAACCTAGCAATTTTTTGGCGGTATCTCTTAATTCACTCATCAACCTTTGTGGATCAATGAGGTCACTTAGGCTCTCAGCAATGGCAGGATAGTTATACTCACCTCCTTTTTCCAGCTCTGGCCCCCAAGTAAATGTCCTAGTGATGGTTTCAGGATCGGCTTTCATTGGTGCAAAATCATATATTGGAGACAATGAAATTTTGTTGTCCCGCTTAATAAATGATGTATTTCGACCATGATTATCAGAGTTTCCAAAAGCAATATTAAGTAAATCTCGTCGTACCCACTCAATAATAAACGCTTCTTTTCCGTCAACATCATCTAGGAAAGTTTCGGTTGTACCGTTAGCGTCAGGGTTTTGTATGGTACTAATTAGACGACGGATAACATCTCCGTGATGCAGAGCCGTTGCAGGTCCTTCATCTAATACAGAATACACCGACTCCATTCCTAGTAATTGTTCTCGTCCATCAATCACTATGGTATCGAACCTGGGTAGCCACAATGATGGTCCTTTTTCGCTTTCTTCTAATCTCATCTTACTTATTGATATAGTATCAAAGTTAAGTGATGTAAGTTCGTGATAGAAGTGATATTCAGCTCTTAAAATATCCTTGTCGATAGCTTTAAGGCCACGAGCAAACTTAACCCAATATCGAGTATCTAGATTTGTAGGATCATCTTGGAATGTATCAATCCAAACACAATCATTTTTGTCACATCTAACCAGTAACTTCGGAGCAGCACCACCAGCACCAGAGGCTGCGCCATGCGTTTGAGCATATTCAATAAAATCGACTTCTAATCTGCAAACATCATCAATAGTGAAGCTTACCGGTATGGCATTTACCACCTTATCGGGAACAGACTCTTTGATGCGTAGATTGCCAATCGGTGCAACTGTGCCCTTGCTTAGTAGTTCAAAGTTACGGACTAAGTGCTTTTCATCTTTCAAGCCTAATTTATTGATCCAATATTTGCGGCTTGATCCTGCTGGCATGATGTCATCAAGAAAACGAAACCACTTGGTTTCTCGATAGGTCATATTATCGACGAGTAGGCGAATGCTAAGCGCTGTATTTGCAAACTGGTGGTAATTAAGTAGCACATGCCCAAATTCATAGTCAAGTCTACAATTATTAGAATCAAGAAGCTCTGGGAGCGCCATGATGCCAGACAAAATCCTGATGTAGTTGGATTGTAAGTGTTCGAATGATTCTGCACCTATATTGGCTCAATAAATATAGGTAATAGTCATTATTGAGTCGATATTAACACAACAAAGCTCATAAGTACTAGTTGTTGAGGCATTTTGGGTTCAGAAACAACCAAGACACCCTGGATAGTTAGATGGAGATCCCTTGACTAAGCTTAAGTCAGAGTTGTTGAGGAGGGTTTGTTATGCCAACACCAAGAAAAGCGTTAGTCAGTTTAGAAGATACGCTCTATTGCCACTGTGTATCTCGTTGTGTTATAAAGGCTTTTTTGTGTTGTGTCGATCATTATACTGGTTAATCCTATGAGCATAGACGGGATTGGGTTGAAAGTCGACTACTGGAGCTTGCTTCCGTGTTTGCCATTGATATTTGTGCTAACGCTTTCATAAGAGTTGCGGGCACTGAATGAACCTATCGCTCGTAGAGCCAATGCACTTAAGCTGCTAACAGGCCTAAATAAAGGACCAGATTTGATTTGTCTGAAATTCATGATTTTGCCTCAAATTAATCGTTTTTCTTCTTTTTAACCAATCAATATGCAGATATTTTTGGCTTTACGTCTTGATGATTAATGATGTATTGATAATCCACTTTTAGCTAAGTATGTTATTGATTATTAATGGCTGGCTTTGATCTTGCCATTTGCATGATTTGGTTAACAAGCAATAAGCCCTGGATGCGCATCAGGGCTCACCCATCCACTCGATAAATCCCATGATGAACTCATGGCCGAGGTTACTGCAGAATATGAATCGAATTTTAATACTCGTTATCGTCACCTATGTTGGACTCGGCGTCATGCTCTACTTGATGCAGCGTAGCTTTATCTATTTTCCAACAGGAGCAGTAGAGCACAGGTTCGATGAAGTGACATTTGAAAATGATGGTGTATCGACAACAAGCATCTTATTAAACAAGCATCTTATTAAACAAGGGTCAGGATAAGGCGATTATCTATTTTGGTGGTAACGCCGAAAATGTGGCCTTTACAGCACCAGAATTTGAACAAGCATTTGAATCAGAATCGACATCTTTTTCGGTATATTTGGTCAATTATAGAGGTTATGGCGGCAGTGAGGGCTCACCTAGCGAAGCTGCGTTATTGTCGGATGCTTTAGTGCTGTATGATCGTCTGGTATTGACTTATGAGAGTGTATTCGTTATCGGAAGAAGCTTAGGCAGCGGCGTGGCAACTTATATCGCATCGGAGCGTCCGCTGAAGAAACTAGTCTTGGTGACCCCGTTTGACAGCATTCAAAGCATAGCCCAAAAACAATTTCCGTTTTACCCTATGTCCATACTACTCAAAGACAAGTTCAATTCGCTAGGGCGCGCCGGGAGCATCTATTCTGACACCCTGATTTTAGTGGCAGAGGATGATAAGGTCGTTCGCCGGATACACACAGACAAGCTTATACAATCATTGGTTAACCGCGCTCCTGAGGTGGTCTTCATCGAAGGTGCCGACCACAATGATATTTCTCAATACGCTAGATATTATCAGTCAATATCAGCATTTCTTAACTCTGATTAATGATTCATCTAGATTTTGCAAGTTTACATACTGTTAACTCACCTATACAGGTCAGGTTTTTTTAATATTTAGCCATGCCTGACTTCAACTTATGTGCCGGTTTCTTATCTTTAACCACAGCCAAAGCGAGTGACTGGGTAGCGCAACTGGCTGGAAGAGGCATCTTGTGTGATCGTCGTGGCGATCAGTTAAGATTTGGCCCGGCGCCTTATGTTTCTATGGCGCAGCTCAATCAGGCGCTCAATGTGGTTGAAGATCTGGCTAAGGGGCTGGTTTAAAATATTCGAGTTAATGCAGCGCTGCGGTGAAAGGAATGCTTTCACAAATCTTGGCCTCATCGATAAGCAGCTCTTCTAAGCGGGTATCAACCACGTCTTTATCGAAATACTCATCTTTTTGATCTAGGCCCAACTCATTGTCGCGGCCGTTAAAATGGTCTAATGCACCTTGGTAATGGCGCTGATAACACTCAAGCAAGAAGCTGTCTTTGGCAATATTATCTAAAGTCAGCGGTTCAAAAACCTCGTTATTGCCAAGGAAGGCGGGTCTATTAACCCGTGCGTAAACTTAAAATCTCAGCAAGCACTATTGGTTCAGGATAGCGGCAAAACTCGGCATCCTTTTTATCTATGGCATAGATAGACATTCTGTCGGCTAACTCGTTACCTTCTATGCCAATATGAGCCGCCACATGGGAGATAACCAGTTTTTCTTTAAGCTCGTCATACAGGGCATGTGATGCCTGAATGATATCCAGATTCTTGATGTCACCGGCGGTTTTGCGTTTCCAGCCTTTGGTTTTCCAGCCATAGGCCCAATTGGTGATGCAATTTATCGAGTATTGGGAGTCACTGCGAATGTGTGCTGATTTGCCTGCTGCCAAGTTCTCTTGTGCGATTAATAGCGCCTGATGCAATGCATTTAACTCGGCCGAGTTATTGGTGCCATGGCTGTTATATAGCCCGTACCAAAGTTCAGATAACTCATTATCCTTATACACGGCAACGCCAGAACCTGCCTTTCCCGGGTTTGGTTCACAGCCACCATCGGTATAGATCACCACATCATAGTCAGCGTTAGAAGCCGATGTTTTAGCTGTCGGGGCTTGGTTACTCTTGCTTGCGCTAGACGAGCTAGATGATTTAGCGACATAAGTACGGGGCGACCCAGCAGAAAATGCGGCATCGGCTTCGGCTTTTGTCTTGAAGGATTTATATTTGGCCTTAGGGAATTTATCGACCTGACGTTTGGCTGCATCCCAAGTGGTAAAAACCCCTGTTTCGCGCCCGACCCAAACCACATAAAACTTTTTAGCCATTTGATACTCTTAAATTTGCTGTATAGAAAAGGTATATTCTGGCAAATACTACGGTTACCTAGCGCAAAAGTCACCTGTTCTGCCGCAAGAAGCGATAACACTGAGCTCGTTTGCACAATCTTACTGCAGTTTTATTTGCAGATAAGGTTATCCGATTAAGAAGCCGGATTGACTCAGGTGAGAATAGCTGTGAAATTAACCATTCAGCCCCTTAGTGGTATCGAGCTTATGTGCATCCCCATGTGTCAATTATTATGATGCACTCTGGTCTGCATCGCCCTAGCTATTCAGGCTGTAGACTGACTCACAGAATTCTCCTTAGCCTCAGGTAAACTCGGTTACCAGTTAGATATATTTTTCGACCACTTAGGTCATTTTTTGTTTTTCAGGAGTAAATAGTATGACGAGTCGTCCCATTATCTGTGATTGTGACCCAGGTCATGATGATGCCATCTCCCTTATTCTCGCCTTTAGCACTAAAGCCTTGGATGTACTGGCTGTGACCACGAGTGCCGGTAATCAGACACCGGATAAGACACTGAATAATGCGCTGCGCATACTGACCTTGTTGGAGCGTTATGATGTGCCCGTTGCCGGTGGTGCCCTTAAGCCTCTGGCCCGAGAGCTGATCATTGCCGACAATGTTCACGGAGAGTCCGGCCTGGATGGCCCTAAACTGCCAGATCCGGCTTTCGCTCCGGTCGAGATCAACGCTGTGGAGTTGATGGCGCAGAAACTTCGCGCCAGTGAAGTGCCGGTTATTCTTAACCCCACAGGCCCCTTGACCAATATTGCCCTGCTGCTGGCAGGTTATCCCGAGTTGCACGCTAAGATCGACAGCATAGTCTTGATGGGAGGCTCCGCGGCTGCGGGCAATTGGACGCCGGCCGCCGAGTTTAATATTTTTGTCGATCCTGAGTCGGCCGATATGGTGTTTAAATCAGGGCTCCCCATCGTCATGTGCGGATTGGATGTGACTCACCAAGCCTATATTGTGCAGCAAGATATAGAGCGAATTCGCGCCATAGATAATCCGGTTGCTCAGTGCGTCGCCGGTCTGTTGGATTTCTTCATGATCTATCATCAAGACCCTAAGTGGGGGCTCAAGGGGGCACCGCTGCACGATCCGTGCACCATAGCCTGGCTACTCAAACCTGAGTTGTTTACTGCTCAAGACGTGTGGGTAGGTATCGAGACTAAGGGTGAGTACACGCAAGGGATGACCGTGGTGGACAGATATCAACTGACGGGTAATAAGCCTAATGCCAAGGTGCTGTTCGATGTGGATCGTGAGGGATTTGTCGATCTTATCGTCGAATGTCTGCAGACTTACAATAAATAGCCTTCATTCGATAAACTTGTAAAATTGAGAAGTATTTGAGCGCATGCCTTATCAGCAGATAATGCGCTCATTGATGGATTCTCTGAGGCTTATTTTTTCATGCATTGGGAGAGTAGCTGGGCGAAGAAGTCACTGCCTTTGCGCTGGGTAAATTCGATATTACGTTCGGGAATGGATTCAGGGTCGTTATAATTGGCTAGTGCTTGCTCCATGCTAGCCTCTCGAATGATATGCAGCAAGGGGTAGGGGGAGCGATTGCTGTAGTTCGATGGCTCATCCATAGGCTCGCCGTCGAAACAGTAATCCGGATGCATGCTGGCAAGCTGATAAACGCCTTCATAGCCTTGTTCGATAAGCAGGTTGTTGGCGACATCGACCAGATCCAGATAAAGGTAGAAGCCCTCGAAACCACGGGGGACAATAAACAGTGTGGTCTCAACCTCTGGATTATCATCCAAAAACTTACACTCTTTTATCAAGGCTTCGAGTACATTATGCATCTTGGATTCATCGATCACCGTGTAGCGTATGCTGCCACGTTCGACTTCCCGGCGAGCGAACGGGCAGATGTTGTACTTCATTATCACCCTTTCTACCCAATTTTGAGTCTGCTGCGCGATGAGCCGAAGTTGTTTGTCTTGTTCGTGTTGTGACATGCCGGCCTAGCCTTAATCTGTTTTAGTAATGCATCTATGGTGGCAAGGATAAGGAGGAAAGGCAGAGTACGCAAGCGCTTCGTGTTGAACTTGGCACAGAGCACTAAATAATACCAGTTCCATTAAATAACTCTGGTTATGGTGAGGTCATAGGGATGATCGACGCCACGAGTAGGACTGGCATGGAGATGTTGAAGATTTTCTGTTGTCGTTCATTCTTGAGTAGGCGTTTAAAGGCGACGCTGAGGAAAACAGCCGCGATAGTCAATACTTGGGGGGGGGTAATGGGGTATCAAGATGATCCATTGAAAGGCTGCCGCCTGAATGAAGCTCAATGGATCCGATGTTTGTTTGCCTTCCATCTTACTGCTGCTAGTAGCGATAAGCCATGAGAGGTAGAGCAGGTAAGCAATGCCTATATATTTGATGACTAAATGGATGACCGGGTAGGTCTGGAATAAGGCGCTCATGCCTAAACCTATGGCGAGCACCATACTGGGCCTATAAGGGTAAATCGGCAAGCCATCTTAGCTAAATTGGTGAGACAGTGAAGCTAAATTTGCAACTGGGACTCAGTTTAATACCTTGGTTGATAGCAAAGCACTCTAAGGAGTTATTTTAGATAATCCATGGGTAAATGCGCTCCATTTTGGTTACTTATGAGTCAGCTTAGGTTAACCTTTGCTGTGTTATTGTTGAGGCATTGAAAAATTGTTGAGTGCCTAGCTCTGGTATCGAAAGGAACCTCATTATCAAAAAACTAATCTGCTTATTTTTAATCACATTTTTGACGGCTTGCGTCACTGTCGACCCTGTTGAAACCAGCTCTACACGCACGACTATGGTGACAACGGGGGATCTGGGTTTCATTTCTGAGAAAACTTCTCGTTTTGCCTGGCATCCTTCATTGGGAAATGTGGTTGCGGATGAGAGAATTGACAGTGAAAAAATCGTTCGTCATATGCGCGCCTCGATCACTCAGATGATGGAGTCTAAAGGTTATCGACTCGTGTCCGTCGATGAGTCTCCGGATCTGCTGATAGGTTTTGGTTTGGCACTCGAGTCCGACATGAGTGATACCGAGATCTTGAAGAAAACCGGATTAGTGCCTGGCTTATCGACTGCTGGTATCGATTCTGATCAGTATGAGAAAGGCTCAGTGTTAGTGGCGCTATTTAAGCCTATGCAACCACAGCCAGTTTGGCGTGTGCTAGCACAAGGTTTTACCGACTTTAAGCAGTCTGGTGAGCAGAGGCAGCAAGGTTTTGACGAACTTATCTCTTTAATGTTGAGAAGCATTCCTAGCGTTTAATTTTAAAGATAGAAGTTTAGCAGAAGGATTTTGAAATTTTCAATGACACGACTCTTGGTATTGGCATTGCTTGTCGGTCGTAAGCATTGTCTTGTGCGAAGAAGGCTTGGATCTCCTGCTCACTGAAAAATTGACATTGGCTATCGTGAGCTTGCTCGATAAACGCAAGACTTTGGCTCATCTGCATATCTTCATCTATGCTGGGGCTGAGTTTTTTATCTCGATAAGAGCCCATTGATAGTCGCGATAATGCCCGAATAAGGCCAAAAGGTAGACCTGATCAGTCGAGTCTAATTCTAGCATGTGAGCCAATTGGATTGGCTGAGGCTCTAAGGGGTGTTTGATGCTGTTGATATTCTAAGATGATGTCATCGAACTTTCATCTTAGTGTCAGCTCCAGACTTAATGGCTGACTGTTCACTTGAAGCGGCAGTGAAGGCTGAGTATCTTCAATCTGTAACCTAAGTGATGGCTCTTGTTCGGGTGTTTTACTGCAGATACTTCTCTTCGTCGAAGGCATCGCCGAGTTTGGTGAATAGATTCTTTGATTTACTCTCAGATAATCCGTATTTAAGGCCGATCACATCGCCTTCCGAGTCGCGCTGTAAGCCCGTCTCTTCTATTGCACCGCTCAATACATAACTGAATTTATCGACTGCACCGTCTATGGATGCATCGAAGCGATAACCCGGGGTATCTTCGAACTTTACCGCGCTGAACTTGCTCGAGGCGCCTAGCTGGACTCTGGTTCTGGCATCGATGGAACGAATACCTAACTGACCATTTCTTAGTGGCGTCGACTGTGGCACTCCATCGATCATGATGAGCGCCTTGCGGCCACGCAATGTTTGCCCCGAGTTACTGGAGGTGCCTGAGCTTGGCGCCATTCCCGGTACGCGGAACGCCAATATATTCTGCAACTCAGAGCTGACCAAGATATCTTGCTTAAGCATCTTGTTGTCGATCAAGGTGACGAAGATGGCACTTCATCGATGCGTTCGACACTGCGACTGCCTGTGATAATCGTTGCTATCACCATTGGCAGGTTATTTACATTTGGTTCACTTATGTTGCAGGCGGTGTTTGGTTTAACTTGGTTTTGTGCCTCTGATCACGTTTTTATGTATGATGAGAGATGAAAATTCTCACAGATGATTGGATAAATCTATTGATAGTTTTATCTTGCGGAGAATGGCGATAAAGTCACAGTGTTAGATCATAAATACTAATGATTATTGCTATAAATCAACTATAGATAAATAAAAAAGCTCATGGTTATCATGAGCTTTTTATCTTATGTATCATAGGCTATCAGCAATATATTTAGCCTACACTGATCTCATATGAGGTAAATTTTCTCAGGTTGATAACGCCAGTGTCGAAGATTAAATACTGACCTTTTATGCCGAGTAAAATGCCGCTGACCACAGGATCTTTGTCGAAGTTATGTGAGCTAATCTTGGTTGGGAATTCGGTGACGGGGAAGTGGATAGTCTGTATCTCTTCATCGAGCTTCTCGATGGCATAGTCGCCATGTGCCATGCATATTTCATGGATCTTGTTTTCGACTTCCGGCAGCAATTCTGCGGCTTTCGCTTTTAGATCTATATCTTGTGCATTGCCCTTTAACATGGTGCGCCAATTGGTTTTATCGGCGATCATCTTGGCTAATTCGACTTCGACGAGTCCGGAGATCTGTCTGGTCGACACCTTCAAGATAGCTAAACCTTGGGTGGCACCCTGATCAATCCATCTGGTCGGAAGTTGAGTATGGCGGGTGATGCCAACTTTGAGACCTGAGGTATTTGACAGGTAAACGTAATGAGGCACGAAACAGTTAGCTTCTCCCCATTCTGGCTCGCGGCATGTCCCTTGGGCGAAATGACAGGTTTCGGGCTTCATGATACACAGGTCGCAGCTGGCTAGCTTTCTCATACAGACGAAACAATGGCCCTGAGAATAGCTCTTCTTGGTACGTTTGCCACAGTTACTGCAACATATTTTGCCTGTATGTGTGAGGGTGACACTGGTGCCTATTAGCGGATTCATGTCTAATAAATCATCGCCTATGGGTAACTGATACTGCACCTGCTGGTTATCATCCAGTGTGGCGCGCATCTTCTTGATGGTTCCTAGCATATTTTTTTCCTATCATTGGAAACTCTATCGTTCCCTACAATTTCGAGTATGACATTGACGATCTTAATCGGTATTAATTTCTCATTATATCAGATTGTTGATTTGATTCTTGATTGGTTTAATCGATTGCGAAGTTTTTGTAAAGAAGTATTCTCAAGGCTAAGTGAAGGAGATTGAACAGAAAGCCATTGAAGATAAAGTCATCGAAGAGAAAGTTCTCTTCGATGTTGAGATTGAGTCTGATTTTATTCGGGTCAGAATTAGCGATTGGATCAAGTCAGCTTTAGCGGCTTATCTTATCGAGTACCACATCGTCACCTAATGCATAAAGTGCTTCACATAATTGTTCTTCTTGCTCGGGGTTTCTCATGCCGAGATCGAAGTTTGCTCTGAATAAGGCGACGCCAGTGTGGCAGGCTGTCTCATAACGACTGCTGAAGTGTTCGATATTGATACCCAGAGCGCTTATTTTATTGGAGATTTCATGTACCAGACCGGGTCTGTCATAGGCGACAAGTGAGAAGCTAAGATGTTGTAGTTTATTGGGTTGCTTGCTGGTCTTGGCATAGGTCAGGCTCAAGCCTTCGATACGTTCCAGATTCTCGATTAAGATGTCCCAGTTGGATGAGGGTACCTCTAACAGGAGTATGGCGGCAAAGATACCATCGATATGACGCAGTTCAGAATCCAGCCAATTACCGCCATGGCGACTAACTGCGTGTGCTATCTGTTCAACCAGTCCTTTTCTGTCTGCGACCTGCAGTGTGACTAAGTATCTTAACATATTGATATTCCTTGTTTATTTATTTATTACACTCTTGATTAGACACTGTAACACTAGTGTCATCTTTACGTCATATAATGCCACACATCAGAATAATGAGATTGCTTCTAAGCTATTTTTAGAATAATCCCAGTGAAAAGTCTACTGGCTATTTAATAAACGAGGTTCTAATGGAAACTCAGGTAAAACAACCTGATTCTAAGGCTCATAACCTACTGATGGGGAGGGGTCCTAGCAGCAGGGCAATTAAGGATAAGTTGACTCAAATTGGGGTGACTATTGGCGGAGCTATGGTATTTATCGCTCTGTTGTTAATTTTCTTTTATCTGCTCTATGTTATCAAGCCTATCTTCGATGACGCCGAAGTGTCACCAGTATCGAGCGTGGATCTCCATGATTCAGTTCCGGCCCTGATGGTTGGAAGCGATGAACAAAATGAGATCATGTACCGTGTCTCTCAAACTGGTCGAGTCGATTTTTATGATGTTAGCTCATCAAAATTAATTAATACTCAGCAGCTGGAATTTCCCGAGGGTAGTCAGGTTGTCAGTAGTTCAGCCTCGGTGCCAAGTGAGCAGAGATTTGCTTTCGGACTCGATAATGGTCAGGTGATCATTGCGGGTATCGAGTTTGCTGTGACTTATCCAGACAATAATCGACTCATCACACCTAATTTGAGATTCCCTAATGGCAAGGCGCCCATGACTGTCGATGAACAGGGGCAATCGATAAACAATCTCGCATTCGATTACAGTAGCGATAAGATCACCTTTGCTTATCAGGGAGATGACAATATTTGGCGTCTGTCACGTCAGGAAGGTGAAGAGAACATGATGACCGAAGAGGTCGAATGGTCTGCTTATAGTGGCATCATCGACGATGCTCCGGTACGTGTTCAGCAACAATTGATGACCCCGGATCAGCGTCAACTCCTGCTTAGATCAGACAATAAACTCTTCGTCTATGATATTCGAGATGTCGAAGCTGTCTCCCTGAGTCAAGTATTAGAGCTGGGGCGTACTGGTGTCAAGGTCACAAATGTTAGCCTGCTAGCAGGGGCAAGCTCTCTGTTGGTGAGTTACGATTCAGGCCTGGTACAACAGTATTTTCAGGTAAATGGTAACCAAGGACGTCAGTATCAAGAGATACGCGAATTTATCAATCATGGCGGCATTAAGAGTGTTGCCGCTGAATTTTATCGCAAGAGCTTCGTCACTATCAGCGATAATGGCAAGTTGTCGTTGCTTTATACCACGAGCCAAAGAAAACTGTTTTCCAAAGATTTTGACTTAAAGAATCCCAGCACGCTGGGATTTAGCCCACGCTCTAACGCCTTAGTGGTCGAAGCTGACCATAAGTTACATATGTTCAGTGTCTCCAATACTCATCCTGAAGTGTCATGGAGCGCTATGTGGAGCAAGGTGTGGTATGAAAGTTATCCTGAGCCCCAATATGTGTGGCAGTCGACTTCGGGATCCGATGATTTTGAAGCTAAGTTGAGCCTGATGCCATTGGCGTTTGGTACCATGAAAGCCGCTTTCTATGCCATGATGTTTGCCACGCCTCTGGCGATTGCCAGCGCCATCTATACTGCCTATTTTATGACGCCTAAAGTACGCTCCTTCGTCAAGCCAACCATAGAGATCATGGAAGCCTTGCCTACGGTAATACTCGGTTTCCTTGCCGGTTTATGGCTGGCCCCCTTGATAGAAGATCACTTGCCGGGGATCTTAGTCTTACTCATCCTCTTGCCAGTCTCGATACTGACCAGCGCTTTCCTCTGGCATAACTTGCCGGGTAAGGCTAAGCAGTACTTGCCCGAAGCCTATCAGGAGTTGATGTTGATCCCGGTGATTTTATTCGTCGGCTGGTTCTCCTTCGCCATCAGTCCCGCTTTAGAAATCATTTTCTTCGATGGTGATTCAAGGTTATTTATCACCAATGAGCTCGGTTTCACCTTCGATCAGCGAAATGCGCTGGTTGTCGGTATCGCCATGGGATTTGCGGTCATTCCAACTATCTTCACGATAGCCGAAGATGCGGTGTTCTCGGTGCCTCGTCATCTTTCTAATGGTAGTTTGGCGCTGGGTGCAACCACCTGGCAGACACTGACTCGCGTCGTCTTATTAACTGCAAGTCCTGGCATCTTCTCTGCCATCATGATGGGAGTGGGGCGTGCGGTTGGTGAAACCATGATCGTACTCATGGCGACGGGTAACACGGCTATCATGGAGTGGAGTGTATTTCAGGGCATGCGCACCCTGGCGGCGAATATTGCCGTCGAAGTACCTGAGTCGGCCATAGGCAGTTCTCACTATCGGGTACTCTTCCTCGCAGCCTTCGTACTGTTTATTTTCACCTTTATCTTCAACACTATTGCCGAAGTGGTCAGACAGCGTCTACGTGAACGCTATAGCTCACTTTAATCGCTCATTTTAGTAGCAAAGAAATGATGAATATATATATGAACATGAATATATGGGTTTTACAGTTGAACTTATGGAGAGACTCTCATGGGTAATTGGTTTAAGTCAGGTTCTCCTTGGGGCTGTGATATGACAGGTGGTGCGGTATGTTCAGCACTAGATGTAGGGAGATATTCTCATGGGTAATTGGTTTAAGTCAGGTTCTCCTTGGGGCTGTGATATGACAGGTGGTGCGGTATGTTCAGCACTAGATGTAGGGAGATATTCTCATGGGTAATTGGTTTAAGTCGGGCTCTCCTTGGGGCTGTGATATGACAGGTGGTGCGGTATGTTCAGCACTAGATGTAGGGAGATATTCTCATGGGTAATTGGTTTAAGTCGGGCTCTCCTTGGATCTGGATGACAGGTGGTGCGGTCAGCATCAGTTTGATTGCGGTACTGGGGCTACTCTTGATGATTGCATGGCGGGGTTTGAGTTACTTCTGGCCTGCTGAGATCTACCAATGGGAGATGCAAGATCAACATGGAGCCAAATATACACTTATCGGTGAGATCTACGACACCGAACAGGTGCCCACAGAGCAGCTGCTCTCGGCTGGTCATGTGTTTAAAGAGGCACAGGGGGATACGGTCACCCGTTACTTAGTTAAAACGGGAAACCGTGAATTTGTTGGTTTGGATTTTCGCTGGATCCTAGCCACAAACATCATCTCACGCAGTCAACCCAAAGATATTGCGGTCATGGAGCGCAGTAAAAATGGTGACTTTTACGGTTATCCTGTTGCTGTCATAGAAAATGGTAAACGACTCAACTTCGATAATGTTGAAGCTTCGTTCGAGTCGCACATCGAGCGTGCTGTGGTGCTCAATGATAAGGCGGTGGACATACAGAAGGGGGAGATCGGTTCGATAAATTACGCCATTGAGAAGCTTCGTCTGCAGGGACGTGGTTATGAACTCGATGGTGAACTAACACCTGTGATAAAGGCCGATTTAGCCCATAAGCGGGCTGAACTACAGGTTCAATACCTGATTGTAGAGAAACAGTTCTTCGAACTCAGGAAAGAAGCGGGTCGGGATTCGGTCGTTATCAAAGACATGCGCGGCCTCGAGGTTACCCTCAAGCTGGGCAGCATTTTGGATGTGACTTACTCCAACCGTCTGGGCCTTCTGGATAAATTGGGCCATTGGTTCGTCGGTGTTGGCCGTTTCGTCAGTGACGATCCTCGTGAAGCCAACACTGAGGGCGGAGTATTTCCGGCTATTTTCGGCACCGTATTTATGGTGATGCTGATGGCTGTGATTGTGACGCCATTTGGGGTGGTTGCGGCGGTTTATTTGCACGAATATGCCAAGAAAGGCCCAGTCACTAAGATGATTCGCATCGCCGTGATTAATCTGGCCGGTGTGCCCTCGATTGTTTATGGGGTATTCGGATTAGGATTCTTCGTTTATATGTTCGGTGGCAGCATAGATCAGCTCTTCTTTCCCGAAGCGCTGCCGGCGCCGACATTCGGTTCCCCGGGTGTACTCTGGTCCGCATTAACCTTGGCTATCCTGACCTTACCTGTGGTTATCGTGTCGACCGAGGAAGGTTTGAGCCGTATCCCAAGTTCGGTACGCCAAGCTAGCCTAGCACTGGGTGCTACCAAGGCGGAAACCCTGTGGCGCATTATTTTGCCGATGGCGAGCCCGGCCATCATGACAGGACTTATTCTGGCAGTGGCGCGCGCCGCGGGTGAAGTGGCTCCCTTGATGTTGGTGGGTGTGGTTAAGCTTGCACCAACCTTGCCCATAGATATGAATTTTCCCTTCGTACATCTGGAGCGAAAGTTTATGCACTTAGGTTTTCATATTTACGATGTGGGCTTTCAAAGTCCGAATGTCGAGGCTGCGAGACCTCTGGTTTACGCCACCTCGTTCCTGCTGGTTACTGTCATTGTGTCATTGAACCTGACGGCGATAGCGGTTCGAAACCATCTACGTGAGAAATATCGCTCACTCGAGCAATAATACCGGCTAGCGGAGTAATATAAATCCAGTATGATAAAGAAACTAAATCATTATTTTTAAGTTGCAGTTATAAACCAAGAAATTGTCACATAGTGACTCAAATAGAGATGCGTAGCAGATCTATAAAGTGATAGGACATAAAATGATTTCGATAGATAAGTCAGCGATGAGTACTAAATCAGTGGACCTGAAAAATTTGAGCCAGGAAGAAACAGCCCTGGAGATCCGTAACTTAGATCTGAAATATGGCGATAAACAGGCCTTGTTCGATGTATCGATGAAGATACCGGAGAAAAAAGTTACCGCATTTATCGGTCCCAGTGGTTGTGGTAAGTCGACTCTGTTGCGCTGTATTAACCGTATGAATGATCTGGTGGATAATTGCCATATTAGTGGTGAAGTCCTGCTTCACGGACAAAACATCTATGACAAAAAGGTCGATGTTGCCGCCCTGCGTCGTAACGTAGGCATGGTATTCCAGCGTCCGAACCCTTTTCCTAAATCAATCTATGAGAATGTGGTTTACGGATTGCGCCTTCAAGGGATAAACAATCGTCGCGATCTTGATGACGCAGCCGAGCGCTCTCTTCGCGGTGCCGCGATATGGGATGAAGTGAAAGACAGACTTCATGATAACGCCTTCGGCCTTTCAGGAGGTCAGCAACAGCGTTTGGTGATTGCTCGCGCCATTGCCATTGAGCCTGAGGTGTTACTACTGGATGAACCCACATCGGCTCTGGATCCCATATCGACCCTGATCATCGAAGAGCTGATCAGTGAGCTTAAATCTAAATATACCGTGGTGATAGTGACCCACAACATGCAGCAGGCGGCTCGGGTGTCAGATCAAACCGCATTTATGTACATGGGCGAGCTGGTTGAGTACGCCGATACCAATACCATCTTTACCACGCCGCAGAAACGTAAGACGGAAGATTACATCACCGGCCGTTACGGGTAATTAGAGTGAATCAACAATTCCAAGTCCAGTGAGCTAAGCTCCCTGGGGATGAGAGACTTAAAAAGGGTTAACACCGATGGACAATATGAATTTAAATAAACACATTTCGGGTCAGTTTAACGCCGAGCTGGATGATATTCGTAACCACGTCTTGGCCATGGGCGGACTGGTCGAACGTCAGTTGGAGCAAGCACTGGATGCTATTGCGAACTTAGATGCTGAGCTCGCCCAGAGAGTGATCGAAGGCGATCATAAGGTCAATGGTATGGAGGTCGCGATCGATGAGGAATGTGCCCGTATCATCGCCAAAAGACAACCTGCTGCGAGTGATTTAAGGTTAGTGCTGGCCATCTCTAAAACCATCACAGATTTAGAGCGTATTGGTGATGCCTGTGTGAAAATTGCCAAGGTTGCTCTGGAGAAACGTTTGAAAAAGCAGCAGCCTCTGCTGGTGAGTCTGGATAGCATGGGACGCCACGCGACCCGTTTTCTTCACGGTACCCTCGATGCCTTGGCTCGCATGGATGCTGATGCAGCGTTCGCACTCCATAAGGAAGACGCTAAGTTAGATAAAGAGTATGAAGGCACCATCCGCCAACTTATGACCTATATGATGGAAGATCCCCGCTCAATACCTGAGGTGTTTGATGTGCTTTGGGCAACCAGAGCCGTAGAGCGTGTCGGCGATCGCTGTCAGAATATCTGTGAATACATCATCTATTATGTTAAAGGCAAAGATGTGCGCCACGTATCTTATGAAGAGATGGAAAAAGATCTCAACCTATAGCTTGGTCTTAGGAAAGTTGGGTAATGGAAAAGATGTCCGCAATGGTGTAAACCTTGATTATAAAGCAGCTTATCGCTGCTTTTTTGGTTTTTATTGTCTAGCCGTACATTACTGAATCGACATATAGGTTATTATATTACGAGTTTTGTGAGTATCTGATTTTTTACAGAGCAAGAATATGATTATCGTGCTCTGTTGGTAAATGGATACGCAAATTCTATTTAATAGCTGGACAGCAGTTTGCTCTAACACCTTGAGTCTTCAATTTAGCTAGCTTTACCACAAAATGCAACTTTTCCGTTGCAACGTATACTTAACCTGCATTGGATTTAATGCGCCATAATGTGAGTGTGTGTGCTTCTGGATCCGAGTGGCGTCATTATTTTGTGTGGCGCCGCATGTTAACGTGCGGGAGCTATATGTCTATTAAGACCAGTATCAATCCATCTGTTTTTTCCATCATTATTTATCATCATCTTGATGGTATTCGTAGGCTCTGTGTGGCCAGAACAATCTCAAGAAGTATTCAAATTGGTTCAGACCTGGTTTCAGGTTAAAGCCGGTTGGCTCTACATTTCAGGCGTAGCCATCTTCCTTATTTTTATCATCTTCGTCATGTTAGCCGTTTCGGTGATATCAAGCTTGGGCCGGATCACGCCGAACCTGTGATGCACTATATGTCGCCACCGGATGCCGCCCCTGAGACGATTCAGGCGGCAAAAGATGCGATGAAGATAACTTTCTTCCATGGGGGATCCATGCCTGGGCAATCTACGCTGTCGTTGGCCTGAGTCTGTCTTATTTCTCCTATCGTCATAAATTACCTCTGTTGCCGAGAAGTGCTCTTTACCCCTTGATTGGTGAGCGCATTTATGGACCCATAGGCCATGCGGTTGATACGTTTGCCGTGATAGGTACCATGTTTGGTGTGGCTACCTCGCTCGGTTTTGGAGTGTTGCAGGTTAACTCGGGCCTTAACTATCTACTCGGTGTGCCAGTGAATGCCATGGTGCAGGTAGGCTTGATTATTGCTATTTCGTTGATTGCCACCCTGTCGGTATTTTCAGGTTTGGATACTAAGGTGTGTGAGAGCTTCATTCGTCGCGGTATCCCGGCTAAGGTCATCAATTTAGACAATCGAGTCAGGTTTGTTATCCCTAGTGAGGACCATAACGATTTTGTCTATGGTCTGCGGATCAGAGCCTTTACCATTACCAATCCGTTAGTCAGCGAAGTCGACGATGGTGAAACAGATTATTATCGCGCCGAAGTCTTCCTTGAGTATGGTGGCCAGCACTATGACGTGATGGGTTTCACTCAGAAACAGATCTTGGCCGATGTGGTGACTCAGTACGAGAAGTACAATTATTATCTGCATATCTCAAGTTCAGAATATCTGGGCGAGGATACATAAGCCAAACTTAAGTTTTTAGCAGTAGGCTTTTCGTGGAAAATCAGTTAAACAGTTAAATTTACCCTGTAGCGATGTTATTATCGCTACAGGGTATTTTTTTGCTATCGTGCCGGCAATGATGAAGTCACGATAGCTGTGAGCAGGATTAAAGTGTATGTCGGTAAGCCAAGGTCAAAGTAAACTAGATAAAGTATTAGCTGCAGCCAGAGACTATAAAGCGAAGCGCGAAACGGGCTACCGTGAGCAGGCGCTGAAGTTATATCCATGGGTGTGTGGTCGTTGTACTCGTGAGTTTACTCATTCAAATCTGCGTGAGCTGACCGTGCATCATAAAGATCATAACCATGATAACAACCCATCTGATGGCTCAAACTGGGAGTTACTCTGTCTTTATTGTCATGATAATGAACATTCGAAATTTGAGGAGTTGATTCAGTACGGCGCGACTACTGAGACAAAAGTAGAATCGGCAACTTATAATCCCTTCGCCGATCTTAAAGGCATGATGAAGAAGTAGTCTATCGGCCAGACAAGATAAGAGAGATATGCCGGTATCGGCTATATCTCTTTTTATCGCTTTTTATATCCATTAACGCTCGTTCAGTGTTATACCATGCCATATAAGTATCTGGTCAGTTCAGAGACTCTCAGTTTTTTCAATTCAAGGCGCATTGATGAGGGAATGGTTATTCCCTTTTAAGTCAATGCAACACAAAAGTGGAAACGCTGAGAGCCTCACGCAGTGCGGCTGATGTTTAAAGCAAAGGGCAAAGCCCTTTATGTTACGTTGAATGTTCTCGATATACGACTGCATGGTCTATTTTGTTCCATACAAAATAAGACATTTCCCTGACCCATAGGGATATGGGAAATGTCTTTAAAGCGTATGGAACGCTTAAGACCATGGAGGTCAGATGCAGGAGGTACGAGCCCATGGACGGGTGAAGGTAGAATAATGCAGGAGCCATTATCGAGAGCAACGCAGGAGCTTGTTGCCGAGAATAACTATTAGCTTCAAACATTCGTCTTGCCTACAGCGCTTTGAACTCCCGCTGGATGATCAGATACTTACTCGGAATGGTATTTTCGTGCCTCAGCTTCTAGCCACTTCTGTCGACTGATACTGTTTCTCTCGCCGAGCTCGCCTTTGCTGAGTTCGGTCTTACGCTGGGCTAGTTTCTTCCACACTTCAGTTTTAAACCCATCGTCAGCCGCACTCCAGCCGACAATCTCATCGATAGTCCGGTAACACCCCATACAGATGTCATCATCGTTTAAAGCACATTTGGCCACGCAAGGGGAGTGAATCATAGGTTTCGGCTCAGATTTTAATGCTAAAATTATGGCTCGAGATTTTAGTGATCCTGGTGACGATTTTCAAGCTTGAGTGAGAACTATACCAATCTCCGTTGGCTAGAGTCTGCCACTATTTCATTGTAAAGATGATTTTTATCAGCATGTTAATATTTTTTCTTCGATAAAAATAGAGTGAGGTATATTGAGCTTATGAATGATCTATAGCGCTGTAAATTATAGGTAAAGCGGACTTCAAATGCTAGACTCGATTGAATTTTATATCAGTTTGTTTTTTCATTTATTTAGCTTTTCAATGGGTTGTGGGAAGTTACTGGGGGCTTTATGAAAGCGTTGCTACGCTTAAGTGTTTTTGTTGTGCTGGGTCTGCTTACGACGGCATGTTCTCTGTTAGAGATAAAACTTGAAAGTGGTGTGGTACCTCTGCCACAGGAGCAACTTAATATGCGGGTATTTAGTCGTGATTTTAGCAGCACTTTCTACAGTCGGGTCGAACAGACTGCCGACCAGATTTCAGCGCTTGAATCTAACGACGAGCAAGATATCTATCAGAAATCTAACGCTTTGATGTGGAAGATAAATGCTGAGCAGGCGCTGCAGAGGACTATTTTTCAGGCCTCACCTGTGGCTGCCATGGTCGATACCTGGGCATTTACGGCACAGATGAGTGAATTTTATGACACTGGTGCGGGTAAAGCCCTATTTGGCGCACAACAAGCGCAGGTTATCGAGACCAGTAGGGCATTAGAAGCTCAGTTTGAGAAAACGGTTAAAGGCTTCGTATCTCAGAGTGACTTCAATAATAATCGCGATTTTATCAAACAATACGTGTTGGATAATCCCCTTACCGACATCACATTTAGTCGTAAGTCGGCATTCAATGACTGGTTAATATTCAGAAAAATCAATGAATTTGAAGCTGTGACTACCTTTGGTTCAGTGCCGGAAGTGATGAGTGACATCTCAGATCGTATGGCGATGATCTCTGAGCAGATGCCCAAAATATTAGGTTGGAAAGCCGAACTCTATGCACTGCATTCCAATATCAATGCCGAAGAAATCCAGGCAACGCTGGTGAGCATCAGTGAGACATCGGCAAGGTTTCAGGAGTTGATGGCACAGACCCCTGAGATGATGCAAAGCTTAGCCGTGGATATGCGACGTGAGCTAAGCCCCTTACTGCAGCAGCTCAGTGATTCTACCGATGATAAACTTAAGCTGCTATCGGTTGAGCGTCAGGCACTAGAATTGATGGTTAACAATGAGCGTCTGGCTCTGGAAAAGATGGTAGCCAGGGAGCGTGTCGCCGCGGCGGCTAACCTGGATGAGATCTCCAAACATACGGTAGAGGTGTTTTTTCAGCAGCTGACCAAGACGCTTAAGAGTCTGATCCTCTATTTTGTGCTCTTCTTGATGGCGATCTTCTTCGCGCCTCTTGGTCTAGGTGTTTGGCTTGGTAAGAGAATGGAAAGCAAGAAGACGAGTTCCTAGGAAATCGGGCCTAGGAAATCGCTGTTAACTCTGTATCATGCAGGGTTAGCAGCCGTCTTTTTTCCTGTGTTGTTTCTGTCTTTTTCCTATCTTTTACCTATAAACAAGAGTGCCAACATCTTGCAAGAAACCTCTCATCGTCATCGCCTAAAGCAACTCGATACATTGTTAGTTCAGAGCCGTGCGCTATGGCAGGTGAAGGCGTTCGACTGCACTCAATTACCCTGGGAGAAACAGTTTCCTAGTTTGGCAGAAAAAGTGTGGTCGATATCTGATGTCGATATCGATGCACTCGATAAAGGTCAAACTAAGCTCAACGCTGAGTTGTTGCCTGCACTACAAAGAGACCTTGTTCGACATGATCTAGCATGGCAACTAGACTTGCTTCAGCAAGTGGGATCCGTGTTAACCGATGGAAATACAAGCCAAGTTAGGCACTTGGGTTCGTTGTTGTCGGATAAGGATGCCGCTCATTTCAGCGCTGGAATAAAAGGCCGTAAATGGTCACAGATCACGGCATTTGCGGCTCAAATCAAGCAAGATAGCAGCGAAGTACTGGAGTGGTGCGCCGGCAAGGGGCATCTTGGTCGACTCATCGCCAAGATTCATTCTCGTCCTGTGGTGAGTCTGGAGTGGCAGCAGGGCCTGTGTGATGAAGGGATAAAATTTGCCGAGAAGTGGCATCTGCCGCAGAAATTTATCTGCGCCGATGCATTTGCACCTCAGCAGTCCAAGCTAAAGAGGGAGCAGCAGGCCGTAGCACTGCACGCCTGTGGTGATCTCCATGTGCGCTTGCTAAGGTTGGCATCCCAGGCAAACACTAGGTCCATTATCATCTCTCCCTGTTGTTATCATCTTATTCAAGCTGAGCAGTATCAGGGGATGTCTGAAGTGGTACTCGATAGTGAGTTGGTATTATCTCGACATGATCTGCAGGTGCCGCTGCAGCACAGTACTATTGCCAATGCGAAACAGGTTGAATATCGCCACAGGGAGATCGTCTGGCGTCTGGGATTCGACTCCTTACAGCGAGAAGTGAATCGAAGTAGGCGATATCTGCCCATTCCATCGATAAAGCAGAGTCAACTGAATGAAGGTTTTGAGGCATTTTGTTACTGGGCGGCGGGGAAAAAGTCGGTGGAATTACCGGTCGATCTGGATGTTGACCTTTACCTTGAGTTAGGCGTTCAGAGACAGAGGCTCACCCGGCGAATCGATCTGGTTGCTCACCTGTTTCGTGCCATACTGGAACATTGGTTACTGCTCGATAGAGTCTGCTTTCTCGAAGAGCAAGATTACTCGGTAAAGCTCACTAGATTTTGCAGTGAAGCCATTACCCCAAGAAACTCACTGATATTGGCGGAAAAACCAGCAAACTAATATTCAGCCTATAAGGGATTAACTAAGCCTATGTTTTTATAGTGAAGATATACTACAGTATATAAAAAATTTCTTTTAGACCGCATTTTTTTGATCGAAAATGAAGTTTATGAGTGAAAAAATCGTACCTATGACGGTTTTTTATTGAATCATTAGCCTTTTCTTGCTCAAATGATGGGTTAATACTAAATAATAATACTTATTGGCTGAAGTTGCGCCGATATTGAGAGCGAAATAATACTGTTTCATGAAATATTCCCGAGTATTTATCAATAGCCTGGCATATGAACTGGCACCTGAAGTTGTGTCAACTTCCGAATTAGAATCTCGTTTGGCACCTCTATATAAGAAGTTTAGCATTCCTATGGGGCAACTTGCCGCATTAACCGGGATCACCGAGCGTCGCTGGTGGCCAAAGGGTCATAGATTATCAGACGGTGCTCTGGCCGCTGCACACAAGGCTATTGATGAAACCGGCGTGAAAGTGAGTGATTTAGGCGCCGTGGTTTATACCGGGGTTTGCCGCGATCAACATGAGCCAGCAACGGCGTGTCGTATCGCAGCAGAGCTTGGGGTGTCGAAAGATACCGCCATCTATGATATCAGTAATGCTTGTCTTGGGGTGCTTTCTGGGATCTTAGATATTGCTAACCGTATCGAACTCGGTCAAATTAAAGCTGGCTTAGTGGTCTCCTGTGAATCAGCTCGTCATATTGTCGACATCACCATAGATAATATGTTGGCCGATCAAACCATGCAGAACTATGCCCAGTCGCTGGCAACCCTAACCGGTGGTTCTGGAGCCGTAGCCGTCTTGCTTACCGATGGCAGCTTGCCATTGAGAACTGATCGTCAACATCAGCTTTTAGGTGCGAGTCACCTTTCGGCACCTGAGCACCATAACTTGTGTCAATGGGGCCTGCAGGAAGCGGGTTTACATCTCTACCGTGAGTTTATGCGCACCGATGGTGTGACACTACTCAAAGAAGGAGTAGAGCTTGCTCGTCATACCTGGAGTGATTTCCTCGAACAGCGTGACTGGGTGGTGGAGCAGGTCGATAAAGTGATCTGTCATCAAGTGGGGTCAGCAAACCGCCTGAAAGTGCTCAATGCACTGAATATTCCCCAAGAGAAAGAGTTTCCTACTTATCAACTTCTGGGCAATATGGGCACAGTTTCTCTGCCAGTCACAGCAGCTATGGCCCACGATCAGGGCTTCTTGAAGAAGGGTGATCAGGTGAGCTTCTTAGGCATAGGTAGTGGACTTAACTGCATGATGCTTGGGATTAAGTGGTAATGAGCTAGCCATTAGTGCTGTCTTAGCGCGTTTCAGTCCCATACCTCACATAATCACCTTATGCGCCTGAAGTTTGAGGCGCGGTGATGCAAAGAATATTTAGGAAGAGTCATGTTAGACACTCTGTTTCCCTTCAAGCGCAATTATCTCGATAGAAATGGCCATAAGCTACAGTATGTAAATGAAGGCCTAGGTGAGCCAGTCGTCATGGTTCATGGCAATCCTAGCTGGTCTTTCTATTATCGAAATCTGGTGTCAGCTCTAAGCAGTAATCATCAGTGTATCGTACCAGATCATATCGGCTGTGGTCTGTCGGATAAGCCGGATGACAGCGGCTACGACTACACACTAAAGAATCGTATCGACGATCTCGAAGCCTTGCTCGAACACCTCGACGTCAAAGAGAACATCACCTTAGTCGTACATGACTGGGGCGGGATGATAGGCATGGGTTATGCTGCGCGTTATCCGGAGCGGATAAAACGTCTGGTTATTCTCAATACCGGCGCGTTTCATCTTCCTCAATCTAAGCCGTTTCCTTGGCCCTTATGGATCTGCCGTAATACCATGTTAGGCACAGTTCTGGTTCGTGGTTTCAATGCGTTTTCATCCATAGCCTCCTATATAGGTGTTAAGCGTAAACCTATGCCGAGTGAGATACGCAAAGCCTATGTGGCGCCTTTCAACTCTTGGGCTAACCGGATCTCGACCTTGAGGTTTATCCAGGATATCCCTCTAAAAGAGAGTGATAGAAACTATGAGTTGGTCTCTGAAATAGCCGCTAGCCTGCCAAAGTTTGCCCATGTACCGACTATGATTTGCTGGGGCCTGAAAGATTTCGTTTTCGATAAGCATTTTCTTGCTCAGTGGAAAGTAGAGATGCCCCATGCGAGCGTGCATGAATTTGCAGATTGCGGTCACTATATTCTTGAAGATGCCACCGAGAAGTCGT
>NZ_ABIC01000028.1 GCF_000172075.1 Shewanella benthica KT99
CCGTATGTCCAGGTGAGGCCAACTTATTCCACTACGAGGCGTTTGAGCTTTTTCGCTCGGCTTATCCGCAGGGGAGTCAGAGGATGGTGATTTGGATGAGTTTCTAGAGCTCAATGCTAGGCGGTCTTCATATTCACGTAACTTTCCCACAGTTCTTGAATGAGTAAGTTTGCTTTTTTTCACCGAGTTCAGCAACCGTAGGCGGCTCTGTTGCGAATTGTTTTTTCTTTTTCATGAAGCTATTTTGACACGGCAAAGAGATCGTTCAATAGCGATATGACCAAACCTTATTGATCATCAATTGATCGTGTCAATAAGGGGCTGGTGAACGGTTACCCTTTACTCACTGTGTTGCACTGCTGACAACGCCCGTGAAATAACTGGTATTCGGTGATGTCAAGTGTAGGTTTAGGTAATTCAAACACCTGATGGCGATAACTTGGCGACGAGTTAGCCACAACTTTACCGCCACAATCAGCGCAGCAACTATCTGGCAAACAAGCAATTCTCTCGTCAGTCTCTGTAAGCTTTGCTAATGGTCTTTTATGCCCCGTATGTCCAGGTTGAGCGCCAACCTTATTTCCACTACGAGGCGTTTGAGCTTTTTTCGCTCGGCCTTATCCGCAGGGGAGTCAGAGGATGGTGATTTGGATGAGTTTCTAGAGCTCAATGCTAGGCGGTCTTCATATTCACGTAACTTTTCCCACAGTTCTTGAATGAGTAAGTTTGCTTTGTTTTCACCGAGTTCAGCAACCGTAGGCGGCTCTGTTGCGAATTGTTTTTTCTTTTTCATGAAGCTATTTTGACACGGCAAAGAGATCGTTCAATAGCGATATGACCAAACCTTATTGATCATCAATTGATCGTGTCAATAAGGGGCTGGTGAACGGTTACTTGCAGTAAACGTTGAATTTTACGTACGCTCAGGTGATAAAAGCCACTGAGCACAGCCACGTAATACCATTCTAAGTAAAAATATGATCTAATTGTGGCCATCACATCTTCTTCATTTGTACTCATGGATAATTTTAAAAATACAGATTTCAATGATCTCGCTCGTAAGCAGAGGCGGCTCTGTTGCGAATTGTTTTTCTTTTTCATGAAGCTATTTTGACACGGCAAAGAGATCGTTCAATAGCGATATGACCCAACCTTATTGATCATCAATTGATCGTGTCAATAAGGGGCTGGTGAACGGTTACCTAGTGTGATTAAAACCAGCGATCAAGCTTGATGGAAAGCCACAATCATTGCCCTCATTTAGTTAGCACCGCTCACTCTTGGGTATTTATCACAGATCCAATCAACGATTTTCATGATTCTGGCATCGCGCTGCTTCGATGACTTATATGCTATCGAATAATTAAAACCTGAATAACACGAAGGGAGATCTAATTTCACCAAATTACCGGATTCAATTTCGACCCTTAAGGTTTGTTCAACTCCAAGTACAATACCTTCTCCATAAATAGCGGCTTGAACGGCAAGCATATTATGATTGAACACTAACTTTTTCTGATCCGAGCTCATTTCGACACTGTTATCCCTGAACCAGCTATCCCAATCAAGGCCATAATCTTTATGTTTTGAAAATAATAAACAATGGCCATGTAAATTTTCCGTAGTGATTATTTTTGACTTTTCAAGGTATTTAGGACTACAAAATGCAATAAGCGTCTCTTTAATAAGAGGTTTAAAAATATAACCATCTTGTGACTCTCGAGTCACAATAAATATATCTGCCATCATATCGCTCATTTCAATGTCGTTTTGAAACATGCCGACGATTATATTCAATTCAGGGTATTGCTTTCTTAACTTCTCCATATTCGGAACCAACCACCTGGCCGCGAGAGATGTATAAGAGTGCACCCTGACCTCCCCTGACATAGTCGGCACTAGACTGGCACAGACACTATTTAAGTCATAGAAGACCGGAGACAATCTCAGCCTTAGTTCAAGGCCAGCTTCGGTAAGGTTGATCTTTCCTGCATTTCGATAAAATAGTTTTTCTAAGAAGTATTCTTCCAACTGCTTGATCTGTTGCGACACAGCGCTTTGAGTAATACTCAATTCATTCGCCGCAAGAGAGCAACTTTCTAACCTTGCACAGCATTCAAAAATCTGAAGCGATCTTAATGGGATATTATTATTCATAAATAACTAGATATCGAAAACCTTATAGCAGATTATAATAAGGTTTCATTTTAAAAATGTAATCACGCGCACAATAAAGTGTTATAGATTAGTTAACCAATGAGAATTTTATTAATTATTAGACAGTGATCACAAAGTAAACGTTCACCAGAAGGGCGTTGACTAAGCTGACACCAGGTCAAACACGTCTGGGTATTCACTGTTGCCTACAACGGCTGTAACGATCTTACTGATCACTGTAATTGGCGATAACTGCCGTTTTTTGCATGTTTCAACCACTGACAGTAACCGGGAACGGAACTTCTCCCCTCGATCTGAACGGGTGCCATAGCAAATTTTACGCATGATCACGCTACCACGTATGCAACGCTCTGCTTCGTTATTGGTCAGAGGAGTGCCTGGGTGATTAAGAAATACCCATAAGCCTTGCTCATATTTGAGAATATGACGGCATCTGCCAGCATAGCGTGAAGCGGGCACATTTCCCCCGCACTCAAGCCAGCGCTTAATACTGCGCCTTAGTCGTTGCATTCGCCGACGCCACATTATTTCCTCAACTTCACCGGATTCATATCTATGCTGGATGCGAAATACGGACTTGAAAAGCAATACCAGTCGGTTACCAATATTCGCAGTGAGGCCTTTTCCTGAATAATCGGCCATTTGTTGTAAATTGCGTAGCACCTGGGCTAGGCAAAACTGATGACGCTCAGGGGCTATCCAGTTGTAGCTCGGACATTGGTCGCTCACTACGATAGCTTGAGTCTGTGCACCTAATACCGATTTGGCGGCATCCTTATTGCGAAAGTATTTCACCACCTGAAATACCGCATCATCACCCGATAGCAAGCATATCCAACGGGTATGCGCTTCGCCATTACGATTATGTGTTGTCTCGTCAACATGCACTAATGACGCTTTTTTTATGTGTTGATGCAAGGCTTGGTGTGTCGGCGTCAGCATACTACTGACTCGTCCTTGAGCCTCAGAAATCAGGTCTGTAGAGAAATGAGTACCATATTGGTCTTGCAGTAAACGTTGAATTTTTCGTACGCTCAGGTGATACAAGCCACTGAGCACAGCCACGTAACTGAGCAATCGTGGCCCCATCTGACCATCGGGAGCGTCTTCAGGCAAGGCTCCTTTACTCACTGTGTTGCAATGCTGACAACGCCCGTGAAATAACTGGTATTCGGTGATATCAAGTGTAGGTTTAGGTAATTCAAACACCTGATAGCGATAACTTGGCGACGAGTTAGCCACAACTTTACCGCCACAATCAGTGCAGCAACTATCTGGCAAACAAGCAATTTTCTCGTCAGTCTCTGTAAGCTTTGCTAATAGTCTTTTATGCCCCGTATGTCCAGGTTGAGCGCCAACCTTATTTCCACTACGAGGCGTTTGAGCTTTTTTCGCTCGGCCTTATCCGCAGGGGGAGTCAGAGCATGGTGACTTGGATGAGTTTCTAGAGCTCAATACTAGGCGGTCTTCATATTCACGTAACTTTTCCCACAGTTCTTGAATGAGTAAGTTTGCTTTGTTTTCACCGAGTTCAGCAACCGTAGGCGGCTCTGTTGCGAATTGTTTTTTCTTTTTCATGAAGCTATTTTGACACGGCAAAGAGATCGTTCAATAGCGATATGACCAAACCATCAATTGATCGTGTCAATAAGGGGCTGGTGAACGGTTACGCTACTACGATGAACGCCAAATAGCCTACATAGCCTATTTACTGCATGGCTCTCTTTCAGTTCCTCGATTAACGAGAATGTCTCAGGGAGTCGGACATCAAGAGAGCAGTAGCCTTTTTTAAGATTTCTTTGTCCTCCTCTATCCGCCTTATTGTCTTTTCAAGCTCCCGAATTTTAAGCTGATCTGGTGTTAAGGGGCATGTTTTAATAAACGCCAATTAAACGGGCGTTTATTAAAAAGCCTTAATGATGAAGTTTAGGCTGATTTATATACAAGGAATTGAGCTATCCCAATATTTGACTAAGGTCTTCACTGACCTCATCGAGAAACTCATCCGCTTGATCAAACACTCCCAACATCTTAATGAAACCGTGAATAACACCGTCGTATATCTTATGTTTTACCGGCACACCACATGCGTGAAGTTTTTGCGCATAATGATAGCCATCGTCACATAATGGATCATACTGAGCAGTATAGATAAAAGTCGGTGGTAATCCACTATGATCGGCAGCATCGAGAGGCGAGAAATAGGGATTTTTAGCATCATCTTCACTGCGCATATAGTGGTTCCAATAATATTTCATACTGGCTTGCTGAAGCAGATAACCCTCGGCGTTGGCGACAGCCGAAGGGGTATTCCAACCATATTGCACCGCAGGATAGACTAAAATCTGGTAAGCCAGCTTAGGACCATTCTCATCCCGCAGACGCAAACACACTGCGGCGGCAAGGTTACCTCCGGCACTGTCGCCTAAAATGCCAATTCGTTTAATATCCAAACCAAGTTGAGATGCATACTCGAACACCCACTGCGTCGAGGCATAACAATCATCCATAGGGATAGGAAACTTGTGCTCCGGCGCCTTCTGGTAATTAATGGCAATGACCACGCTTCCAGTACGGTTGGCCAACGCCCGACTGAATGAATCATTAGTTTCGATGTTAGATACCACCCAACCACTGCCATGAATAAAGATAAGCCCGGACTGCAAACTGGCTGTATCTACAACACCTTCGGGGCGATAGATACGAATGGGTAGATCCGCCGTAGGCCCCGGAATAAATCTATGCTCTACGGCCGCAACGGTCTCGGGTTTACGACTCGGTATTGCAGTGGCTAATGCGGTCAGATCTTCACGTCTAGACTCTGCCGGCGTCATATCTTCATAAGCTGGGGCTCCCGAGTCACGCACTTCCTGCAAAAATTGTTCAACTTTTGGATCGAGCGGCATGATCCTCTCCTTATCTCTAATGTGTTTTATTGAAATTAGTATTCTATTCAAATAATAAATTGGCACTTGGGCAAAAATTGCGTGTCGCCTCACTCTGAGCGCTTATAAGCTGAACATTAAAAGGTCTGCCGCCTGACACTCACTAAAAGCAACAGAATCAAACGATGTGGGAATTGATGATCATCCTCTGACCCTTTGAACTAGAACATATGAGCAATAAATCTCATCCGGAGGCATGGAAAAAGTCCCACTTCGATAAGCGTATAACCTTCTTCATTGATTTCAATGAGCGACTGGCTAATAACTGATACTCTAAGGTATTTACCCCTTTACAATCTAGGTTCTGATCTGACACCTGCCGAATGACTTTAGCGGGGAGCCACATAAATCACTCTGTTATATGCTGGGAAAAAATAGCGGTTAATTCTCTGACTCAATAGAAGAAAAATTAACCAAGACTTTCTCTAACACAGCTCTAGTAAGAGTGTGGTGAGCTCTGAATATCAAGGGGTCTTTGATATTCATGCCATCATTGAGCTCACCATAAAAACGGATCAATGTGGGAGCAGCATCTGTTCCCACCGTTTTTATCAAACAATTGATCGATAAATTATCTGCCTTTCCAAACAGGATCGCGCTTCTCAGAAAATGCTAATGGTCCCTCTGAAGCATCCTCAGAATGTAATACAGATGGATAGTTTTTCAAGGTTCCACTGCGGATGTGACGATAGCCTTCTTCAACAGACAACTCACTCGTTTCGCGGCAGATCTCTTTAATAGCGGCAATCGCCAAAGGCGCGCCTTGAACAATTTGCAGAGCCAATTCACGGGCACAGTCCATCAGTTTATCACTTTCAACCACTCGATTAACGACTCCCCAACGCAGTGCTTCTTCTGCATTCATTCCGCGTCCAGTCATCATCAACTCATTGACAATAGCAGGCGGTAACAATTTAGGCAGACGTAACATTCCGCCACTGTCCGGCACAATACCGAGTTTGGCTTCAGGCAAGGCAAAGCTGGCATTCTCGGAGCAAACAATCATGTCTGCCGCGAGCGCAAGTTCAAAACCACCACCGAACGCATAACCGTTCACGGCTGCGATGACGGGCTTGTCTAGATTAAAAATCTCAGTTAAACCAGCAAAACCGCCAGGACCAAAATCGGCATCCGGTGCTTCACCTTCGGCTGCCGCTTTTAGATCCCAGCCGGCAGAGAAGAAACGTGCTCCGGCGCCGGTAATAATGGCGACACGAAGTTCTGGGTCATCACGAAATGCCAGGAAGGCTTCGCCCATCTCGAAGCTTGTTTTTGCGTCGATGGCATTCGCCTTGGGTCTGTCCAGGGTAATTTCTAAAATACTGCCATTGCGGATGACATGTAATGATTCGCTCATGCTAATACTCCATTTATAGTCATCAAGGATGACTCTGATTAAAAGATTAATTAAATTAAAGTCATGTAAGAAGTTTCTTTTGCACCTTACAAGTACAAGTTCTTGGGAAGGACTTTCTTATTTCCACTAATGATGGAACTTTAAACTTAGCCATATTTTCAGAACAATAATTAAGTATTTCATCGACACTCAATGATTCACCTTCATTAAAAATAACAAAGGCTTTTACCGCTTCATCACGAATATGATCGGGAATACCGATAACCGCAGCATCGAGAATATAAGGGTGTGACATAAGAATATTTTCAATTTCACTACTTGAAATATTCTCTCCGGCGCGTTTAATCATATTTGTTTTTCTATCAATAAAATAAAATAACCCCCTCTCATCGACATAGCCTTTATCTCCGGTGTAGAGCCAACCGTCGGCAGTCAGAACCTCGGCTGTCGCTTCGGGATCCTTATAGTAACACTTAAAAATGGTTCTTCCCGGGACTCCCTTGACTCGGAGATCGCCCACAATATTGGGCGCAACTTCATCGCCATTTTCATCGGTGATCTTGGCATCATAGGATAGTCCGGGTCTGCCGATGGACGGCCAGTGACGTTCTTCACCAGGCGTATCGCCAATCAGGCCGACTAAGGTTTCTGTCATGCCATAGGAATTAAACAACTCAACCTTGAATCGCGTCTCGAAATCCAATTTTTCCTGATCTGAAATATGCATAAAAAACAACATATCACGCAGACAATGCTCGCGCTCATTGGGCATGACAGGCTGCAACATCAAGGTCCGAACTATCATCGGCATGCTATGGGTAATAGTGGCCCTATAATCACAAACCTGCTTCCAGAACTTACGCGCACTGTACTTCTCAAGCATGACCAAACGCGCACCGACGGTAAACGCAGCCATGGCGGCATTACACTGAAAGTCGATATGAAAGCTGGGCATCATAGTCAGATAGGTGTCATCGGCTCTCAAGCTGGTTTGCCAGGCAGTGTAATAGCCCGCGAACAGAAGATTACAGTGGGTGATCTCAACGCCCTTGGGCCTGGAAGTCGTGCCTGAGGTACATAAAATTTCGACAACATCGTCACTGCTTAATGGCACGAGCTTCTCTAATTGAGTTGATTGTTGGCTCAAAAGTAAATCGAAATTAATGACACCCGATAACTCTGTATTTACCGTCCTTGTCACTAAGATATTGCTTACTAAATTATCGTCATCCAGCTCTATTCTTTTAAAAACAGGCAGAAATTCCTCTTCAATAACGACCGCTTTCACATCACATTTATTTATGATGTATTTACATTCCCCATATACAAGTTGAGTATTAATAGGAACGATAACCGCACCAATTTTTGCCAGCCCAAACCAACAGAATATAAATTGAGGGCTGTTATATAACTGTACGGCTACTTTATCCCCCTTATTAATACCTAATTGCAGGAATAGATTTGCAGCCCTGTTAATTTCGTCATTCAATGCGCTATAAGTAAACTCTCGGACATCGCCAGCAGCATCCTCAAAAACTAATGCTGTGTTATCACTATATTTACGCGCACGCTCTTCCCACATGCATCTTATTGTTCTGCTACCAACGATATCCATTCTCAATGCCTCACTTACTACCAGAGATTTTGGCCAAACCTTTATCACTTAAACTTTGGATCTCTTCTTCTGAATAACCTAGGTCACTCAAGATATCCGCGGTATCCATGCCGTGTTTCGGCATACCACGCCATATCTGACCCGGATTATTCTTGAACTTAGGCATCACGTTTGGCCCCTTGCAGGTCTTGCCATCAATGTTTTGCCACTCGGTAATAGACTCACGAGCAACATACTGTGGGTTAGACTCAAGTTCAGGAACCGTCAGTACCTTAGAGCTGGCTACTTTAAGCTCGGCGAATCTTGCCAACGCCTCTTCTATGGTGCGAGTCGCGAGATAGGCATCTAGGCTGTCTTCAACCTGCTCACCGAAAGGACACTCGACGCGATGGATCAACTGAGTTCCTGCAGGGATCTCCTCGGTGCCATAAAGATGGGCAATGCCCATATCCTTGAACAACTCCTCTATCTGCATCGCACCAACCAACTCCATGACGATATGACCGTCCTTGCAGGTATACAGGCCACAACCGGCATAGTATGGATCTTTACCTTTGGTCATACGCGGGCACATTTCGCCGCCGTTGAAATGATCCATCATGAAGTACTGACCCATACGCAACATCACTTCATACATAGCGATGTCGATGCTTTCACCGACACCCGTTTCACGAACGCGGTATAGCGCCGCCAGAGCTGAAGTGGTCGCCGTCATACCCGAGAAGTAATCAGCGGTATAAGGGAAGGCTGGCATAGGCTGGTCCTTGTCCCCGTTCTGGATCAGGTAGCCACTGAATGCCTGAGCGATAGTGTTGTAAGCAGGAAGATTAGTATACTCATCGGTGCCGTACTGTCCGAATCCCGACAGATGGGCAATAACCAGTTTCTTGTTGTGCTCCCACAAGACTTCGTCTGTGATACCGCGACGAGCGAAGGCAGGGCCTTTACTCGCTTCGATGAAGATATCGGTGGTTTCCATCAGTTTAAGGAAAGCATCCCGCCCCTCATCTTTAAAGATGTTCAGAGACAAGGCATGTAGGTTACGTCGCGACAGCTCTGGGTAGTTAGGCTGCACACGTATGGTATCTGCATAAGCCACGTTCTCAATCCAGATAACTTCAGCGCCCCACTCGGCAAGCATCTGGCCTGCAAATGGCCCTGCGATTTCAATACCGGAAAATACAACCCGAACCCCAGCTAACGGACCGAACGTAGGAGTAGTTAATTTCTTTGACATAATACCCTTCTCTTTTATATTCAAACAAAGACTCTGCACGACGATGGCGTCGACAATCTTTAATAAAGACTCAAATGGATTTGAAGATAAGGCGTACGGAACCTAGAAACCGTGATAAGACAGATGCGCGTTTCCAGGAACTGAGCAAGAATTTAATTTGCCTCCACAATGATTTGTGGAGGCCTTGCCGTACGGATTAACCCAGCATTAATTATCTGTATTTCTTAAGCACAGATCGACCTAGGGTCAGAATTTGCATCTCATCTGAACCGCCTGACACTCTGTCGACACGGATGTCGCGCCACATACGGCTGATACGATGCTCACCGACGATGGCATAGCCACCCAGAACCTGCATAGCAGAATCGATGACTTCGAAACCGGCATTGGCGCAATAGAATTTACACATTGCCGAGTCACCGGAAGTCATCATGCCGTTATCACATTTCCAGGCTGCTTCATAAACCATGTTTTTCATGCTGTTAAGCTTGATAGCCATATGAGCAAATTTTTCCTGGATCAACTGATAGCGACCGATCGCCTCACCGAATTGAACTCTCTGGTTGGCATACTTAGCCGCATCTTCGAATGCGCAGTAGGCAGCACCATAATTGGTCAGTGCAACGAGGAAACGTTCAGAATCAAATTCTTGCTTAACCCGCAAGAAGCCATTGCCCTCTTTACCAAACATGTCTGACTCTTCCAGCTCAAGTTCATCGAACTGAAGCTCACAGCAGCTGTCCATTTTCAAACCAAGCTTAGGTAACTTATTTAGCTTGATTCCAGGTTTTGACATATCGACAAACCACTCGGTGAAGATAGGTTTTTCAGAATCTGCATCTTTGGCCATCACCACAATATAAGGCGTACCCGCCGCACTAGTGATAAAGCACTTACTACCCGTAATATAAACCTTGCCATTCTTTCTCTTATAAGTGGTTAGCAAGCTACCCACGTCTGAGCCGGCACTGGGCTCAGTAATGGCCGAGTTCCACATCTGTTTACCGGTACCACGTAGCGCCATGATCTTATCTATCTGATCTTGGTTGCCATGTTTTAGCATCGTGGTGATCCCAGGTAACTGATACAAGACATATGTCGGTGCACCTAAACGGCCCAGTTCTTCCCAGATAACGGCGAGGGTAACCATGCCAGCATCAAATCCACCGTACTCTTCAGGCAGTAGCAGGCTATCGATCCCCATCTCGGCTAACTCTTTGACGAATCTCTCTGGGTACTGACTATTTTCGTCACACTCTGCGAAATAGCTCTCCCAGTTCTCCTTCGCCATCAAGTCGCGAATACCAGAAACAAATAACTCTTGTTCGTCGGTTAATTTAAAATCCATCGTATATTCCTATAAATTACTTTTATTTGGCTCAAATGCGGGCTTATCGGCCAACACTAAGAACTCCAGTTGTTTTTGCGGGCATCTTTCAAGAAAGATATGATAATCATGATATTGATAATAATCAGTGGCGCACCACCGGCAATAATCGCCGTCTGTAGAGGCTTTAGTCCACCCAATGACAACAGCACGATACCTATGACGCCTACCAGTACAGACCAACCCACACGAACCCAGATAGGGGGCTCGTTGTCCGCATCGACGCCCTTACAGGTAGACATAGCCAAGGTGTAAGAACAGGCATTGATCAGGGTGACAGTTGCGAGGAAACATAAGATGAAGAATCCCCACATGGTGATAGTGCTGTACGGTAGCGCTGCCCAGGTCTCGATAATCGCTCTGGGAGCACCATGGTCAGCAATAAGTTGAGGCATGTTGATGATATTTTCATTCATCAGGTTCACGGTGTTACTACCCAGAATGGTCCAAAGGAACCAGGTAGAAGCAGTCAAACCACCCACCATTGTCAGACAAAGCTCACGCACGGTACGGCCACGAGAGATCTTAGCCAGGAAGATACACATCTGGATACCGTATACGACCCACCAAGCCCAGTAGAACACGGTCCAATCTTGCGGCCAGCTACCTTCACTGATAGAACTGGTATAGAACAACATGCGAGGCAGTAGGTCCAACATGACACCCACAGACTCGGTGAAGTAGTTAACCGTGAAGCTGGTTGCACCGATAAGGAACACCCACACAAGCATGATGATACTCAGGTAGCTACGCAGATCGCTGGCAAGCTTAATACCCTTAGTCAGACCGAAGGCTACACACACAGCGTTGAAGATAATCCATGCTGAAATAACGATGGTATCGACTGCGGGGGTGCGTGGAATATCGAACAACCATTGGATACACTCAGTCACTAGAGGTGTCGCCAAACCTAGGCTGGTTCCCATAGCAAGGATAAGCGCTACAACATAGATATTATCGATAATAGTGCCGATAATACCTTTATGATACTTACCCAAAATCGGCTCTAATGTGCCACTGGGACGAACCACATCCATCTTCTTAACATAAAGGAAGTAACCCAAAGCAACGGTGAAGAAACCGTAACCCATCCAAGGCAGAGGTCCCCAATGGAACAAGCTGTAGGCGAGTCCCAACTCTTTAGCAGGAACCGAGAGGGATTCGAGCTCGAAAGGAGGATAAGTCACATAGTAGAAGATTTCTAATGACCCCCAGTACAGTACAGCCGCCGAGGTACAGGAGGCAAACATCAAGAAGATCCAACTTCCGGTACTAAACTCAGGTTTTTCCTGACCTAAGCGGTTATTAGCATATGGTCCCCATACCAGCCAGGCCCAACCCGCAGCCATAAAGATCATGTACCACTCAAACGCCCAACCCCATGTGTGGGTCAAATAGTGAAATACATTATTAATCACCATATTAGCCGCATCCAGGTCTCTTACAGTCCAGTAAGACAGCAATATGACGGCAATCAATGAAGGAAAAAATATTTTAGGGTCAATTGTGACCTTTCTCTTCTTTCCCGCGGTGACATCTACATCCAGAGTTTTTTCATTCATCTTATACATCTCCCTCTTTATTTTAGGAGGATAATAATTAAGGTTTCGAAGTTGTTTAAATCTATACACTTATCAAACTTAGTATTGCCTTGATAGTCAGAAGCTTTAACCTTTGACTATAAATCATAATGTTAAGATTGGTTAAAAGTATAAAAAACAACTAACACGCCTTTTCATTTTCTTATCAACACAACGAATAATAAATAATAAATAATGAATAACGATGATTTATTAATTAATACTCCTTGATTGACGAAAGAATAATGCATGCCCTGAACATCTTATTCAGTGATCGTTATCACGATCATTTGAAATAGAAAAAAAACGAAAAAACCATTCGTAAAATAGTGTTATTCCCATCACAAAACAGGGGGTGCAAATGAGATTGAAAGGAGATATAACAAAGCTATAATACAGCAGTTAACCACTAGAAAATAGAAGAATGAGAAACGTGCAACATATTGTTTAAAATAGATATATTAAACCGAAATCGATTTAATAACTAATTAAAAACAGTGTCATAAAACTACCGATAACACCTAAAAACCATCCTAGTAAATAGTATTTCTAATGGCCGAGTTAGCTCTACTAATAAAGAATTTTAGCCGTACTAATATTACTATTAGGGACGCTAAACATATACAATAAAAGCATTGAAAAAGACATCATTAGTAGGGCTAACATCATTACATGCTTATGTACCTCACTCAGTACGAATGTACAGGCGCATGAATTATTGCCAGATTTAACCGCCTATTAGGGATTTCTTTTTCCATTTTTCTTCGGTTAAACCGATAACAGAACTCACTAAGGTATTCTTGAAGGTATTTTCCCGAAACTCCATGAAATGTGCCGAGTAAAAAGGCTTTTAAGTTACCTATTGCAATATGAACCCAAGGCAACCATTCGTCGACCAACTCACTCGGTGTAACCCTAGCTTCATGCTGTTGAGTGTTATCTATGATATTCAAAGCGGCTAGTCCGTCAGTATGAACTTCTTGCTGTGCATTTAAGTGCCTAGCAACAAAATCGTTAACGGCTTCATGACAAACACTGTCGACGGCCTGCATAGCGATAAATCCCGCGCGTTTCCCTTTGCTTTCAACAGCAATTAACACAGGTGTTTTCCCTGCGGCTCCACGTCCGCGTTTACCTTTTCTCTTTCCCCCAACGAAGGCATCATCAATTTCAATGAGACCTGAAAGCCTATATAGACTGTCTCTATGACCCATTGCCGTTCTCAACTTGCTCAATATTAAGCGTGCCGTTCGCCAATTAACCTCAATGAGTTTACTGAGCCTCAATGCTGAAATGCTGCCTTTATCTGAGCCTAGAAAGTAGATGGCCCAAAACCACTTCGCTAAGGGAATACGGCTACCATGGAATACAGTATCTGCGGTGACAGATGTTTGTTTATGACACTGACTACATTCATAGACATCACGAGTAGTGAGCTGATAACTATGCTCACAACTGCACCTAGGACAAATAAAACCAGTAGGCCATCTGATGTGCTTTAGGTGGTTTAAACAATCAATTTCAGAACCAAACTGGCGTTGCCATTCAAAAAAACTAGCTTCAGGCGTTTTCATCGTCAATCTCACTTCTAGTCGTGATTTATACAATAAGAATAGACTGAAACTGACTCATATGCAGAGGCATGTATCATTATTTCACCAGCTGAAACACCTTGTATTTTAAGAGGTAAAACACCAGGCCAATGCAGGGCATTAGAACGACTAATATTAACGTTAGAAACACTAACAGGACACTCTTAATAAGTGTGACCCGTCTAACATTAGCGATAATAATTCTAGTCATATAATTGAACAGTCTACTAAATCAACGTGCATTAATAAAACAATATACTTTTAAACTATAGGCCACAGAGACATTACAGTCGCTATAAATGAATTATTTACAACACCAAGAGATAACGTTATTGGTACACCGGATTGGCAACAAATAATAAGTATGCAGCGGTTTTACCGTCAAAACATTATCTGATGGTTGTATAGGTGAATTCATAGAGAATATAGCCATATATCAAATTTAGAAGTATGTAATATCTAAACTGGAGAAATAATGAAAATTATTACGTGTTACAAATTAGTTCCTGAAGAGCAAGATATCGCGGTGAAAGCCGACGCTAGTCTTGACACGAGCAAAGCCGCGCCGAAGATCAGTCAATTTGATCTCAATGCGATAGAAACTGCGGTAGAGATCAAAGCCCTCGTAGGTGAATGCAAGATCACCGCCTTAAGCATTGGCGGTAAGGCTTTGGACAATCCCAAAGCACGTAAAGACATCCTCTCTCGCGGACCCGATGATCTGACTGTGGTTGTTGACGAGAAATTTGAACAGGCTCTACCCCATCAAACGGCTCGGGTACTAGCTGCGGCTGCACAGAAAACAGGTTTCGACCTGATTATTTGTGGTGATGGTTCTGGTGATCTCTACGCACAACAAGTGGGTCTACAGCTTGGTGAGTTACTGGAAGTCGCTACAATCAACGCCGTCAGCAAAATTGTTTCGGCCCAAGACGGTAAAATTACTGTTGAAAGAGCGTTAGACGATGAAGTTGAAGTTTTGGAGATCACTTTACCTGCTGTTATCTCCGTTTCAGCCGACATCAACGAACCTTCTATCCCATCGATGAAGACCATTTTGGCCGCCGCCAGAAAGCCGGTCACTAAATTAAGTGTCGAAGATATCGAGCTTGCTGAAATTCCGGTCCTGGTCGAATCGGTTTCAGTACTTGCGCCAGAACATACCGAGCGTAAGCAGATAATTATTCACGGCGATGATGAAGCACAAATCGCTGAATTTGCAGAACACCTGCGCAAAGCACTTAAGTAAGGGGAAAATGATGAGCAAACTGTCTAATGTATGGGTATTTAGTGATATCGCTTCCCGTTTACCTGAAGTTATCGCCGGCGGTGTTCAGCTAGGCGAAAAAGTGTCGGCTTTCGTACTGGGTTCTGAAGATGACATCACCAAGGCATACTCATTGGGTGCAACCCATGTGTATTACCTGGGTGAAAAAGACACCAGCAAGATCATTGAAGATTATGCAGAAACTATGGCCCATGCTATCTCTAATGGCGACAGCAACACCTTAATGCTGTTAGGTGCAACCAAACGTGGTAAAGCACTGGCTGCAAAATTAGGTGTACAACTTAAAGCTGGTGTTATCAACGACGCCTCTGAAGTCTCTGTCGCTGATGGTGATGGTGTAACAGCCAAGCATATGGTTTACGGCGGCCTGGCTATCGGTGAAGAAAAAATTCTATCGCCAATCGCGCTTGTCACTATAGGAAATGGCATATTCGAAGCCGCGCAAGCCGACAGCTCGAAAACCGGTGAAGCGATTTCGGTTTCATTCATCGAACCTAAATCCTCGATCAAGTGCATCGAGCGCCGCGCTAAGCAAGGCAAAAGCGTAGACCTGGGTAAAGCAAAACGCGTCATTGCTATCGGTAGCGGTATCGGCAAGCAAGAAAATCTTCAGATGGTTGCCGAACTAGGTGCGATACTTGGTGCAGAACTGGGTTGTTCTCGCCCGATCGCAGAAACAGAAAAGTGGATGGAACGCGAGCGTTACATCGGTGTTTCCGGAGTCATGCTAAAACCTGATCTATATCTGGCTCTGGGCATCTCTGGACAGATCCAACACATGGTAGGCGCATTGAGTTCAAAGACTATTCTTGCGGTAAACAAAGATAAGAATGCCCCAATCTTCCAATATGCAGACTACGGAATTGTCGGCGACCTGAACAAGGTTGTACCGGCACTGATCAGCGCCTTTAAAGGTTAATTGAAGATCGGGTCGTATTTATCTCCCCACGTAACATCGGGCACCAATAAGCCCGGTGTTAAAACTCAAATTATGTGAAGAGTAAATTTGTATGTCAGAAGAAGCATTTGACGCGATTATCGTAGGTGCAGGGCTTGCTGGATGCGTTGCCGCTTATGTGTTAGCAAAAGAGGGAGCGGATGTTCTCGTTATTGAGCGCGGTAATTTTGCTGGTAGCAAAAATATGACGGGTGGCCGACTCTATGCTCATAGCCTGGAGAAAATTATTCCCGGCTTTGCTAAAGAAGCCCCATTAGAAAGAAAAGTCACTAAAGAGAAAATCACCTTCCTGACCGATGATACCGGCGTCACCCTAGACTACCATAATGGCCGGGCGCAAACATCGGTTCAAGAATCATATACCGTATTAAGAGGTGACTTTGACCAATGGTTGATGGGGAAAGCCGAAGAGGTTGGTGCCCAGTTTATTACCGGTATTCGTGTCGATGAGCTCATTACTAAAGACGGTAAAGTCGTAGGCGTTCGAGCCGACGGTGATGAGCTGATGGCTAAGTCAGTTATTCTGGCCGAAGGGGTTAATCCCGTGCTGGCGGAAAAGTTAGGCATGGTAAAGCCTAAGGTAAACGCAGACGTGATGGCCGTGGGTGTCAAAGAATTAATTGAACTACCGAAAGAAGTCATTCAGGACAGATTTAATCTCTCTGATAATGAAGGTGCGGCATGGTTATTCGCCGGCTCGCCATCAAATGGTCTGATGGGTGGCGGCTTTATCTACACCAATAAAACCAGCATATCGTTGGGTATCGTTTGCGGATTACACGACATAGGCAGTTCAGATAAAACCGTTCCTCAGATGCTGGAAGATTTCAAAAATCACTCAATGATTAAGCCACTAATCGAAGGCGGCAAGTTACTCGAGTATTCGGGTCATGTGGTACCAGAAGCGGGCTTTAATATGGTGCCAAAACTGGTCGATGATGGCGTACTGATCACCGGAGATGCGGCGGGTTTCTGCTTAAACATCGGCTATACCGTTCGCGGAATGGATCTTGCCATCGCTTCTGGCGAAGCTGCAGCGAAAGCCGTGTTAGCGGCACGCGCAGCAGGTGATTTCAGTGCTGAAGGTTTATCTTTATATCAGACTCTTTTGGAAGACAGCTTCCTGATGAAAGATCTGAAACTGTATAAGAAGCTGCCTGCATTTATGGAAACACCACGGATCTTCAATCAGTATCCGAAAATGGTTGCCGACATAATGGAAAGTCTGTTCACAGTAGATGGCAGCGCATCACAACCACTACGTAAGACCATCATGAAACATTGTAAAGAGGTGGGTTACATGAACTTACTTAAAGATGGCATCAAAGGAGTCACTTCAATATGACCGAAACAGTCAATGTAGACGTTAAACTTGGCGTCAATAAATTTTACGTAGATGAAGGTCATCCACATATTATTTTGAAAGATAATCCAAATATGAACGAGTATCGCAAGCTGGTAAACGCCTGCCCTGCCGGTTTATATAAGCTTGAAGAAGACGGGTCTATCCGGTTCGATTCTGCGGGTTGTCTGGAGTGCGGTACCTGTAAATTTCTTTGTGGTGACACCATTTTAGAGAAATGGGAATATCCAAGAGGAACATTTGGCATCGAATACCGTTATGGGTAACCATATATAAACTGAATGTTTATATACCTCCTATTTCTTGGCTCTATCACTATAGAGTCAAGATAGTGTTATCTCGATAGAAGTGATTAATTTTAAAGTAACAAAACTTATGCATTGAATATGTTCTTAGATCCCAAGGATAACCGACACACTTGGTATAGCTTGAAGAGTCAGTTGCTTATAAGCTTCAGGTTCTCACGCAATTAGCTAAGGCCGCACAATGGCAACCCAGTATAAGCAACTGACACTGAAAGAAAGATACCAGATAGAAACATTAAGTAAACTAGAATTTAGTGCACGTAAGATGGCTCTAAAACTTGAGCGAGGCAATAAGACTATTGCTGAAGAGCTAGCACGGTGTCTCAAGCAGCGATATGGTACTGAAACCGCCCACCGGTTTGCAGACGAAAAACGCCGCTCAGCAGCCAAGCATTCGAAATGTACAGAGATGCATAAGAAGACTATCAATACATCTTTGTTATTAGGCTTGAGTCCTGAGCAAATAGCAGGACGAATGAAAGCTGAAGCTGGAGTAATACAATAAGTGCAACAGGCTGAAATTTGAATAGTGAGCCAGCTGAAGGCACAATCTAAGCTCTCACACAAAAATTAAGTCCGTTATGAATAAACTCAACGAACAGTACCGACAGCTAACTCAAGAGCCACGATACCAGATTTCAGCCCTTCGTAAAACAGGGATGGGACTGAGAGGCATTGCCAAAGAGATCGGGGTACATTACAGCACTGTTAGTCGGGAGCTGAATAGAAATTCACCCCCTAATGGATACTCAGGTGCTGAGGCTCACCCGCTGAGTGATATACGGAAACGAACATCCTTAAAAGCGAACAAACGTCATAGCCACACAGATGACATCATCCGTGGCTCCGTCATTTTAGGCTGGTCTCCAGAGACTATTAGTCTGCGAATGACGGTTGAAAGTAAAGTCACAGAGACGCTTAGCCATACGACGATCTACCGACGTATTGAAGAGAATAGGTTGCAAGGTGGTCACCTGTACCGTCAGTTGCCCAGGTTTGGTAAAACACGGTGGAAGGGTGGGAAACGTAATAAAAAGCGGGAGTTAGGCTAATTCCTGATCGAGTCGATATTACAGAGCGGCCTGATATTGTGGATGCGCGGACGCGATTAGGTGATTGGGAAGGAGACACGGTACACGGGCAGAGTGCCCACCTTGTGACACTCGTCGATCGCACAAGCCGCTTTACGCTAGCCAAACGTGTATTTAGCAAAACGAAAGAAGAAGTTGGCGATGCAATGATTGCTCTGCTGAAAACCGTTCACACGGTAAAGACAGTGACGTTAGATAATGGCGGTGAATTTGCAGGTCACGTTCGAGTGTCAAAGGCAATAGGTGCAGATATGTACTTTGCCAAGCCTTATGCCAGTTGGCAACGAGGAACCAATGAGAATACCAATGGTCGGATCAGGCGTTTTTGGCCAAAAAAATTCGACATGGGCAAACTGACAGATGATGAAATTGAAAGAAGGATCTTGCTACTTAATTTCACGCCAAGAAAAGTATTAGGTGGCCTCACTCCATTTGAGGTCTATATGGGACAGGGTGTTGCACTTATTACTTGAATCCAGCGCTAAGCCTTACGCAAGTTGGCAGCGAGATTTGAATGAAAATACTAACGGACTACTGCGGCGATTTTTTCCGAAAGGAATGGCGATATGCTCATTATCAAAAGTAGAGATCAAACAGACAGAATTTTTGATTAACATGAGACCCAGAAAAGCGTTAGACTATTTGAGCCCGTATGAGTATTTAACAGGTAAGCGTGTGTCGCTTATTGCTGAGTTCTAGGCTTTGTATATTGTCTAAATCTAAATTTAAACTTAAAACACCATTGTCTTTGTTATAAATAACCTAACTACATAGTTTAAAAGTTATACAGGTAAAATGAAAATATCGTAAAAAAATATCCAATATGAATTTAAAAGTTAAAAAGTAAGAAGAATCATTGGTTACATCACTGTTCTTAAAATGTATATATTGTAAAATTCAGCGTGGCATCATCTGAGCCGATAATAAATACAAAAATCAGTTGAATATTGATTTTTATACGCACCTGTAATATTTAGCAACGATGACAGTCGCGAATATTCTTAACAGAACAAATAAAGTTGGTGGTTATTAGTATGAAGTCAAAGAAAAACTTCGATGATATGGAGTTTACTCCAATCCATAGAAAAATAATGCTTTGGGGAAGCGGTGGTCCATTTTTAGATGGCTATGTATTAGTTATTATTGGACTCGCACTGCAACAACTTACACCAGAATTAGGCTTAGATTCACAATGGATAGGATTAGTTGGTGCGGCGACACTGGTCGGTCTATTTATTGGAACCGCACTGTTTGGCTATATAGCAGATATTGTCGGTCGTAAAAAAATGTTTATGATAGATATCATTGCCATTGGCGTACTTTCATTTGCAACCATGTTTATCTCTTCACCCATAGAGTTAGTCATTTTACGATTTTTAATCGGCATCGTCATAGGTGCCGATTACCCCATCGCTACCTCTATGGTTGCCGAGTTTTCTCCGACTAAGAAGCGGGCATTCACAATGGGCTTCATCGCTGCCATGTGGTACGTTGGTGCTACTGCAGCCAATTTAGTTGGCTACCTTCTCTACGATGTTCAAGATGGCTGGAGATGGATGTTTGGTAGCGCAATTATTCCATGTCTAGTTATTCTATTCGGACGTTTTAACCTGCCAGAGTCTCCAAGATGGTTACTTAAAAAAGGCCGTGTCGAAGAGTGCCGTGAAATAATGCATAAGTTTTTTGGCAAAGATGTCGAAATTAATTTCGAAGAGGCAGAAGAGACTAAATATAGTAAATTATTCGAGCCGGCATATTTAAAAAGAATTATATTCATCGGCACTATATGGAGCTGTCAGGTTATTCCCATGTTCGCCATTTATACATTTGGACCTCAAATAATCGAACTACTTGGATTTACTGAGGGGCGAGATGCAGCTCTGGGCAATATCGTTATTAGTATATTCTTTATGGCCGGTTGCATTCCTGCTATGTACTGGCTGAACTCTATCGGTCGCAGACCACTGTTAATTGGCAGTTTCGGTATTATGACCGCCTCCTTGGCACTGCTTGGTATAGTGCCAGATCCAAGTATCTGGCTGATTGTAGCGGCTTTTGCAGTTTATGCCTTCTTCTCCGGTGGCCCAGGGATCTTGCAGTGGCTCTATCCGAATGAGCTGTTTCCTACAGAGATAAGAGCGTCAGCCATAGGCGCTGTGATGTCCTTTAGCCGAATCGGTACCATAATCTCGACTTATGCTCTGCCCGTCTTTATGGCTACCTATGGCATATCATCGACATTGCTTGTCGGTGCAGCCATATCGCTGCTCGGATTAGTTGTGTCTGTATTCATGGCGCCAGAAACAAAAGGATTAACATTAGAAACAACCAGTTCAGTTGATTTCACCGTGCCAGTTAAATAATACAGTTAGATTATTATTTATGGGGTTAAAATATTTCCGTACTTATTCAATAGGCAAAGATAAAGTACGGAGCTCAATAACTTATCTAACGGAGATATACACTTTAACCCAAGCCTATAAACCTAAATGTTTAGCCTACAATAAGCATACCAATGAGGAACATAATTAATTAGGAGAGCATGCCTGCGCAGGTTATAACCATGGTGAACATATACATAACCTATGAATTTAAAATAACCTGTAACTTAATGGGTGAAGATGACTTGCCTAAATTTAATACGAAACACTAATTTACATATAAGTGAAAACCATTTCACACATAAGTACAAACTAAGTACTAAAAACTTTAAATATTATTGGAATATAATGATGATGAAAAACAACAAAACATTTTATATCTATCTTATTGCAAGCGCTCTTGCATTAAGTAGTTTCAACACCATTGCAGCCGCTGATGAAGATGGCATGAGTATCCACGGTGGAGTGCGTATTAACTATTCATATAAAGAGTACAGCGAGAGTTCAAAAGATAAAGGTGGTGACATGACATTTAACATGGCGTCACTAAAATTTGACGGTAAGCATGGTAACTGGGGACTAAAGTCGGATTACCGTTTCACTGCCGACACTAACTATATCAAATATGGTTACGGTTTCTACGATTTCAATCCTGATTGGGAACTTCAGTTCGGTATTAACCAAGTACCATTTGGCAACCTGGGATATATCTCTAACAGCTATTGGTTCGGCCTTCCCTACTACCTTGGTTTTGAAGACGACTATGATATTGGTGTAAAAGCCACCTTCGAGAAAAACGGTTGGCACACAGATATGGCTTTCTATAAGAGTGCAGAATATGGACCAAGCGAAAACAAACAGTACGCAGCTGACCTGTATACCGGCACGATCAACGGTACCGAGTATAACAACGAAGAAACAAACCAGCTTAACCTGCGCCAAACTTACACCATGGAACACCAGGGCGGCTCAACCACTTTTGGTGCCTCGGTTGAAGTGGGTCAAATCTATAACGCTAAAACCGGTAACAATGGCGATAGATATGCCGTTGCCGCTAGCATTGACAGCAAATTCCATGGCTGGAACCTGCAACTTCAAGCCATGCAGTATGAATATAATGCGGCAGATAGCGCGGATGACAACAAGATCGCCATCGCTGTGGTCAGCTGGCAGTATGAAATAGCCTCTAAGGCACAGGTATACAGTATCAATCTGGCAAAAACGATTCCAACCGATTGGGGTAGTGTAAAGTTCTACAATGACTTCGGCTTAATGACACCAGATGTTGCCGACGAAAGCTATGATGACAGTATGCAAAACGTGTTAGGTGCTGCTATTTCTGCAGGCCCTACTTACACCCAAATCGATTTCATCATGGGTAAGAATATGACCTTCTCAACGGCGAACAACGACCATATCGGTCTGCCTGAAATGGGCGGTGATTGGGACAAGCGTTTTAACATCAGCATGGCTTATTACTTCTAAGCGCAAGCACGAAGGAGGTAGGCAATAAGCTCCCCCCATATTTTATTGCTCCTCTTTCGGTTTAAGGGTCAGCACGTTCTCATCTCGATGTATTAAATGGACATCTTATGACCCGGCCTTCGCCCTATCGAAGGCTTTTTTTATCACCAAAGGAATAAGGAACTCCGATTATGATAAATATCAAAAACTTATCGATTAATAACAAAATCGCCCTGGCCTTTAGCAGTATCGCCATAGCAGTCATAGCCCTCAGCATGCTGTTTATATCGGGACTGAACAACACACGCGATAATATCCTGACACTGACTGACGAAGTACTACCTAATGTGTTACTGGTCGAGAAAATCAAATTTGTCACCATCTTCATTCGCCGGGACCAGTTCTCCTTCCTGCCCAGTATTGGCGACCCAGAGATGAAGAGCTGGATGCAGACAACCGACAATATGATTGATGATGTCACCGACATGCTCAACACCTATGAAAAGAGCATTCAGACAGATGATCAGCAGCAGCAGGCTTTAATACTTGCTAGACAACACTGGCAGAACTACCTCAGTGCCCAGAGCGGTTTCAATGATATAGTGCTGCAAAATGATCTGGCAGGCGCTAACACGTACCTGCTAAGCTCATATAAGCAGTTTAATAAGATGCAAGATGCCTTAACCCAGCTGACAAATATCAATCTAGCGCTCACGGAAAATGACCGTACTAGTACACTAGAAAGTGTCAGCACCGCAATCATGCAGACCTATGCCGGTGTTGTGGCGCTATTTGCTTTAATGGCAATGATGACTCTCTTTCTCGGACGACAAATTCGTAACCCATTGCGTGAAGTGATGGCGATGGCCGAAGCGATCGCCGCCGGTAATCTGATCTATCAGATAAATCGCGACCAGATAGGCAATGACGAGTTTGGACGGCTGGCCGACTCCTGTATCAGCATGCAGAGAAACCTGCGAGAGATTGTCGATGAGATAAGCGGCGCCGTGGTTCAACTTAGCTCCTCAATCGAAGAGGTGAGCGCCATCTCTGAGCAGTCATCTCAGGGTATGGTGCAGCAACAAAATGAGATCACTATGGTGGCCACTGCGATGCAGCAGATGCAAGCGACCGTCAATGAAGTCGCCATGAATACCGAAGAGGCATCATCTTCGGCTAACTCGGCGACCGAACATGCCGATCAAGGTAATCAAGAGGTTCAACAGAACATCATCGAGATCCAACAGGTTTCAGAGGTCATCGAAAATGCCGGTGAAATGGTAGCCCAGCTAGAGAAAGACTCCGCGAGTATCTCCATGGTGGTCGACGTTATCGGCGGTATTGCCGAGCAAACCAACTTGCTGGCCCTAAACGCAGCCATCGAAGCGGCGCGCGCCGGTGAACAGGGTCGTGGCTTTGCTGTGGTCGCCGATGAAGTCCGCACACTAGCAGGAAGAACCCAAGATTCGACCCGTCAAATTGTAGAGATAATCGAGAAACTGCAACTCCGCGCCATTGAGGCTGGTGCTGCCACTAAGCAGAGCTGCGAAATGATCCGAAGCTGCGTAGCACAAACCCGATCTACGGGCGAGAAGATATCCGAGATAAAGCAGGCCGTCACTCAAATCGCAACGATGAACATCCAGATCGCCAGCGCCTGTAGTGAGCAAAATTCGGTAACCGAAGATCTAAGCCGCAGCGTAGAAGCCATCAACGTCTCCTCATCGGAGGCAGCAACCGGAGCAGGCCAGACGGCGCAAGCCTGTATCGAACTGAGTCAGCTGTCTTTAGGTTTAAAAAGCATGGTAGATCAATTTAAGACCGTCTAAATATAATCTGATTTGTGACTAATCCAGCGATCCCAATCACTCGATTTGGGATCCTGAATGAGTGCACGGTTTACCCTTCTTCGTCGCCGCCATAACACACGCCCGTTCACTAGCGGTAGCCGCCTTATAATCCGGCGACATATTACCAAGCCCCTTCTTGGTATGTTTGAACACCTCAGTGCATATTTTGTGTTCATGCTTTACTCGATTAGAATAGCCACTTATAACATTAACATTATCAATAGTAAGTCAAAAAACATGGCAAAACCCAATAAGAAAGGCCCCACACGCACTGTCGATATCTTCTGCGCTAAGTGCAACACGCTTACCAGTAAAGACCTCGAGGGGTGTTAGCCCGCCTAATATCTTTCTTGGCGTTAAATTTAGTTGCAATATCCTGTTCTCGATTTCCTCCTCCGTCAGCCTAGCCATGTCGAATTTCTTAGGCCAAAACCGCCGAATCCGACCGTTAGTATTTTCATTCGTTCCTCGCTGCCAACTCGCATAAGGTTTGGCAAAATAAACCTTCGCTCCCGTCGCTTCATGAACCTTCATATGGCCTGCAAACTCACCGCCATTATCCAAGGTTATTGTCAATGCAGTATGGACTTGCCCATGAACGGTATCGCCTTCCCAGTCACCTATTCGTTCTCTTGCTGCTACAATTTTCGGGCGTTCACTGATATCTACTCGGTCTGGGATCAAGCTGACACCCGCATTACGCTTCCTTTTTCCACCTTTCCAACGTGTTTTACCATAGCGAGGTAGCTGCTTATATAAAGTGCCACCTTGCTGCTTATTCTCTTCAACACGCCGATAAATGGTTGTATGACTCAAGCATTCACTTGGGGCGAATTCTATTGGCATGCGGTCACAGATCGCCCCAGGAGACCAGTTAAGCACCATGCATTTTCGAATGATCTCGTCAGTACTTGGCTGGCGTTTACAGGCTTTTTCGACATCCTTTTACGCTTACAGCTTAACGTATGTGCCATTTTCGGGTCATAGTTTAGGCTGGTGATATTTCGCTTTAACTCACGGCATACGGTACTAAAATGTACCCCGACTTCCTCGGCGATCTGACGAAGTGTCATACCTGTTTTACGGGAGGCAGATATTTGGTATCGTAGTTCCTGAGTGAGCTGATGGTACTGTTTGTTCATGACCGACTCTGAATTTGTGTGTGAGAACTAAAATTCTGCCTTCAGCTCTCTCACTTTTCAACCTTAATCTGTTGCACTTATTGTATTACCTCAGCATTTTACGAGTTAAATTAACTGCTCAAGCCCTGTCTCTTAGTCACATCTCATAGCGCCTTACCTGCAGCCAACATTTCTTTAGCTAAACGATAGCCTGAAACTTGTGCCTGCAATGTGTCCCAGCCTTCCCAAATAGTCCCCCAACTCGCCATTCCTGTTCTTTTGCTGTCAGTAAAACCACCTAGCTTAGCTAATGATTTGTAAGCCCATTTCATATCCGGAGCTGTTTTTCCGTCATGACCTTTAATTTTGTAATGTTGCAGCAATACCATCCATTCATCTGTTTCTAATACCCTGTCACAACACTGATTTTCTATGCTTGTTGCTTCATCGCTAAGCCCTTTCTTTCTGAGGTAGAGGGCTAAGGTCATGACTTCTCGCAGTTGCAGTAATCTCACACCAATAAAGGCCAAAATGGAAACGGCCCGTTCTAAATTTTGCGGCTCCGTCATTCGCTGCCGCTCAGCACCAGCGCCTGTTTTCCAGGCTTTATGGAAATCTTCTACTCGCCATCTGGCAGCATAAATATCAATAACATGCAGGGCTTGTTTTAAAGTCTCTATGGGTTCTGTGGTTAATAGTATCCAGCGTAATGGCTCGGTAACCGTGGCTGATGCTTTCTCTTGGGCGTAAATCACATTGACTGATTTCACGCCTTCTTTAGCATTAAGCCACGGCAAGATCATTATAAATCATGCTTATGTACCTCACTCAGTACGAATGTACAGGCGCATGAATTATTGCCAGATTTAACCGCCTATTAGGGATTTCTTTTTCCATTTTTCTTCGGTTAAACCGATAACAGAACTCACTAAGGTATTCGTGAAGGTATTTTCCCGAAACTCCATGAAATGTGCCGAGTAAAAAGGCTTTTAAGTTACCTATTGCAATATGAACCCAAGGCAACCATTCATCGACCAACTCACTCGGTGTAACCCTAGCTTCATGCTGTTGAGTGTTATCTATGATATTCAAAGCGGCTAGTCCGTCAGTATGAACTTCTTGCTGTGCATTTAAGTGCCCAGCAACAAAATCGTTAACGGCTTCATGACAAACACTGTCGACGGCCTGCATAGCGATAAATCCCGCGCGTTTCACTTTGCTTTTAACAGCAATTAACACAGGCGTTTTCCCTGCAGCTCCACGTCCGCGTTTACCTTTTCTCTTTCCCCCAACGAAGGCATCATCAATTTCAATGAGACCTGAAAGCCTATATAGACTGTCTCTATGACCCATTGCCGTTCTCAACTTGCTCAATATTAAGCGTGCCGTTCGCCAATTAACCTCAATGAGTTTACTGAGCCTCAATGCTGAAATGCTGCCTTTATCTGAGCAGAGAAAGTAGATGGCCCAAAACCACTTCGCTAAGGGAAGGTGGTTTAAACAATCAATTTCAGAACCAAACTGGCGTTGCCATTCAAAAAAACTAGCTTCAGGCGTTTTCATCGTCAATCTCACTTCTAGTCGTGATTTATACAATAAGAATAGACTGAAACTGACTCATATGCAGAGGCATGTATTTGTTTTAATTCACTTTTGAGCAACATCGATGCTATACGTTCCTAAGATGGGCTGCGCCTCAAGATATTCAAACGGTTTTTCGTCTGAGTTTTCAATGATTCTGGAATGCTTTGCTCTGATGACAAACCGTTCGTTATGCTTTTGTTTATCTTGGATATAACTTAATATATCGGCCTCTCTATCACAGACTGAATAGCGCGATAGACTTACCGCTGCTACGAGCCATATTGGCTGCGGTACTGACTAACCTATCAGCACGGCGAAATCACCTAATTTAGCATGTTGAAAGTGAGATTTAGCCCATTCTTCTGCATTGAAAATTGACATTGTTAAAGACTTTAAGTTATTGAATTTTATGATTAGATCCTGGTGATTCAATAAAATTCAATTTTTTCAATATTTGTGTAGAAGAGTCAGGCTCAAGCCTAGTGTATATTTTGATGGCTAAATCTTAAGTGTTTGGCATCTTTGATCAGTTTAACGAAATCTTTTCGGCTTATGCGCACTAAGCTGCTATGGTCTCCGGCCTCAAAATAGACTTCTTGGGCATCGACTAACAGATCATCATAAACCGCTTCTAAGTTGTAGGCGCCTCCTAAGGGGGGAATAGCCCCATTCTCACAGTCATTAAACATCTTATAAACAGCCCGTTCCTTCATCAGGTGTAGGTCCCGATTGAGTTTGTCACCCAGTGCCCCTAGGCTGATTTTATGGTTAGCGGGCAACACAGCCATCATCTTACGTCCTTCATGATCTTCTAAGAGCACCGCCTTTGCCAGCTGAGAGGGTGATACCTGGGCCGCTATGGCCGAGCTCAGAGAATTAAAACTATGGGGATGAGACACAAGCTCATAGTTCACTTCATTATCCTGTAGATACTCATTTAACCGGGTAGAAATAGTCATGGTGTTACCTCTCGAAGCTGATATGACGTTAGTAGTAATTATAGTCCAGAGGCATAAATGCAGACTGAAACTTAGGCCCGAATAGAGTCAAACCGAACTTTCATAGGTACTGAGTATTTAGTCAGATAATTAATTTTTGTTATAAAAAATCCATTCCATTGCTTATGCGTTTGATTAACAAGTCTTATTTTCTTTGTTCTTCTATTCTTATCCAAATCTTCTTCAGGCATTAACATGAGTAAAATTCATTCACCCTTGATTGTGCATGCAATATACAGTAGAAGTAATGAAGATACATCCCATTAACAAAATTGCTACTTCGTAGGCGCAGAAGAAAAAACAACAAATTGAGATGGATTATTAAAGACACCTGCCACTTTAATGTGTGCAGTTAAAGGAATATCTACGGCTTGTATCGTAGAACTAAAGTGTCTTTTAACGTAGATGACTTGTATGTCTAGCAATAAGCAGACGTCGTTACATGAGGTAAACCAGATGAAAAATATAATAAAATCAAAAAATAGTATATCTTCCAAAAAGTCTGTTCTGGCTAGCGCTATCTTACTTACACTTAACCTAGGTGCACTCTATTCTAGTTCGGTTCAAGCCGTAGACATGTGTGGTACTAAGACCTTAGATCGACAAGGCGAAGTGTTGGCGAATCAGACTCACTGTATTACCGATTATGGTCACTATTTATATGTGAATGTGCCCTATGAAAACAGTGACGTCACCATCACTACATCCAATGGAACATTCAATGGTAGTGACGCTGATATTTTCCTCTATGAGGGTGATAGTTGGAGTGGAAATGTTGAGTTAAGTAGTGCAATCCGTGGGACTAACAACGAGTCCATATCCTTTGTTTCCCGCGCCGGTTCTCGTTATTTTAGGATTAACGGCAATATACAAGAAACGACACTGCAAGTGACGGTGACAGGCGGTATAATTCCTCCTCCTATGGGTGACTATATCGTTTTTGATACACATATTGTCGTCGATATTCCAGCGCCGAGTATCACATCAAAATCACAATATGCCAGCGTTATTGCTAGCATATTAGCCGCAAGCTACAGCGATTTTGAAGGCATCGCCAGCGCATTGGAAGACCCAATTGACCATGTGAGTGATGCGATTCACCACCTTGCAAGCACTGACGATCTGACCGACCCGGATCTTAATCAACTGCTCTACTTCTTGGGGTCATATAAATATTACGCACCAGCTATATCTGATGCAGAGGCGGCTAAGCTGAGCATTGCACTACAAGCCGTCGCGAGTATGACCGGCTTTTTGAGCACTGATGGCGGCGTTATCCAGGAAGGTTATGCCAAGGCACTGAATAACTTTGAGCGTGATGCTGGCGCGACCTATTTTAAAGACCAACTGCCACATCTGTTAGCGACGATTCAATACCACTCTACTCAGACCACTCCATTTGGTGCTGGCAATGCTGGTAATGCGACCATGGCACTTTTAGGTGCTCTGGATTCTGCTGCTGTCTATGGTGATGCATCGGTCAAATCTGCTTACAACAATAATATGCTGGATATTCTTTCTGTGATGCGTTCCTTCGCCTTTCTAGGTGAAACCTCTCTGGATATGCAATGGCCTAATGAAGCCGATAGAAAATGGATTTTGCCTCACACTTTTATTGCTATGGGTAAAATATCCAGCATAGCCACCGATGAAGCCAAGGCGCGTTTCGATAGCACCGTCTTAGAGGTACACGGCAAGGTGACCCAGGTTATCTCGGTTGAAACCACTGAGGGCATAGTGACCAAGAATTACTTAAAGTCAGCCGGTCGTCAGTGTGAGGCCAGTGATCCCTTGTTTGGTATCTGTCTGGTGCCACCCAAAGAGGAAGATATCTTAACTGTACGCCATCAGTGTACCGATAAGGTGGTTATCCGCGCCCAAAGCAGTATTAGCCAGGAAACTTTAGCCCAGTCTTGCGCCGATATTGCGTTGCAAGAGACTGAGTTCCATAACTTCTTCAATACCGGCGGCGTGCCTGTCACAGATGATCAAAACGATGTCATCGAAGTGGTGGCGTTCGCCAGCCCCGAAGATTATGAGAAGTATGCCCCTGAGTTTTTCGGCATTAGCACCAATAACGGTGGTATGTACCTCGAAGGAACACCGAAAAATGTCGGTAATCAGGCGCGCTTTATCGCCATGCAGTGTCCGGATTCTTGGGTGGGAACCTCTTGTCAGTATATCGATCAGATCTATAACTTAAGACATGAATTTGTTCACTACCTCGATGGCCGCTACATCAAGGCCGGATCATATGGCTCATTCGATTATAACGTTTCCTGGTCTGAGGGAATGGCCGAATATATGGCCAACGGCGCCGAGCATACCCGTACACTCAATGCCTTGAAGGGCGAAACGATTCCGCCTCTGTATAACGTGCTGTTTATGTCCTACGAGTATGATGACTTGTATCAATGGGGCTATTTTGCCATGCGCTACCTAGGTGAGCAGCATCCGGACGAAGTTGCCTCTATCGCAGCTGCACTACAGGCCGGTGATAATGCCGCCTATATAGCAGTACTAAAAGGAGTTGCGGAGCGCACAGAGGCTGGCTTCGAAGCCTTCGTGTTAGCAAATTCCGAAACTCTAGCACCTGCCACGGCGGCGATTCCGGCAGCGGATACCATAGGTAGTTGCGCCTTGGCTCAGCAATACGTGCGTAAGGTGGACGCGAATAAGACCGAATATACGATCACCAATACCACAGATACCCCAGTGTCTCTGTTTTGGGTAGATAACAACAAGGGCACTGCTAACTTTGCCAAGAACTACAAGACATTAAATCGAGGTGAAAGTTACACAGCTGCTAGCTGGAGCGAAGGCGATCGCTTGATGTTGACCGATAATGCCATGAACTGTTTAGGGGTTGCCATGATGGAACCGGTTCAGAACAATTTCACTATCGATGCCGACTTAGTCAAGGATGTGGTGCCTGAGGCGATTCCAGAGCAAGATATGTTGGGTAGCTGTGAGTTAGCCAGACCTCACCTTATCAAGGATCAGTCCCACGCCTTTACCATCACTAACACCACAGATTATCCAATTCGTCTGTTCAGGGTCGATAGCCTGACGGGCAAGCCTAAGTATGCCAGTGCGGCAACTGGGTTTGGTTTTGGTTACGGCACGCTCAATAAAGGTGAGAGCTACACATCCGATATCTGGTTTGGCGATCGTCGCATCATGCTAACCGATGCCCGCTTGAACTGTTTAAGTGTGGGTGTGTTAAACAATGCAACTGCCGATTTCATTATCGACGCGGCTACCATTGCCAATGTGGCGGCGCCTGAGGTGATTCCTGCGGCCAATACCATAGGCAGTTGTGATCTGATGAATAAGCATCTAACGGGTCCGTTCGAGGCTGATTTCTCCTTTACCAATAACAGCAGCACACCTGTTCGTGTCTATCGTGTAGACAATGAAACCGGTGAGCTAAGCGACAGCTTCGGCTTCACGACCTTGGCTAACGGTGAAACCTATGACAGTGCGACCACCTGGAAGTGGTTTGGTCACCGCCGTGCGGCAATAACCAATACTAGCGGCCAGTGTTTAGGTGTGGCTGTGATGACTGAAGAAGGTGTCAGTAATGACTATGAAATCACAGAGGAACTCGTCGGTGGCGGTTCTACACCTGTGGACACAGATGGTGACGGCGTCATAGATTCACAAGACGCTTTCCCCAATGATGCAACTGAATCTGTCGATACGGACGGCGATGGTGTGGGTGATAACTTAGATGCCTTCCCTAACGATGCGACGGAAACTTTGGACAGTGACGGTGATGGTGTGGGTGATAACTTAGATGCCTTCCCTAACGATGCGACGGAAACTCTGGACAGTGATGGCGATGGTGTGGGTGATAATGCCGATGTATATCCGCACGATCCGAACAATGGTGTTGTGCAGAGTTGTGGCGTCGCCACGATCACCTCTGGCCAGTTGACCCTTGAAAATGAAGAGTGTATCAGCGGTGGCAAAGGCAGTTTCTATGTCTATGTGGATACGGATAACACAGATCTTTACATCACCACACAAGGCGGTGAGGGAGATGCCAACATCTACTTCAATGCCGATACCTGGGCATCATCGACTAATGCGCAATCTAAGTCTGAGCTAAGCGGTAACAGCGAGAGCCTGCATGTGGTAGCTAATCGTGGCTGGCGTTATATTGCCATCGACACCGGCACTCGCTATTCAGGTGTCACAGTGAAGGTGAGTTTAATTGACTCGGGTTCCACGCCGGTCGAGCCGCCCGTTGAGCCAGAGCTGCCTAGTGCATTAGCCGATACGTGCGCGACTGAATCTGTTCAAGATTATGGTAGCATCGGTGACGGTGTCCCTATCTGTGTCAAAAATGGTCGCTCATATTTCTATATCAATGTGCCTGCCGGTACTCAGAGCTTAACGGCCGAGACGGGTCATGGTGTTGGAGAGCTGGAGTTATATGTTGGTGAGAACTGGCCCGATGCGAGCAGCAATACTGGCGCATCAGCTAACCCAGGAACCATAGAGAGTGTGACTGTGAACCAGCCAAAGAGTGGTTGGTACTATGTCTCGGTGCAGAGCATGCCTAGCAGCGAAGATGTGACGCTAAAGGTCACGCTTAAATAGCATTGAGTCGCTACTGAAAGCGATTTTTGTCGTTCGCACATAAAACAAGCGGGTCTTAGGCAACTAAGGCCCATTTTTCATGTGTAAAAACAGATAGTCTTTGAATAGAAGATTAAAAAACATGCTTATGTACCTCACTCAGTACGAATGTACCGGCGCATGAATTATTGCCAGATTTAACCGCCTATTAGGGATTTCTTTTTCCATTTTTCTTCGGTTAAACCGATAACAGAACTCACTAAGGTATTCTTGAAGGTATTTTCCCGAAACTCCATGAAATGTGCCGAGTAAAAAGGCTTTTAAGTTACCTATTGCAATATGAACCCAAGGCAACCATTCATCGACCAACTCACTCGGTGTAACCCTAGCTTCATGCTGTTGAGTGTTATCTATGATATTCAAAGCGGCTAGTCCGTCAGTATGAACTTCTTGCTGTGCATTTAAGTGCCTAGCAACAAAATCGTTAACGGCTTCATGACAAACACTGTCGACGGCCTGCATAGCGATAAATCCCGCGCGTTTCACTTTGCTTTCAACAGCAATTAACACAGGCGTTTACCTTTTCTCTTTCCCCCAACGAAGGCTGATGTGGCCTAATAGATCTGGACACCTTTTTGTGTGTTTAAATAACCACTTAAATAAGGTGTAAATATGAAAAGAAGAAATGCCTATCCACGAGAGTTCAGACTTGAAGCATCTCAGTTGGTATTGGACAAAGATTATTCGGTTGCAGAAGCGGCTCAATCATTAGGAGTCAGCCATAGCGCTGTTAGGAAGTGGGTCAAACAGCTGAAAGAGGAGCGTCAGGGGCAAACACCAAGAGGCTCGGCATTAACCTTAGAGCAGCAGAGGATTAAAGAATTAGAAAATAAAGTCAAACAGTTAGAAGAGCATAATACAATATTAAAAAAGGCTACCGCTCTCTTAATGTCGGACTCCATCAATCTTTTGAAATAGTTGATGGCTTAAGGGAGCTGCATAGCATGGTATCACTTTGTGATATTTTCACCCTTGAAAGAAGCCGCTATTACTACTGGCTGAACGTTAAAGATAAGCCGATAGATTTAGATAAGGCGAGACAATTAGATATGGTCAAAGAATTTCATCAGGATCCGAGAGGCTCAGCAGGAGCAAGAGCCATTGCTGCAAAGCTGACGAAAAAGGGTGAAAAGGTAGGTCGATATAAGGCCGCGAGTCTGATGAAAGATGCTGGTGTTGAAAGCCGTCAACCAGGTCAACATAAGTATAAAGCGGCCCCTAAAGAGCATGTTGATATCCCCAATCATTTATCTCGTGAATTTGCGGTGACGGAGCCAAATCAAGTTTGGTGTGGTGACATCACTTTTATCTGGGCTGGTACTTGCTGGGTCTATTTGGCCGTTGTTATCGACTTGTTTTCCCGTCGTGTTGTTGGCTGGTCGATGTCTGACTCTCCTAATACTGAGCTAGTAGCTAAAGCTCTCACCATGGCTTATCTGATAAGAGGAAACCCTAAAGGTGTGATGTTTCACTCAGATCAAGGGTGCCAATATACTGCCTCAAAATACCGGCAACTGATTTGGCGATATCAGCTCAAACAAAGCATGAGTAGGCGTGGTAATTGCTGGGACAATGCGCCAATGGAACGAGTATTTAGAAGCCTAAAGAGCGAATGGGTACCAGAACAAGGATATGGCTCGCTGGATGAAGCTAAGACAGATATAGGCGAATTCCTGATGGGATATTACAACAAACGAAGACCTCACAGCTACAATGGCTATCTAACTCCTGTTGAATCAGAAGCTAGACTAGCTGGATAGAACACTGAGAGCTGTCCAGTTTTACTTGACCACTACATATCAAGCGCATCACGTAGGGCTAGTTCACCCACCGTACAGACAGCTTAAGCGCTGCATTTAAAAACCACACCGAAGCTGAAGTTCTGACAGAACGCTACACCAAGTTATGCACACATTACGGGGTAAAAGCCACTCGAAACAACAAAGGTGTCGCCCATGAAAATGGCGCAATTGAGGGCCCTAATGGCCATCTAAAGCGTAAGATAGAGCAACAACTGTTATTACGCGACAGTCGTGATTTCACTGATTTAAAGCAATACCGAAACTTCATCAATGTCATACCCGTTATCTAGAGGAGTGCGCCTACTTGTCCTCCTTACCCGCTCGTCGAACTCATGACTTTAGTGAGCAATACGTCAAAGTGACATCCAGCAGCACGATTTCAATTAAGCGTGTGACATATTCGGTGCCATCACGACTCATTGGTGTGACATTACTGGCACATATTTTTGATGACCGTGTAGTGCTTTTCTATGGGCATGAACTCACATTAACCTTAGCGCGAATGCATACTCAAGGCGCAACTCGTGGTCGCTCAATAGATTATCATCATGTTATCCATGCATTGGCTAAGAAACGTAATGCTTTTAAAGCATCGCAAATCAGGGATGCTCTTATCCCTAAAGGCGGTGAAGGAGCCGTGGGAACCCGAGCTATTTCTCGCTCAATTATGTGAAATAGAGGCGACACATCGACAGGAAGTACGCCTAAAACGCTTACTCAAAGAAAGCCAGTTACCGATAGGGAAACAGTTGTCTCAATACGATTTCAGTGAAGTGGTGGGCATTAGCGCAGTTCAAGTTAAACGTAAGGCCAGTGAGTTGAGCTGGTTGAGACAAGGGCATAATATTTTATTATTCGGTGCGAGCGGCCTAGGTAAAACTCACATAGCAGCCGCGCTGGGTTATGCGCTTATTGAGCAATCTGTTCGTGTGAAATTCACGACAGGCACGGCGATGGTGCAGCACTTGCAGAAAGCCCGAGAAGGTTTAGGTCTGGAAGATGCACTTAAAAAACTCGATAAATATGAGCTACTCATTTTGGACGACATCGGTTATGTCAAAAAGAGTGATAGTGAAAGTCAGGTTCTATTTGAGCTCATTGCACATCGTTATGAGCGCAACAGCCTAGTGATCACAACGAACCAGGTGTTTAGTGAGTGGGACAGTATATTTGGAGACAATATGATGACAGTAGCCGTGATTGATCGACTGGTGCATCACGCAGAGATTTATCAACTTGAAGGAGAGAGTTATCGAAGAAAAGAAGCCATGAAAATAAACGGCAAAAGCGGCCAACTTAATTGACGCCTATAGGCCAAGCTAGTTGACGTCTAACAACCAATAATGTAATGCGTTAAAGAACTAGAATCTGATATGGTCGAGTGCAGCATATTAAATATTTTGTCGAACTTTAATTCGATAACATAGACTCCGATAGGATCACCAAACTCATCGAGAACGGGGGCAGAGATAAAGCCGGTGATTTGACCTTGGCTCAATGGGCTCCTCTCCAGACCCGAAAAGTTAGCCAAACCTGAGTCCATAGTCACAGTTAAACTTTGAGTAAACTGCGAGTCGACTAAATTGTCCGAAAAAACATTTTTGCCTTTAGCATCATTACTGATCACCGAGTAAAGAATGTCTCCATCGAGATCGATCAAAAATATATCACTGATATAATCATATTGACGACTTAATACGATAAGATCGTTCTGCAGGCCATCGACACGTTGGGTCCAGTCGTAACTCGTCACATATTCGCTAACAGGTTTACCGCTGGATTCTTTTCCCTCGGTGAGCGAACTCAAGATAAGCCCCGCATTGATAGATTCGGCTTCGACATTAAGATCTATCATACGATAATTAAACCAGCTCTCGATGGACTGCACACTCAGCAGCGAAGACTGAGTTAACTCTTCTTCGGCGGCATCGACCAGACTCTGCTTGGCCTGCTGATAACTAAACCAGGCAACGATAGTTAGAGGTAGTAAGGATAAGATCAAGAACCAGATAGTCAGGTTGAAGCTTAAAGAACTTAGCCGGTTTACCTCTTTCATCGGTGCTTGTGTGAACTCATGTTCCATCGGTTCTCTCACTCTAGCGGTTCAATTGGGCCTGGCTCATTGCGGCTAAGTCATGGCGACTAAAATTCTCATCGGCAAACTCGATGTCCTCTCCCGCCTGATGAATATAATTCATCACTTCATGAACAGCCTGACGCTTACCTTTAATCGCAGCATCAGTCGCCAGAGCGATGCATTCCACATGACCATGCTTCCAAGGCATCACATCTTTTGAATACCAGGCCACATGCCCACCCCCCCGTCTCAACCACATCCGCCCAGGGTAAGGATTGTTCGAAAGCGGCAGCTTGGGCTCTATTGCTCTTACTCTTTATGAAGCTTGGTGATTTAGATGGCGCGACGGCTATCGCCAGCACATCTGAGCCTGAATTAGGCGTTAAACCCATGGTGAGACCGTGCTCTTTAAGATAGCGATAGTAACAGTCGCCAAAAGATGAGGCATACCGATTTCGGTTGCGCGGCCTGTCGACTCAAATACTTGCTTCAATGCCTTGGCAACCTTATCATCGGGCTTTCTTTCATGGCTCACAGCGGCAAGCTTGACCTGCTCATTGAGCAGATCATTTATCGCCAGTGCGTTTCCATCTCTGTGCATCAAGCCTATCCATCTGAAATGCGATTTCTCGCTGAACATATCCATCGCCAATGGGCTCATCACATAGGCCATATCGACTTCACCAGATTGAAAGTATGCCTGCAAGAGGAATATACAGAGCCTTGATGACTTTTTTATCGGCACCATGAGCACTAGCCGACACAGCTAAGACAAAAAAGAGTGTGATAACAAACGCTAAATAGGTGATAAATCGATGTGGCGAACGAACACTAGCTGACATGCGTCTCTCCTTGACCCGTGATGATAAGCAACTGCATAGCAGTACTCACAGAGCTTAGTAGAGCATCGTCATCTTTTCACTAAGCAAGAGTAAAAAAACACCCGATGAATTTCAAGCTAATTCCTTACATTTAACATGGTTGATAATCACCCATGTACTCATTATTAATGGATTCAGGATAAGTACGGAGTTGAATCACAAATTGCGATCTGAAATAACAAACAAAACATAAAATCATAAAATCATAAAATCATAAAAATATTACAATTCCTGCCAATTCCGCGGTCCACTCGATGAGGGAAAACTCACCACCAAAATTAAGGTGGCGAATCATCAGGATAAGTTGATTGCCGTGCTGTGGTTTTATGATACTAGGGCTCCACAATTCCAAGTTTGGCAAAATGACACCGGGCTTGAGCAGCAGATGTCAAGCATAAATTAATCACGCCCCAAGTTTTTAATAAGGCTCTACCACAAGCAAGCGTCGCTATCTGGCGGCGCTTGCTATTTCTGATACAAGTATGGCCAAATTGGTAAAACCCTTATCTGATGGCTAACTTTGAGTTAGCGCCTCATCGGCCAGGCTCTTATTCCGTTCAGGGCTGAAACCCGAGTCATGTACATCAGATTTGTGCTTGTTAAACAGAGAGAAAGCGACCGTAACAAACAGTACCACAGTGATCGCCAAGCCTATCTGCACCCCGGCAACGGCCAGGAAGCCCGCATTTAACGCCGTCACTATCTGTTCATGGAAAAGCACCCAATCGGCTAAAATGGTGGTTAATAAGATACATGCCGTAGCAATCAGCGAGATAAACAGCATTTTGCGCTTATCAGACACCAACCAAGCCAACAGCAGATAGAGTCCAAGACTCGCCACGAAACTGGCCATCATCGACTCATCTCGCCCAGCCATTCCCAGGGGCAGTATGCGTTCGAATAAGAATGCCATGGCTGTGGCTAATATGACTCCCATGGTCGAACCCAAAGTCATGCTATTAACTAATGCGATACTCTTCGGCGAAGATTTTCTTTGCTGCATCCGTTTCTCGACCCAAACTAGATTGCCACTGACGATAAGCACACACACGCCCATGCCAAGCAATAAATAGATAAGTCTAAGATCCATGCCGGCATAGTCACCAAAGTGTAGCGTCGAGAGTACAATTCTCCCGGTTGTCATAGAATTAGGCGACTCAGGTGTTGTTGAAAATAAGGTTTCACCGTCATCGAGAGCAAACACTTGCTCGACCGGACTGACAAATTTGCCAGCTTCATCGCCGATCATGTGCAGCAGTGCACTAGTGTCGCCATAGTTATAGGCGCGTAAGACTCTAGGTGGCTGACCAAACGCTGCAACATACTGAGCCACTAAGGTATCAACTTCGGCACTGGTATCCAGCGGCTTATCCAGCCACTCTGGCATCTGTTGGGTATAGCCGGCATCGACCAACAGCGCCTGTTGATCTCCCTTATAAAGCACTAAGGCGAACGCGATTTGATAGATGATAACCAAGTTAAATATCAAACCTGTGATGGCATACATCAAGGTAAAAGGCAGGGTCATTACACCGATGACATTATGCATGGTCAGCAGCTGATCCCGCTTGCCCTCGTTAGTGCGATAAAGGAAGAACTGCCTGAATAACTTACGCGCATGAATGAAGATCCCTGACACCAGTGCGAACAAGAAAAACAGGGTCACAAAACCTATGATATAACCGCCATTGGGAATATTAAGATTATAATGCAACTGGTAAATAAACTCGGCCAGATAGAAGTCATCGATATTTGCCACAATTTCACCAGATACTGGGTCCATCAAGAGTGACACATAATCGATGTCCGTCGTCGCATCTTCGGCTAGGACGATATCCACATAGACTTTGTAGAATGGTATCTCGGCAGTGGGAGACACTAAGGTCAAATGCTCCTTGGCATTGAAGGAACGATCCTCAATTGCCAACTTCATGATCTCACTGGGAGACAATACCTCGCCTTGGGCAGGTGTATGATGTGGCAACACAGACCAGAGGTATATTTCACTGCGAAATAAGCTTATTGAGCCCATGAAAAACACGATGAACAGCAAGCCAGAGATGATCAATCCCAGCCAACTGTGAGCCTCGGTTAAATGCTTTAAAAATTGTTTATTCATAATGACTTAGTTTTAATGAGTTAGGTTTAATGACTTATGTTTAATAAGCTGTTGTTCGCTTGACCTCAGTTCAGATATCTCTCAATTTAACTGAAGAAAAACAGAGTATTGAATCCAATCGATACCAGCAGTAAGCCGCCACAACGTCGCCAGGCATGCCAGCCTGAGTCACTGGCATAACACCAGATCATAGCGCCAATCCAGAGTGGAAAGGCCATCAATAATCCGACAAATAGCCGAGTATCGACATCTAATGGCAGCAGATAATTGAGATTCAACATGACCGAAATCGAGATAAGACAACCACCGAATATGGCAGCGAAGGTTTTAGGCCACATGTTGACCTCCTAGCTGAACCACAGCTAACCAAAAAACCAAGTTGACACAGCACAGGGGGGCCAACTTAGCCTTAACATGCCCAAGCTGTAGCACTAAACTCAGCCAGATAAACATGGTAAACGCCAATACCATCAGCGCCGCAGCAATCGGGTTATAGATATAGGTTAACAACCAGGTACTAGCGATTAAGCAACCGATAAAAACAGAAATGGAAAAAAACTTCATCAAAGGTTTAGCCAGTAAACCTTGATGCTTACTGGACAGAAATACGCTTAAACACCCAATCCAGAGTACGACAATTGTTACACTCATCTTAATATATGCAAATAGTTATCATTCATATAACAGGCGAGCCTACCAGCTTTCATAAACTTTACATTAAAATTTACATTACAGGCTGCACATCTGCGGCCTGGCAATGGATACGAGGCATATTAGTGTAAATGCTCTTGCCTTCCCCCCCCCACCTTCTGGTAACATCCGCCGCACAAGCGTAACGATAATAATAATGGTTATCATTCACGATAATTTTTATCAAGAAATGAATGCTAACAGGACCTATGATGAAACAAAACCCAATAACACTCGCTATTCGCACCAGCATACTCTGCTCACTCATGCTTCCATTCATGGCTAATGCCGATGACCAAGCCATAGAAAGAATCGTGGTTACAGGTCAGAAAGTAGACAGAACACTACAAGAAACTACGGCCAGTGTCGCTGTGATCACCAGCAAGCAGATCGAAGATCAGAATATCAGCGATCTTTATGATGCACTCGAGCGTACCCCAAACGTTAACGGCGACCTTCGCAATGGCTTCAGCATACGTGGCATAGATGCCTATAACGTTTCAGGTGGCGGATCCAGCAACTTAGCCTCCCTGTATATCGATGGTGCAGTCATGCCCTTCGATGTGATTCGTCAAGGCGGTTTCTCAACTTGGGATGTCAGCCAGATAGAAATTCTGCGTGGTCCTCAATCGACCCTTCAGGGACGTAACTCCTTGGCTGGCGCCATCATTATGCGTACTGTAGACCCTAGCTTCGAATGGGAAGGTAAGGCCAGACTCGGTGTGGGCGAATACGGCCAACGGGAATATGCAGCAGCCATAGGCGGTGAGGTTATCGAAGATGAAGTCGCCTTCAGGGCCAGCGCCGATAAAAATGATTTTGACGGATATATCGACAATACTTTCACTGGAGAGCCGGCGGATCACAACAATAATGAAACCTACCGCATTAAGCTCAAATATCAACCATCAAATTTGCAAGAGTTTTATGCCCAAATAGGCTACACCAAGAATAAAACCAACTTAGGCATACGAGGTACCAGTACCCTAGCAGCAGATGGTAGCCTTTTAACGGATCCTTTCACTCACAGACAAGTATCTCTCGATCTAGCCAGTTTTACCTTCACCGATATGGATATATACACCTTAGCGCTCAACTATGACATCAACGACATCTGGACAGCTTCCGCCGTCAGCACTTACTCCGCAGTCGAAGCTGGTTTTAGCTGGGACGATGATGGCACCTCGGAGCCTACGGCGGCTCGATTCTGGAATAATCAGGAAGATGCTTTCAGTCAGGAAGTAAAATTTGTCTTCGGTACCGAACAGTTTTCCGGTGTGATTGGTGGCTTCTATGCAAACCAGGAGAATGAAGTTACCTCCCATGGCCAGAGATATATCACCTTCCAAAGACTAGGTGTACCAGCACTGCTAGTCACTTCTCCAGAAGATGGCGGTTTAGGCCTGCCACAACCTTTAGCTGACATGGTATTAGACCTATATGCCGATGTGGATCCAGTGCTTATCTATAATGAAGCATTAACCAAGAAAAGCGTGACTAACTTAGCCCTGTTTGCCGATGCCGTTTATGAGATCAATGACAATTGGGACATTTTTGCCGGTTTCCGTTTCGATCGCGAAAAACAGGAAAATGAATCCGTTGGTGATGTGTCCATCACCAACGCTTATCTGATGCCGGACCCAAGCAACCCAGCATTCGACCCTATGACCAGCGCGCTAGTTGCAGGCATCAATGAAAAACTGCTAGGTTTTGCCAACAATGCCTCAGGAGCAGAGCCCTTAGTCGATGCCTCATTCAATGCCTTCCTGCCAAAACTCGGTGCCAGTTATCACTGGAACAGCGATATCACCACCAGCTTCACCGTACAACAAGGTTATCGCTCCGGCGGTGTAGGCACTAACACGGCCCAAAACACCACACATACCTTCGATCCCGAATATACCTGGAACTATGAACTGGCATTTCGCTCGGTCTGGTTAGAGGGCAGCTTAAGTGCCAACGCCAACATCTTCTATGTCGACTGGCAAGATCAACAGGTAAATGTACAGTTCTCCTCTAACACCTTTGACAGTGAAACCCGTAATGCAGGTAGCTCCACGGTCCAAGGTTTCGAAGCTGAGCTATTTTATCAGATCGACAGTGACTGGAATGTCTATGGCGGTGTGGGTTATGCCAAGACTGAGTTTGAAGAGTTTTTGGTCGTACTGCCTACTGTCACTTATAATCTCTCCGGTCGCAGCTTCGAAGATGCCCCCGAATGGACGGCTAACTTAGGTTCCACCTATCGCAGTGATTCAGGGTTTTTCGCTAACTTAAACGTCAGCTATGCCGGTGAATCATCTGGCATCAATAATCCAGAAGCCGCCGGGCTTGATCACGACCCAATGAACGAAGAAAGAATCTTAGTCAACGCGCGTGTCGGCTATGAATGGGATATTTTCTCAATCTATGCCTTAGGCACCAACATCTTCGACAATGAGTATATGTCATTAGTGGATGTTGGCTATGATTTCCAAACATTGAGCGCACCAAGACAACTCACCCTGAGAGTCGAAGCTCAGTTTTAACCAGGACGAGTCAGTTAATGATTAAAACTAGATAAGTTGATGATTATATTTAGATAAGCTAAATGAGCAGCAAGGGCTGCTCATTTTTATTTCAGGGTCTGATTCCATCTAGGAGTTACTCTCCTAGCCTTTATCGCTACCTTTAGATAAGACATTTAGCCTCGACTAAATTTGACCTAGTGCTAAATCCAGTCATCTACTATTTAAAACTTAACTCTAGGTCTTAGCCCTACCAGAGAACACCTATCCTTATGACACTGATCACGACACCCAAATAACCAATGAAAAGACCCAGATATATCCAATTTTCTATTCTAATCAGTAAGAAATAAAATCTTATTATAAATTAATCACAACTGAGAATACATGTGTAAGCCAGTGAAAAGTCGACTATAAATTTTATATAAAACGAGCAATTCAAACAATCGTTTAAATTACTTGTTTGGAGTCATTGATCTAAGTCTGATTTTATGTGGTAATGTGATCTGAATTTCTGGTCGGAGGAGCGAAGAAGATGAGCATAAGAACCCAATTAAAAAAGATAATGCCGAGTATTTCTACCACAGAGCAAGAGGCACTCGATGCCGGCGATGTATGGTTAGAGGGATCGATCTTCCAAGGCAAACCTGACTTCGCGGCACTGAGAGATATTCCGGTCGCTAAGTTAAGCGCCGATGAACAGGCCTTCCTCGACGGTCCAGTGACCAGCTTGATAGAGATGATCGATGACTTCGCGATTCAGGGTGATATACATATACCGGATTACATTCTTAGCTACCTTAAAAAGAACAAATTCTTCTCACTGATCATTCCAAAATCCTACGGCGGACTCGAATTTAGCCCTTATGCTAACTCAACCATAGTCGCCACCATATCGGCCAAGAGCTCAGCCGTTGCCGTTACTGTCATGGTGCCTAACTCTTTGGGTCCAGGCGAGCTATTGATGCATTATGGTACTAGTGAACAAAGAGACTACTGGCTACCGCGCCTAGCCAAAGGTCAGGAGATCCCTTGTTTTGCCCTGACCAGCCCGGAAGCTGGCTCTGATGCCGGTGGTATCCCAGATGTAGGCATAGTGACTATGGGTGAATTTGAAGGTAAGCAGGTACTTGGCCTCTCGATCACCTGGGATAAACGTTATATCACCTTAGCCCCTATCGCCACAGTACTTGGACTGGCGTTTAAGGTTCAAGATCCAAAGGGTCTGCTTGGTGGCAAAGAAAACCTTGGCATTACCTGTGCCCTGATCCCTAAGTCTCACCCTGGGGTGCAACTTGGCAATCGTCACGATCCTATGGGCGTTAACTTCTATAACGGCACCACACGCGGCGAAAACGTATTTATCCCTATGGATTTCATCATAGGTGGCCAGGCTAAGATTGGCCGTGGCTGGGCTATGCTAGTTGCATGTCTTGGCGCGGGTCGTGGTATCTCTTTACCTGCTCTTGGCGCAGCAGTGAGCCAGTGCTCATTTAAGTCTTCGGCAGAATATGCCGCCGTCCGTGAGCAATTTGGATTATCTATCGGCAAGTTTGAAGGCATTCAAGAGAAACTTGCAGACATTGCCGGTAAGACCTATCTGCAGGAATCCATGCGAGTGCTGACCACAGAAGGCCTAGGTATAGGCCTTAAGCCTTCGGTAGTGACTGCTATCGCAAAATATCATATGACCGAACTTGGCCGAGACATACTCAATTCCGCCATGGACATTCAAGCCGGTAAGGCCATTCAACGTGGTCCACAAAATACCTTAGCCTCGGCTTATATTGCCCAGCCTATCGCTATCACAGTCGAAGGCGCTAACATTCTGACCCGTAACCTGATGATCTTCGGACAAGGCGTGATGCGCTGTCACCCTCACATGCAGAGCATGGTCGAGGCGATTCACAGCGATCATAAGAATGCCGATAAGGTGTTTAACAGCATATTCCGTAAAACCATAGTTTACAGCATCAACAACAGCTTGCGCGCATTCCGTTTGGGCCTACTGCCATTTACAGCCTCTTCAATCTCTAAGCTACCTGAAGTCGCGACATACGAGAAATCGGTCAACAAGCTGGCTTCGAAGCTCGCGGTATACGCCGACTTCTCTTTGCTGGTACTTGGCGGAAAACTCAAGCAAGCCGAGATGCTATCGGCGCGCCTGGGTGATGTAATGAGTTACTTGTACGCTGCCATGGCGTCGATTCGTTATTACGAGCAGAAACTGCCAAGCGAGCAAAGAGCACAAGCGGCGCCTTACTTTCACTATGCGACCCGTTGGTCTCTGTGTAAGGCAGAAGAAGCACTGCTTGCCTTCCTGGATAACTTCCCGTCGTCGCCAGTACGTAAGTTAATGCGTGTATTAACTGTGACTTATTCGGCTAAAATGCCGAAAGTGAATGATGACTTAGTCAGAGAGCTTGCCGAGCAGGCCCAGCTCAATACCGAGTTCAAGAAGAACCTGACGCACTTGATTAAACCCGTTGTCGGTGATGGTCACTACATCAACGAGCAAGCCTATTTGGCTAAGATGGATTGCCTCGAATTACTGGCTAAGGTGAAAAAGGGGCTTAAGGCGCGTGCATTCAAATCAGGAATGCGCTTCCCTATCACACTCGATAATGCCTTAGCCGCTAAAGTCATCAACGCCACCGAGCACAAGCAATTACAGAGCTACAACCTTAAACGTGAGCGCGCGATCCGCGTCGATGAGTTCGATTTTGATATGAACTTAATTGCTGATAAAGCAGAGCTAAAGATAGCTAACTAAGTTCAGTTTTCACTATACAACGAAGAGATGCAGCCAAGTGGCTGCATTTTTTATGTCCTGCAATTAAAGCAAACCTGTTGCCATCATGTTATTGGTATTAAAGGCATAATTATGTTTTCCACTCTGCTTCACCCGATACATAGCCCTATCTGCGTATTCACACGTCGCGATAAATGGATCTGAGCAATCAAATAGACTGATACCGATACTTAACCCTAATTTGATTTCACAGCAATCAATCTGAACGGGTGTGCGATAATGTTCCAAGATGCTTTGAGCTAACTTAACAATCACCTCTTTATTGATAGCGGTATGCAAAATCACGAACTCATCACCACCAAAGCGAGCCAGCTTTGCTAAGTCTCCCGCCTTATTTTTTAGAGTCTGTGCCACATCCATCAACACTTGGTCCCCGAATCGATGACCATGCTTATCGTTAAGTTGCTTGAAACTGTCGAGATCGATGAAGAAGAGTGCACCACCAATGCGTGGCTGAGTATAAAACGCCTGCTCTAGCGCCTTACGATTGAGCAGATGGGTGAGAGGATCACAGTGAGCTAGCCTGGCTAAATCAAGTTCATAGCACTTCTTTTGGGTAATATCGATATGAGTTCCCATCATACGAACGGGCCGACCTTCAGTGTCATATTCGACGATACGGCCTCTGTCAGAGACCCAACTCACGCTGCCGTCTTTATGCAGCATTCTGTGAACTGCCTGATAGGCATCAACTTTACCGGATACATGGTCTTCAAAAGCGGCTATCACCCAATCTCTGTCTTCCGGATGAAGCTTTTCTTTCCAGCTATCCACATGAGCCGACAGCTCTTGCTCCGTATAACCCAGCAGGTGTCCCCACTCACGATTAAAGATCGTGAGCTTGCCGCTGGGTATATGCTGCTGCCAAAGACATAAACCTGTGCCATCCAGAGCAGCGGTCAACTTCTCCTCGACATTTAGCTTCTGTCGTTTCAGCTCAACATTCTTGTCTTGCAGCGCCTTTATCTGCTCTTGTAATTGCCTGATGGTTTTATCTGCGCACATCTCCCCTGTATCCCTGACATATTATTTTCTTAAGGTCCTACCGCTGAGCTTAACGGAATAGCGTGCCGTAATAAAGCATGGCCTGCCACACTGATAATAAGCAAGCGATATCATTAAAAGTGTTAGTGATGCTGGCTAACTGGTTTCGCCTGATACTGGCATGCCATAATCTACAATTAAGCATATTATTGCGCCTCTATCTCTTGTTGCAGCTCTTTAAGCGCGTCCAATATTGTCATAAACTTATTTCCGAAAGGCATCACATTACTTTTTTAATCTGTCGATAAAGCATAAGATTATCACATCAAACGGCTAAAAATGCCGCTAAGCTAGAGAAGGCCGTTGCCGAGTTGAGTGAGGATGAAGCCTTAGCTGGCTTTAATGGCTTACATCCAATCGGTAGGGTAGGCACTCCATCAGATGTTGCCAATGTCATTAGCTTTTTACTTTCAGATGCATCCACTTGGGTCACAGGTGCCATCTGGGATGTCGATGGTGGCGTGATGGCTAGACGTAATTAAGTCAGTTTTAAGTTTTAAGTTTTAAGTTTTAAGTTTTAAGTTTTAAGTAGAGTAATCATCAGCACTTTGGAATCAACAAGGGCCAGGATATGAATCCTTCATTAAATATAAATCTGCATATGGATTTTTCAGAGCGAGTCGTTATCGACAGTAATGATATGGACTGGCTTCCAAGCCCCCTTGAGGGAGTCACTCGTAAGCCTCTGGCAAGGGAGAACCAAGAGAGCGGCCATGCCACCAGCCTAGTGCGTTATCAGGCTGGTTCACATTTCAGCGCTCACAGTCACCCAAAGGGTGAAGAGATATTTGTGTTAGAAGGCACCTTTTCCGATGAGACTGGTGACTACCCGGCGGGGACTTACATTCGTAATCCGCCAGGCAGCAGTCATAGTCCATTTAGCACAGATGGCTGCACCCTTTTTGTCAAACTCAACCAGTTTAATATTCGAGATATTCAGCAAGTACGAGTCGATACCAAGAGACAGGCATGGCAACGAGGCATTGGAGGGCTCGAGGTCATGTCACTGCATGATTTTGAGGGCCAGCACACGGCGCTGGTGAAATGGCCTGCCGATGAAATGTTTCAACCCCATAGACACTTTGGCGGCGAAGAGGTGCTGGTATTATCGGGGCTGTTTGAAGATGAGCATGGCAGATATCCGGCAAACACCTGGATACGCAGCCCACATCAGAGTGAGCATCATCCCTTTGTGAAACAGGAGACGATTATTTTAGTTAAGGTGGGACATCTGCCTGTTTAAAAAATAAGAGAAAAAGCAGCAACGAGTAACTAGGCCTAGCGGATTTTGCTATTGTTTAGCTCTTTTTAGTAGCTGTTCATGTAGGTAGGCTCCCACTGCTCGGTTTTATTTATCGTTACGACTAGCGACGATTCGTCCTAAGCGCAAGTAACGCATAACACCGGGATCTCAGATATACCTCAGGTTAGTTGACGATCCCTTGATCCAATCAGTTCGAACTAGAAACAAGTACCAAGGTTTTAACGCTCTCAATCACAAAGCAGATGCCTGATATTACAGTGGGTGACTGGCTGGTACTTAATGGTGATGACAGCAAGGGACGTCACACCACAACGGGGCGAACCTTACATCATTTTAGTCAGATTAAAAGCAAAAAACTCACAGCTCCCTTTCATTATAGATAAGGCGGCACAGTATTTATTATCATAATTTTTCAATAAAAGATCATTAATGGTAACTATAATGAATTAAGCCTGAATTCGATTGAAATAGAGAGTCGATTTGCCCCATCGATGGCGACAATACCATTAGGTATATGACCATTCCAGTTAAAGGTAAAACATGAAATCAATCCGATATATCTTCAGTCTGCTCGCGTTGGTGATAATAACCAGCTCAACGGCAGTAGCCGCGCCTCAAGTCGGCGTCATGCTTGGCAGCGATTCTGGGATCAATGCTAAATTTGGTGATATTAAGATAGGAGTAGGGTTAGATAATTTTTCAATCACACTAGACAAGATGATTGATTTTAATAACACACCGTATTTTTACTATGGCTTTGGTGGCAAGATTGACGATATCAATTCCAGTCATCATGATGTTAAATTGGGTGCCAGAGCCATATTTGGTGCGCAAACATCAGTAGAGAAGTTCACTTTCTTCGTTGAGGCTCAGCCTATTCTTTATATTATCGATGATGTGAAAGTCGAGTTGGAAGCCATAGCGGGAGTTCGCTATCAGTTCTAGAGGCACTCAACTATGGGGATTAGCCTGCGAGTTTACCTAGTTTAGACATAAGATCGGCTTTGACTATCTCGATGGCCGCTAACGCGACTTCGACTTCTATCTTGTTACTTTCGAAGAGGTAGATTAGGTCGACAGCCAGTTTAACTTCATCTGCAGCGTCATCCAGAGAAGAAGCTGGCGCGGTAGTGTTTGTGGGGACTTCCTCTGATTCAGGTTTGTTTAGCTTGGACATCTTGTCATCTGGGACCTATCGGATATTGGTTGACTGACATTGTAGATATTTCTTATCTTAGCCACAAGCTCGATTAAGCCTTTAGTGTTTGCTCCAGCAAAGATATACTCAACAATAGATAATCAGGATAACTGACTTAGATGGCGGATAATGAGCGAAACTAGCCCAGGCAAGACACAGAAACTCGATTTCTCAGCAATTAATAAGACCACTGCAAAATCGTTTAACGCACAGAAAAACTTGATTAAACGCCTCTTTAAAGGTAACACAGTCTTGTGTGAAACCTGTAAGCAACCTCTCCAGCTCATCGTGCCGACAGACAAGCAACAGACCGGGAAATATGGTGTTTTTTGTAAACAAGGCTGTACCGATATTGAGTTAGAACTGGAGGTGGTGCTTTAACCCCTCCAAAATCCTCTTGCTAAATCCTTCTTAAATAAGGCGTTAAGGCAGAAAGTTCACCCCGAACTCGGTGCAACGAAACGAGAAAAAACACGAAATTAAAAATGGCATGACGCCAGTGTAGATCAACATATATGAGGCAATAAAACGCAACGATCACACCATAGCGAGCGGCCCCAAGAAAGGCAGGTCTATCGAACGAGTGATCTACCTGCTCAAGCTCATCGTCGAAGAGTTGTTATAAGCATTTTAGATAAATGTAAGCAGGGTAAAATGACTTACTCACGACTAGTTCTGCAAGATTGGTATCTTATGATGGCTAAATAAAAGTGTCATTGAGATCAAGACATAATTGGCCACAATAAAGTCACTAGTTTTTGGCTGTAAATCACTGTCATTGGTGAAATTAAGCTCAACTTCATTACCGGGTTAAGTGATGCCGATGACTTTAAATCAGTGCATGATACTTACGGCCATGATGCCGGAGATAAGGTGCTTTGCGAATTGGCCCGACAAATAACCCATAGCCTACGAACCGATGATTTATGCTGTCGTCTTGGTGGAGATTAATTTATTGTGATCTGCCCAGATACCGAACTAGCCGGTATCAAACACTTTCATTAATGAAGGTTAATCATTGTCAGGTTCGGTGGCATCGTGACCTTGCTCAGGGGAGAGCACCCAATACTCTCCCTCGGTTCGCGCAATGATCACAGTGCCGCAGGCGTCGCTATACACATTGACCGCAGTTCGCATCATGTCCAGGACCCTATCGGTGACTAAGAGCAGGCCTATCGCCTCGAGTGGCAGGCCTATGGCGGCTAAAATCACGGTAATGGCCACTAAGCTTGCCGCTGGGATCCCAGCGACTCCAATAGACGTTAATAGCGCCACGAGAACTATGGTGAACTGGGTGACGAGTCCCAATTCCAGACCATAAGCCTGAGCAATAAACATGGCTGCAACGCACTCATACAAAGCGGTTCCATCCATATTCACGGTTGCCCCTAAGGGCAGTACAAAACTGGCAGTCTTATGTGATACTCCGGCGCGCTTTTTCACGCACTCCATAGTCAGAGGCAGAGTGGCAGATGATGAAGCGGTAGAAAATGCCATCAACATGGCTGGCGACATCACAGATAACTGCTTTAGCGGACTCACGCCCCCGACAAATTTAAGCAAGAGTGGTAAAGCCACAAATGCATGTAGTGCTAATGCCGTGATCACAGTCAACAGAAAAACCAACATGGGGGCGAAGGCACCAAAGCCTGTGGCACTCACGGTTTTAGCGATTAATGCAAAAATACCGATAGGGGCAAACTTGAGGACAAATTGAGTGATAAGCACCATGGTCTTAGACACGCCCTTCCAAAAGTCTCGTAGCACCTCTCCCCTGCGTCCTTCCACACGTCCCATAAAGAAGCCAAACAGCAGGCTAAAGAATATCAATCCCAACATCTGCCCTTCTGCCGCCGCGGCCACTATGTTGGTAGGGATCATGCGGATAAAAATCTCAATCAGATCTTTACTGCCTCTGCCTTCGACTTTCATCAGCGTCGACTCGAGTTCGGCGCTATCGGCGTGCAGGTTTAATAGCTCACCCGCGGGCGCACCATGAATAATGCCTGGGGTAGTGATATTAACGACCGTGAGGCCAATCAAGATGGCAATGAGACTCGTCGTGGCGTAATAGCCCAAGGTCTTGAGCCCCAAACGGCCCAAATTATCCCCCTGATTAAGGCTAGCCATACTGGAGATAATCGATGCCATGATTAAGGGGACAATCACCATTTTTAAAGCATTAAGAAACAGGGTACCGAAAAAGCCATAGACTTGGTAAATTTGACTATTCTGCGGCGTGATCAAGCCAACAAAAATGGCTATAACCATCGCTATCATTATCTGCCAATGAAGTTTCATCTGTCACACCTCAATGAATATACATGGTAACTACCCTACAAATACTAGTAAAACACAGAGGAATTATCTAAATAAGGCCGTCAATCAGTATCCCTACCTGACAATTATCAGTTTTATTGCTAAAAAGTTAATTTCACGATCCTCGTGTACAAGCCTCGTATTCCAGACGTTAGCGTCAGAGGTTCACTGAGTTATCGCCTTAAGTAAAACAGGTTAAAGTTCACCCTAATCACCGTGGTAGGACTTGTTAGCGCCTTGTATATATCAGAGTATTTTTAGTACTAAAAAAGGAAGTAATGCTCTATGGAAGGAGTCATCATAGTTAAAATTGAAGGTGCAGACTTATGTTCAAATCTCTATCATCCGGTATATTTGTCGGCTTATTTGCCGGCCTGATATTAGGTACAATAATTCAATATGGTTTTGCTGGCAGTACTAACCTAGTGGGTGACTCGGCGGTAGTGGCTATGGTTGACCACAGATAAAAGTTAGAAGAAGCTAAGCTAAATTAGCTAGTTAAGGCTTAAGCAATAAGCTAAGCATAGAAAAGTATCTGGTCAACCTAGAGATATTAAGCGGGTTTGTGGTGCTTAGTGATAAATCTATCGAGCTGATTGGCAAACGCCTGACGTTCACTCTGGCCCAATGCCGCCGGGCCGCCGGTATGCACACCACTGGCTCGCATGGTATCCATAAAATCACGCATATTCAGAATAGCCTTAATATTTTGCACCGTATAAAGCTCACCGCGTGGATTCAGTGCCACGCCGCCTTTATCGATCACCTCAGATGCCAAAGGGATATCTGCGGTTATCACTAAGTCGCCGGTATCGAGACGCTTAACTATCTCATCATCGGCCACATCGAAACCCGAAGGCACGATCACCATCTTAATAAAACGTGATGGCGGCACACGCATCGAGTGATTAGCCACTAAGGTTACTTCCACTTTAGCCCTGTCGGCCACCCTAAACAGCGTCTCTTTTATCACGCCGGGACAAGCGTCGGCATCAACCCAAATTTTCATATTTTTCCAATTACTATCATCACATCAATCGAGTCTAGCGACTTAATAGAAAGCACTATCTTCATACCCAAATACAAGTTGACAGTATAATACCAATTCCATTAAATTTATGCTCAATTCAGAGCTCTCTCAGGACTTTTACCATTAACATGATCTGAGCTCTCAATTTGGCTATCGTCAAGCAGTAAGATGGGAACATCTAAACCTAAAATCCCCAATGGGTCTCAGGGTTATGAGAGGATGGTTTACTCGAGATTAGAGCCTCCTTCACTTCATTGAACAGAAAAAACAAGCTAAATATTCAACTGCTTATTTTATAACTCAGGTCAGGACAGAGAGTGTATTTTAGGCCCACAAAAAACCGCCGTTATGGTGCAATAACGGCGGCCTAAAATCTGAATATACGCAGAGGAAGAGTATTTATACCGATTGGTATTACTCTTCGCTTGACGGCACTTTCTTAACGAAGCAAGTGAGGATAACGATGCGGGTACCGTTAACGCGGCCTTCGATGTGCTCAGGATTATTTGTCAGTGAGATGCCACGAACCCTAGTACCACGCTTAGCGGTAAAAGTGGTGCCTTTCACGTTAAGATCTTTAATGATCACCACGTTATCACCGGCTTCGATAATGGCGCCATTGCTGTCTCTATGAGGGACGAAATCGTCATCAACCTCTTCGATGCCTGCATCGCACCATGTCTGCATATCATCATCAAGATAGAGCATATCCAGTAGATCACGTGCCCATGCTTCTTCGCTAATTTGCTTAAGCATACGGTAAGCCATCACCTGAACGGCTGGAACTTGGCTCCACATGCTGTCATTGAGACAACGCCAGTGGTTCATGTCTATGGTGCTACGGTCTTGAATTTGACCAGTACAAGTATCACAGATCATGATACGCGCATCGCCATATCCTTTTGAGTCTGGAAGCTCATAGGAGGCTAACTCTGACCCGCTACCACACAGTTCACACTTGCTGTCGCAGCGCTTTAATAGTTCTCTAGTCATCTCGATCTCTTCAATCAAACATCTGCACAATAATGGGCGGCACTATAGCACAGAGTCCTAAAGTGAAAAAGTGAGTGAGGCCTAAGCCTAGAGCTAGCTCATGTTTCAGTTTTCAGTTCGATGACCGATCGGCACTAACCCTGGATGATGAGATCGAAAACGCAGCCAGTTGGCTGCGTAGATAAAAGGATGAGCTGATATTGTCAGTGCCTGGCTAGGCGCCGATGATCTCTCCCTTGAGCGAATAGGCTATCATCAACAGCTCTTGCTTCTCCTGATCTCCCACTTCGTTCTTATCCAGCGCCACCATGATGTCATCGATGACGGCTAAATATTCCGCCTCATTGATGTTCATGCATCGATGAGCTTCCGGCATAGATTTGCCCGTGTAGTCCTGTGGTCCACCGGTACCGGCACACAAAAACTCGGTCACCATCTTGATCACCCGCTCTCTGTCACTGTCCTTATAACGACTAGCCACGGTTGGGTTTGTCGCATGGGTATCGAATATATCTGCCGCGATCCGTGCGATTTTCTGCTCCCCTCCAAGACGCTCATAAAGACTCATAACACACCTCGTATTCATTAAGCTAAGACCCACTAAGTCTAGTTGAAACGCGTGTGTGTGAATAAAAACTCATGGTGTTTTATGCAGAGAAACTAATTCAACCAAACGGGTCCAGATTTTCCCATACTGGTGGAAAGAGACACAGAGCCTAAATCAATCACCTAGCTCCAAGATCTCGCTTCGATAGATATCAATCGACCTATCGGCAACGATGCCAATGCGGTTATCTGAATAGATATTAATCTCAATATCTTCAAGTTTCTGGCCGTTTTCATCATAGATATTGGTGATCGTGATCGATGAATTAGGCTTTCGGGTAAGAATAAGCATAAAACCTCCATGTCCAGATATGGCTCCCTGAGCAGTATACCCACTAGGTTTAGCAATGAAGTTAACTTTTAGCCAATTAACTAAAAGATAGTGATAGAAATACAGAGATGACTAGCCGTGCTTGTATTGCGGCGAGTCACGTAGGTTATACATGTGTCTCTGTTCTTACTTTCATTGCACTTCGATATACGATGAGTCGAGACATGAAAAACCCACTAAAACAGCCGTAAAGCAATGAGACACCGGCAATAAATGCGACTTGATCTGCCACTTCTTCATGGGTCGCTAACAACACATTCACCACATACTTAAATACAAATATCATCAAGATCAAAAATAACGGCCACCAACTACCACCCAAGACAAAAAATATCATGCTGTTTTACATAGACGACTCCTTCCCAGCTCTCTCCATGACTATTTCTGTTTCCAGTCTGATAAACCATCACCAAAATAAACACTAACAATAGACCCGCCAGCCAAGAGGCTAAACCGAAAACAAGCATTTCATTCCCTCTACTGCTAACTAGAGTGTTCAGGCTGATTAATGAGAATACTGACATGACAAGGGGGAAGATAAACGCCCTTACCCGACTCACACGTCTTTGCCTACTCTGGGAGTATCCCAGGCCGAATAAAGCAATAAAAAGAATAAATACCCAGATCGGTGTTTGCGAAAACGTTTGGGATAGCGGCTCTAATAAGGCTTGAGAAAGTGAATCAAGTTGCATAATAAAATTCCATTTTGATATTTTAACTCGGCAAAAAACATAATGAATAACAATCTACTAAACTAAACAGCCGTGAAAGCCTAATGGCAGTACTCTCGCCATCTTAGCCTCGGCAATGGGACCCGTGGCATTATTTATGCCTGCACCGACCCCAAACACAGGTGCCATAGAATCACTTATGCGGTTATCGAACTGTGGGAACTCCATCTCAATATTACTGCGGGTTAACTTGGCGACTTTCGCAGCCAATACTAATTGCCAATTTCGACAGCTTAGCCAAAATGAAACGCGAAGCCGGCGGGAAGGTCGACCCACTGCTGTAACTTGAAATCCACCTTATCGATAATGAGCAACTTAGCTCCCAACTCAGGCCGCCATAAGAGCGAGTGAGGGTAAGCATTCACCAGAGGGGTGTTGCATTGCTGGCAACGCCCGTGAAATAACTGATATTCGGTGATATCAAGTGTAGGTTTAGGTAATTCAAACACCTGATGACGATAGTTTGGAGCCGAGTTGGCAATGACCTCGCCACCACAATCAGCACAACATGAATCGGGTAAGCAAGCGACTTGCTCATCGGTTGCGCTGAGTTCCGCTAATGGTCTTTTATGCCCCCTATATCCAGGTTGAGCGCCAACCTTATTTCCACTACGAGGCGTTTGAGCTTTTTCGCTCGGCCTTATCCGCAGGGGAATCAGAGGATGGTGACTTGGATGAGTTTCTAGAACTCAATGCTAGGCGGTCTGAAGTGGTCAAGTAACTTTTCCCACAGTTCTTGAATGAGTAAGTTTGCTTTGTTTTCACCTAGTTCAGCAACCGTAGGTGGCTCTGTTACGAATTGTTTTTTCTTTTTCATCAAGCCATTTTCACATGGCAAAGAGATCGTTCAATAGCTATATGACCAAACCTTATCGATCATCAATTGATCGTGTCAATAAGGGGCTGGTGAACGGTTACGAGTGAGGAGCCGATAAACTTTCTTCGGCTCTCTCACTTTTCAACCTTAATCTGTTGCACTTATTACTTGATACCAGCTCTTGCCCAGATACGAGAAGAGTAAAAACAAGCCCGAGGCCGATGAGATCACCTAAAGAGGCACAGTGATCATAGCC
>NZ_ABIC01000027.1 GCF_000172075.1 Shewanella benthica KT99
CAAGTATTCCGGGAAATCTGATATTATCTGTCTGATTATAGAGTGATATCTATCAGGTTTTACCAAGTAAGCATGACTCAATTACGAGCAGTTCAGACGAATTAACAAATTTCGTCAAACCAAGTATTAACCATAAAAGGGTGTGTAACAAAGGGTGAAATTACTTACGAAACATGAGTGTGCAGATACAAGTGTGACCCTGTGTCGTTCTTGTGATCTGGTGATAAGAAAGCGAGCCTTGCCTTCGTCGGTGCGAGCCTTATGCCCTCGATGTCAGACAGCCATCTATGATACACCTTATTGTTCCTTAAACGGCATGTTAGCCCTGTGCCTCACCGCGATCATTTTTTTCATCCCGGCAAACTTACTTCCCGTTCTCGAGTTACACTTTCTTGGCAGCATCAGGACCACAACCATCTTCGAAGGTGCCATGGCTGTGGCGAATCAAGGATATTGGGTCGTCGCCATTGCCGTGCTCACCTCGGCAGTCATCGCACCAGGTTTACTGCTTTTATCTATGCTAGCGCAAATTTTGATCATCAAGTACCAACTGCAGGTGCCTTTTTTTCGGGATATATTGAAGCGCCTGCTTAAATATCATGGTCTACTGTCACAAGTCTCCATGTTAGAGATTTATATGATCAGTATTTTCGTCTCCGTCTTCCAACTCACGGACTATACCGATATTTATCTGGGAATGGGCACTTTTTGCTTTGCCATGTTATTTCTGGTGACCCTATTTTTACAACGTGAATATCATCTTGAACATATGTGGAGTGTATTAGATGACTAGTCCTGCTGAGCCGCCACGGAAAAACCAAGGTAAAGATTTGGGTCTGACACTCTGCCCCTCATGCCAGCAGTTGATGGCCCACAAGAAAACTCATTGTTCTCGGTGTGGCTCAACACTCGCATTTCGTGATTATTCCAGCCTGCAAAAAAGTTGGGCCTTACTGATCACCGCCGCAATTTTATTGATCCCGGCAAATATTTATCCGATCACCATCTTTACCAGTCAGGGACAAACACGTCACGATACTATTTTTACTGGTATTACTCATCTTATCGATCTTGATATCCTGCCTATTGCAGTAATATTATTTACCGCTAGTATCTTAGTTCCCATTCTAAAAATCGGTGGGCTGACTATTTATCTGTTAGCCATCAGTTTTCGTCTGCCCATCTCCAAGAAGAGCTTGATGGTCGGCTTTCATGTTATTGAATGGATAGGCCGATGGTCAATGCTCGACCTGTTTGTCATATCTATTACCGCTGCGGTGGTCAATATGGGTCAGTTGCTCGATGCAAAGCCCGGACCTGCAGCTACCGCATTTGCTTTAGTGATTTTATTGACTCAGGTCGCCGCTAAAGTACTTGATACTCGTTTACTCTGGGATCGATTGGAATCGAAAGATGACACAAATGGAAACACCAAAAGTAGTTAAAAAGAAGCTTTTTTCGCCTATCTGGCTTCTCCCTCTCGTGGCTATTATCCTAGGATTCTGGTTAGGAATAAAAAGCATAAGAGAAGCCGGTATCGAAGTGCGTATCCACTTCCCCAGCGCGACTGGGATTGATGTCGGTAAGACCTTAGTACGCTATCGAGGGCTGACGGTAGGTAAAGTCGTCGATATTGGCATCGATGACGAACTACAAGGCGTTAATGTCGATCTTAAGATGGATTACCGCGCAGATCCTTTTCTAAATGAGCAAACCAAATTCTGGCTAGTCACACCTAAAGCTTCAATCACAGGTGTAGAAGGGTTAGATGCACTTTTTTCAGGGAACTATATTGCCATTCAACCCGGGGGCGGTCAGTCTCAATTCTTTTTCGAAGCCGAAACTGATGCCCCGGCCATGCTGCCGGGAAGCGATGGTTTAGTTATTGAATTAACAGCCGATACCTTAGGGTCTTTGAATGTCGGTTCACAGATATTCTATCGACAGATCCCCGTCGGAAAAATCATCAGTTATCATCTCGAAGGCTCGAGGCAAATTTTACTGAGTGCATTTATCAAGACGCAATACACTCATCTGGTAAAGACGGACTCTCAATTCTGGAACGTATCCGGCCTGCATATCAACGCCTCGCTCTCTGGTATAGAGATAAAAGCCGAAAGCCTGTCGTCCATTCTTGCCGGTGGCCTTAGTTTTAGCTCTGCGGATGGCTCTAAAAGAGCCGAAAATGGACACAGTTACCGTATCTATGACAGTCAAGCATTAGCCCAAGGTGGCATCGAGTTTACTCTGACCGCCACGCAATCTAATGCCGCATCCACCGGCACCGCTATCGTTTTCAGAGGCATAAATATTGGTCGCATCACAGATACACATCTCACCGATACCGGTGTGGAGTTCACCGCCAAAATTGATAAAGAATATGCCCAATTGCTCTCAAGTACGTCTCACTTCTGGCTCGAGGGCGCCGACATATCCTTGTCTGGTATCAAGCATGCGGAGCGGTTGATCACAGGTAGTATCATCAACTTTTCACCAGGAAGCGGTGAGCCTAAACAGCAATACCCTTTATTGGAGATAGCACCTGATCAAGATGCACAGTCTAAATTACTGTTAAGTTTAACCGCCGAGAATAACCCGGGAATCGGAATAGGAGCCGAAGTACGTTATAAGCAATTAGCAATAGGTAAGGTCAATTCCGTCCACCTTAATCAGGCATTAACTGGTGTAGAATACCAGATCGAAATCTGGCCTGAGTTTACTAACTTAGTGAATACCAATAGCTATTTCATCCCCGAATCGGCCCTGTCAATCCAGGTATCCCTCGAGGGTATATCGGTGAAAACCCGTGATCTATCGACCTTGACTAAAGGCGCTATCAGCCTAATCCAGGGCTCCAGTAGAACCGTGGCAAAAAATCATGCACAACTGGCTTTGTTTCTCTCGACAGATGCGGCTGATGATTATTTTGACCGGCTCAATCAGTTTACATTATCCTTGATGAGTACCGATGGTGCAGGTCTGTCATCGGGATCGCCTGTCTACTATCAAAAAATGCAGATAGGCCAGGTCGACAAGGTTAACTGGAACTCGACTAATGAAAACTTCGATATTAACATCAGCATTCGAGACCAATTCAAACCCTTAGTCAAAACCAATAGCGTTTTTTGGCGCAACAGTGCCATCACAGTCAATGCCAGTCTCTCAGGCATAGAAATCGATGTTGCTCCTATACAGGGAGCATTAAAAGGCAGTATCACACTCGGTTTGCTCGACGATGAGGATATAGGCTCTCAAACTCACTTATATGAATCTAAATCTCTGGCACTGGCTCAGGCAAAACCCATCAAACTCACTTTCCCTGCCGATGTCAAATTAGCAGCCAAGGCGCCTATACGTTACTTAGGCCACAAGGTAGGTGCTGTCGAACGTGTCACCTTGAATAAAGACCTGATAAGCGTCAGCATCGATGCTTATCTATATGGGAGTTATGCCCAACATTTCACTCAAGAGGACGCCGAGTATTTCCTCGTCGATGCTCAAATATCCCTCGCGGGTATTCGGGCTCCTGAAACCTTAATAACCGGCCCCTATATCGGCGTCAAACCTGGGGTAAGCACGCAAATGCGTACTCAGTTTATCGGTAAAGTGACCCCAGTTATCCAGGCAAAAAAAGACTGGTTACAATTCACTCTCGAAGACACTAACTTAGGCTCCATTAAAGTCGGTACCCCGATTGTTTTTCGAGGCATAATAATTGGTGCTATCGATGCTTATCAGTTAGCCGATACGGGAAATTCGGTACAGATGTTCGCCCATATTAAGGGGGAGTATCGCCATCTGGTCAACCAAACGAGTCAATTCTGGGATCTTTCCGGTATAAAAATCGATGTCGGCTTCTTTTCAGGGGCTAAGATTGAGACCGGATCATTAGAGTCCATACTGGCGGGTGGAGTAGGTGTAGTCACTGAGCGGCAAACCATGACAAGTAACATGCTGACATCAGATGCGAGTTTCACCTTACATAAAAAACTCGAAGCTAAATGGTTAACATGGGCGCCAGTCCAACTCAGCCAAAAATAACGTCACAGATTAAGCATTGCCAGGGGATTTATGTCTAGAGAAATCATAAAAATGGCGGCCAGAAATTTAAAAAAAGCCGTTCCTTTAATGTTAAAGCACCAAATTCCTACCACGCCAACCAATTACGCGCTCTGGTATACCTATGTCTCAGAGCAAAGCCCGGAATTAAATAAACGACTCGACACGGTTATTGAGCAGCATCATACCTGCCCGCCCGTGAATGCTGAGATGCTATATCGCGAGTACGTGTCAGATCCCATCGAAGTCGATGTCCTCGACATGCGACAAAATCTCGAAGCTATGGTCGCTGAGCTCTCTCATTCTCTCAAGGATACTAACTTAGACGCCACTCAATTTCAGTGCCGTATCGACAGTAATTTCGACAGGTTAAATCGGATAGAAGAGGAAGGTATCAGCTTAGAGAAGGTACTCGGTATCGTCAGAAGCTTAGTCAAAGAGTCCGACGATATACGTTCGAGCACACAATATTTCACCGGCCAACTGAATAAAGCCCAACAAGAGATAGATGCATTAAAGCAGCAACTCGTAAAATCTGAACAAATCATACTGTACGATGCACTAACGGGTATCTTCAATCGCCGCGCATTCGATAATGATTTAAGAGGCTCCCTGAGTCAATCACCTGACGGCTTATGCCTCATCCTGGTGGATATTGACCATTTCAAGACATTTAATGACAATTATGGTCATCAATTAGGCGACCAAGTACTTAAAGCCGTCGCTAAGCGGTTGTTGGAAGCCTGTAGAAATGGCGCGAAAATCTATCGATATGGTGGCGAGGAATTTGCCGTCATCATACCTAAAAGCCAACTTAGCTCCTCTCGTCATCTGGCCGAATCCATGCGCCGTGGACTGGAAAAAATCTCCCTGAAGGACAGAAGAAAAAACGTCCGTATCAATAAGATCACCGCATCATTCGGCGTCGCACAATGGCATAAAAACCTCGAAGGCGCTGAGCTTATAGAGAAAGCAGACAAACTGCTCTATGAGGCCAAACGTCTGGGGCGAAACAGAGTCATGCCCATCCCCAGCTAGAAGGATAGTCGCTACACAGGCAGCGCCCCCACTATGAGTCGGTACAGACTCATGTGCTTATCTGCATCTTGAAATTTTAGCACTCGCCCTGCTTTAATCCCATTCCGAGTAAGTATCTGATCATTCAGCGGGAGTGCAAAACACTGTAGGCAAGGTCTATATATTACTCCTGCATTATTCTACCTTCACCCGTCCATGGGCTCGTACCTCCTGCATCTGACCTCCAGGGTCTTAAGCGTTCCATACAAAATAGACCATGCAGTCGTATATCGAGAACATTCAACCTAGCATAAAGGGCTTTGCCCATCAGCCGCGCTGCATGAGGCTCTCAGTGTTTCCACTTCGGTGTTACATTGACTTAAAAGGGAATAACCATTTCCTCATCAATGCGCCTTGAATTGAAAAAACTGAGAGTCTCTGAACTGGCCAGATACTTATATGGAATGGTATTAGCAAGCCCAGAAGAGTAAATGGCACACACGCTTCTCTTTAGCCATTTAGATGTTAAGATGGCTAAAACAGATTATTTCTTCTACTCGTTTCTGGAAGTATGCCCTATGAAAAAAGAAACCAAGATCATCAGCGTTGGACGTGACAAGAAGTGGACTAAGGGTGTGATCAATCCGCCTGTATTTAGAGCATCGACCATGATCTTCGACACTATGGAAGAGATGCGTTTTGCCACCAAAAACCGTGCTAACGGCGAGATGTTTTATGGCAGACGTGGTGGCCCCACCCACTTTGCTTTTCAGGCGGCTATCGCCGAACTGGAAGGCGGCAGCGGCACAGCACTCTACCCATCTGGCTCTGCGGCCATCAGCGGTGCCCTGTTATCATTTTTAAAAGCCGGCGATCATCTGTTAATGGTCGACAGTGCCTATGAGCCAACCCGAGATCTGTGCAACAAGCTGCTCGCAGGTTTTGGCATACAAACCACCTATTATGATCCCATGATAGGTGAGGGCATCGAAAAACTTATCAGGCCTAACACCAAAGTCTTGTTCCTAGAGTCACCAGGCTCAGTCACCATGGAAATTCAGGATGTACCAACTCTGAGCACAATAGCACATCAACATGGCCTCATTGTCATGCTGGACAACACCTGGGCCTCACCGATAAATTCGCGCCCTTTCGAGATGGGCGTGGATATATCCATTCAAGCGGCCACTAAATATATTGTGGGCCACTCTGATGTGATGTTAGGCACGGCAACGTCGAACGACACGCACTGGGAGCAACTGAGAGAGAATAGCTATCTCATGGGGCAGTGCACCTCCCCCGATGATGTCTATCTCGCCAGTCGAGGGCTGAGAACTCTGGGCGTACGAATGCAACAACATGAAAAGAACGCGTTAAAAGTGGCCAACTGGTTAGCGACTCGCCCGGAAGTGGATCACTTAAGACACCCGGCATTCGAGACTTGTCCGGGTCATGAGTTTTTCAAACGAGATTTCAGTGGCTCCAACGGCCTGTTCTCTTTCGTATTAAAACAGGGCGACCTCAAGTCTATTACCGCCTTGGTGGAAAACATGGAACACTTCAAGATGGGTTTCTCATGGGGTGGGTTCGAGAGCCTGATCTTAGGTGTCTTCGGTATCGACAAGATCAGAACGGCCACAAGCTGGGATAGCAGTAAGCCTCTTATCCGACTGCACATAGGTCTGGAAAATGCGGATGATTTGATCGCCGATCTAGAAGCGGGTTTCGAACGGTTCAACGCCGAGCTAAACCGTTAACCAGCTAACCAGCTAACCAGCTAATATATGTTACACACTGAAACCGCCATATTGGCGGTTTTTTTATGCCAGCTTGATCTCATTCATTACTAACATGATCGATTATCCTACCTTTTGTTTCTGTAGATTTTATTTTTGGGGTTTTTCGTCATGTCCAACTGGTCTTTATCTTTACTCACTCTTCCCCTTGCCAGCTTAATCTTCTCAGCCACCAGTTTCGCTCAATCTGACTATCAGGCTATCGGTGACAGTTTTAAGTCGCAATTTCATGCTCAATTAAAGAAAAACAAGGTACCTGGTGGCGCCTTCGTTATTGTCGATAATAATAAAGTTATCAAGATGAGCGCCTATGGCAAGCGCCAACAAGGCGCGAGTCTCAATATCAACACAGACACAGTTTTCAGACTCGCCTCGGTATCAAAAACCTTCGCGGGCACCTTAGCGACCATGCTGGTTCATGAACATAAATTTGAGTGGAATGAGCCACTACGCAAATATATGCCCGAGTTTCACCTCGCCGATGCTAAAATGAGCGAGCAAGTTAAACTTGGCCATCTCATAGGACAAAGCACAGGCCTGATGCCCAACAGTTATGACAATATTCTCAATGCCAACGGTAAACTTGAGAAGATCATTCCTCAGTTTAAAAAATTAACCCCTATGTGTGTACCGGGTACGTGTTACAGCTACCAAAATATCGCATTTTCTTTTATCCAACCCGTGATCGAACAACAAACTGGCGACAGCTACGCTAATTTAGTGGAGAAGCGCATCTTTGAGCCCCTACATATGGATACCGCCTCGATAGGTATGAATAGCTTTATGGCAACAGCTAATAGAGCCAGTCCGCACATCAAGACACGTTCGGGTTTTAAAAGGGTCAAGGTAAAGCCTAACTACTATCAAGTCGAGCCCGCCGCTGGGGTTAATGCCAGTATTACCGATCTCTCTAAATGGTTAATGGCTAACCTAGGAAATAACCCGGAGGTATTATCCCCAAGTTTATTAGCGGATATTCAAACCCCGGGAGTGCGCACCAGTAAAGAGTTACGTCGCCGGGAATGGAAAGCTTACCTGAATGATGCTCATTACGGAAAAGGATGGCGAGTGTATGATTTTGAAGGGGAAAAACTAATCTATCATGCGGGTTGGGTTGCAGGTTATGTCGCCGAAGTCGCCTATTCTCCTCGGCTTAAAGTCGGCATGGCCATGTTACTCAATGGCGAGTCGAGAGTGATGGCTAAGTTAGGCGCAAGTTTTTGGCACAGCGTCATTCAACAGCAGGCTCAAATCGCCATGAAGAAAAAAACCAGTATTCACGCCGATTAGTACTCAGTATAAACTAAGCGGTCTACTTGCGACGGCTTAGTTTATGGAGTCCGAGATGAATTAGCCTTAAGCCACTAGCCCCAAACCTAAACAGGATTGTCGATGTCGACATACTCATGTTCGATATCAAACTCACGCGCAAGGTGCTCACCAAGGGCCTGGATGCCATACCTTTCTGTCGCATGATGACCCGCCGCAAAGTAATGTATACCCAGCTCAAGGGCACTGTGATAAGTACGCTCCGACACTTCCCCACTGATAAACGCATCGACACCTAAGCTCGCCGCATCATCGATATAATCCTGAGCCCCACCGGTACACCAGGCAATATTCTGTATTTCGGCAGCGGGATCGCCAATATGCAGAGCCTCTCGGTTAAGTATTTCACTGATATGTTTACTAAAAACGCCGGCAGAGACAGGCGTATCTAAACGTCCTTGCCAAATGAGTCCCTGAGCAAGCCCTGCGACTGGCTCGGCGTCCGCAATATCTAACTTTCGACCCAGCTCGGCATTGTTGCCCAGCATGGGGTGTGCATCCAAGGGAAGATGGTAGCCAAAAAGATTAATATCATGGGTCAGTAATGCCTTGATCCGCCTCTGCTTCATGCCTGTTATCACCTCTCTCTCCCCTTTCCAGAAGAATCCGTGGTGCACCAACAGCGCATCGGCATCGAGTGCGATGGCTTTATCAATCAGCGCCTGGCAGGCGGTGACCCCGGTAACGATTTTTTTTATCTCTGCTCGTCCCTCAACTTGCAGACCATTAGGCGCATAATCTTTAAATTTACTCGCTTGTAAAAACTCTGCAAGATATTCTGCTAACTCGTTACGTGTCATTGAACCGCCCTTATAAAAATTCAGTTTAAGTGTAACCCATGTACCGATCCCGGCACAGATTTAACCCGCTCACACTTCAAAAAACAGCCAGATGACATTAAAAAACAAACAGATTTTTACTATATCAACACTGACCCAAGAAGAGGTTATCAGCGCATTAGAGTCTGCTCTTGCTGCCAAGCAAGGTTAGACTGTAACGATTGAACAGAAAGGAAGCGGGTACAAAATCGATGGCGGTAAGTCATTACGCTTAGCGATCGACTATGCTTACTGAGCTAAGTGGCGGATACCATCCCACGAGTAAATTACATAGCGATATCGACCCTAACGCTTCCTTGAAGATACACGACCCTTACTTCATCCCCGGCGTTAAATATCATGCCTGAATCGAGATCTTGTATGATCATCACCTGCTGGCCATCTTCTTGCTTGATCATCAGTTCAACAAGTTTCAGCTCTTGGTAATAGGCGCTATCGCCATATATGACCCACGCCGGCTCCTATCAGGGCACCTAAGACCGTCGCGACATCTTGGCCGCTACCACCGCCAAATTGATGACCAATAACACCACCAATCAAGGCTCCACCGAAAGTTTTCCATCCTCGACTTTGATCTTCAATAAGTTGTTTCTCGGTAATATTTCTCACCGATACCAGCTCACCATAAAGGACTTTCTCTACGGGAACGGCTTGATCCCTCTGATAGGCAGCCGCGCAATTCAGTGAAAATGTTACCGTCAAAGCCACCACTAAAGAGAGTAATAGATTAAAACTAGGTTTCAACATCGTCATTTTTCCGCTAAATTATAAGAAGGCCTTCTAAGGATAATCTTACTCAATTGTGAACTCACTGTCCTATTTAAATCATCAATTCGAACAGTTTCCAGAACCTGAACTGGCACTGACAGATCCTAACGGGCTATTAGCCATAGGGGGGGATCTGCAACCGGCTCGATTACTCCATGCTTATTATGAAGGCATCTTTCCCTGGTTCAATCTCGATGACCCTATCCTTTGGTGGTCACCTGATCCTAGGGCAGTCTTTGTCCCGGGAAGCATGAAAGCCAGTCGTAGTTTAATAAAATACCTTAAAAAACAAACCTGGACCTATAGCATAAACCAGGCTTTCGAAGCCGTCATAAAGGGCTGTGCTCAACCGAGAGTGGCACAAGATGGCACCTGGATCACCACAGAGATCCAACAAGCTTACCTGACACTGCACCATCAGGGTAAAGTCCACTCGGTAGAAATTTGGGATAATGGCGCCCTCATCGGAGGGTTATATGGCGTAGCCATAGGACAGGTCTTTTGCGGCGAATCTATGTTCCACACCCAAACCAATGTCTCTAAAGCGGCCATGCTGATGTTACATCAGCACCTATTGAGAAACGGTTTCAAGTTAATCGATGCCCAAGTGATGAACCCACACTTAGCCTCTCTAGGCGCTACGGCATTAAAAAGAAAAGATTTTATCAATTTACTCAAGCGTTTCCGAGATGGTGATGTTTCGGTCAACACTTGGTTACCCAACGAGGTTTATATTGAGCTCTAAATCACAACAAGTTTCAGTAGGGGTGACTAAAACCTTTCCCTGCAGTTACCTGAACAACCAAATGGAGCAACTCCTGCTGCTTCAGGAAGAGAGTATCGACATAAACTTGTTCGAACAGTTATTGTCACTGGGCTTTAGACGCAGTGGCGGCACCATTTACAAACCCCAATGCCCCCATTGCAACGCTTGCCTGCCCATTCGTATACCCAGCGCAACTTTCACCCCTTCGAGACGACAAAAAAGAACCCTGAGAAACAACCGAGATCTGGTATGGAAAATAATCGGCAAACAAGCCGAATATCACTATACTTTGTACGAAACTTATATCAATCAAAGGCACAGTGATGGGCCCATGTACCCGGCTTCTAAAAAGCAATATCAGCATTTCATTGGCTCTGGTTGGTTAGACCCGGTATTTATTGAACTATGGAGCGCTGACAAGCTGGTAGGGGTGGCTGTCACCGACATACTGCCTCACAGTTTATCGGCAATCTATAGCTTTTTTGCTCCCGAAGAACACAAACGCTCTTTAGGATCTTTGCTTATTCTGCTCCAATGTCGCCTGGCTAAATTGATGGGAAAAGATTTTGTTTATTTAGGCTACCAAATTGATGAATCGAGAAAGATGAACTATAAGACAGACTATACTCCTTATCAAATATTAACCCGCTCGGGCTGGCTGCAAACACCTGATGAGAAATAATTTATTGGTTTTTGAGTATGTGTGGTCAAAGAGCACGCTATTTAACGCAGATAAGTTAACCTGCTCTTTACAGCAAGGCGAAATTGCGGCATGATATGCCCGTTTTTAACATTTGAAGGCTAACAGGATAACTGATTAATGGCGAAAGAAGACAACATTGAGATGCAAGGCACGATCCTTGAAACCTTGCCGAACACAATGTTTCGTGTAGAGCTAGAGAACGGTCACGTTGTGACTGCACACATCTCAGGCAAAATGCGTAAAAACTACATCCGTATCTTAACGGGTGACAAAGTGACAGTTCAGCTGACCCCTTACGATTTGAGCAAAGGTCGCATCGTCTTCCGTTCACGCTAAGTTAGCTATCACAAGATTTTTAAAATCGACCTAACCGGTTTTTTTAGTTTATCGTATTAAAAAAGGCTGCAATTTGCAGCCTTTTTTTACTCTTTTTTTAACCGACTAGCTCAGCACCTTCTCCACTCTGTCGGTGGTGATCACAATCTCATTATTGACAACATCGACGTGTGCTTCACCCCCTTTCTCCAGATCACCAAACAATATCTGATCCGCCAGCGGTCGCTTAATAAGCTCAGTCACAACCCTTGCCATAGGCCTTGCTCCCATAGACTTGTCATAGCCCTTCTCAGCCAATAAGGTTCTCGCTTCGTCACTGACATGCAGAGTCACGGCTTTATCATCGAGTTGAGCCTGCAATTCCACTAAGAACTTATCGACAACCTTAGCAATAACGGTCATATCCAGATGATTAAACCAGATAATTTCATCTAGTCTGTTTCTGAATTCCGGAGAGAAAACCTTATTGATCTCAGACAATGCATTTAAACTATGATCTTGCGGCTTAAAGCCAATGGTGTTACGTACCGTCTCCTGCACACCCGCATTAGTGGTCATTACTAGGGTGACATGCCTGAAATCCGCTTTCCTGCCATTATTATCCGTCAGGGTGCCATGGTCCATCACCTGCAGCAGCAAGTTATAAACATCCGGATGCGCCTTCTCAATCTCATCGAGTAACACCACACAATACGGATTTTTAATCACAGCATCGGTAAGTAATCCTCCCTGATCATAGCCAACATAACCAGGAGGCGCACCGATCAGGCGAGACACTGTATGACTCTCCGTATACTCGGACATATCGAATCTGACCAGATTTAACCCGAGACATTTCGCCAATTGACTGGTCACCTCAGTCTTACCGACACCGGTAGGACCCGCGAACAAGAAACTACCCACGGGTTTATTTTCGCCACTCAGCCCACTACGAGACAGTCTAATCGCAGCGCTAAGGCTTCCAATCGCATTATCTTGACCAAACACCACCATCTTAAGGTTACGGTCTAGGTTTTTCAGCATATCTTTGTCAGTGGATGATACGGACTTCTCAGGTATTCTGGCAATCTTAGCAATAATTGATTCAATCTCACCCTTACCGATAGTCTTCTTTCTCTTACTCGGGGGTTGCATCGCCATTCGGGCACCTGCTTCATCGATAACATCGATGGCTTTATCGGGCAGATGACGATCGTTAATGTGTTTATCAGACAATTTGGCTGCCACACTCAAAGCCGCCATGGTGTACCTCACCCCATGATGCTCTTCATATTTAGACTTGAGTCCACGCAATATTTGCGTCGTCTCTGCCACGGAAGGTTCATCGACATCAATTTTTTGGAAACGGCGGGCCAAGGCACGATCTTTCTCGAAAATACTCTGATATTCCTGATACGTGGTCGAGCCCATACATCTTAACCGACCGCTAGACAGCAGAGGCTTTAGCAAGTTAGACGCATCCATCACCCCACCCGATGCAGCGCCAGCACCTATGATGGTATGGATTTCATCGATAAACAGGATCGCCTTCTCATCGTTTTCTAGCTCTTTAAGCAAGCTCTTGAAGCGCTTTTCAAAATCGCCGCGATACTTAGTTCCAGCTAAAAGAGCCCCGAGATCCAAGGAATAGACAGTGACACCATTCATCACTTCCGGCACTTCATTCTTAACGATACGATAGGCAAGTCCCTCGGCAATTGCCGTCTTACCCACCCCAGCTTCGCCCACCAGCAGCGGATTGTTCTTTCTGCGGCGACAGAGGATCTGAATCGCACGTTCAATCTCTTCACTGCGTCCGATAAGGGGATCGATATGTCCTTGCTCTACGCGCTCATTGAGATTATCAGTAAACTGAGACAGCTTGCTTTTCTCCTTTTCAGGCTCACTATGATCTTCAATTCGCTCTTGGCTCGAACCTGAGTCACCTTCGTTCTTAGACACTCCGTGAGAGATGAAATTGACCACATCGAGTCGAGTCACTTCGGCATTGCGTAATAAGTAAACCGCTTGTGATTCTTGTTCACTAAAAATAGCAACCAGCACATTGGCACCAGTGACTTCATTGCGGCCCGAAGACTGTACATGGAACACCGCCCGCTGCAGTACTCTCTGGAAGCCTAATGTAGGCTGAGTCTCTCTATCATCCTCAGGATCGGCGATGATGGGCGTGGTTTGTTGAATAAAACTGGACACTTCCTCCCTCAACTTGTCCAAATTAGAACCACAAGCGACGAGTGCCTCTTGAGCAGCCGGGTTGTCGATCAAGACCAGCAATAAATGTTCTACCGTCATGTACTCATGACGCGCCTCTCTGGCTTTCTGGAACGCCAGGTTTAAGGTGACTTCGAGATCTTTGTTTAGCATAAGCACCCCCTAAATATACAACGTAACAAACCCAACTTTAGGCTTTCTCTAAAGAACACAGTAACGGATGTTCGTTTTGTCTTGCAAATTGATTTACCTGAGCAACCTTAGTTTCTGCAATGCCAAATGGAAAAACACCGCAAATTCCTTTGCCCTGATGATGGATAGCCAACATGATATCTGTGGCTTCCTGTTCATTTTTTTTGAAAAAAAGTTGTAATATTTCAATCACAAAATCCATCGGAGTATAATCATCATTGTTCAATACAACCTTATACATCGAAGGTGGCATCAGCTCAGATTCAACACGCTCTTCTACGTGTTCAATATTTCCTACTTTACCCATGTTTCAATATTAGCCTCTAGTCATGGCTTGTACCAATCGATATAAAAAATTTCAACCCTTTACTCAACATCTCATATCTCACACACTAATTGATACAAATTTTCAACTCAAATGTTGACGCTTTGTTAAAACTCGCTTGACTTACATACGAACTGCTTTCATTCTGTTCAACAAGCGGTGGATCAGCCCGCTCATTTAGTTTTACTATCTTACTGGTAAGTAAACAACAGAAGGAAGTGGCAGTATGGCAAACGGAACTGTTAAATGGTTCAACAACGCCAAAGGATTCGGGTTTATTTGCCCTGATGCTGGCGGTGAAGATGTTTTTGCACACTATTCTACCATTGAAATGGAAGGCTATCGAACTCTAAAAGCAGGCCAACCAGTTCAATTCGAAGTAGAAGCGGGTCCAAAAGGTATGCACGCGTCAGTAATATCAACAATTAATTAAGTGGCCAAGATCAAAAAAGGCAGGGAACTCCCTGCCTTTTTTATTGCCTGATTTTCACAACCGAAACCTATTGACGGTGTCGGGCCATCACAGGTTAAACTAAAACTGAGCCGAAGCACTAAACCTGCTTCGGCTGTTTTATGAGTTAAGCAGTAAACAAGGCGTTAAGTGTCGCACTCGGACGCATCTCGGCAGCTGCCTTTACAGGATCTAAACGATAGTATCCGCCAAAATCGACAGGGTTACCTTGCGCCGAATTTAACTCAGCAACAATCTTGTCTTCATTGCTCGCCAATGCTCCCGCTAGTTCAGTAAACTGCGCCTTAAGCTCAGCATCTTGTGACTGGCCAGCGACCGCCTGAGCCCAGTACATGGCAAGATAGAAATGACTGCCACGGTTATCTAACTGCCCCACTCGACGAGAGGGTGACTTGTTTTGATCGAGAAACTGTCCGATAGCCACATCGAGTGTATCAGCCAGTACTTGCGCCTTAGCATTGTTAGTCGTCTGACTCAGATGCTCTAAGGATGCGCCTAAGGCCAGGAATTCACCTAATGAATCCCAACGCAGGTGCCCTTCCTTCTCAATCTGTTGTACATGTTTAGGTGCACTTCCGCCGGCACCAGTTTCAAACAGACCGCCACCATTCATCAAGGGAACGATAGAAAGCATCTTAGCACTGGTACCTAGCTCAAGAATGGGGAACAGATCCGTTAGGTAATCACGCAGAACATTCCCCGTCACTGAGATAGTATTTAAGCCATCTTTAGTGCGCTGTAAGGTGAAACGTGTTGCGTCTATGAGTGACAAGATACGAATATCCAGGCCATCCGTGTCATGATCGCCAAGGTACTGATTCACTTTTTTGATCATTTGAGCGTCATGTGCACGCTTCTCATCTAACCAGAATACCGCCGGTGTATTCGATAGACGTGCACGCTTGACAGCAAGCTTAACCCAGTCCTGAATAGGCGCGTCTTTAACCTGACACATTCTCCAGATATCACCCGCTTCAACATCGTGGGATAACAGAGTGTTTCCGTTAGCATCGATAACATTCACGCTGCCTGGTACAGATATTTCGAATGTTTTATCGTGGCTACCATACTCTTCGGCTTTCTGCGCCATCAAGCCCACATTAGGCACACTGCCCATGGTGGTTGGATCGAAGGCACCATTCTCTTTACAGAATTGGATAGTTTCCTGATATACACCGGCGTAACAACGATCCGGGATCATGGCCTTAGTGTCTTGAGGCTGACCATCCGGTCCCCACATCATACCTGAGGTACGAATGGCGGCTGGCATAGACGCATCGATGATCACATCACTAGGCACATGCAAGTTAGTGATGCCCTTATCTGAATCGACCATTGCCAGTTCAGGGCGAGTCTGATAAATAGCCGCGATGTCGGCTTCTATCGCGGCTTTTTGCTCCGCGGGTAGTGTGCTTATCTTGGCATAAACATCGCCAAGACCATTATTCACATCGACACCTAGCTCTTCAAACAGGCTTGCATGCTTAGCGAACAAGTCCTTGTAGTAGACCTTGACCGCATGACCGAAAAGGATAGGATCCGATACTTTCATCATGGTGGCTTTCAAATGCAAAGAAAGCAGCACGCCTTGCGCCTTAGCATCTTGAGTCTCACGCTCGAAAAACGCGAGTAACGCCTGCTTACTCATCACCGAAGCATCGATCACTTCGCCCGCTTTCAAAGCAAGTGCAGTTTTGAGTACCTGTTCACCGCCCTCTTTCATCTTAAGGACGATACTGACTTGAGTAGCCTCAGTCAGAGTGACAGATTTTTCACTGCCGTAGAAATCACCCTCAGTCATATGCGCAACGTGAGTCTTAGAGTCTTTAGACCAGGCTCCCATAGAGTGCGGATGCTTCTGAGCATATTTTTTAACTGAGCCTGGCGCACGACGATCTGAATTGCCTTCGCGTAATACCGGGTTTACGGCACTGCCTTTAATCTTGTCGTAACGGGCTTGAATATCTTCCTCTACAGCATTGGTCGGCTCATCGGGATATGATGGAATATCATATCCTTTCTGTTGCAGCTCAAGAATACAGGCTTTAAGCTGAGGCACTGACGCACTGATATTGGGAAGTTTGATGATATTGGCTTCGGGTTTCCCCACCAATTCAGCCAGTTCAGCCAGTGCATCGGCAACTTTTTGCGACTCGGTCAATTTCTCAGGAAAGATTGAAATGATTCGACCCGATAATGATATGTCACGGGTTTCAACATTGATACCGGCCGCTTGAGTAAACGTTTTAATAATAGGTAACAGAGACAGGGTCGCTAACGCGGGGGCTTCGTCTGTTTCAGTATAAATAATGGTTGATGAGTTATCGGTCATTTTCCGTCCTACATTATTGTAATAATAAGAATTTAAGATACTTTTGATTATTTTTTATACTGCTTTTTTGTTTAAATACAGTTTTTTATAAATACACTTTTTTATAAATACATCATCGAGTCTGCCACTTTAGCGTGGGCAACTGAATTTGTGCAAGCTAGATAGGGAGTAAACCCTATGACTCGAAATTGAGCACTCCCTTGCTGTCATCAGGCTTTGCAGCCTATATTAACGCTTAAACACCTGCGTTGAACATCTCAAAACGTTATGCTGTTTTGAAATAGATCATATTTTATATGACCAACATCATAAAACATTCCTGACAATTTTCAAATTCCACTAATGGCGAATGCCAAGTACAATGTCCGCATCAAGCCATACTATGCCAGAAGATAGCCAGAGTGAGCCATACTATTTCTCATCAAAAACAGTTGAAAAAAAACAGTGTAAAGCCCTTGGTAAATAGAGCCTCAGGCTGGGGTGATAACAAGAAAGTAAGCCCCCATAAGCAACACGGTGCCATGGGGGCGAAAGCGAGGAAACCCCCAGGTCACAAGCCTGCGGCTAAAGATCCTGTGATCCTTCTGTTCAACAAGCCTTTCGATGTACTCTGTCAATTTACCGATGAACAAGGCCGAAAGACCCTCAAGGATTTCATTGCCGTGAAAGATGTCTATGCCGCTGGTCGTCTAGACAGAGACAGTGAAGGCCTACTGCTACTGACCAATGACGGAAAATTGCAATCGAAGATCACCGAGCCGAACAAGAGGACCTTTAAAACCTATTGGGTTCAAGTGGAGGGCACCCCCGACCAAGCAGACCTACAGGCATTACGGGACGGTGTAAAACTAAAAGATGGTATGACGCTACCCGCTAAGATAACCAGCATCTCAGAACCCAAAGTATGGGACCGAGAGCCTCCAATCCGTGAACGTAAAAATATTCCCACCACCTGGCTTGAGATCCAGATCTGCGAAGGCCGTAATCGTCAGGTGAGACGCATGACCGCCCATATAGGTTTCCCTACTCTTAGACTGATCCGCTATAAAATAGGTCAATGGAGTCTGGACGATATCGATATCGGCCAATACCGGATCCTGGATATGAAAGCCAAAGGCTAACACAGACAAGGTTACACTCACTCCCTTGAGTACTCTCTTGCAGAGATGATTTCTGAACAAAATTCACTATCCGCTGAAAGTGCTCAATGATGACTGGCTCAAGTTAGCCCCGAACAATAATGCGTGATAGAATGCGCCCCCGAAACGTCGCTTATTTTGCTCATTGTATGAAAACGGTCAATAGCAGATATTGTGCCTGACTCATTGGATCTTCTCTAAGAAAATCAGCGATTAAAAACACATTCAATGGTTTTTAGGATCTATGTCATTTATCGAACCCACAGCAAATAGCAGTAAAAAAGTCATTGTCGGCATGTCCGGCGGTGTTGATTCATCCGTCTCGGCTTACTTGCTGCTCAAGCAAGGTTATCGGGTCGAAGGCCTTTTCATGAAAAATTGGGAAGAAGATGATACCGATGAATATTGCGCTGCTGCAGACGATCTAAAAGATGCCCAAGCGGTATGTGACAAGCTTGGCATCAAGCTTCATACCGTCAACTTCGCCGCCGAATATTGGGACAAGGTGTTCGAATACTTTCTCGCCGAATACAAGGCAGGCCGAACTCCAAATCCAGATATCATCTGTAACAAAGAGATAAAGTTCAAAGCATTTCTCGAGTTTGCCGATGAAATTCTCGATGCCGATTATATCGCCATGGGGCATTATGTACGCCGCTGCGATGAAACGGGTCAGAGCCGGATGTTACGTGGCGTCGATGGCAATAAAGATCAAAGCTATTTCCTCTACACACTCAGTCATGAGCAGATTGCCCGCTCTCTCTTCCCCGTGGGCGAGCTCGAAAAAAGTGAAGTCAGGGAGATAGCCAAGGAGATGGGCCTCATCACCCATGACAAGAAAGACAGTACCGGTATTTGTTTTATCGGCGAACGTAAGTTCACCGACTTTTTACGCACCTTCTTACCTGCCCAACCCGGCAATATAGAAACTGCAGAAGGCGAAGTCATCGGCAAGCACCAGGGACTCATGTACCACACATTAGGCCAGCGCAAAGGCCTGGGTATTGGCGGAATGAAGAACAGCAATGACGACCCTTGGTATGTTGTCGATAAAGAGATGGACAGAAATGTCTTAGTCGTCGGCCAAGGTGGCACTCATCCGAGATTAATGTCCATGGGCTTTTATGCTGACCAGCTCCACTGGGTCGACAGAAAAGGCCCTATCAATGAAGCTAGAATCACGGTAAAAACTCGCTATCGTCAACGAGACGTAGCCTGTACCCTGTTTCTTGAAAACAATGATAAAGGCGAAGACACAATAAGAGTCCTCTTCGATGAACCTGTTGCGGCGGTGACCCCAGGCCAATCGGCTGTCTTCTATTCTGATGAGCTCTGCTTAGGCGGCGGCATCATCGACTCATTAATCAGAGGATAAGCCGTGAACGAGCAACTCAATGAACGCACCATGGCCTTTGCAGGAATTTTGCAAGCTATCACCCAGGTACAACATGTCGCCAGACACGGAAGTGCTGATACTGATAGTTTCGCGGCCAGCCTGAACACGGTTTTAGTCACTGAACCTGAAACCACATCGGATGTATATGCAGATAAAGTCGCCTTAAGAAAAGGCTATCAACTGATCGTCAATCAGTTAGGCGACGGCAAAGATAAAGATGTAGAGGCTACACGTTACCTTATCGGTATCTTGGCTCTGGAACGCAAACTGTCCAGAGGTAATGCCATGGGGATATTGGCCGAAAGAATCAATCAGGTGCACCGTCAACTGAACCACTTTGCCATCACAGATAAGCAGGTCGTCGCCAATTTTGCCGGCATCTACAGCGATATTATCAGTACCTTAGGCCCTAAAATTCAGATATCGGGTAATCCTGAATATCTGCAACAGTCTCAGGTACAGGAAAAAATCCGCGCCCTATTACTCTCTGCTATACGCAGCGCTGTACTGTGGCGCCAATTAGGAGGCAAGCGTAGACACCTTGTCTTCGCCAGAAAAACAATAGTCGAAATAGCTAAAAAAAGCCTCACCCTATAAGTAAGTCAAGTTCATTAAGGAGCTTCTAATGGAACTTTCCGCACTAACTGCTATCTCTCCCGTAGACGGTCGTTATGGTAGTAAAACCGCCTCATTGAGAGGGATTTTCAGCGAGTACGGCCTGACCAAGTACCGTGTTCAAGTCGAAATAAACTGGCTAAAGCTGCTCTCCAGCTGCCCAGAAATAGTTGAAGTTCCACCGTTCAGCGAAGCGGCATTAGCCCTTCTAGATCACATTAAAGATAACTTCAGTGAAGAAGATGCTCTGAGAATTAAGGCTATCGAAGCGACCACTAATCATGATGTTAAAGCGGTCGAATACTTCATCAAGGAGCAGATTGCCGATAATGCCGAACTGGCTGCTATCGATGAGTTTGTTCACTTCGCCTGTACCTCGGAAGACATTAACAACCTGTCTCATGCTCTGATGCTAACCGAAGCACGCGAGCAAGTACTGGCACCTTCTTGTCAGCAGGTTATCGATGCTATCAAGGGACTCGCAATCGAGCACAAAACTGTGCCTTTGATGTCCCGTACCCATGGTCAGCCAGCTTCCCCCTCGACTGTAGGCAAAGAGATGGCCAACGTTGTGGTTCGTCTCCAGCGTCAGCTTAAGCAGATCCAAGCGGTCGAAATCATGGGCAAGCTCAATGGCGCCGTAGGTAACTACAACGCTCACATATCAGCTTACCCTGAAGTCGATTGGCACACATTATCCGAGCGCTTCGTCACCAGCCTAGGAATCAACTGGAATCCATACACCACTCAGATTGAGCCTCACGATTATATCGCCGAGCTGTTTGATGCCATCGCCCGCTTCAACACCATCCTCATCGATTTCGATCGTGATATCTGGGGCTATATTGCACTGGGTCATTTCAAACAGAAAACCATAGCCGGTGAGATAGGTTCTTCGACCATGCCTCATAAGGTTAACCCAATCGATTTCGAAAACTCGGAAGGTAACTTGGGCATAGCAAACGCCTTGATGCAGCACTTAGCCGCTAAGCTGCCGGTATCGAGATGGCAACGCGACCTTACCGATTCTACCGTGCTGCGTAACTTAGGCGTAGGCATGGCTCATGCCTTGATCGCGTATCAGTCGACTCTGAAAGGGATCAGCAAACTAGAAATTAACGAGGCTCAGCTTAGAGCAGAGCTGAACAAAAATTGGGAAGTATTAGCAGAACCCGTTCAAACCGTGATGCGCCGCTATGGCATCGAGAAGCCCTATGAGAAGCTTAAAGAGCTGACTCGTGGCAAGCGTATCGATGGTGAGCAGTTAGCCGTATTCATCGATAGTCTGGAGCTTCCTGCTGCAGTGAAAGTTGAACTTAAGAAGATGACGCCAGCCAACTACATTGGCCGCGCCGAAACCTTCGTAGATGAACTAAAGTAACACTTCAATCGTCTATCAACACCAAAGGCGGTAAGCTTATCCTTAGCGCCTTTTTTATGACCTTATCAATAAGCATCTATGTATAAACTGAATATCAATACTCAAGACTTCCTAGCGCAGCATTGGCAGCAGACCCCCCTAGTCATCAAAAATGCCTTCACGGATTTTGTCGATCCTATCAGCGCCGATGAGCTGGCGGGTCTTGCCTGCGAGGAGGAGATATCCTCTCGGGTGATCATTACCAAAGACGACGGCTGGGATATCATTCAGGGCCCCATAGAAGAATATGATCAATTTGGCGTTGATAATTGGCAATTATTAGTGCAGGCCGTCAATCACTGGCACCCGGATTCAGTCTCGTTAGTCGAAGCCTTCAGATTCATCCCCGATTGGCGTTTCGACGATCTCATGGTGTCATTTGCCACACCTGGCGGCGGCGTTGGACCTCATATCGATAACTATGACGTTTTCCTGCTTCAAGGAGAAGGGACACGCCGCTGGAAAGTCGGTGCGAGAGGAAATTACGCTCCCCGTGGTGGTGATACTCATACCGCACTCATCGACGACTTCGAGCCTATTATCGATGTGGTGCTGGAAAAAGGCGACATGCTGTATATCCCCCCTGGCTACCCACACAGAGGGGAAACAATCACCACGGCCTTGAGCTATTCCATCGGCTTTAGAGCGCCGAGTCAGCAAGAGCTGATGAGTGGACTGGCGGATCATCTGCTTGATACCAACACAGGCTTACAGCGTTTTATCTCGGCAAATGAGCCTGAAATGCCGGCGAGTCTGTCCATAGACCATCAAACAGGAATACTGGATCTGCTCAAAGACTTGTTAGCACAGCCTCAGCATTACCAGCGAATGTTAGGCCAACTGCTGAGTCAGAATCGTTTCGAGTTGGACTTGTGCGAGCCCGAGCAAGATTACTCGGCGACAGATTTAACCTCGGCCCTGTCGGCAGGGGCGCAATTAGTCCGAATTGGAGGCTTAAAAGTTATCTGTCTCGAGGGCGATACGCTATCACGCTTATTTATCAACGGTGAGGAGTTCGAGTTCAACATAAACCAAGATGAGCTGGCCTATCTCGCCAATCAGATGAGCCTAGACAATGCTAAAATACTCGGCCTAATCGAATCACCTGAGGTGACAAGGTTTCTGCTCACTATGCTTAACTTGGGCTATTACTATTTAGCCTAACTCCTCTATTTTTAGCGCTAATAGAATCAAAAATGGCACCTCATTGAGGTGCCATTTTTATACTCTGTGTTTAAAACAGCGAACATTTAATGGATTGATATCCTCTGCAACAGAGAATATTCTACCGTTAGCCCCAGAGTTTTTCATCGTTATGAATGTGGTACAAACTTTCGGCTCTAGAGACCAAAAGTTGAGCGAATTTAGCTTGGGTAGGCTCTCTCGTGGCGCCGCTTTTTTGTAAGTTTTCGGCTTTCAATTGCCACATCATAGAGAAGTGACGTAGGGCATCACGGGCTGTTGCCGCCACTTTGACATCGACATAATCCGAGGGTAGATCGCCGGACATCACCCAAAAAGTCTGCTTCTTAGGCTGCTTAGACTCCATCTTCCAAACCGCGACATAGGGTGCCAGATAACGGCTCTCATCGGCTATGACCTTGCTAGGAATGATGCCTTTTTCAGCTAAGAATTTATTCGCCTTTTGAAAATGCTCTCTGATCCACTCCTGTCTCAGCTCTTCTTGTTGTTCTGCCGTTAGCGCTCGAGTTTGATCGACTGCTTGTTCCGTCATACTGAATTCCTATCTTATTATTGTAAACAAATTGATTTCGCTTCGCTGGCTAATGCAATTTAGGCATTAAAGCCACTACATCTTTACGTTGACGTAAAGTGGAAAGCTAGATTGCCACACAGATCACAATTAATCCGAATCTTTACTTTGTTGAGAGTATCGCTAAATGCTATCGTTCTGCAATAAATATAACAAGCCGTCAGAACATCTCTTTAAACTCTGACGTTTACATTCCCAAGTGGAGAACAGTACGTGGCTGTATTTAATCATATCTCTTTCGACGATCATGAACAGGTCGTATTTTGTCAAGACAAGGAAAGTGGCTTAAAAGCCATCATTGCCATTCATAACACCAATCTTGGACCCGCTGTTGGCGGTTGTAGGATGTGGAATTATGAATCAGATGACGAGGCATTAAACGATGTGTTACGCCTATCACGCGGCATGACCTATAAGAACGCCCTCGCGGGTCTGACTATGGGTGGCGGCAAGTCTGTCATCATCGCCAATCCTAGGCTTCAAGACCGTGAAGCCCTATTCCGCGCCTTTGGTCGTTGTATCGATGCTCTGGGTGGTAGATATTATTCCGCAGAGGATGTCGGGGTATCGACCAAAGATATCATGATCGCCCATGAAGAAACGCCTTATATGGCAGGACTCGAAGGAAAGAGTGGCGATCCATCACCTTTCACTGCACTGGGTACTTATTTAGGCATAAAAGCGGCGGCTAAGCATAAGCTAGGTGTCAATTCACTCAAGGGCCTCAAGATATCTGTTCAGGGTGTGGGTCATGTTGGCTATTACCTGTGTCGTCACCTCCATGAGGCAGGTGCCGAGCTAATTGTGACTGACATACATCAGGCATCTCTGGATAAAGCAGCAAGCGAATTCGGTGCCATAGTCGTTGCCCCGCAAGACATCTACCATCAAGATGTCGATATTTATGCCCCTTGTGCTCTGGGCGCCACGATCAACGATACAACGATTCCACTGCTTAAAGCCAGCATAGTGGCAGGTTGTGCCAATAATCAGTTAGCCGAAGCACGCCACGGGGAGAAGCTAAAAGAACTAGAGATTCTTTATGCACCGGATTATGTGATCAATGCCGGTGGCATCATCAATGTCTCCTTCGAAAAAGACTATGATGCCAATGCATCGACGAAGAAAGTCGAAGAGATCTACCACACCTTGATGACTATCTTTACCGCAGCAGATGAGCAAGATCGCACCACAGATTCTATTGCAGATGAGATGGCACGCAAGATCATCGAAGCGGCAAAAAATAGCTAAAGATTTGTAAAATTACTACAGATATTTACACTATAATTGATGGGATAAAATTATTTTTTGTCCCATTTTTATTTAATAAAAATTAAAACATAATCAATTAGATACAAGTAAAAACAAAAAAATAATCGAACTGTACTGGAAAATGTCATATTTGTCAGCTTAACTTAGAGGCTAGTTTACTCGCATAGGAAAATGCTATGGTGACTTTCAGGTATGATCTCAATCAAGATGTGATAGAACTTCAGGCCAGCAACTGGTGTGGTTTAGAGCAAGTGTTTGTCAATGGGAAACGGGTCTCTAGAAAACTAAATTTCGGCCAGAACAGTGAACATAACATCCAGCTTAATGATGGCAACCCCTGTCGTTTTCAATTGCTTATCGATCCAACATCTGAAGAGATGATCTGTCGGATTTATAAGAGTAACTGCCTGATCACTAGCATTCACCAAGGGAAGGAGAACCTAAGTAAGAGTAGAAGAACATTGCAAAACCTCGTCATATTCACCACCTTGCCAGGCTTACTCTGGCTGCTATTAAACTGATCACTTGATACAATAAGCGGGACCAGACTAAATCAGCAAGCTGATAAGCGCGCCCCTATCGCTCTGAACTAGCAGAGACTGAGCCTTTCACCTTGGATGAGTATTGAGGTGGATGTTAACATTTGAGGCTATGCCTATTGTGACCAATGGCCAAGTATCTTAACCGATCAAATGGAAAATCGATTGATCTTATTGAGCATAATAATAAAAGATGCTTGCTCATCTTCAGACAGGTTGACCAGAAAATTGTCATTGACCCTTGCGGCTTCACAGATTAAATCTTGCTCCAGGGCTTTACCGATGTCGGTTAAAAAAATCTGAAAAGCACGACGATTGTCGGCTTCTTGATGGCGATGAATTAAACCTTGTGTTTGCAGTTGGTCTAATAACCGAGTCATGGTGTAGTTAGCGACATCACAACGCTTAGATAACTCAGTTTGCGTTATTCCCTCCTCTTGCCACAGGGCAAAAAGAACCGGCCAAAGCTTAATATCGAGTTGGTATCGTTTGAGTTTCTCATCCAGTGAATTTTGCAGATCTACATTCAAGTGAGATACCAAGTAGCCAAGACTTTCATAATGTTTCAACTAGCACCTCCAATTCAATAAGGACCTAATTTAATCTTACCACTAAGCTCACAAGAAACTAGCAATACTCAAAACTAATTATGAAAACGATATAACATCAAAGCGTTAACCTAGGTTTTTTTATTTTTTAAAATATACTCTTCTACGAATCGATAATAACAGGCCCTGCCTAGCTTGGCCGCTAGCCCATTAGACAGCTCAACGAAGACGCTGTCCTCTTCAATGGTAAAAGCGCTCACGCCCTCAATATCGAAGCGGGTATCCAGACCTGTCACCAGCTCAACACAACCGTTTTTAAGTTCGTTGTAATCCACAATAATGAGCGGCACAGACTCCACCGAGACCTTAAGTTTTTCAACCGGTGTGATCAGAAAGTGTTCTGCATCGATACGGTGTAATATACTGCTGAAAAGACGAGCAAACTTAGTCGGCAAGGGTTCATTGCGGTAAAACCATTGTCCCTGATTATCGATATTGAATAACACGGTTTCTGTACAAAGGGCATTATCTTGCCGCAACTGCTGCAATGCAGTATCGACCCTGTCGGCCTTGCTCTTTGCTGATGTTTTACTCATCTCATCTCCTTATGTCGCCCTCAATCATTTTACCAATAGAAAGGCGAATAAAAAGGCCAGCATAACCTAGCCTTTTTATCTAATACCAACCGGTATACTAGTCTACAATGATTAAATTAAGCTCAATAACGCCTGCACCGGATGCCTTGGCTTAAAACCACCGAAGCGCTTCACCTGAGTACGACAAGAGTAACCCGATACCAATACTTGCTCCTGAGGCACGGCCTTCATGGCCTGCTCCCATGACATATCATACAGAGACTTAGAACGCTCCTTGTTCTCGAGCTCATGGCCATAAGTGCCAGCCATGCCACAACACCCTAAGCTCACCGTCTCAAGTTTGGCACCAAAATGAGAGAAAATCGTCTTCCATTCGGCGCCGGTACTTGGCTTAGCAGTCGACTCAGTACAGTGACTGAACCAAGTAAAGCTGGTGTTCTTGACCTGTTCCGTCACTGCGGGCATGGATTTTATCGCCTCGAGCAGCCACTCACTGGACAGTTTAACCTCGAAATTGCCTCTGGCATCACCCAAGACTTCTCGATATTCATCGCGATAACACAATACCATGGCCGGATCGACCCCTACCATGGGCATGTTCAATGCGTGCAACTTGGTCAAAAAATCCGCCGATGATTGAGCAGTCTTGGCAAACTTATCCAGAAACCCCTTGATATGAATAGGCTTACCGTTAGGTTTATAGGGCAGCAACACAGGCTTAAGCCCCATTTTTTCAATGAGCTTGATGAAATGATAAACCGTGTCGGCCTCATAAAAACTATTAAATGGGTCTTGAACCACCAAGACATATTGATGACGTTCATCATCGGTTATCGCCTCCAGCGCCTCAAGATCGTACCCCCTACAAGCATGACCATCTAATTGTTGTTTCAGTGTTGGCACAGATAAAGCTGGCGCATCCACATACCCTAAGGACTTCTTGATTAGCCACTGACTGACGCTATTTTGCGCCAGAGCATTGGTGAGTCTGGGCGCAATCGCCATCAAGGGTAAAGAGTCCTCGATGCCGGCCACCAGATAATCTTTTACCGGACGCAGATACCTTTGGTAGTAGATATTGAAAAATTGCGCCCTGAACTTAGGCACATCGACCTTCACCGGACACTGAGATGCACAGGCCTTACAGGCTAAACAGCCCTTCAAAGACTCCATGACTTCATGGGAGTAGTCGTATTCACTCTTAGCTTTTAAGCTATTTTGTGCCCTCTGTAGTAAGCCCTGAGGTTTTTGCTTAGCCAACTCTACTACATCCACCCCCTCTTTCTCCAGCAGACGCAGCCACTCTCGCATCAGACCCGCACGGCCCTTCGGCGACTGTACTCTGTCACCCGTTACTTTAAATGAGGGACACATGGGTGAATAGCTGCTGTAATTGAAACACAGACCATTGCCATTACAGTTCATCACATCGGGAAATGCATCCCGAGTCTGTATCGGGATCTGTCGATCTAAGCTACCACGTTTGGCACTGTCAACATTGTAAATCAAGGCGCCAGTGCCTTTAGGCGCCACCAGCTTGCCAGGGTTGAGTTTATTATGGGGATCGAACAATCCCTTCACCTCTTCGAGCAGGCCATACAGATGCGGACCAAATACCGCCGGACCATACTCGCCGCGCACCCCTTTACCGTGCTCGCCCCACATCAGGCCGCCATACTTAAGGGTTAACGCAGCGACTTGATCGGAAACTCGCTTCAATAATTTTTCGTCATTAATATCACACATGTCCAGCGCCGGCCTCACATGTAATACCCCGGCATCCACATGACCGAACATGCCATATTGAAGCTGATGGCTGTCGAGCAGGGCTCTAAATTCCATGATAAAGTCGGCGAGCTTCTCCGGCGGTACGGCGGTATCTTCGGCAAAGGCTATGGGCTTACGCCGCCCCTTCATCGCCCCTAGCAAGCCAACCGCCTTCTTACGCATGGCGTAGATCATGTCAATACTGGTTTTATCACGGGTCTGCTGATAACCGATTAAGCCACAAGAACCTGCTGCTAGCTGAGCATCCAGACTGGAGATAAGCTTAGATACTCTTGCTTCAACGTCCTCTATTTCACCGGCAAACTCCACCATATTCAGCCCATCGATACGACTGCCAGGAACCTCTTTAATCAAGTCTGAGACAGAATGCCAGATGATATCTTGCTGGGCTAAATTGAGCACCTTAGAATCGACAGTTTCGACCACAGTCGCTTTGGCTTTGACCAACTCGGGAGCATGACGCAGCGCAGATTCAAATGAGTCATACTTGATGGTGACCATCATGCGGACATCAGGCAGAGACGTGATATTTAATTTAGCCTCGGTGATCACCGCCAGAGTGCCTTCGGAGCCGGTTAAGATACGCGACAGGTTAAATTCGGTTAGTTGCTCATTCCAGACGTTTTTCAGATCATAGCCGGTGAGAAATCGATTCAGCTTAGGAAAACGCGCCTCTATCTCGCCCCGATTGTCACGGCACATAGCGGCAATCTTAGCGATTAATTGCTGGCCTAGTGGATTATTAGTGATCGCGGCGATATTTTTCAATTTTTCACGCTTAATCGCATAAGTATTCAATACGCTGCCATCATATAACACGCTGGATAGCTCGAGTACATGATCGGAAGTCTTGCCATAAACCAGCGAGCCCGCCCCGGAAGCATCGGTATTAATCATGCCCCCCATGGTGGCACGATTCGAAGTTGACAGATCCGGACTGAAAAAGAAGCCATGTTCCCTGAGCGCATCGTTGAGGGCATCCTTGACCACCCCCGCCTCCACTCTCACCCAGCCCTCCTCGGCATTGATCTCCAGCACTTTATTGAGGTAACGAGACAGATCTAAAATCAAACCATGGGTCAGTGACTGACCATTGGTGCCGGTGCCGCCACCACGAGCACTAAATACCACGCTATCGAACTCTTTTCGTGAAGCAAGCGTAAGGGCAAGAGCCACATCTTGTTGATTTCTTGGGTAAAGAACAGCCTGTGGCAAAAATTGATAGACAGAGTTATCCGTTGCCTGAGCTAAGCGTGCACTGTAGCGCTTATCGATGTCACCGCTGAACTCACTGCGTTCGAGTGCGATTAAGAAGGCAAGGTATTCAGGCTCTAGGGTGTGTTCATGTGATAACTTGGGCAACTTAGGATTAGGTAACATATCTGTTTCTGTCTATTATATTTATGTAATTATGTCGCCATTATATAAAAATCTGACCAAAAAAAAAGCCGCTATATAGCGGCTTTTAAGATTAGCTTATTCTATGTTAAGAATAATTAACTCTGTGCTTTACCCAAATACAACCAAGTATCGATCACAGTATCAGGATTCAGTGAAACCGTGTCGATGCCTTGCTCGACTAACCAGGCAGCGAAATCGGCATGATCCGAAGGTCCTTGACCACAGATCCCAATATAAGCGCCCTTATCCTTAGCGGCTTTAATGGCCATAGCCAGCAGGATTTTAACCGCTTCGTTGCGCTCATCAAACAGATGGCTAATGATACCAGAGTCGCGATCCAGACCCAGAGTCAACTGAGTCAAATCGTTAGAGCCGATAGAGAAACCATCGAAGTACTCAAGGAACTGCTCGGCAAGCAGTGCGTTAGAAGGCAATTCACACATCATGATGACGCGAAGACCATCTTTACCACGTTCCAGACCTTCCTCTTTAAGCAGTTCAATCACCTGAGCCGCTTCACCTAGTGTACGAACGAATGGGATCATGATCTCGACGTTAGTCAGACCCATCTCATTACGCACACGCTTGATGGCCTCACACTCGAGTGCGAAACAGTCACGGAAAGAATCAGAGATGTAGCGACTGGCGCCACGGAAACCCAGCATAGGGTTCTCTTCTTCCGGCTCGTATCTGTCACCACCCACCAAGTTAGCGTATTCGTTCGACTTGAAATCAGACATACGAATAATCACTTTCTTCGGATAGAAAGCTGACGCGATAGTCGCCATGCCTTCAACCAGGCGTGCAATATAGAACTCAACCGGCGATGAATAACCCGCAATCATCTCGTGGATCTCTTGCTGAATCGCAGCATCTTGCTGATTGAACTCGAGTAACGCCTTAGGGTGAATACCTATCATGCGGTTGATGATGAACTCAAGACGCGCAAGGCCAACACCGGCATTAGGAAGACGCGCAAAATCAAACGCTCTGTCCGGATTACCCACGTTCATCATGATCTTTATTGGCAGATCAGGCATAGAATCTACACGAGACGAAGTGACTTCGAAGTCCTGGATCCCCTCATAGATGAAACCTGTATCTCCTTCGGAACAAGAAACTGTAATTTTTTGGCCAGTCTTAATGCGCTCGGTCACGTCACCACAACCTACGACGGCAGGCACGCCTAATTCACGGGCGATGATCGCCGCGTGGCACGTACGACCACCACGGTTGGTGATAATGGCACTTGCGCGCTTCATGATAGGCTCCCAATCGGGATCTGTCATATCGGTAACCAGCACATCACCTTCTTTAATCTGGTCCATGTCTGCGATCGAAGTCAGCACCTTAGCCACACCACTGCCTATCTTGTGACCGATGGCGCGGCCTTCACAGAGTACCTTACCCTTAGTCTTAAGATGATAGCGCTCAATCAACTGCACATCTTCACGAGAACGCACAGTCTCAGGGCGAGCCTGGACGATATAAAGTTTGCCATCATTGCCATCTTTAGCCCACTCGATGTCCATTGGACGTCCGTAGTGCTTTTCGATAACCATGGCCTGCTTAGCCAATTCCATGACTTCTTCGTCATTGATAGAGAACTGACGACGCTTATCGGCGGTAACGTCTTCTATCTTAACTTGCTTGCCATGGGCCTTATCGTCGGAGTACACCATCTGAATGAGTTTGCTACCGATATTACGGCGAACAACGGCTTGATGACCTGCCGTTAGAATGGGCTTATGGACATAAAACTCATCCGGGTTAACCGCACCTTGTACCACCATCTCACCCAGGCCAAATGAAGAGGTAATAAATACCACATCATTATTGCCCGACTCGGTGTCCATGGTGAACATGACACCAGAAGCTGCGGTGTCGGAGCGAACCATGCGCTGCACACCAGCAGACAGGGCGACACCTTTATGGTCGTAACCTTGGTGAACACGATAAGAGATAGCGCGATCGTTGAACAATGAGGCAAATACATGCTTCATCGCGACCAGAACCGCGTCATAGCCTTTAACGTTAAGGAAAGTTTCTTGCTGACCGGCAAATGAAGCATCGGGCATATCTTCTGCTGTCGCCGAAGAGCGAACCGCAAAAGATGCATCCTTAGTTTCAGAGGAAAGCTTGTCGTAAGAGTCTCTTACAGCCTGCTCAAATTCGGGGTGGAATGGGGTATCTATCACCCATTGTCTGATCTGTGCACCGGCTGTAGCGAGTGCGTTCACGTCATCGACATCTAGAATATCTAGAATGTCGTATATCTTCTGGTTAAGTCCGCTTTGTTCAAGAAACTCATTAAACGCGTAAGAGGTGGTGGCAAAACCACCTGGCACTTGAACACCCGCATTAGCTAAGTTACTAATCATCTCTCCAAGAGAGGCATTCTTACCGCCGACCTTGTTGACGTCACCCATGCCTAATTCTTGATACCAGAGTACATATTGCTGCACAGTTCTATCTCCGCAAGTTTATTTCAGTGTGGCCCCTTCACAGGAGGGCTGATGCATTTTACACTCCATCGCAACAAGCGTAAATCTATAATTTATTTGTAATTTTATTACTACAAGAGGTCAAAATGTTGCGTAAAGTATTCTATATCTCAGACGGTACAGCCATCACAGCAGAGGTGTTTGGCCATGCGGTTCTATCGCAATTTCCCGTTGAATTTGACGCACTTACTATTCCCTTTGTCGAAACAGAAGCTAAAGCTCATACAATTAAAGCGCAAATAGATGATTGTTTTATTACCACAGGCGAACGTCCCTTAGTGTTCCACTCTATCGTCAAAGCTGAGATTAGAGACATCATTTTTAGCAGTGAAGGCATAGATTATGACTTTTTGAACACTTTTGTGGCCCCATTAGAGAAACAACTGGGAATGAAAGCCTCTCCCGTGGTTCATCGAACTCACGGCAAGGGAAATGAAGGCTATGATGCTCGAATAGAAGCCATCAATTACACCATGGACAATGATGACGGTCAGACATTAAAGAACATAGATAGCGCCGATCTGGTACTATTAGGTGTGTCTCGTTGTGGCAAGACCCCAAGCAGTCTCTACCTTTCGATGCAGTTCGGCATTAAAGCCGCCAACTATCCCTTTGTCGAAGATGACATGGATAACCTCAAACTTCCCCCAGAACTGAAACATAATAAGAAGAAACTATTCGGTCTAACCATAGATCCGGTGCGCCTGCATGAGATACGCCAGAGCCGCATGAAAAACAGCCGTTACTCCTCATTGCGTCAGTGTCGTATCGAAGTCAAAGAAGTTGAGATGATGTACAAACGCGAGCGTATCCCCTACGTGGACACCACCAATTATTCGGTGGAAGAGATAGCGACTAAGATCCTCGATATCACAGGACTGAAACGTCATATGTTCTAGTAAACGCCTAAAACTGCTTAAATATTCACTTATTTATCGACCTATATGCACAGAGAGCCGAAATTAGCCTCACTTTTCGTGATTAAGGCGCTGTGCATCTTTAAACTATTCGTTATAATCCGCAGTAATCAGGCTAAATGCCCTTACGAACGCTCGGTACAATGAATGACCATTAAAACAGATGAACTACGCACCACTTTATTATGTAAGGCAATTTCTCCCGCTAAATTAGCTTCTGAATATCCCCTCACATCAGAGGCTGCCGACTACCTGGTTCAACAGAGACGCGAAGTCGAGGCTATCTTGACTGGTGAAGACCCAAGGCTCTTGGTTATCATAGGTCCTTGCTCAATTCATGACACCAAGGCGGCCATAGATTATGCGGAGCGCTTGGCAAAACTGCATATGGAACTGAAAGACGATCTGTGTATCTTGATGCGCGTCTACTTCGAGAAGCCCAGAACCACAGTTGGCTGGAAAGGACTCATCTCAGATCCCGATCTCGATGGCAGTTTCAACGCCAACAAGGGACTTCGTCTCGCCCGTGAATTATTGCAAAAAATTACCGAGCTCAAGTTGCCTATCGCAACCGAATTCCTCGATATGGTGAACGGTCAGTATATCGCCGATCTTATTACCTGGGGCGCTGTCGGCGCGCGCACCACAGAGAGTCAAATTCACCGTGAGATGGCATCGGCCCTATCCTGTCCGGTTGGTTTTAAAAATGGCACCGACGGCAACATCAATATTGCTATCGATGCCGTACGTGCAGCAAAAGAGCCGCACATCTTCTATTCTCCGGATAAAGATGGCGCCATGGCGGTTTATCGCACCAGTGGTAACCCATTTGGTCACATCATTCTACGGGGTGGTAAGCAACCTAACTATCACGCCGAAGACGTCAATGCCGCCGCAGAACAGTTGCAAAAATTAGGCATTTCCCATCGTATTGTTGTCGACTTCAGCCACGGCAACAGCCAGAAGAAACATGCCCAGCAACTCATCGTCGCCGACAGCATCATCAAACAGATGGATGAAGGCTCAACGGCTATCGCTGGTATCATGGCTGAAAGCTTTATCGAAGAGGGTAACCAGAAGGTGATCCCAGGTAAGAAGCTGGTCTATGGTAAGAGCATTACAGATGCCTGTTTGCATTGGGAAGACTCGGAGAAACTGCTTCGCTCCCTCGCTAAGGCATCGAGAGACAGAATGAATAAGCTTAGCTCGTAAAAGCTAATTCCGTAAAAAAGGCTTCTCGGCATTGCTAGGAAGCCTTTTTTGATCTAAAAATTCATCAACATCATTACTAATACCAGTTCCATTAAGTAAGTGAGCATTCAGCGGGAATTAAAAATGCTGTAGGCCTCGGTAACTGCTCCGGCGTTACTCTAGCTTCACCCGTCCATGGGCGCGTACCTTCTGCATCTGACCTCCAGGGAGAAAGGAAATGTCTTAAAAACACTCCTTCAATAATGTTTCCTTTAAACGGGAAATTTCACTATAATTCTCTGCCTATATTCCGCCAATATTGAACTAGTATAACCTTAGGTTGCCGTATGCCATTGTCCCAAACACCCGAATCTCGCTCACCAATGATGAATGCCCGTATAGAACAATCTGAAGCCCGTGTCATCAAGGCCATATTTCCGTCCATCACCAACCACCACAACACCCTCTTCGGTGGTGAAGCATTGGCCTGGATGGACGAAACCGCCTTTATCGCCGCCACTCGCTTCTGCCGTAAGCCTCTGGTTACAGTGAGCTCGGACAGGATTGATTTTAACAAGGCTATTCCTGCTGGCAGCCTGGCCGAAATTATCGCCAGGGTTATCTATGTGGGTAATACCTCTTTAAAAGTCGAAGTAAATATCTTTGTCGAAGACATGTATAGAGATCACAGAGAGCATGCCATTCGAGGCGTCTTCACCTTCGTTGCCGTAGATGATGACAGACAACCCACCCAGGTCTGGACGCAAGAGTCATAAATCATAAAAGGCAGTGACAATAATCACTGCCTTGATGAGCAGATTATTGCCCGATGGTTTTCATCCCCAAAAACTCCGTATGCATCTGTTAGACCTAAGTCGAATAAAACCGGGCTTTAAGGCTAAATCACCGCCAAATACCCATAAACCAATAGTCCCCCTCATACTTTTTCTGTTACATTGATGTAATCTTCACGCGCAACGAAATAAAATATAAAGCCATGAAGCTAGAAAATTTGAACATTATTATTGCCGATGACCACCCGCTGTTTCGTAACGCCTTACGACAAGCCCTGAGTGGTCCCTTCCCAAACACCAACTGGTTTGAAGCTGACAGTGCCGATGCACTTCAGAGCCTGCTTGAAAATAAACAGCAGGCCTATGATTTAGTCATGTTAGACCTGCAGATGCCAGGCTCCCACGGGTATTCAACCCTTATCCATCTGCGAACCCACTTCTCCGATCTTCCAGTCATCATTATCTCCGCCCATGAAGATAATATGACCATCAGCCGTGCCGTCCATTATGGTAGTTCAGGATTTATTCCTAAGTCATCTTCGATGGAAACACTGGCTGCTGCCCTAACCTCGGTACTCGATGGAGATATTTGGCTACCGGATCATGCCGAGATACAGGAGATAAAGGAAGACGCTAGCGCTCTTGTGGCCAGAAAGCTTGCCGATCTCACTCCACAGCAGTACAAGGTGTTGCAGATGTTTGCCGAAGGCTTACTCAATAAGCAGATTGCCTATGACTTAGGCGTATCGGAAGCCACCATCAAGGCGCATGCCACGGCGATATTTCGTAAGTTAGGCGTGAGAAACCGCACCCAAGCCGTTATCTCATTGCAACAGCTAGAGATGGAAAAAGTAGAGCTCTAGTCAGACTCAGCTGCAATTGAGCGAAAAAGCCAATCTGTTTAGATTGGCTTTTTGTTTATGGGAAGTAATCAACGAAATATAAAAAAATGAATGGAGAGCATTAACGAAAATGTTCCATCATCCGGTAGTAGGTCATCCCCAGAGCCATAGCCTGATTGCCCAGCCATTCATTCATGGGAATGCGGATATGTTTCATCCCGGCAAACAAGTCAAACTCAGTTAACTGACCGATAATTGCCTTGGACATGATCTCCCCCATGATATGGGACGTGGCCAGCCCATGGCCCGAGTATCCTTGGCAATAAAAGACATTAGGCGATACTTTACCCAGCTGTGGAATACGATTCACCACGATACCAGCCATACCAGTCCATTCGAACTCGATATCGACTCCCTTCAGACGAGGAAATGTCCGCTCAATTGCCGGGCGTAATTCAGCGGACAGATCTTTCGAGTCCCGTCCCGAGTAATTTGTACCACCACCGAACATAAGCCGATTATCCGCCGTCATTCGATAATAATCGAGCACAAACCGGCTGTCGTACACAGCAACATCATGAGGATTTATCGCCTTAGCGACATCGGCAGAGAGCTTTACCGTGGCGCAATTACCCAGAGATGCGGGAAACAACATGCCACTGAGTTTATTGCGTGCGAGTTTATGGTAGGCATTTCCCGCCAATAGGACGCTGTAGGCGGTGATGGAGCCATGTTCTGTCCTGACTACCGGTAAGTCACCATCACAGATTTCAACAACTGCCGAATGTACGAAGATCAATGCACCTTGCATCTCTGCCGCCCTCACCTCCCCGATACACAGATTTACCGAATGCAGGTGCATATTGCGTTTATTGAGTAATCCGCCATGGTACAGAGGCGTCTCCAGATAGTCTGGGATCTCCTGTTTCGACAACAGACGAAGCTCATCACCCATGCCTCTTAAGAGCGCTTCTTCATAGGTCTTTTCCATCTCTGCCATATGAGCAGGTTTGTAAGCGGTATGCAGATGACCAAACTTGAGATCGCAGTCGATATTATATTTGGCTACCCGGCTCTTGATGATCTCATGTCCACGCCACCTGAGATCTCAGACATAATCTGCCGCTTCGGTGCCTATGCTATTTCGACGCTGTTTCGTCATTGCGGCATCACCGGACAAACTGCCGGTTACCTGGCCGCCATTACGCCCGGTAGCGCCCCAAGCTATCTTGTTCGCCTCTAAGATGGCGACTTTAATGCCTTTCTCCGCCAGCTCCACCGCAGTCGCAACACCGGTAAACCCGCCGCCTATGATGACCACATCGACCCGAATGTCTTCCTCTAATCTAGGATAATGTGTTTCATCATTGATGGTGGCGTTGTAATAAGAATCACAGCGTTGTTCTGACATAGAGCTCTCCGTCTGTTTGCTAAGGCAAATCTTGCTGGCTTTGTTGTTTTACATTTTTTACACATGTAAATAATTTCAGTATATAGCAGGCTATTTTCTCGTCAACACACTTGATTGAAATATTTTACAAGGCGCTAGAAACAAGACCAATCTAAGCCTACACAAGGATGTTTACGCATAAAACCTCTGATTAGAGTCATTTATTTTTTACGGAAGTGGACACTTCTTAGCAACAGAAAGTAGTAACAGAAAGTAGTAACAGACAGTAGCGACAGCAAGGCAAGACTCAACTTCTTGCCTTAAACAGGCTTAACAATTTTACAGGAGGTAAAATTGAGGAATAGGTATTATTGAGCGGTCCAACAAGCTTGTGTCAGTAACCGCTCTTTATCGTAAAGCTTAGCGCTGAACTTATCGTCTCTGTTAACGACTCCAACCCCCTTCGGCGTGCCCGTCATCACGATATCACCGTCGATTAAACTCATAAAACTCTGTATCTCGGCCAAGATTTCCTCGGGTTTATTCAGCATTAACGCGATATTGCCAACTTGTATTCTTACATCATTGATCATCAGCTCGAATGTCAGGTTCTCACTGACACTCTCGATGGCAACAAATTCAGAAAATACCACAGAGCCATCAAATGCCTTGGCTCTCTCCCAGGGAAGCCCCTTGGCTTTGAGTCGACTCTGCAGGCCTCGCTTAGTAAGGTCTAGTCCAAGGCCTACGGCACTAAATTGTCCATTCTCAACCACAAAACATAACTCGGCCTCATAATGTATCGCCTCTTGATGAAAACTCACCAGCTCAGTTGAGATCGCCGAATTTGGCTTAACAAACAGCACCATCTCATCGGGCACCTCATTATTGAGCTCCTTCATCTCATCGGGCACCTCATTATTGAGCTCCTTGATGTGCTCGACATAGTTGCGCCCCACACACACGACTTTCGAAGGCCTTACGACTCTATTATCAATGACTACTGTTTGCATCAAACTCCACTCCAAATATTCTTATTCACACAAGTCTAGAAAACACCTTCCCAGAGAGAGACAAATCTATAGGGTCAGACCATCACATTTCAAACGAATCATTTAACCAGACTCGAAATTAAGGCTCTCAACGCGGCGGGCTTCACCATCTTCGCCATATAACGATACCCCTTACGCTCAACTTCATCCACCAGCTCTTTATTGGTATTAGCAGTAATAAGTACGCCAGGAAGATGGCTGCCATATAGGGCACGTATGCCATCCATAGCATCGACACCATTTTCGTCATTATCCAGATGATAATCGGCTAATACTATGTCCGGAGCGACCCCTTTGAGACCCAGTTTAATTCTGGCATCGGCAAGATCGGTGGCACAGATCACTTCACACTGCCAACGGCTGAGTAAACTATCCAGTCCCGCCAAAATCGTTTCTTCATTATCGATGCACAGTACCTTAACACCGACTAAAGGCTGGATAATGGCCGCCGTTTTTTTCACCTGCGTCTCAGTAATTATCTTGCCCATAGGGACGCTGATTGAGAAAACTGAACCTTGACCAAGAATTGAATCCACCTTGATCTCATGCTCCAATACCCGGCCGATCCGATCGGCAATCGCTAAGCCAAGACCCAGGCCGCTGACGCTCTTACTGGTGGGGTTATCCAGACGCTTAAACTCTTTGAAAATCTCCGAAATTTCACTCTCATCGATACCACAGCCAGTATCCAGTACCTGGATTTCAAGATATTCTCCCCGATGACGGCAGCCGAGCAAGACACGATTTCCCTTGGCGTAGCGATAGGCATTGGTCAAAAAGTTTTGCAATACCCGCCTGAGCAGACTCAAATCTGAGTTAACGGAGGCTGTACTCGGCACCATACTGAACTTGATCTGATAATCTTGGGCCATGGCAGCAAATTCTACCGACAATCCATCGAGTAATTCTGAGATAGCAAAGTCACGACGATTGACATCCACCACGCCCGAGTCGAGCTTAGAGATATCCAGCAGATCCGTGAGCAGCTCACCGGCAATCTTGAGTGAGCTGTTTACATGGGAGAGTGTCGTCTTGCTCTCCTGATCTAAGTTTGGATATTGAGACAAGGAGGCGGTAAATAATCTCGCCGCATTCAAGGGCTGCATCAAGTCATGCCCCACGGCAGCTAAAAATTTACTCTTAGAGGCATTAGCCATCTCTTCCTGAGTCTTAGACTCCAATAACTGACTGTTTAACATCGCCAGCTCATAGGTCCTCTCCTTCACCCTCGCCTCCAGAGAATCGTTCACCTCCTGCAGGGCCTTAGCATGTTCACGATATTGAGTGATATCGGTGAAGGTCATTACGAAACCGCCACCTGGCATAGGATTGCCCTGTATTTTGATCACCTTGCCGTCTTGCCTCTCTCGCTCCGACACATGGGCGGTGCCGTTTATCATGTGCTGCACCCGCTTATTAACCTGATCCTCTATTTCACCCACACCACAAAAACCGCGTTCGGCGTTGAAACGCACCACCTCACTGATGGACATTCCCTCTTTGAGAAAACCTGTCGGGTATTGATATAGCTCGGAGTATTTATGATTCCAGGCCACCAGCTTTAAGTCTTTATCCACCACACTCATGCCTTCATAGGCGTGTTCTATGGCTCCACGCAACATGTCTTGGCTAATAATTATCTTGGAAGAGGCTTCATCGACCAAATTAAACACTTCATCGAGTGCCAGATCCCTGCCCTGCAACACAGAATCCATCACCAAGGCTGCACTCGAGCCACCTAAGACCCCAGCCAGAATATGCTCAGTGTGGGCGATAAGCTCGGCAGGAGCCGCCTTATGCCAACTGTCACTCTTTACCGCTTCTTCGGAAAATCGAGAAAAACTCTCATAGGCGCGAGTCGGGCTGACGAACCGGCTCGCCAAGATCAAGAGATCTTGCTGAGAGATGGGGGCACCCTTGCGGCTGCTGCTATTCTTAAGCTCCCCGGGAGTGACAAACTGACTGGCTTGAATACGCTCCGATACTCCGGCCCTAAACCAGATAGAGCCTAAGATATAGCAGGCTAAGTTGGCGAGTAAGGCGGTTAAAATATCTCTTACATTGGGATTAATCGTCTCCAGCAGACCAAAATCACTGCCAAACACACCGCTGGCAGCGTACGCTCCCTTGACTAATATGTAACACCAGAGACCGAAGCCAACCAGCAGTCCAAGTAACACCCCGGAGCGATTGCCATGCTTCCAATACATACCACCTATGAGCGCCGGTCCCAGTTGGGCGAAGGCGCCGAAGGATAACATCCCCAGCGCCGAGAGGGAGTCGCTGTCCATAAAGGTGAGATAGCTGAAATAACCTAGGCCTAAGATGACAATGATCGACAAGCGGCGGGCATTGAGCAAAAACTGAGAAAATTGACTGAAATTTTTCTGCTTAATTTTCCCGGTGCGTAACATGATGGGCACCAACCATTCGTTACTCACCATCACGCTGATGGTCACCACAGCAACCACCACCATGCCGGTCGCGGCAGAAAGTGTACCCAGCAGGGCCACCACGGCCAACATGGGTTGATCTAAGGCTAAAGGCAAGTTAATCACATAAGTATCGGCGGCAACCGAATCCCCTAAAATCAGCTTCCCTGCTAAGGCTAATGGCGCGACAAACAAGCCAAACAGCAATAGATAGATGGGAAATATCCAGCGCGCTTTTAATAGACTTTTCTCATCCATACACTCCACCATCATCACATGGAACTGTCTGGGCATGCACAAGAAAGCCGCCATGCCCACCAAGAGCTGAGGCATCAGGGACTCCACTCTGAGGCTAGGCTCGCTGATCAAGTTTCGCTCCGCCGCCTGACGCCAGATATCACCAAAACCATCGAAATAACCAAAGCTTATCACCACACCGACCAGTAAAAATGACGCTAATTTGACCAAAGATTCGAAGGCGATGGCCAACATCATGCCGGGATTATGCTCGGTCGCATCGAGTTTTCTGGTACCAAATAAGATGGCAAATACGGCGAGTACAGCCGTGATGATCAAGGATATCTGGGCACCATCGAAGGGAGAGTCATCGGCCTGAAACAGATTGAGGCTAAATACCATGGCCTTAAGCTGCAAGGCGATATAGGGCATGATGCCAAATAGCGCAATTAAAGTGACGATGACCGCGAGTAATTGAGACTTACCATACCGGGCGGCAATAAAGTCCGCCACCGAAGTGATGTTATGGGTTTTAGAGACAATCACCATCTTTCGCAGCATACCAAAGCCTAAGGTAAAGATGAGGATTGGGCCGATAAATATAGGTAAAAAAGACCAAAGGTCCTGAGCCGACTGGCCAACGGTGCCGAGAAAACTCCAGGATGAGCAATAAACAGCTAGACTCAAGCCATAGATCCACACTTGGATCTTCTTGGTTATTTTACTGAACCAACGCTCCGCTCCCCACGCGAGTAGGAACAGCAGAAAAACATAAAAAACGGCAATAACGCCAACCACTATGGTCAAATTCATATGACTCTCATATTTTTATGCTCATTGTGCGTTAAATAGAAGATTAAATCCAGACATGAGTTTATTTACAACAGACTAAAAACAAAGGATATTTTTTTACTAGACCAAGGTCTAATAGAGCAAATAGCCCCGAAACCTACATACTAAACCCAATCTCATTAGATATAAGGGAAGCCCCATGAGCACGCAGTCTCTCTACAAAGTTCCCAGCAAAATCGCTGAAAACGCACATATAAACGAAGAAAAATACAAAAAAATGTATCAAGAGTCGATTGTGAATCCTGAAGGTTTCTGGAGAGAGCACGGCCAACGTATCGATTGGATTAAGCCATTCACTAAGGTAAAGAAAACCTCATTCGACGATCATAACCTGTCAATCAATTGGTTCTATGACGGCACTCTCAACGCCTCGGCCAACTGCTTAGACCGTCACCTTGAAAAAAATGCCGACAAGGTCGCCATTATCTGGGAAGGCGATGATGCTAAAGATCAGCGCACCATTACTTACGCTGAATTACACCGAGATGTGTGTAAGTTTGCCAATGCATTAAAAAGCCAAGGTGTGAGACGTGGCGATGTGGTCACCATTTACATGCCCATGGTCCCGGAAGCCGCCGTTGCCATGTTGGCTTGTGCGCGCATTGGTGCGGTTCACTCTGTGATATTTGCTGGTTTCTCACCGGACTCAATTGCCACACGCATCATAGATGGTAACTCTAAGGTTATCGTCACCGCCGATGAAGGCGTGCGCGCAGGTCGCATTATTCCGCTCAAGGCCAATATAGATCAGGCACTGTCTCACCCGGATGTGACTTGTGTAGAACGTGTCATCGTTCTCGAGCGCACCGGTGGCGATGTCAATTGGCAAGAAGGTCGTGACATCAAGTGGAATACTGTCATGGAAACAGCCTCTGAGCATTGCGTACCCGAAGAGATGGGCGCCGAAGCCCCCCTATTCCTGCTCTATACTTCAGGCTCGACCGGTAACCCTAAAGGTGTGCTACATACCACAGGTGGTTACATGGTCTACGCGTCTATGACCCATGAATATGTGTTCGATTATAAAGACGGTGAAGTCTACTGGTGTACCGCAGATGTGGGCTGGATCACCGGCCACTCTTATATGGTCTATGGCCCACTTGCCAATGGTGCAACCATACTGATTCACGAAGGGGTACCTAACTACCCAACACCTTCTCGTCTGGGTGAAATTATCGACCGCCATAAGGTCAACATACTCTATACCGCACCTACGCTAATTCGCGCCCTGATGGCAGAAGGCAAGGAACAATTTGATAACTTCGATGGCAGCTCTCTGCGCATCATGGGATCCGTGGGTGAGCCAATTAACCCTGAAGCTTGGCGCTGGTATAACGAAGTCATAGGTCACGAGCAGTGCCCCATCGTCGATACCTGGTGGCAGACCGAAACCGGCGGTATTCTGATCAGTCCATTGCCCGGCGCTATCGATACCAAGCCTGGCTCGGCTACCCGCCCATTCTTCGGTGTACAACCAGCCATTGTCGATAGCATGGGTAACATCATAGAGGGCGTAGCCGAAGGTAACCTGGTTATACTCGATTCTTGGCCAGGACAGATGCGTACCATATTTGGTGATCATGACAGATTTGCACTGACTTACTTCAAGACCTTCCGCGGCATGTACTTCACTGGTGACGGCGCGAAACGTGATGAAGACGGTTATTACTGGATAACGGGTCGAGTCGATGATGTGATCAACGTATCTGGCCACAGACTTGGCACCGCCGAGGTAGAGAGCGCTTTAGTTTCACATAAAAGTGTGGCAGAAGCCGCGGTGGTGGGTTACCCCCATGACATCAAGGGCCAAGGTATCTACGCTTACGTCACACTCACCAGAGGCACGGTAGAATCTGAAGAGCTTCGCCAAGACCTGAGAAAATGGGTAAGAAAAGAGATTGGCGCCCTGGCAACACCGGATCTTATTCAATGGGCCAGCGGTCTGCCTAAGACACGCTCGGGTAAGATCATGCGCCGCTTCCTGAGAAAGATTGCCGCCAACGAAGTGACCAACTTAGGAGACTCATCGACACTGGCCGATCCGGCTGTTATCGATGTCTTGATTGAGTCTCGCCTGAACCGCAGCGAGTCATGATTCGAAGATAGACAGTCATCTTTGCTAGCCCCTCACATGAGGGGCTTTTTATTGTCCAGATGAAATTAATTAGCGGAAAATTAATTTAAAGGGAAACATAGCGAGTCAGGCACCGCACTGATATGCTTTGCCATCGGTATTTTGAACAGCAGATTTTCGTGCAATTAAGAGACTATCAACAACAAGCGGTCGACTCGGCGGTAAAACACTTCAAGGCAAGCCCGGACTCAGCCGTGCTAGTGCTACCTACGGGAGCGGGTAAAAGCATAGTGATTGCCGAGCTGGCCCGAATCGCCAATGGCAGAGTCTTGGTCTTGACCCATGTCAAAGAACTGGTTGCACAAAATGCCGAGAAAGTCGGCATATTAACCACGGCCGCCGGGATCTACTCTGCCGGCTTGAAGCAAAAAGCCACCGAAGACAAAACTATAGTCGCCAGCATTCAATCTGCGGTGAGAGCGCCGGAGAAGTTTAGCAGCCCATTTTCTTTAGTGATCATAGATGAGTGTCACAGGATAAGTCAGGATAAAGACAGCCAATATCAACAGCTGCTAACACACCTCAGGAACATCAATCCCAAAATCAGGCTGCTGGGACTCACAGCAACCCCCTACCGACTGGATCTCGGTTGGATCTATCGTCACCACTATCATGGCAAGGTAGGCAATCCTGACAAGGCGGTGTTTGAGCAATGCATCTTCGAGCTCCCCATGCGCCCCTTGATAAAACGTGGCTACCTGAGCACACCTAAAATATTCGATGGTCTCAGTGCCCAATATGATTTCAGCTCCCTTAAGGCCTCAACTAGCGGCCAATATCAAGAAACCGAAGTCAATGACTTACTCAGCCATTGCGGTCGGGCAACCACGGCCATCGTTAAACAACTGGTGCAGATAGGCAACAGCAGACAAGGCGTGATTATCTTTGCCGCCACAGTGCGCCACGCCGAAGAGATACTCAAACTCTTATCTGCAGAGCCAGCCGCGCTGATCACAGGCAAGACCAGTACCGAGCAGCGCGATAGCCTAATTAAAGAGTTTAAGGCCAGGAAGATTAAGTACCTGATAAACGTTGCCGTGTTAACCACAGGCTTCGATGCGCCTCATGTGGATCTGATCGCCATTTTACGTCCGACCGCTTCGGTGAGCCTGTTTCAGCAGATGGTCGGTCGGGGCTTAAGAATATGTGAGGGAAAATCTGAGTGCCTGATCATAGACTATGCCGCTAACGGCTACGATCTCTACTTTCCGGAAGTGGGTCAAAATAAACCGAACCGTAAATCTGTTCCGGTACAGGTGCATTGCCCTGTGTGCAATTTCGCCAATATCTTCTGGGGCCTGGTCGATGACGATGGTGACATCATCGAGCACTTCGGCCGACGCTGTCAGGCGTTAATCGAACAAGGTGGCCAGAAGCAGCAATGTGATTTCAGGTTTAGATCTAAAGTCTGCCCAAACTGCGGTGAAGAAAATGATATTGCCGCCAAGATCTGTCATAGCTGTGATGCCATGCTGATCGATCCCGATAAACGCCTCAAAGAGGTACTGCAGCAAAAACATCATCATCTGTTTAAATGCGATGCCATGTTATTCGAAGAGGATAAGGACAGACTAAAAATCAGATACATAGACATCGACGGTAACGATTTTTGTCAGTATTTCAATTTTCAGACTAAGGCGCAGATCCGCGCCTTCTATGCCATATTCGTGCTATCACACACCAAAACGCCAGGGCTAAAACACCCAAGATACAGCAAGGTACAAGAAGTTATTGCAAGCCGAGACCTGTTTCGTAAACCAGATATGTTGTTACTTAAAAAGCATAAAAAGGGCTGGGATCTACAGGAAACCTTCTTCGATTATCGGGGGCGTTACCAAACTGGGAATAACTTTCTCCAATAGAGAATATGCAATTTAAGCGTGATTATGGTATAAAAGTAGCGACTAAATTTTCAGGAGTTCATATGTTTGTCGTAATCTTTGGCCGTCCAGGCTGTCCTTACTGTGTTAGAGCGGTACAACTTTCTGAGCAACTCGTTGAAGCTCGCGATGACTTTAAGTTTAAGTACATCGATATCCATGCAGAAGGGATTAGTAAAGCGGATCTTGAAAAAACAGTCGGTAAGCCTGTTGAAACTGTCCCACAGATCTTCATCGACAAAGAACATGTCGGTGGTTGCACCGAGTTTGAACAGTATGTCAGAGACAATCAATTACTTTCAACTCCGGCTTAACGTATAAGATTTCATTCTCAATTCTCAACTAAAAAAGGAGGCTTAAGCCTCCTTTTTTGATCTTACTGTTTTATAAACGGATATATCGATTGCTATTAGAGCACGTATTTCACCGAGAATATGACACGATTTAACTCGCCACTATCCCCATTTTGTTTGGTGTTCTCTGCATACATATACTCGACACCCACTGTCATAGGCTTAACCGGTGAATAGAGTAAGTTAATATAAGCAGAATAAGACTCTTTGTTTACCCCTCCCCCCGTTAGTGCTTCATTGTTGTCAGCCTTAAAGCCTTAAAGCCCGAAAGCGTGAAGCTTGAGCGCCACTGATCAGTCCACCAGTGACGATATGAAGCAAAGCCACCATAAGAGCTGATGGTTTCAATCTCACCATTGGCATCTAATACACCGGCGTTAGCATAGTTCAGCGCCATGTAACGGCCTAAACCATCGCCAGCGGTAGCAGAGAGCTTAATGTCATCGTCACCGACAGGAATGACCCCTGTGAAGCTCACACCATAGCCAATCTCTTGGGTATCAAGATTGTCTATCTCGACATTTAGCTGTCTCGCCAAACCCGCAACGGTGAATTTCGCGCCACCTTCAGTCTTAAAATTATAGCGTGCAACAAAATCTGGTACCATGCCACTGCCGCTGGTGATACGAGCACCACCGCCATTTGGTGTAACAGTCGTTTCAGGGTTCTCTATCGCAAACTGAAAGCCACCATTGGTATAACGGACGATAGTTTGACGAACAAAAGGTGTGCCTTCGGCCGCACCGACAAAGTCCAAATTCTCAGGAAGTGCACCAGGATTCTGGAAGGTTGTCCAGGTTTGACCCACTGTCCAGTTATCATAACTGATAAAGGCATGTCTGATCCGCGGAGAATAACTGTTAGATACTCGCTCATTACCATCGCCATGGGTAAAAAAATCAAGTTCGATAAACCCTGTGAGTTTATGGCCATCGAGATCTGTGCTGGTCTTAAAATTGAAACGGGTCTCACGAGCCTGAAAATCGACAACTTGATTGCCGTTACTCGTATCACCGTAGATGGTGCCAGGCACATAGAACTGTCTGGACAGGTTACTGGAATCTGGAGCGCCATTGCTGTAATCACTGAACATCACATCGGCTTTGACGTACCTCCGAATTTAAACTCTGTATCACCTGCTTGTGCCCCTGAGCTGACTGCTAGCATAGTCGCTATGACCACAAGGCTCATCTTTGCTTGTCTCATTATCTCTCTCCCGTAACACTATTATATTATTTACAAGAATATGAACTAGACAACAATCGAACAACATTGGCAATAAGTCTATGAGACAAAAGTATAATATCTAGGTCGGAAGTAATAAGCTAGCGCTTTTATTGGTCGATCTATTGAGGTGCTATCTCTGAAATGCTGTAGCGTGAAGATAGGGTTTTGTAGTCTTAAGCTGTGAGCATCCAAACTTTCGACCAATATAATAGTTAGAGCAAGCCAACTGAGCTAACGGCCCTTTCTGGCATTGCTTTTCTGAATCACTAATTAGGTGGATTATATAAGAACTAAATTTTAGAAAGGAAAATCGATTTGAACCAGAGTTAGGGGTGACCACCAAAAAGTGGTGGGCCGTGAAGGATTCGAACCTTCGACCAATTGGTTAAAAGCCAACTGCTCTACCAACTGAGCTAACGGCCCTTTCTGTTCTGGTATTGCTTTCCTGAATTCATTTGCCTTGAAGCAAATCCACCTCAGAAGTGGTGGGCCGTGAAGGATTCGAACCTTCGACCAATTGGTTAAAAGCCAACTGCTCTACCAACTGAGCTAACGGCCCTTTCTGGTATTGCTTTTTCTGAATTTGCTTGTTCATCGCAATGAACGAGTCCACTTTCAGCTAGAGTGGTGTTGAATTTTACAATTCAAGCATTCACTTGATTTGTACACTTTCAAGAAGTGGTGGGCCGTGAAGGATTCGAACCTTCGACCAATTGGTTAAAAGCCAACTGCTCTACCAACTGAGCTAACGGCCCTTTCTGGTATTGCTTTTTCTGAATTTGCTTGTTCATCGCAATGAACGAGTCCACTTTCAGCTAGAGTGGTGTTGAATTTTACAATTCAAGCATTCACTTGATTTGTACACTTTCAAGAAGTGGTGGGCCGTGAAGGATTCGAACCTTCGACCAATGTGCTAGTTAAGAGTAAAGCCAACTGTGCTCTTATAACAAAGCATCAACTGAGCTAATCTCTCTTCAACCTTTCCTCAGTTTATCCACCAAGAGGAAGTGGTGGGCCGTGAAGGATTCGAACCTTCGACCAATTGGTTAAAAGCCAACTGCTCTACCAACTGAGCTAACGGCCCTTTCTGGTATTGCTTTTTCTGAATTTGCTTGTTCATCGCAATGAACGAGTCCACTTTCAGCTAGAGTGGTGTTGAATTTTACAATTCAAGCATTCACTTGATTTGTACACTTTCAAGAAGTGGTGGGCCGTGAAGGATTCGAACCTTCGACCAATGTGCTAGTTAAGAGTAAAGCCAACTGTGCTCTTATAACAAAGCATCAACTGAGCTAATCTCTCTTCAACCTTTCCTCAGTTTATCCACCAAGAGGAAGTGGTGGGCCGTGAAGGATTCGAACCTTCGACCAATTGGTTAAAAGCCAACTGCTCTACCAACTGAGCTAACGGCCCTTTCTGGTATTGCTTTTTCTGAATTTGCTTGTTCATCGCAATGAACGAGTCCACTTTCAGCTAGAGTGGTGTTGAATTTTACAATTCAAGCATTCACTTGATTTGTACACTTTCAAGAAGTGGTGGGCCGTGAAGGATTCGAACCTTCGACCAATGTGCTAGTTAAGAGTAAAGCCAACTGCGCTCTTATAACAAAGCATCAACTGAGCTAATCTCTCTTCAACCTTTCCTCAGTTTATCCACCTAAAGGAAGTGGTGGGCCGTGAAGGATTCGAACCTTCGACCAATTGGTTAAAAGCCAACTGCTCTACCAACTGAGCTAACGGCCCTTTCTGGTATTGCTGATAGTTAAGAGTTAAGAGTTAATAACCGATTATCATCTGGTTAAAGCCAACAGTCTGTTTCTACAAGAAACTGAGCTAACGGCCCTCTTAGTAGCAAAATCTCTGGTTAAACTATTCGAAAACGGCTTAACTCAAGACCCCAAAGCAACACTGCTGCTCTGAGGGCGCCTATAATACCTTTTTCATATCCTCTTGCAAGTGCATTTTCTACATTTTTTGCTGTTTGCATGAAAAACAGACTAAGAGTCTGTTTTTTGAATAAATAAGGATTAAAGAACAAACAATTGCTGTTGTGCCAAGCGAGCTGCTGCGCTATTTGCGTACTCTTTAATAACTTGTTGATAGTAAACTTTCGCAGAAGGCACCTTTCCAACCTTCTCAGCTATCATCCCAAGCTTAACTAAACTATCAGCACGCTTATTTGAATCTTTAAAGCGATTAACTACAGTTTCGAATGCTTGCTTAGCAGGTTCAAAATCACTCTTGTTATATAAGAGCTGTCCCAACCAATAGTTAGCGTTAGCTGCGTAAGTAGATTCTGGGTACTGTTTTATGAACCCACTGAAAGCAGGAATCGCCTCCTCATACTTTCTCTGCTTGAGCACTAAGTTAACGGCATGCTCATAACTGGCTATTTCGCCTAAAGTAGAAGAGGAGGAGGAGGAGGAGGAAGTTAAGCTAGCTTGTGACGTTGCCACGATAGGCGCTTGGGCGGACTTAACCGATAGATTTGCGATCTCTTCGTAGAGTTGACGCTGACGCTGGAGCATCTGGTCTATTTGATAACCTTGCTGCTCATTTAAACCACGTAAGTCGAGCACTTCCTGCTGTAGTGTATCCAAGCGTTGCTGAGTCTGAAATTCTGACTGTTGCTTTGCTTGAAAAATCCTTTCTAAACGTGCAACTCTTTCTTCAGTAGAACTACCGGTAGCATCAGCCACCGGTGCAGGTACAGCAGACGCCACACCTATACTAAGAAAAAGAATTGCCGTCGTTAATACGGCTCTTTTCATAGATAAACCTACCAAACGATTAGTAAACTAAAACAGCTCGGCGATTAATCGCGAAACTATCATCTGTGCGAGACATATCTAATGGCTTCTCTTCACCATAGCTGACAATACTCATTTGACTAGGCAGTACGCCCATTCCTTGTAGGTATTTAGCAACGGCCTTCGCACGCCTCTCACCCAAGGCGATATTGTACTCAGGAGTGCCACGCTCATCGGCGTGACCTTCGATCATCAAGCGAACATTTGGATGCTCGACTAAATAGTTACCATGGGCTTGAAGAACTTCGGCGAACTGAGCCGATACCAAACTGCGATCAAAATCAAAATAGATGATGTGCTCTTTACGCAACTCTTGATATTTCAGACGTTGTTGCTCTTCAGGAGTCAAAATTGGCGCTACACCTCCGGTTTCTACACCACCAGTAGCTAACTCACTACCTGAACCTGATGTTGAGCTAGTCGCATCAGTTTCAGACTCAGAAGTAGAGCTACAAGCACTGAGGGCCATAATCGGAAGTACAACCAACATAGCTTTAAACAGCTTATTGAGATCCATTTTAAAATCCTTAATATTTTTTATAGTTAAAATTGTTAGAGAAAAGGTGACCATGAAGGAGACTTAACCTCCCCCTGACCCGCAGGCAATCTTGCTTTGAATCGTCCGTCCGTAGATACAGCCCCTAAAACCTGCTTACCTTGATGGGTTGTTCCATATATCACCATAGTGCCATTCGGCGCTACACTCGGTGACTCATCGAGACGCGTTGACGTAAGTATTTGCATAAATCGCGTCTCAAGATCCATTCTTGCGATATTAAACTTACCGTTAGTGCGATTTACGAATATCATACTGCGACCGTCCGGTGCAATAGAACCACCTAAGTTCCACTCCCCTTCAAAGGTCAGGCGCTGCACTTTACCCGAGGCTAATGTCACCTTATAGATTTGCGGGCGACCGCCGCGTTCAGAAGTAAATATTAAAGACTTACCATCGGGAAACCATGAAGCTTCGGTATCGATAGCATAATGGTTTGTGACTCGTTTGAGTGCTTTGGTCGCGATATCAATCACATAAATTTCAGGCTGGCCATCTTTAGATAAAGTTAATGCCAACTTCTTTCCATCTGGGGAAAATACCGGGGCACCATTAATGCCATTGAAACTGGAGACCTTATTACGAGACTGAGTATAGATGTCCTGAATAAATATTTCGGCTTTTTTATTTTCGAAGCTAACATAAGCCAACTTACGACCATCCGGAGACCAAGACGGTGACATCAATGGCTCGGAGGAGCGCAATAACATCTGCTCGTTATAACCATCATAATCAGAGATCATTAACTGATAGGGAGACTTCTCACCATGCTTGACTACCACATAGGCGAGACGAGTTAAGAATGCGCCGCGAATGCCTGTCAGTTCCTCGTAGACCAGATCACTGATCCTGTGACCATACTGCCTAAATTGTGCGGCTGAGATAACCGTCTCGCGACTATCGATAAGATATTCACTATTAGACTGCGGTCCCGCTCCTTGTTGCATTTGAGCCTTTACCAGGTCGACCAAGTCGAAAGTCACCAGGTATTGGTCATTGCCATAAGGCTTAATCGAGCCCATTACAACAGCTTCGGCGCCTATGCTTGACCAATCTTTAGCGACAAACTGAGACACACTACTGATATTACGTTGAGGTAAGCCTAACTCATCGAGCGGCTTAAATGCACCACTACGAATAAGATCCGACATCACAACATCTGAGATCTGCTCAGGTGCGGCCCCAGCCCCTTGCCAAACAAACGGGATCACGGCAATAGGACGCGCGGCATCCACTCCTTCGGTAATAATGATATCTAACGCGGCTCTTACTGGTGAGCTTACAATAATCAGGCTTAAAAAGAGCCACTTCCCCAAAGTCTTCATAGGACTCCTCTTAATTGAATTCCGGTTGAACGGTTAAATTAATTTCTTTGAGTTCGTTGTACACATTTGGTTCACTCGATACAGGCAGACGTCCAGCCTTGTTTATGGCGGCCTGAGTCGCATGGCATACTGCAGAATCTCCAGACAATATCTTGGTTCCTGTAACAAAGCCATCATTTGCAAGGCGAATAAATACCCTACAAGTCTTCCCACGCATCGACTCATCGACCAACAAGTGACGTTGGATGGTCGCCCTAATCATGCTGGTATAACGCTGCACCTCACTCATCACCTGCCTGTTACGGGTCTGCGACAATGCCGCCTGCTCCTCCGCCAAGGCATCTTGCATCATCTGCTCTTGCAGTTGACGTTCTCTCTCTTCGGCCTTACGTTTACGCTCGGCGTCCTCTTTACGCTTTCGATCAGCTTCTGCTTTACGTTTACGCTCATCGGCAGCTTTTTTAGCCGCGGCCTCTTCCTGTTTAAGTTTCGCCTCGGCTTTCTTAGCCGCCTCTTCAGAAGCCTGACGCTCTTTCTCTTTCTGCTTACGGAACTCTTCAGCCTGCAGCGCCTTCTCTTTTTCCTGCTTCAGCTTCAACTGAGCCGCTTTTGCCGCTGCCAATGCATTCTTAGTTTCAATCTCTTTCTGCTTGCGCTCAATTTCCAGCTTTTTAATTTGAGCCTGCTCACGTTCTCTTTGTTGACGCGCTTCTGTCGCTCGGCGTTCCAAATCATCTTGGCGCGCCTTCTCTTTACGAGCAACCTCTCTTTTCTCGGCCTTTAATCTCTCAACATGCTGAGCCACTAATTTCTGATCGACCACCACGGCCTTCATCGCGAGTGCTCTCACCTGAGGCTGAGGTTTTGGTTTATCAGAAAAGTCCATACCTAAGGCAATGATGATTAACATGCCAATATGAATACCCGCTGAAATGATCATAGGTAAAGTAAAATCTGATTTAACTGCCACCGACTAATCTCCAGGTGAATCTGTCATCAAACCTACCGATGGTACGCCCACACTTTGTAAGCTCACCATCAACTGAATCACTTTTTCATAGGTAATACTTCTATCGGCTTTTACCACCACAGGGCGCTCGGGCTCCAATAAAATAATGGCGCCCACACGAGTGGCAACCTCTTCAAGATCTAAGGGCTCCTTCGAACTTGAGCTGCCCACATCCAAAAAATAGTCCCCGTAAGCATCGATAGAAGCGACGATCGGCGGCTTACTATCGGCAGGAAGCGCCTCAGATGCCGCCTGAGGGAGATCCACTTTCACCCCTTGAGTGACCATCGGCGCCGTCACCATGAAGATGATCAACAACACCAACATCACATCGATATATGGCACCACATTGATCTCGGCAACGAGACGCCGGCGTTTTCGCTGATAATAACCCTGCTGCATTAGCTTTCATCCTTGTCACTGTATGCTTGACGATGCAAGATACTGGAAAACTCCTCCATGAAGTTCGCATAGGACATCTCAACACTGTCCACCAGAGTCGTAAAGCGGTTATAGCCGATAACGGCCGGAATAGCCGCGAACAGACCCATGGCCGTGGCGATCAAGGCTTCGGCTATACCCGGAGCGACCATGGCAAGGGTGGCATTTTCCACCGCACCGATGGCAATAAAGGAGTTCATGATCCCCCAAACTGTACCAAATAAACCAATATAAGGACTGGTAGATCCGATTGTGGCTAACAGAGGTAAGTGAGTTTCAAGCTTTTCCATCTCGCGAGACAGAGAGACACGCATGGCGCGATAACTGCCGTTCATTACGGCATCTGGAACCTTGCTATTGAGCTTACTTAATCTTGCATACTCTTTAAAACCTGTATGGAACAGGGTTTCCAATCCGGTATTGCTATCTTGTCTGACCGATAGCTCTTTATAGAGTTTGTTGAGATCCACTCCAGACCAAAACTTATCCTCAAACTTGAGGACATTTTTCTTTGCAGCGCTTAATAAACGACTACGTTGAATGATAACGGCCCATGACATCACAGACAGCCCCAGCAAGGTAAGCATTACAAATTTAACCAATATACTGGCTTGTAAAAATAACCCTATAATTGAAATATCAGCTTCCACCTTTAAACTCCTGAACTATATTTTTAGGGATGGCACGAGGTCGCATACGCGATAGAGAGATACAGGCAACTAAGACTTTCGCCTCACAATATATTACGCCCTGCTCGTCAATTAACTTTTGTTCAAACATCAAAGATGCTTTCTTCAAATCTGTGACAACGGTTTCGACGATAAAGTTCTGCTCAAATCTCGCTGCACGGCAAAAATTTAATTCGGCCCTTTTAACCACAAAGGCAATATCATCGGCCAACAGAGCGGCCTGCTTCACTCCCATGGCCTTCAGCCACTCGGTACGAGCTCGCTCAAAAAAGTTAAGATAATTTGAATGATAAACAACGCCACTTGCATCGGTATCTTCGTAATAGACAGAAATAGGCCAACGAAACATGAATTATAAGCGCCAATCATGAGAGGAAATAGAGGCCTACTATACCTAGACCCAATGCAATTGTGAATGCTTGCCCTGCTTAGAAGTGGGTGATAATCATAAAAAATTGTTAATAAAAAAGAGGAACCAGGCTCCTCTTTTCTGCATCATTTCACGATTACATGCTTATCAATTAACTTTTGCCGGTATTTTTAACCCGAAACTTTCAAAAAGAAAGCTGTAGATATCGGCAAATTCATCGATTTTCATCGATGTCGGCTTACCCGCACCATGACCCGCCTTAGTTTCGATACGCATTATGATAGGCGCATCTCCCTGTTGCTTCGCCTGCATCATGGCAGCAAACTTAAAGCTATGCAGCGGCACCACTCTGTCGTCATGATCGGCTGTCATCACCATAGTCGCCGGATAGCTACGCTTGGTCACGTTATGATATGGAGAATAAGCCAACAAGGCCGGAAACTGCTCGGCAATATCCGCGCTGCCATATTCACTGGTCCAGGCCCAACCGATGGTGAACTTGTGGAACCTGAGCATATCGAGCACACCAACGGCCGGTAACACGGCGGCAAACAACTCTGGACGCTGAGTCAATGTCGCGCCCATCAATAAACCACCGTTACTGCGGCCATAGGCCCCCAGCTTAGTTTTATTGGTGTAGTTCTCCTCGATTAAATATTCTGCCGCCGCATAATAGTCATCGAATACGCTCTGCTTCTTATCTAACATGCCAGCCTGATGCCAGCTCTCGCCGTACTCGGCGCCGCCTCTTAAGTTTGGTACCGCATAGATCCCACCCATGTCCATCCAGGCTATGTTGGCCGGACTGAATCTTGGCGTCAGCGAGATAGCGAAGCCGCCGTAGGCGTATAACAGAGTCGGGTTTGCGCCATTCTTCTGCATGCCTTCCTTGTATGAGATCATCATAGGTACGCGAGTACCATCTTTACTGGTATAGAAAATTTGTTCCGAAGTGTAATCCTCAGGCTTGAATGACACCTTGGGCTCGGCGTAAATTGATGATTCACCCGTCTTGAAATCAAACCTGTAAGTTGTCTTAGGTTGCACGTAGCTATTATAGACATAATAAAAATAGTCTTTACTGCGCTTACCATAAGGACCGGTGACCTTGCCTTTACCAGGAAGCGTAACGTTTTGGCGCTTTACCCCATTCATGCTAAAGATTGATAGTTTTCCGAGCACATCATGCAGATAACTCACCACCAAGTGATCGTTAATAATTGCAATATTGCTGATTGGATCACTCGACTCGGCAATGAGGGTTTGCCAATTTGCCTTATCACTGTGATTGATATCGATTGCTATCACTTTACCGTTCGGTGCATCGAGATCTGTCTTAAAATAAAACACCGACTTATCGTTGCCTAAGAAAGTGTATTCGGCTTCCAGATCGGTGATCAACGCCACCACTTCAGCTGGCTTCTCCAGCGACTGATAGAAGAAGCGATTACGTGTGTCAGTTCCTTGGGAGATAGAAAGCAGCAAATAATCACCCGCTTCGGAGACTTCAATACCGAAACCCCAGTCTTTATTTTGCGGACGCTCATAGACGAGCTTATCGCTCACCTGTTCTGTCCCTATCTGATGAAAATAAACTTTCTGATTGAAGTTAACATCGGCCAGTAAATTGCCACCAGTTGGCGCATCATATCGAGCGTAATACACACCGGTATTATCTTTGTTCCACACCGCTTTTGAGAATTTAATCCATTTCAGCTCGTCATCGAGCTTCACTCCGGTTTTGACATCGACAAATTGCCACTGTTGCCAATCTGAACCCGACTTAGAAACACCATAAGCTAGAGTCTTGCCATCACCACTGACCGAGACACCCGATAAAGCCACGGTACCATCACTCGATAGCATGTTTGGATCCAATACGACTTTCTCATCCCCATTGGCAGCTGTAACATAAAGTACCGATTGAGCCTGCAGACCGTTATTTCTATAGCAGAAGGTGTTTTTACCATGTTCGAACGGTGCCGATACCTTCTGGTAATTCCACAACTCGGTGATTCGATCGACCACGGCTTGTTTGTTTTTTATGCCAGAGAGGTATGCCTTTCCCTCTGCTTGCTGCATCTTCACCCAAGCTTGGGTTTGCTCCGTGTCTTGTTCAAGAAAACGATAAGGGTCTGCAACTTGCACTCCATGGATGGTTTCAATCATCCCGGTATCCATTGTGACCGATGCAGGTTTTTGCTCTGATTCTTGCTGCGCTGTCTGACACCCCATAAGCGCAAGGGCTAAACTCGCTATTAATAGGTGCTGCTTTGTCAATTTTCTTTTAAATATCATGTTTGCTGTCCTGCTGCTGATATTGATGGTATCTCTTATTATCTTTTCTCTAGGCCTAGGCCCAGCATTGCAAGCCACTATACAAGTAATTATTTTCGAGGCCATCAAAGAATATTTGATGCCGAATGATTGCATCGATAGTCATATCAACAATCCTGTAACATGGGTTAATTAAGTAGACGTTGAATTATGCAGTTAATTTGCTTAATCAAGCGGAAACCAGCTGATTTAGTGCATTTAAGGATCTAGATCACACTTACCTGTATTAGTTATTCTAATGCTAAATGGTATTTTTTCTAGTTTGTCAGTTCCGGTGCCTAAGCCTATACTGATCTCGTTTTCAGGAAGTATCTGTTTTACAGATATGAAAACAAGAACTCTTAATTCCCGTGTCTGACACGGGAATTTTATCCCTGGTTCTTATGCTTGACTTCCTTCCTTCAATTTGTTGATTGCAATATATTATTTGCGGCCCGCTTAAGTTATTAAGCGGGCTTTTTTTTGCCTAAAATCCTTAGCTCGCCACTGACTAGATTATCAGCAATAAAAAGCCCAGCTTCAAAGCCGGGCCTAATCGCTAACATATTAACCGTATATCATATCCTTTATTTCCATCCATCACATAGGTTTACTAATCCTAATGACAACCCGTCTGTTTCTGCCTCGTTCGTCTATGCTTGCATTCGAGGCAACGTGACGACGTTCCCCATGGCCAACCGTATGGATACGATCTTGATTGATCCCCGCCGATAAGAAAAAGTTCTTCACCGAATCTGCACGCTGCTCTGACACTCTCTGGTTGATTGAGCGACCACCATAACTATCCGTATAAGCATCAATCAATACCAGCTCAATTTCAGAGTCATAGGCGAGATACTCTTGCACTTTGGCAATCTGTGATTTAGAGAAGCGAGTTAACTCCGAGCCGCCCGACTCATAGGTCAATACAGTAAAGGCGATATCGTCGAAACTATAAGGCAACAATCCGGCAAGACAGGCCTTAAAGTCTCTGTAATTACGATTGAAATTAACCGCAGAGAGGCCAACGGCAATTTTATTTGCTTGATTATACCAATCGGCGTAGTAAAAGGTAGGCTCCATGCCGCGTTCAAGCTCGGCCAACATGGACCAAGCAGCATTACGCGGCACTTCGCCGCTGAAGTACTTCTGATAGGTCAGCTCAGTGATCTCTTTAGAAAGAATGCCCGGTCGCCAAGCTGGCGCCATACTCATCAGGGTCGCTTGAGTGACTTGATCGGGTTTAAGCCACATATCCAAACTGAAATTCAAATTATGGTTTTTACCCGCAATGCTGGTGAACACTGCTTTGCCATAGGCGGGGATATCATGTTCGAGACGACATATAATCGGCGTATTGCCACTCAACTTCCACTGTGACTGATCGAGAGAGGCAACATAATGACGCAATTCTGCAGTCGCAAAAAAGGGCATACATAATGTCGACGCTATCAATACTTTAAGCCACATACCTGATACTCATATTAATTCTATTACTTAATGCTATCGGCACACTTTTACAGACCTTTAGCTTAAAAAACAACCATTCAGACATGACAGCATTAAGTGCTTGCCTCATAATAGCGGCCTAATAACTATTTGGACACATTCAATGAGCGAGATTTGCGACGCCAACAAATTAAATCACCGTTTTAGGGGCTATTTCCCGGTGGTCATCGATGTCGAGACTGCCGGCTTCAATTGCCAAACCGATGCGTTGCTTGAAATCGCCGTCACCATGCTGAAAATGGATGATGAAGGTATACTCAGTTTAGACAAGACCCTGCATTACCACATAGAACCGTTCGAAGGAGCAAATTTAGAACCTGACGCCCTCGCCTTCAATGGCATAGACCCAACGAACCCACTTCGCGGTGCTGTCAGCGAGAAAGAAGCCTTTCTCGAGATCTTCAAAGAGGTCAAGAAGGCGCAGAAAGCCGTCGGCTGTCACAGAAGCATCATAGTTGCCCACAACGCCGCCTTCGATCATGGCTTTGTGTCCAAGGCCATCGAACGTTGCGCACTTAAACGTACGCCTTTCCATCCTTTTGCTACCTTCGATACCGCCGCACTTTCAGGTTTAGCACTGGGCCATACTGTGCTCGCCAAAGCCTGTTCGATAGCCGGCATCGACTTCGATAACAGCGAAGCCCACTCGGCGCTTTACGATACCGAGCGTACCGCCGAGCTCTTCTGCCACATAGTCAACAAGTGGAAAACCCTCGGCGGCTGGCCATTAGCGGTAAATCACGACACTGTTGCAACGGCGAGTGAGGCAAGCACAGGTTAATAAGCTTAAATCTAAGAATTAAGCAGACACAAAAAAACCGCGATAATCGCGGCTTTCCTTAATGCTTTAGACTAACGATAATCGGTTAAGATTATAGAGAATCTGCATTATCGCTTAGGTAAGCAGCAACGCCTTCTGCGCTTGCGTCCATACCTTTGTCGCCTTTTTCCCAGCCAGCAGGACAAACGTCACCGTGCTCTTCGTGGAACTGAAGTGCATCGATCATACGCAGCATTTCGTCGACATTACGACCGAGTGGAAGATCGTTAACCACTTGATGACGAACCGTGCCTTCTTTGTCGATGAGGAAAGAACCACGGAAAGCAACACCAGCTTCAGGATGCTCAACGCCGTATGCCTTACAAATCTCATGCTTAACATCAGCAACAAGCGTGTACTTAACCGGACCAATGCCACCTTCAGCAACCGGTGTGTTACGCCATGCGTTGTGAGTGAATTGTGAATCAATAGAAACACCGATCACTTCCACACCACGCTTCTTGAACTCTTCCATACGATGATCGAAGGCGATCAGCTCAGATGGGCAAACGAAAGTAAAATCAAGTGGGTAGAAAAATACTACCGTGGGTTTGCCTTTGGTGGCTTCAGCTAGGTTGAAGCTATCGACGATTTCGCCGTTACCAAGTACAGCTGCAGCAGTAAAATCAGGTGCCTTACGGCCTACTAATACGCTCATTTTATATCTCCATCTATGGATTGAAAAACGCTTTTCATTTTAAATCTTAAGGCATTATAGGCAGTGTTTTCCTGCATACAAGCTTTTTGCGACGAATATCACCTTTATTAATTGAATCTTCATCCCTTGGTATATTAAGGCATCGTAATAAACTTACCGACACTGGGGTTATTTACAAAAATTAACTATTTATGTCCACACTGAGTGAACAAACTCTCAGTTTTAACAGATATATCCTCAGTCTACTGGACAAGGCAAGCCTAGCTAAGCAAGAATGTCTGCCCAACTGAAGATAAGAAAGAATCTATTGATATGAACGCTGTCGTCATCGCTGTTTGCCTCATGCTAGGCCTAAGTTTAGCCCGGGTAAATGTTGTAATCGCACTCACAGTAAGTGCACTCGTCGCAGGTCTGGTTGGGGGAATGAGTCTTCAACAATCGGTGGATGCATTTAACACCGGCTTAGGTGGTGGCGCACAAATTGCGTTAAGCTACGCACTCCTAGGCGCTTTTGCCGTGGCTCTGTCACATTCAGGCTTAACCACGCTTATTTCCAGAAAGGTCATTTCGCTACTGGGAAAAGAACAGAACGGCGCTAATATGAATCGCGTTCGTTGGATCCTGTTACTGGCTATCCTAGCCAGTAACAGGATCCAACCTTTGCAGCACACTGGACTGGCCGTCG
>NZ_ABIC01000026.1 GCF_000172075.1 Shewanella benthica KT99
ATACGGACTTGAATAGCAATACCAGTCGATTGCCGATACTCGCGGTAAGCCCCTTACGTGAATAATCGGCCATTTGTTGTAAATTACGCTGCACATGGGCAAGGCAAAATTGATGCCGTTCGGGCTCAATCCAGTTGTAGCTGGGACATTGGTCACTCACGACAATCGCTTGGGTATGCTCGCCTAATATCGATTTGGCTGCATCCTTATTACGAAAATATTTCACCTGTTGGAATACGGCATCCTCACTCGATAACAACCAGACCCAGCGGGTATGCTCTTCACCATTACGATTGTGCGTCGTCTCGTCAACATGCACTAATGACGCTTTTTTTATGTGTTGATGCAGAGCTTGGTGTGTCGGCGTCAGCATACTACTGACTCGCCCTTGCGCTTCAGAAATCAGACCGGTAGAGAAATGGTAAGCATTCACCAGAGGGGGATTGACTAAGCTGAGGTTAGTCCAAATACGTCTGGGTAGTCGCATTTACCCACCACGCCCGCAATGATAGTGCTGATCACTGTTATCGGGGATAACTTGCGCTTCTTGCACGTTTCAACGACTGAGAGGATCCGAGATCGAAACTTCTCACCCCTATCTGAACTGGTGCCATAGCAGATCTTGCGCATGATCACGCTGCCACGCAAACAACGCTCGGCTTCGTTATTGGTCAAAGGTGTCCCTGGGTGATTGAGAAAAACCCATAAACCTTGCTCATATTTGAGAATATGCCGGCATCGGCCTGAGTAGCGTGAAGCGGGCACATTTTCCCCGCACTCAAGCCAGCGCTTAATATTGCGCCTTAGTCGTTGCATTCGCCGACGCCACATTATTTCGTCAACGTCACCGGCTTCATATCTATGTTGAGTGCGAAATACGGACTTGAATAGCAATACCAGTCGATTGCCGATACTCGCGGTAAGCCCCTTACCTGAATAATCGGCCATTTGTTGTAAATTACGCTGCACATGGGCAAGGCAAAATTGATGCCGTTCGGGCTCAATCCAGTTGTAGCTGGGACATTGGTCACTCACGACAATCGCTTGGGTATGCTCGCCTAATATCGATTTGGCTGCATCCTTATTACGAAAATATTTCACCTGTTGGAATACGGCATCCTCACTCGATAACAACCAGACCCAGCGGGTATGCTCTTCACCATTACGATTGTGCGTCGTCTCGTCAACATGCACTAATGACGCTTTTTTTATGTGTTGATGCAGAGCTTGGTGTGTCGGCGTCAGCATACTACTGACTCGCCCTTGCGCTTCAGAAATCAGACCGATAGAGAAATGAGTCCCGTATTGGTCTTGCAGTAAACGTTGAATTTTACGTACGCTCAGGTGATACAAGCCACTGAGCACAGCCACGTAACTGAGCAATCGTGGCCCCATCTGACCATCGGGAGCCTCTTCAGGCAAGGCTCCTTTGCTCACGGTGTTGCACTGCTGACAACGCCCGTGAAATAACTGGTATTCAGTTATATCAAGTGCAGGTTTAGGTAATTCAAATACCTGATGACGATAGCTTGGAGTCGGGTTGGCAATGACCTCGCCACCACAATCAGAACAACATGAATCGGGTAAGCAAGCGACTTGCTCATCGGTTGCGCTGAGTTCCGCTAATGGTCTTTTATGCCCCGTATGTCCAGGTTGAGCGCCAACCTTATTTCCACTACGAGGCGTTTGAGCTTTTTTCGCTCAGCCTTATCCGCAGGGGAGTCAGAGGATGGTGATTTGGATGAGTTTCTAGAGCTCAATGCTAGGCGGTCTTCATATTCACGTAACTTTTCCCACAGTTCTTGAATGAGTAAGTTTGCTTTTTTTTCACCGAGTTCAGCAACCGTAGGCGGCTCTGTTGCGAATTGTTTTTTCTTTTTCATGAAGCTATTTTGACACGGCAAAGAGATCGTTCAATAGCGATATGACCAAACCTTATTGATCATCAATTGATCGTGTCAATAAGGGGCTGGTGAACGGTTACGCATAAAGGGTGCCCACAGCGCAAAAAAAGTAAATAATTTGGATGTGGCAGCAGCCCAGTCCAACAAGCTATTTATGCTTTGCAGGCAGCGCAATGTACAAATACTAGGACGTTAGTGTGATGTCAGTCATCGTGGTCGCGATAATATTTTCGGAACAATAGAAGAGTTGTATGAGAGAGAGTCTTAGATTAAAAATTATCAAAGTATGTGATGATAAAATTGAGAAAAAAGGAACCAATGTTGGCTTGTCATTTTATGCATTCTTCGCAAACAAAAATGATGATCCTGCATTACTTATGGAAGCCGCAGAATGGTGGATTATGACTCACAAGTTAGATCATTTTGAGAAGGCTTTAAAAATTAAAGAAATGGTTAGCTCTGGTTAATATCGTGGCTCATCACACTAACAAGCGCCTAAACTGGGACGATTTTTCATTGTGCATTTTTGTTTTGTCGCTGTACGCCAGTATCACACAAAAATGCTTCATTAAAATTTTCCCGTTAGGCGGGCGCACCCTGTGTCAGGATTGTTGTCACCTAAACACAAAATCTTGTATCACTAGATCCGTCAACACTGGTGTATTGAGAACAGTCAGTGACGTTGTATTCAATGAAGATAAATCTCGGATAGTGATGGAAGCCTCGCTGGTATCAAGTAATAAGCCAAGGCCATCATCATTTGCGCACTAAACAATCCCATAAATCAGTAGTTTTAAATATACTTTCCCTGCAAATATAGTATTCCATTCTCAGAAGCTGAAAAATAAGGATGATTACCTTTGACTACTCGATGAATAAACCCATAATGTTTAATCTTACTATTTTTACCTATACTATGATTTATCGATTGGTACGGCCTATCTAATTCATTACCTAACTCTGTCGCTGTCATATGCTTTTTACTTTCTAACGCGTTCAGGATTTCATACTCATTTTTCTGAATGCGAATATTATTTTCAATCAATTTTTTGTGTTCAGCATTAATCACCGGCTGCAGTATGACATCCCCTTGACAATTAGAAGCGAAACACTTCACGCCGTGTTTTATAAACACATCTTTTTGAGATATTTCATATTTACAACCACAGGTCAAACAAATCAACTCCTTAGAGCAAGTCATCCAATCTGCCAACAATTTACTACAATCAAAAATTCTCTCAAGCCTAAATTTTCTATCACAGCCATCATCATAGATAATATTATTATCAACACACAAACCATAGTTTAGAGAAAAGATGCTAATATTACATCCATCCTTATCTTTTTGTTGGCTGTGTTTTGTCACAAAGAAGTTAAACTCCAAGGTCTTTAAAATATCTTCCATAGCTTCAGGTATATATAAATAATTTGAAGGTGCTGAGTTAGTCGTATATTTTTCAAATATTTTAGCTCTTGAATTACCAATGTGTTTTTTGTTAACTACAGACTTTTCAATAAGCGTTCTCAGTAATTCAAGAAGATGAAACTGTTCAAAAGATTCATTATAAGTTTTATACTCAACATATTCACTTTTTGTCAGTACGAACTCTATGTCACTCTTATAATGCTGCTTGGCAGATTCTTGAAGGATTTTCCTGGTGATCTTGCATTCAAAACCATTAGTTTTCTGTAATGCAATTTCTAATACTTTGCCTATGATACGAGGAACATTTGAACTGATTTGAAACAGTAATTTATAGTAATCATCCATACTAACACTTGGAGTTATCTCAAAGAAAACATCAAGGTTTATATTTTGAAAGTAATAATCGAAACGTTTCTCGATTAAACGCCGAGTATATTTAACCGCTGCTAACTCGACCTTGTCAACACTACCCATTGAATATAGATCGTAATAATCCAATCTATACGTTTTGACTTTTTGACGATCAATGCAAGGCAAGAAATCTCTCCCTGGATACAGAGAGATTTTAAACTTGAAGTATTCATCTGACAAATTATTTAAAGGGTCAATGATAAAGTTAGAAAAAACCCCCATGGAATCTTGATCGATCTCCGACATGTCATCTAAACATATAAAGACACATTTTATGGAGACTTTTCGAAGAAGGTTTTTTAAACCATTCATCAATCCAATAATATCAAAAAAGTTTGCCAACATGCTTACTGTTCGATTACAACTAAACTGTTCTGATTGTAAATCTTCAGTCACATCAGCTGAAATTGACAGTTTAAACTTGGACCCCCTACCTTTAAGAGCCGTTGACTTGCCCATTGCATTTTTCCGAGAAACATTTCTCTTACAATGCATATGATCTGTAGCCTCAGTAAATAAAGGCATCTTTACATCATCAAAAATCTCATCCAATTCCTGTTCAAAATCAGATTTTGACAGTCCATTTTTTGAGAATGCGCCCAAAAACCGACTATCAAATACACTATCCTTGATTTCCAGCCTTAACCGCTCAATGACCTTGTCTATAAAAAACAGATGCAAGCCAAACTTCTCTCGATTACAAGCTGACAATTCAATATCAAGTGAATTTATACTAGCTGCAGATTTTTTAGTTTGTTCAAAAAGAGATTTAATATCTAGATATAGAGAAATCTTATCATTATTTTTTTTGATCTCGTGTTGAAACCTATTGATAATAGTTGACTTGCCAGTTCCTTTTCTTCCAATTAACAAGGTGGTGTTATTTTTCAACATAGATTTCAATATTAGATCATTATCTAATGGATCTACATAAAGGTGTTCTATTAAGTTACCTCCATTATCATCAGTTAAATTAGCTCTTCTGTATTTACTTAACGAATCTGTCAAATCTATAAAAACATCTGATATTTTACTATCCATTTATATACCACTGCACATTGTTACTTGATTATTATCATAGGCAGTTATCACTATACATTTATTGTTAGTCTAATCAACAACAACAACCAACAATCAAGACACCCAAAATTGTCAGATGAAGATCCCTTTACGCAGTAATAAGCAAAAATAACCAAAACACTCAGGATTAGTTATCTGGAAACCTTGGCATGCGAAGGAGAAATAGCGTGTCTTACCAGAGTAGAGAGTATCGCCAACTAGTCAGTAACTCTTGCTTGAAACTCATGTTAATTAGTTGTTATGTATCATTGACTCTCAGTATGGTTTTTATACACTAGTAGCCTTCATGGATTGAAGCTGGAATCAAGCAATAAGTGCAACACGCTTACCAGTAAAGACCTCGAGGGGTGTTAGCCCGCCTAATATCTTTCTTGGCGTTAAATTTAGTTGCAATATCCTGTTCTCGATTTCCTCCTCCGTCAGCCTAGCCATGTCGAATTTCTTAGGCCAAAACCGCCGAATCCGACCGTTAGTATTTTCATTCGTTCCTCGCTGCCAACTCGCATAAGGTTTGGCAAAATAAACCTTCGCTCCCGTCGCTTCATGAACCTTCATATGGCCTGCAAACTCACCGCCATTATCCAAGGTTATTGTCAATGCAGTATGGACTTGCCCAAGCAAAGCGATCATCGCATCACTCAAGCATTCACTTGGGGCGAATTCTATTGGCATGCGGTCACAGATCGCCCCAGGAGACCAGTTAAGCACCATGCATTTTCGAATAATCTCGTCAGTACTTGGCTGGCGTTTACAGGCTTTTTTCGACGTCCTTTTACGCTTACAGCTTAACGTATGTGCCATTTTCGGGTCATAGTTTAGGCTGGTGATATTTCGCTTTAACTCACGGCATACGGTACTAAAATGTACCCCGACTTCCTCGGCGATCTGACGAAGTGTCATACCTGTTTTACGGGAGGCAGATATTTGGTATCGTAGTTCCTGAGTGAGCTGATGGTACTGTTTGTTCATGACCGACTCTGAATTTGTGTGTGAGAACTAAAATTCTGCCTTCAGCTCTCTCACTTTTCAACCTTAATCTGTTGCACTTATTGTATTACCTCAGCTTCATTTCATCATTTCCCCGATTAAATCCCCTTCTTCCAACAATGTAGGCTTTGAATATGCCATTAGCTTATGCGATTGGGTTTATGGGTAAGATGTTCATTGATAATTCACTCTAGACTGAATATGTTATTGATTAGCAATGGGTGGCTATATTTTTTCTTCCCCCATTTTTTGAACTGAGGAGAGTGGCAATGTGGGCACTGGGATAACGCATCGAAAAGTGGTTGAATGAGCTCATCGGTGGGGATTTTAGCGTTTAATGCCTGAATTGACTGGTGAACGACTTCTCTTTGAGCCGGTGTCATCGATAAAAATGTTTTTGTTATCTGGTTAAGCTTACTCACAAATAATTTTGTTTTCATTTTCTTTAACCTCAATCAATTACGCTCAATGATAAGGGTAGACAACATTTCGCTACAACAGCGCCTAATTAGTTGTTATGCACCATTGACTCTCAGTATGGTTTTTATACACTAGTCCCCTTCATGGATTGAATATGTAAGGGCTTTGATGGAAGTGGTAACGAAGAGAAAAGGTAAGCGTTTTAGCATACGCTTTACTGTGGTGGGAATATTCATCTTGGCCACGGTGATCACCGCCGCAATTGCCATTGGTTTACAATATTATTTTAGCAAAGCCATGGCGACCGACTCGGCCCTAAAATATTATAATCAAGCATCACAAAGCGCCTCCACATACCTCTCTCAAATCGATATTCAGGCAACCAATGTCACTAAATTACTATCAAGCTTTGATAGCCTGGTAGAAAACGACAAGTTTAATCCTGAATCCATAGACACCTTCGCCGAGGTGATGAGAAGTAACCCACTGTTTTATGCTATCTATGTTGGTCTACCTAATGGCGATTTTTATGAGCTTATCAACCTAGATGCTCATCCTATCATTCGTTCGCAGTTAGAAGCTTCTCATTTAGATCGTTGGGTTACGATAGAGATAAAGGGAGAGGGGAGAGCGCGAAGCCAATATTATCAATATCTAGATGAAGAGTTTAACTTACGTGCAAGTCGTCAAAAGCCAAGTGAGTTCGACGCCCGTTTGCGACCTTGGTTCATCGATGCCAATCGCGTCAGTGTAAATAAAACAGAGCCTTACCTGTTTCAGCACCTACAAGCTCCTGGGCAAACTTATTCTATCAAACTACCAAATTCAGATACCGTTTTAGCCGTTGATATTGCACTATCGACGTTAAGTGATTACCTGATAGCGCGAGGGGATCAATCACAGGTCGAGGCTTACCTTTATAAAGCCAGCGGTGAGTTAATTGCCTCCAATCGGTATCCGCAACTCAATACCTTGATGCCTAAAGGGCCAGGCTTATCATTAACCGCTGCACAGCGCGCTCTAATTGCCAATACTCCAGAGCTGCTGGTGTCTAATGAGATTGATTGGGCACCTATAGACTTTACCATCTCAGGTGAGCCAGAAGGCTATAGTATCGATCTACTTAGAATGCTTGCTGAGTCGAGTGGGCTTAAGTTCAACTTTGTTAATGGCTTTACCTGGAATGAGCTGGTCGATAGCTACATGATGGAAGAGATCGACATGTTGCACTCCATCATGCTGACAGATAAAAATGAAACTTTAGGTGAATTTAGCGAGTCCTTCTTAGATCTCCATTATGCGATTGTGACTCAACCAGAAAACGATACCATAACTAGACTTTCTGAACTCAATGGTAAGCGACTCGCTATCCCAAAGGGCTGGTCAATCATTCAAATTGTGAGCAAGGCGTTTCCAGATATTGAGATTGTCGAATTGGCATCCACCCAGGCAATCTTACAAGCTGTAGAGAGTGGCGAAGTGTTTGCGGCCTTGGATAATAGTGTCATTTTGCACTATACCGCTCAAAGCTATTTTATTGATCGACTTAAATATCATGAAACCATTAGTTTTGGGGATATCAGTGTCCCCACTGGCTTGCATATGGTGATGCAAGGTGAAAATGTTCCCTTGATAGACATCATAAATTTGGCTATTAGCAATATTACGTCAGAGCAAAGAGATGCATTAACCGCTAAATGGTTTGCACATGGTGAGCTACAGAGTTTTACCCCTCAAGGAATCGTTCCTTATAAGGTGTTGATTGATATGGCTGCAGATCCTAAACAGCAAAACCAACTCATTAGCACTAAAATAAATGGTATCGAGCAGTTTATCTATGTCACCAGTTTAGGAGAGGGTAAAGCTGCTCAAGATAAATTTGCCATTGTGGTGCCTGCTTCAATATTACTGGCATCGAGTAAAGATAAGATTAGCAAATCTATCTTAATCACTATGTTGTGCCTATTATTGGTTCTGCCCATTTCCTGGGTGTTCGCGTCGCCGATCATTCGACCCATTAACGCGCTGGCGATTGAGAATGAGAAGATAAAAAACCGTCGCTATGATGAAGTTATTAATGTGAACAGCAGTATTTCCGAGCTCGATGATCTGGCTAGTTCGATGTGGGAGATGTCGGAATCTATTCAATTATATGAACGTAACCAAAAAGAGTTGATGGAGTCGTTTATCAAGCTGATTGCTCAGGCGATCGATGATAAGTCTCCTTACACGGCGGGTCATTGTAATCGCGTCCCTGAGCTTGGCTTAATGCTTGCCGATGCTGCCGCTAAATCTGATCTGGCTCCTTTTAAAGACTTTTCCTTCAAAACGGCCGATGAGCACAGAGAGTTCAGAATCGCCGCCTGGTTGCATGATTGCGGTAAGATCACCACCCCGGAATTTATCGTCGATAAGGGCACTAAGCTAGAGGCCGTGTATAACCGAATACACGAAGTGCGCATGCGTTTCGAGGTGTTGTGGCGAGACGCCGAAATCGATTATCTTAAGCGCCTCTCGGCTACTGAATCGAATGAATTCTTGACTGCAGAGCTAGATAATAAGCGACTGCAGCTGAAGCAAGATTTTGAGTTTATCGCCAATGCCAATGTGGGCGGTGAGTTTATGGGCCAAGCTCATAAAGACCGTTTGGCCGAACTGGCCGGAATCACCTGGCAGAGAAACTTCGATGATCGACTAGGTTTATCTCCCGTCGAAGAGCTTAACTTAAGTGATGTGCAGTCAACGGAGAGTTACCCCGTTACCGAGCCACTCTTGAGAGACAAGCCGGAGCATATCATCAAGCGTATCAATAAGGTGGAGTTTGACCCTAAATTTGGTATCAAGATGGATGTCCCTGAGCATCAATATAATCTCGGTGAACTGTATAATCTTTCCATCTCGCGAGGAACCCTTACCGCCGAAGACAGGTTTAAGATTAACGAGCATGTCATCAGCACCATCAAGATGCTGGAAACTCTGCCATTCCCACCTGAGTTAGCTAAAGTCCCAAGATACGCATCGACCCACCATGAAACCTTAAAAGGAACGGGTTATCCCCGTAGACTCAGCGCTGAAGACCTCTCAATTCCTGAGCGGATTCTGGTGGTGGCCGATATCTTCGAAGCGCTTACCGCAGCTGACAGACCCTATAAGAAGGCCAAGCCGCTCAGTGTCGCCATCGATATCCTTCATAAGATGGCACTGGATGAGCATCTCGACATGGACTTGTTTAAGCTGTTTTTAACCAGTGGGATCTATCTCGAATATGCGCATAAGTTCCTCGATGCCGCTCAGATCAACCATGTAGACCTTGCTAAATACTTGGATGATAAACCATTAAAATGCAATGCCTAGTTAAGTAGAGTTCGGGGGCGTTAACGTCCCTGCAGCTCACCTTTCATAAATGTGATATCTCATTAATAATTAATTGTCCAAAATTGATGTCGTGTTAAACTGCGCTCGGCATGTCAAGTGACTGCTAAAAAGGTCGTTTAGCACCTCCCTTATCCCTATCATTGATTAGAGTTTTTATGCAACGGATTTTACTGTTATCCCTGTTTGTTTTTTCTAATGTGGCCATCGCCGTTGAACCTTTATTTGCAATGCCAGAAGATATGGAGCCTACATGGCTTGATAATATTTTGTCAATCTTTGGTGCAGATGGTGAGTTTGATGAAACTAAAGCCATTGATATGAGTTACTTACCAACGGCATATTACACGCCAGAGAAAAAGTTTGGTGTGGGTCTCTTGATGGTGGGGTTATATAAAACCGACGACGCATCGAGTGATGAACAGCCATCATCGTTGGTGTTAAATTCGTTTGTCTCGATGAATAACTCTTATGGCGTCGAAGTTGAAAACATGACATTTTTCAATCAAGGCCAGCAAAGATTATTGCTGGAATTAGAGTTACACAATGAGGCCGCCGTTTATTATGGTCAAGGCATCGAACAAGGCGATCTAGACAGTAATCATCATGAGTTTGAAGAACAGTTATATAGTTTCAAGCCTCGTTGGATGACTGAAGTGGCTGACCACTATTTTATCGGTATCGGTGCCGACTTGATTTATGCAAGTGCAGGAAAGTTAGAGTTAGTCGAAACTGAAACGCCTGTGGATTCAGCCGATGCTCTTGCTCCCCTAGAGGCACTGCCAAATAACTTTAGTTCAGGCCTAGTGATCACCAGTATCTATGATTCACGAGATTATCGATTAAATGCCACCAAGGGGTGGTTATTTCAAATTGATGCCGGCTTATATCAAAACAACCAGTCTGCTTCGTTTTCGACTTATAATATTGAGTTAGCGAACTATATTGATCTAGGCAGCTCTGCACCAGGACTCATAGCCTGGCAAGTGCAGGGACACTTTACCGATGGCGATGTGCCTTGGAATATGTTGCCAGACCTTGGCGGATCTAATGCCATGCGCGGGTATATCAAAGGCCGTTACCGTGATGAGCAGATGATGATGGGGCAAGTTGAATACCGCTTACCCATATTTCAACGTTATGGCATGGTCTTTTGGGGCGCAGTAGGTAGCGTCGCACCCCACGTAAGCGATCTGACCGAGGAGCTATTAACCTCTTACGGAACCGGTTTTCGTTTTAACATCAAAGACAATATTAATTTACGTTTTGACGTGGGCGTAGGTGAAAATGAAACTAACTTCTACCTTAATGTGAATGAAGTCTTTTAAGCATGGCTAACACTGCGATCGTTATGGAAAGTATGAAGAGTGTAAAGAGCCTATTTAGATGATGACATCGACTGTTTTATGCAAGCCAGTTGCCGTTATGGGAGGCAAACCAATCACCGCTCGTTTATATGCCATTGGTCGTATTTTTTTGTCAGTAGCAGCTCTAACACCAGTTTTAGGGCTAACTTTATTACTTGGAACATTAACCAATACAGCCTTTGCCAATGAACAACAAGAGCATGAACTAGAGCAGTGCAGCCGTACTGCAAATTACTCTATTTATCTGAGTGGTATATATACTGGCTCAATGAACAGGACTGAGACTTGGCAGGGAAACACTGCGGTAGTTACGTCAAAAAGTGAAGCCAGCATTTTAGGTATCGGCACTCAGTATCGTCAGCGGACAGAGTTATCTTGGTCGAGTACCACCGATGAATGGCTAACCGATAATTTTCATCAAAAAGTGACCGGATTTCGCTCTCGAGACATGCAGGTTACTTTTGAAAATAATGGCCATGAGTCACGGGTAGATCTAGATGGAGAGGTAGAGACTTATGTATCAGAAGATATTCCTCTGCGAGATGTGGACACCTTGTTGATTCAAATTCGTGAATACTTGCTTCGAGGAAGCAAACAATTTGCCTTAATCAGGCAAGCTTCTGATGATATAGAGGCGTATCAATTCTATGTTCAGGACACGCTGACAGCTAATATAGAGCCCTGGGGCGAGCTAACCTTGATACCTGTGGAGCAAACGGGTGCCGAAGATGTTACTTATTATTTCGCCCCTTCAATGGATTACCAGCTGATTAAAGCCCGCTATCACGGCATCATACTTCGAGGATTGATTGAACTCGATAGTTACACCTCATCTTGTGAGCCCATCTTGGCTCACTAGCAGTGAGCTTGCGAACGTCCTCGCAGGCACATAAGTGCCGCCCTAGCAGGGCGAAGCCCGTTCTATATAAGCACCTTTTCCTCTAAATAATGTATCGACTGCCCACCTTCTTTAAACCCTTCATTTTCGAGTATCCGTTGTAGCAGAGGCACATTGGTTGATATGCCCTCGATAACTAGCTCATTGAGCGCCGTTTTCATGCGGGCGAGGGCTTGGTTTCGTGTTGGCCCCCAAGTGATCAGCTTGGCTACCATAGAGTCATAAAAAGGAGGGACTGTGTAGCCTGAGTAGAGATGAGAATCCCAGCGCACGCCGATGCCGCCGGGGGCGTGAAATGCTGTCACGGTGCCGGGGGAGGGAATAAAGGTCTGTGGATCTTCGGCATTGATGCGGCACTCTATGCTGTGGCCGTTTAGCGAGATGTCGTCTTGTTCGATAGTCAGTGGCTTACCCGCTGCGATCTCCAGCTGAGCCTGGATCAGATCGACCCCTGTGATCATCTCTGTGATTGGGTGCTCTACCTGAATGCGGGTATTCATCTCGATGAAGTAAAATTGACCCGCCTCATAGAGAAACTCGAAGGTACCTGCACCACGATAACCGATATCGACACAGGCCTTAGCACATAAGGCACCAATCTCTCGGCGGGTGTCAGAGTCTATGCCCAAGGCCGGGGCTTCCTCTATGACCTTCTGATGTCTGCGCTGCATGGAGCAGTCCCGCTCTCCCAGGTGTATCGCATTTCCTTGACCATCTGACAGCACCTGAATCTCGATATGGCGAGGTGTTTGTAGATACTTCTCCATATAGACATCGCCATTAGCAAAGGCGGCTTTGGCTTCGGCCTGGGTTAGTCCTATGGCTGGTATCAGTTCGGCTTCATCATGGACCACACGCATACCACGGCCGCCGCCTCCCGCAGTTGCCTTGATGATCACCGGATAGCCTATCTTGTTGGCAATTCGCTTATTGAGCACTGAATCATTTGAAAGCATGCCATCTGAGCCCGGCACTGTAGGAACTCCGGCTGCTTTCATTGCCGAGATGGCTGAGACTTTATCGCCCATCAATCGGATCACTGCCGCTGTCGGACCGATGAAGCTAAAGCCGCAGGCTTCCACTTGCTCGGCAAAGTCGGCATTTTCTGACAAAAAACCATAGCCTGGATGTATGGCATCGACCTTGGTTGCCGATGCGGCGGCGAGTATAGCGGCAATATTAAGGTAGCTATCGATTGCTGCAGGCTTACCTATGCATAGCTTTGCATTGGCTTGTTGCACATGCAGCAAGCTTTTATCAGCAATGGAGTATGCGGCTACGGTCTCTATCCCAAGTTGAGAGCAGGCGCGCTGAATTCTCAGGGCTATCTCACCTCTGTTGGCGATTAGCACTCGCTTGATTGGGCGCACAACTGGCAGGCTCATTCGTGGCTATTCCTCTTTTGCTATGCGCTTAAATGTTGGTTATTTTTTCGCAACTCGCAGCTCGCAGCTCGATAAAGTATCGAGCTCAAGACAAGGCTAAGAAAGCCTAGAGTCACGAGCTGCAGCCCGAAGTTCGTCACCCGTAATTCGCTCATCGATCTTCAATAACAATCAAGGGCTGATCGAAGCCGACTGCGTCGCCACTTTCGACCAGAATCGATTTGATAATGCCGCTACGATGGGCTTCTATCTGGTTCATCATCTTCATCGCCTCTATGATGCAAATGGCTTGTCCTTTCTCGACTCTTTGTCCGACTTGAGACAAGGGAGCAGACTCAGGAGCAGGAGATAGATAGAAGGTACCTACCATAGGTGAGATAACCGTATTTTCGTTAGGCTTAACTAGCTCATCACTTGTTGTTGAGCTTGCTAGGGCAGTATTAATTTGAGCGTGAGCGGTATTGGCATTAGCTTGTGGTGAGTGATCACTCACTGTGTAGACCTGTTGCGGCGTATTCACCTGAGCAGGTCTTTGGCGGCAGATACGTACCGATTCTTCGCCTTCGGTGACCTCGAGCTCAGCAATGCCAGACTCTTGAACCAGCTCTATCAGCTTCTTTATTTTTCGAATGTCCATAACTTTGCACCTTAAAAGCTTCTCTTTAAAACGACTCTAGAAAATCATCTGGAAAACGTAAATCGAACACCACTTTTAATGCTCAGCCTGCTTCGCATGTAATCGTGTAATCGCCGATTGCAGGGCGAAGTGATAACCTTCGGCGCCCAAACCACAGATCACGCCTATGGCCTTATCTGAGAAATATGAGTGATGACGGAAAGGCTCTCGAGCATGCACATTAGACAGGTGAACTTCGATAAAAGGAATGGCGACGCCTAATATTGCATCTCGTATCGCGACGCTGGTATGGGTGAATGCCGCCGGGTTGATGATGATAAAGTCCGCATCCGTGTTATGAATAGCATCGATGAGTTCATGCTCGGCATTAGATTGAATATGCTCAAGCACTATACCGGCCGCATTTGACTCATCTGTGAGGTCTTTAACTATCTGTTCTAAGGTCTTCACGCCATAGTGGCCCGGTTCACGTCGACCCAGAAGGTTAAGGTTAGGGCCGTTAATTAATAAGACCTTTGCTTTGCTGCTCATGTCAAAATCCTTTGCAATACAGATGACTCGTCGTTATACCAAGGGGTATAACGATGGATAAGGTGAATCATTTGATTTCAACAGAAGTTGGCGAAGATGTCGACATTTGCCTGCATTTTCGACGAAAATGATGGAAATAAGGTTCTAGATCCTAGGGGCTAGTACCTAGGAACTTTTATAACTTGGCTTCCTTCTTTTAATAATCTGACTTATTGCGTCTTAGCGCCTTAGTCGCGCCTTTCTGTTTCTTAGCATCGACTCGTCGGCGTTGACTGCCTCTGGTGGGCTTAGTGGCAATGCGTTTTTTCGGTGTGTGGCCCACACTGGCGACCAGTTCAATAAATTGGGCTAATGCGGTTTGACGATTGGAATCTTGGCTACGGCTAGCCTGACACTTGATGATGACTTTACCGCTCTTAGTGATGCGATGATCGGCTTTGGCGAGTAACCTTTGTTGATAAAGTTCCGGCAGGGATGATTTACGTATATCAAAAATTAACTGAGCGGCGGTAGAGACCTTATTCAGGTGCTGTCCACCGGCACCACTGGAACGGATAAATTGCCATTCGATCTCATTTTCTTGAAGAAGTACACGGTTAGTGATTTTTATCATGGCCTTTGATTCGGGTTTTGTATTACCCTTTGTCGATTGAGTTGTTGGGTGCCGATTTGGTCTAAGACCTCAAACGGGTATCCTATTGGGATGAATGAAGAGGTTGTACCCCTTTCGCTCATTATTAGCTAGCAGATGGAAGCGGAGCTCATCTATGTTATGTCAAATCGCCGATATTACCAAAGGCGTGATCAGTTTATTTGCCAGTGGGCGCCTCTCGACCCTGGACTATTGTGAGCAAATCGTTCCCATTATCGAGGAATATAGTGCCGAGTCGGGCAAGATTTGCCTCTATATCGAAGCCGATGTGTTGTTAGAGGGCTGGGAGAGTGATTCTATATCTGGGGTGGGGGAAATACAGCTACCAAGATTCGATGCCCTGGTGTTGGTTGGTGGACCGGATTGGTTCGGTAATGCCGTACGCTTGTTGGGCCCATTCATGCAGGGTGAAGTCGCTTGGTTTTCTCTGGATGACAAGCCTAAAGCTATCGAGTGGATCACGGCTAAACTGAGTTGCCCACTGCCGATTTAATCGCTTTACTTCTCGTCGCTTTGATATTGGAAATAGTGATCGAATTTGCCAACAATAAAGTGCTCAAATTAACTTCATTTGCCTTAGCGTCTATGTTTGTTATTGGCCTGTCTGGTTGCGCACCAGAAGTCGGTAGCGAACAATGGTGTAAGCAGATGAGTGACAAAGACAAGGGTGACTGGACCGCTAACGAAGCGGCCGATTATGCCAAGAATTGCATATTTTAATTAAGTATTGTCAGTTTTGAACTTTCGATTATAATCTGGGTCAGACGATTAGAAGCTAGTTGCTCACTCTTTGTTTCGAGCTATTCGTTCCTAGCTATTAAATGTCAGTTCTTTTGAATCAATAAGGTTCTCTTTGCAGCATAATTTTCGTCAATTCACTCACAAGATAGCCATAGCGATGATCGCCGTTGTGCTGCTGCAGTTTGCAGCTGGCAACATGGGTGAGCATCAGTTGCATCTTGGTGGTCATGACGAAGAACCTGCAAACCATCCTCATTTGCAATTTACCGCCCAAGTCATGACATTAGCGTTAGAGCAGTGCACCGCGTGTAATGACTTAAGCTATAGCGATTCTGAGCATGCCAATCAAACTGTAGCGCAAACGAATAGCTGTGATCGCTCCTTCGCCGATGGTGAATTGATATCAAATAATTATTTAGCAGCAAATTTAGGTTCTTCATTCGAAGCGGCTTCTCTCTATGAGGAACTGCCTGCTGCTACTGAGATTCATAGTCATCAAATCAGCAAGACTGAGACTAAGCTTTTCGATATCTGTTTAGACTGCCAATGCCATGGTGGACATGCCACTGTGATGACCAGCGGAACCAGCGAACCTTCAGTTCCGTTAAGCGATGGGTTCGTCGCCATGGTGAGCAATTACTTACCTCCAGAGTCTCTACCCGATTACCGCCCTCCAATCGTATAACCCCTAAACTTGCTTTAAATAGCTTAATGCTATCTATCCATCGCAAGTAGAAAATCATGACTAACGTTAACTGGATCTTTAGGCGATTTGCCCAAACGATCTTAGAGATGATTTAACCCTAAAGCACTCTGTTATACCCAAGCCACCTCAAGGTGCTCGTTTCAGAGCCCCCGTAGGATAGCTGAACAAGGCAGTGATTGAGAGAATGGTTATTCCCTTGTCGATAGCACTAACGCAGTGCAGATATTCTACGGGAGCTCCCGCAGGGCAAGGCGAGAAGCAACATTTTTCTGCGTTATGAAATATTGAATTAGAATAACTAGTACTACTATTTCATGCCTTGAACTCTGTCACTTCTCGACATGCTGAATCCTGCATTTTGAAGTAGTTTGGGTATATACCTGCAATGATCTGGCTGCAAACATGTGTCCGTAATCACCTTGAGATTCGGCTTAACGTGCAGCGCAGCTTTTGCTGAAAGAGATGGCTTTAGGGATAGGATATACAATGAAAAAAACCATAATAGCCAGTCTGTTATTAGCCTATTTAACCGGTGGCGCAACATGGGTTCAGGCGGCTAACCTAGATTCGGTAGCAGCGGACAGCGCACTCAATAGCAGTGAAGCTTGGCTTACCCAAGGCAATCAAACCGGCTTCAAGACTTGGTTGCCTAACTTGATGCAAACCTTCAATGCTCTGCCTGAAGTCGCTGCTCAAGAAGCCAGACGTACCCAAGCAGAGTTCAGCATCAGGGCGGCAGATCAAGCCATCTATAATCCAGAGCTGGGCGTGAGCTACCAAAATGCCACCGACGATACTTATACTCTGGATATCAGTCAGACCCTAGATTGGGGTGATAAGCGCGGCGCCGCCACCCGTATCGCTCAACTTCAAGCCGAAATGTTACTTGCAGACATCACCTTAGAGCGAAGTCAAATGCTGGCAAGTGTGATTCAGGCGCTAGTAGAGCAATCCCAGAGCCGTAAGGCCCTGATTTTTCAACGGCGACAGCTTGCTTCGTCTAAGCGCTCTCTGGATATTGCCAGGCAGCAGTTACAGGTGGGAGACCTCTCATCGGTTGCCTTGCAGCTAGTACAGCTAGATGTGGCCAGCCGCGCCGCCGAGTATGCTATGGCCGAACAGGACTCGATCACAGCCGATACTAATGTCTTGATGCTATTAGGTGAGAGTGAAACGGCTTTTAGTGGCTTTATCGGTTCATTGAGCCTGCCAAGCATGTCGAGGCAGATAGACCCAGAGCTTCCCGCATTAAAGAGTGCTTATCAAGCCGTTATGCTGACCAAGCTCAACGCCGAGCAAGTTAAAGCCGATACATCAGCCGATCCAACCATCAGCCTTAGCGCCGAACGTGAGGGCGATGAAAACAAGGTAGGCATAGGATTATCCATTCCGCTGCAGATCCGCAATAACTACAGCGATACCTTAGCGGTGGCGAGTCAGGAGATTGCCATTGCCGAGCAAATTTATCTAGCGCAAGAGCGAGTGCTCAGGCAGCAACAGAAGAAGTTTTATCTGAGCATGCCCAGACTAACCGAGCGTTATCAAGAATGGCGTGATCTGGTGCTTAACGCGGGTCACGAGGCCGCATCTGGTCTGGCGCAGCAATGGCGCGCCGGTGACATAAATACCAGTGTTTACCTTCAGAGTCAGCGTCAACTGTCTACCAGTTACCTTGTTGGTTTGTCCCTGGAGACAGCCCTGTATACCAGTTGGCTCGATTGGATGGGAGCCAGTGGTCAGCTGGAAGCATATTTGAATGCTCAGTTACCAAGATTATCAAAGACTAATCACTCTGGCTCAGGGAAAAACATCTCTTCGGCTAAGTACTAATTCAGATAGGAACGCGAGTTATGAACACGATTAACACCAGATTTAACCGCATTGGCATGGATATGAACACGCAAAATCAAGCTGTAGCACCATTTCATCTGAGTGCGCTTGCCAGAGCCATGAGCTTTGCATTTTTAATGACCTTGACCGCCGCTGTTGCAACCCCGTCAACGGCATTTGCCGGAGAAGGTCATGATCAGGTTGCAGAAAAATCTGAGATACCTGCTAAAAGTGATGGTCACGGTGCAGAGGAAAGTGAAGAGGAACATGCGCTTAAGCTAACGGCTGTGCAGCAAGCCCTTGCCGGTATCGAGGTGACGCGACTCTCCGAGGAGATATTCAGCTTAGAGGCGGTTGCCACGGCGACTCTGGTTGTAGACAGAGACAGAACCATGACCTTGGCGCCCCAAGTCGATGTACGAGTATTGGCGCGTCATGTGGTTCCGGGCCAGGAAGTGAGTCAGGGCGACCCCTTGTTAACGCTTGGTGGTGTGGCGGTAGCTCAGGCTCAGGCCGATTATATTAATGCCGCGGCCGAGTGGAGCCGGGTTAAGCGCATGGGCAAGAGTGCCGTCAGTGCCAGTCGCCGTCTGCAGGCTCAAGTAGATGCCGAGCTTAAGCGTGCCATTCTCGAGGCGATGAAGATGACATCGGCGCAGATCACCAAATTAGCGTCAACCCCTAGCACTATCGGTAGCTATCAGTTATTAGCCCCGATAGATGGCCGCGTGCAGCAAGATCTTGCCATGTTAGGCCAAGTGATCACCTCGGGGACCGCACTGATGCAGCTCACCGACGAATCACATCTCTGGGTCGAGGCTCAGGTTACTCCGGCTCAGTCGGAAAACATCCGTGTCGGCAGTGAAGCCTTAGTACGTGTTGGTGACAGAAGCATCAAAGCCAAAATCATCGGCCGCTCACATGAGCTAAACAGTGTGACGCGCACCGAGCAGATTTTGCTGAGTCTGGAAAATATCGGTCATGTGCTCCATGCCGGCCAGTTTGCCGAGCTTTACTTGCCTAATGCGATACGAGGAGGAGTGATCTTACCCGACGCGGCCCTGACTCGTGGCGAAGATGGCGATTGGCAGGTGTTTATTCAGGATGAAGATGGCTTCGAGGCGGTAGAGGTCGAAGTGGTTGAGCGTCAGCGCGGCATGAACCTGGTTCGTGGCCTGACGCCTGGCAGTACTGTGGTGGTATCCGGGGCCTTTTTTCTGGCCTCTGAACTGGCTAAGTCCGGCTTCGCTATCCACAACCACTAATCTCTTAAAAGTTAAGGAGCTCTCTTATGTTACAGAGACTGATTGAGGTTGCTATCCGCAATCGACTCATGGTGGTGCTGGCGCTTATTGCTGTCGCGATAGCCAGTGTGATCATGTTACCCAAATTGAATCTGGATGCCTTTCCCGATGTTACCAACGTACAAGTTATCGTCAACACCGAGGCCGAAGGGTTAGCGGCAGAAGAAGTGGAGAAGTTAATCAGTTATCCGGTCGAGTCGGCCATGTATGCCTTGCCTGCCGTGACTGAGGTACGTTCGTTATCTCGCACTGGTTTATCCGTAGTGACCGTGGTGTTTGCCGAAGGCACAGATATCTATTTTGCCCGTCAGCAGGTGTTCGAACAGCTGCAGGCAGCCAGAGAGATGATCCCCGATGGTATCGGTGTGCCCGAAATTGGCCCAAACAGCTCAGGTCTAGGTCAGATTTATCAGTATATTCTGCGCGCCGAACCCGGCTCAGGTATAGATATGGCCGAATTGCGTAGTCTCAACGACTACCTGGTTAAGCTCATCATGATGCCTGTGGCTGGGGTGACCGAGGTGCTCTCATTCGGTGGTGATGTGCGTCAATATCAGGTGCAGATCGACCCGAATAAGCTGCGCAGTTATGGCCTCTCCATGGGGCAAGTGATCACAGCGCTGGAGAGCAATAACCGCAACGCAGGTGGCTGGTTTATGGAACAGGGTCAGGAGCAACTGGTTGTTCGTGGCTATGGTCTCTTGCCGGCGGGTGATGCAGGGCTTAAAGCCATTGCTCAGATCCCCTTGACCGAAGTGGCGGGAACCCCAGTCCGGGTCGGCGATATCGCCAATGTGGCTTACGGCAGAGAAATTCGTGTCGGCGCGGTGACCATGACTCGCCGTGACGAGGCGGGTAACCCTCAAAACTTGGGTGAAGTCGTTGCCGGGGTTATCCTCAAACGCATGGGGGCCAACACTAAGGCGACCATAGATGATATTAATGCCAGAACTTCACTGGTTGAGCAGGCGCTTCCTGATGGTGTCACCTTCGAGGTGTTTTACGATCAGGCGGATCTGGTTGATCAGGCGGTGACCACGGTGCGTGATGCCCTCTTGATGGCGTTCATGTTCATCGTGGTGATCTTGGCGCTGTTCTTAGTCAACATCCGCGCCACCATGTTGGTGTTACTGTCTATTCCGGTTTCTATCGGCATGGCGCTGATAGTGATGTCATATTTCGGTATGTCGGCAAACCTGATGTCCTTAGGTGGACTTGCGGTGGCTATCGGTATGTTGGTGGATGGCTCAGTGGTGATGGTGGAGAACATCTTCAAGCATCTGACTCAACCGGACAGACAGCATCTTAACGATGCCCGTAGTCGCGCCGATGGCGAGGCTGACCCTTATCATGCCGACGAAGATGGCGTAGGGACACCGGCCCATGGCAAAACATCTTCGGCCATCGATATGCGTATCATGCTGGCGGCCAAGGAAGTCTGTAGCCCTATCTTCTTCGCAACGGCCATCATCATAGTGGTATTTGCGCCTCTGTTTGCCCTGGAAGGCGTCGAAGGTAAGCTGTTTCAGCCCATGGCTATAAGTATCATATTGGCCATGTTGTCGTCCTTATTGGTGGCACTCGTTGCCGTACCGGCTCTGGCAGTTTATCTGTTTAAGCGTGGTATCACCCCCAGAGAAAGTGTGCTGCTTAAGCCTATCGAGTCTGTGTATCGTCGCTTGTTGACGGTAACCATGGCGCGTCCTAAGACGGTAGCAGTCACGGCTGTGACACTCTTTGTGCTGAGCATGTCCTTGCTGCCACGTTTAGGCACCGAGTTTGTACCCGAGCTTGAAGAGGGCACCATTAACCTGAGGATCACCCTAGCGCCGACGGCGAGCCTACAGACCTCAATCGATGTTGCGCCTAAGATAGAGAAGCTGTTACTCGAGTTCCCCGAGGTAGAATATGCCCTGAGTCGCATCGGTGCCCCCGAGCTTGGCGGCGATCCTGAGCCCGTGAGTAATATCGAGATCTATATTGGCCTCAAACCAGTGGAAGAGTGGCAGTCGGCTTCGAGCCGAATCGAGCTGCAGAAGTTGATGGAGGAGAAAATCAGTGTCTTCCCAGGCTTGCTGTTCACCTTCTCTCAGCCCATTGCCACCCGAGTCGATGAACTGCTATCGGGCGTCAAGGCTCAGCTGGCGATCAAGATTTTTGGCCCAGATTTAGATGTGTTATCAGCCAGCGGCGAGAGGCTCTCTGAGCTGGTAGCAAAAATACCGGGTGCAGTGGATGTGTCACTGGAACAGGTCAGTGGTGAGGCTCAGTTAGTGGTGAGACCTAAGCGTGATGTGCTGGCGCGTTATGGTATCAGTGTCGATGAGATCATGAGCCTGGTTAGCCAAGGTATAGGAGGAGTAAGTGCCGGACAAGTGATCGATGGCAACGCCAGATACGACATCAATGTGCGTCTCGCCGAGCAATATCGTAACTCGCCGGATGCCCTGAGAGATCTTCTCCTCAACGGCGTCAACGGTGCTACGGTACGTTTAGGCGAAGTGGCCAGTGTCGAAGTCGAGATGGCGCCGCCAAATATTCGCCGCGATGATGTGCAGCGCCGGGTCGTGGTGCAGGCCAACGTCTCTGGCCGCGACATGGGTTCGGTGGTCAATGACATCTACGCCATTATTCCACAGGCTAACTTGCCTGCGGGTTATACCGTGGTTGTCGGTGGTCAGTATGAGAATCAGCAAAGAGCCCAGCAGAAACTCATGTTAGTCGTGCCTATTTCTATCGGTTTGATTGCCCTGTTACTCTTCTTCTCATTTGGCTCGCTTAAGCAAGTCGCTCTCATCATGGCGAACGTGCCACTGGCCTTAATCGGTGGTGTGGTTGCCCTGTTTATCAGCGGTACTTATTTATCGGTTCCTAGCTCCATCGGCTTTATCACCTTGTTCGGTGTCGCCGTGCTTAACGGTGTGGTGCTGGTGGACTCGATTAACCAGAGAAGACAGCAGGCATTGCGAGAAGCTACCGGGACTCTTGGCCAAGGGGAAAGCCTCTATGATTCGGTCTATGAAGGCACGGTAGGGCGCTTGCGTCCGGTATTGATGACGGCACTGACCTCGGCGCTCGGCCTTATTCCTATCTTGATCTCAACTGGGGTAGGCAGTGAAATTCAGCAGCCCTTGGCCGTGGTGATTATCGGTGGCTTGTTTAGCTCCACTGCGTTGACGCTACTGGTCTTGCCGACCCTGTATCGCTGGATCTATAGAAGTGAAGAGAGCTAGCTGTAAGAGGTAAACTGTAAGTAAAGCTAATGAGCTGGATATCTCATAGATCAATGTTGTGAGGTGGCTTTCAGTTATAACTTACAGCTTATGACTTATGACTTTTAATTAAGCTGGAAGCTTAAATGAGATGCGTAGCGTTAGTCTGCCGTCGCATCTTATACTGGCTAGGGTCACTTACTTTTCTGGTGAGTCGACTTATTACGCGCAGCAGGACGCTGCGCCTTTTTCTTTTTTCATGATTGCCCCCCCCTTCTGCCAATCCCTCTCTAAATTCGATTTAGTTACATTTTTTTCCATTTATTCATCTGCTGGCTAGGTTAATTGAAGCCCGTTAGTCGCTACATTTTCATAGCGCATGAAACATTTGTTAATTATTTTGGTGCTCACCTCATCCTGTTCACTTAATTAAGCAGCGGTTCTGTTTGTTGCGTAGTTGTTGTGTTTTTTGTTGTTTCTGTATAAAGTATTCAAAAACTAGGGAGAGTTAATAATATGGATATTGTTCGCCAACTAGTTACAGCCAGTGTTTTATTCGCTTTTTTTACTTCATTTAGTGCCGTATCAGGTTCTAAGGTTCCTGGAGATGATGAGTTTTCTAATTTAAGCGGCTATAACAACGATATTGTGCAGTCCAAGATGCTGACAAATTTTGAACTAACTCCTCTCACCAAAGACTCTTTCGGTGACAGAATTGATTTAAGCAATGGTACGATTCAGTTCAGTTATAAAGATGTTTCTATCCCGCTTAATTCTCAATTAGATATGTCCGTTAAACGGATATTTCAACCGACGACTCTAATGCAAAGTAATAATAATAGCTTTGGTTCTGCTGGTTGGTATCTGGATATTCCCCATATCAATTTGTCACTCATGTTTAGGTTTAACCGTCTATCTCACGGTTGGGATACCAATCAAGAGTGCATCAATTTAAGTCAAGACCAAGGAGATATCGAAGTCGATGAGTCATGGAAGGGAGCAATATTACATGTGCCTGATCAGACTCATGAGGCTATGTTGTACAACAAGATGAGTCAGGGGGGCAGACTTATCACTAAGTCAAATTGGAGCATCAACTGTTTCGCCCGCCAAGATGGAAAAGGCCAAGGTTTTAAAGCGACTTCTCCTAAAGGTGTGACATATTATTTTGATAATAAGCAAACCGTCATAACGAGTCTATTCGATCCAATTTGGAAAACAAGATACAGCCAAGGCTATATGTATGTTTCTAAAATTGAAGACAGGTTTGGAAACTATATTAACTATGAATATTCTTCTGATAATAGCCAGTTACTCTCATTAAAGTCTAATGATGGTGCCGTGATTAGAATTTCTTATTTCGATGATGGTTTAAGAAAGATTATCGGGGGGATCAAAACGTATAGTGTGAATAGCTCGGGTAATGAAGTGTATACCGGTAAGCAATGGCAATATGTCTATGGTGACAATATCCATTTTGGTAAATGGTTAAAATCGGTAATTCTCCCAAATGGAAGTTCATGGGAATATGAGGGGTTTGGCTTAGGAATAGCGTATTCTCCTTCATTTAGAGTTCCCGAAGCAAAATGTGAAATCGATACCATGACAGGTGAAATTGGCGGTAGTACATATACTAAAGTAACACATCCTAATGGTGCTAAAGCCACTTTTGAAAGAGTGACTGAAATTAGTGGGTTTAGTAATCAGCCAAATTTTGATAATTATGTAAAAGCGCAGACCATGAGAAGAGATCCCATTTTTAAACTGCACTATCATCCACGATGTTTTTTGGTCAAGCGGCTTAAGAAGAAAACTATTCAGAACATTAATGCAAGCTCAGTTTGGATTTATGATTTCGAAGAAGGTCTGGGCGGTTTCGTGGCTTCGGGGAACTCTAGTCCATATGATGGCGACCCCATCGCCACAGCAATGACAGGTAGTGTGCCGACACAATATGTCGATGCTATTAATTATCGCAGAGTCACTGTCACCAGGCCAGATCTTTCCAAAACGGTTAGCTATGTGAATCGTGATTATGCTTCAATTTACCAAGGGAAAACGGTATACAGCGAAGAGTATTCTACCAATGGCGTAAAGCTATCCTCAACATTTAATGAGTTTGAACAATTCCCTCAGCAAACGGGAACAGACTTTACTCAGCATGCTAACACTAATGAACGATATAGACTCAATACTAAAAAAGTCACTTATCGTAATCTTTTACAAGATGGTACTGATACGTTTTATACTGATTATTCTGGCTACGATCAATTTGGCAATCCTTCTCAAGTAAAAGCATCATCAGATGTCTCTTCTCTAAAGCATTACACCAAACGTCATTACTATAATGATTACACAAACTGGCTTATTGGTTTACCAACAAGCAGAGAGTTATCAAGTGATGGTGTCAACTGGTCTACAATCAATGAGTCCACGTATTATTCGGCGACGGGAGGGTATAAATCTTCACCCTATCAGACAAAGGTGATGGGGAAAATACTCAAAAAAGTCAGTAGTTATCACGCTGATGGAAATGTAAAAAGAGTCGATTATGAAGGGGTATTACGCTACGAGTTATTTGAAGATTATTATCGGGGCCAAACTCGGAAAGTAACGTTGCCCTGCGCATTAACCAATGGCTGTAATTCTATCAATGCCAGTAGTGCAAACACTATGGTGGCAAAGTTTGAAATTAATGCCGATGGTAGTACCAAAAGTGTCACTGATTTTAAGGGCAGTAAAACAAGTTATAGCTACAATCAAGCGGGTTGGGTGACTAAAGTCGACCACGGAGACAGTCGCTGGACAGATAAAAACATTAGCTACAGTAAAGTGACTAGTGCTGGTGACGGCATATCCGGTAGCGGAATATTGGCAGGGCAGCAGAAACAAATTATCACTCAAGCTGGTTATCAAAAAACTATCTATTATGATGCGATGTTGCGCAAAACGCTGACAAGGCAAAGAGATACCGCTGATAGTAGCAGTGCCCGTTACAACTCATATGAATTTGATTTTGAAAATCGCCCAATACAGCAATCTTTCCCGAGTAGCAGTGCTAGCAACACGACTGGTATGGAGACAGAGTATGATGCACTTGGCCGCGTTATATCTAATACCCGCCAAAGTGATAATGCTACTTCAACTATCGAATATCTTAGCGGTAACAAGCAAAGAGTCACCGATGCAAAAGGTAATGTAACCACCACAACCTATCTGGCTTATGGCAGCCCCAGTTACGATAAACCCACTTTGATACAAGCACCTGACAGTAGCAATACTTCTATTGCATATAATAAATTTGGCCAAGTCAGGTCGATTACTCAGGGTTCTGTTACCGAAAAACGCTTGTATGACGGTTATCAACAACTGTGTAAAATCTATCGCCCTGAAACAGGAGTGACCGCTTATGGTTATAACGTTCAGCGTCAGCCAATCTGGTATGCCGAAGGGACTAGTGGTGGTAGTAGCAGCTGCGCGGCATCATCGGTACCGCCATCGCATAAAGTGCTGTTGGGGTATGACAATCTCGGTCAGCTAAGAAGTGAGAATTTTCCGGACTCTACACCCGATAATACCTATAATTATGATGCGAATGGTAATTTATCCAGTCTAATATCTGGCAGTGGTAGTAGTGCCATTAGCTGGAGTTATCTGTACAACTCGCTAAACCTCATAGAGAAAGAAACCCTGTCAATGGACGGTAAAAGCTTCGTATTGGATTGGGGTTACAACAGTTTAGGCGCGGTATCGTCACTGAAATACCCTTCAGGAAAAACCATAAGTTATTCACCGAATGCCCTAGGTCAGGCCACGAAAGCTTCAGATGGCAGTATCAATTATGCCAGTAATGTTAAATATTATCCCAATGGTCAATTAAAGCAGCTGGCTTACGGCAATGGTATTGTGCGAAATGTTGCATTGGATACCACTGGACGTATCGATGCCATCTCTGATACTAAAGAGAGTCGCTACCTCTTACGCTTAGACCCAAGTTATGACCGAAATGATAATCTTGCAGGCTTAATAGATTGGGTTGACCGCAGTAATGACATAGATAACATGAGTTATGATGGCCTGGACCGCTTGACGTCCGCCGACGGTAAGTGGGGCCGCGGCAGCTACAGTTACGATGGCTTAGGTAACATCTTAAGTCGCAGCATCAGTGGCTCTACGATTAACTATTCTTACAACACTTTGAATCGTTTGAACAATATTTCTGGTGCGTATCGCTATAGCTATGGTTACGATACTCGAGGCAATGTGACCCACAATGGCCGCTATGGCTTGGTCTTTAACCGAGCCAATCAGGTGAAGACAGCCAAAGGCATACCTTATCGCTATGACGGTCATAACCGAAGGGTGAAAAAGAATAATGACTACAGTGTCTACAGCCAAGGTGGGCAATTGTTTTATCGTCAAAAATCCAACGGCAACAAAACTGATACTGTTTATTTAGGTAAGCAGTTAATTGCTGAAATAGACCTCAATGGAACCTATACACCACCTGCGCCAAAATCAAGTGTGAGTATCAACTTTTCAGGTGGCGGAAGTGGAGGTGGTGGAAGTGATTGCCCTAAGGGGTTTGTGTGTCAATCTGTGAGCAGGATTCCTACACTACCTCCTACCGATAGCTATGTGTTGTCATGGACGACAAGCAATGCAGATAGTTGTACAGGTACTGTGTTACGTAATGGTGGGATTCGAGAAACCTTGTCTGGTACCAGTAATTTAGGCATTAACTTTTCGAATGATGGCGCAGTGTATGAGGCGCGGTTAACTTGTGTTAACAGCGGTGGCACGACGACTAAAATGGCTATTATTGGTGGTAATGGCAATGAATACTAAGGGAGCAGCAAGGATGCATTATATCTCGAAATTAATTGTGATCACTCTGTGTTTAGTGATTGCTCCTCTGGCTACAGCACAAACTGTGCGCTACCAACATACCGATATGCTGGGCACGCCAGTTATGGAAACCGATGAGTCCGGTAATGTCATCAGTCGTAGTGTGTATGAGCCTTTTGGTAAGCGCCTCGGCGGTGAGAAAGAAGGAATAGGTTTTACCGGGCACTTGCAAGATGAAGACCTTGGGTTAACGTATATGCAGGCACGATACTATGATCCACTTATCGGGCGGTTTTATTCGAATGATCCTTTGCCGTTTAGGGATGTGCATAGCTTTAACCGTTATTCTTATGCTGCGAACAATCCATATAAATATACAGATCCAAATGGAAAGGATTTTAAAGCCACATATCTATCTATAAAAATTCCATTTGCTGGCTCTGTAGATATTGGTACCGTTGGGTTTTCGCCAAACTCTGCCGGGGAAGGATCTACAACCAGTGGTATGTTTGTTCGAATTAATACAAGTGCCTCTAATGCAGAGAGTGATGCGTCTAAAGGTGTATTAAAGCAAACGGGTATGAAGACTGGCGTTTTAATTGGGGCAACCATTGGCAAGGAAGCTGGTACCCATACCTCTGAGACTTTTCAAGGTACTGATGCATCCATTGATGTAGGGTTAGGCCCTGTCTCTATTTCATTAGGCGGCTTAGCATCAGGTGAAACATCAGTTGCGACAGAACTAGGGGTCGCATTTGGTGCTGATGCTACAGTGAGCCAGACTATTAGTTTAACAAATGAAGATATTGGCAACGCAGCCTCTAAAGTCGTTGATTTTATGAAGGAAATTATAGAGTGATGTTTATGAAGGATTCGTCTATGAAAAAATCGGTAAAATTCAAAGTCGCATTGTTAATTCAGGTGCTAATCACAGTGTTTTACAAGCTAATTGCTTTGAAAGGAAGCACTCTGCATGACATACTTTTTTGGGCAGTGATGGGTCTTGGTATTTATATATTTTATATGGTGTTTGGTTATTTTTGTCACAGCTGTAAGAAAAATCAGATCATGAAAGGCTTTTTCTCATACAGGCTTCCTAGCGATACTTGTTGGCACTGTGGAGAAAAAATTGATTAGGCTAAATAATAATGGATAAGCTCTCTCTGAGAGCTAAGGGATAAATAGGTTGTAGTTAATTAGGTCAATAAATCAGGCCAGCCATTGTTAATGGTGCATTTTCTTTCTCCTACTAAGCTTTAGTTACTGGTCGATTTAGGAGGTTGTAATGTCACGTCCCAGAAGAACTCAAGTTAGCATTGAAGATACGCCGTTCTACCACACAACCTCAAGGTGTGTGCGAAAAGCATGGTTAACGGGAGTCGATAAAGATTCGGGTCGCTCTTATGAACATCGACGTGAGTGGGTTGAATCTAGGCTCATCGAACTCGCAGGGGTATTTTCTATAGATATAGCGGCTTATGCGGTGATGAGCAATCATCTACATGTGGTGTTGAGAATCGATATCGAGTCAGCAAACCGCTGGACAGATAGAGAGGCAGTGGAGCATTGGCATCAACTGTTTAAAGGAACTGAAATAACTCAGAAATTTCTAAAGTGTGAGATAATTGAAAGCCATGAAATCAACGCCCTCAAACATTCAATAGCCTTATATCGAAGCCGATTAAGTGACATAAGTTGGTTTATGCGCTGCCTCAATGAGCCAATCGCGAGGATGGCGAATAAAGAGGATAAGTGTACAGGGCATTTCTGGGAAGGTCGGTTCAAGTCACAGGCCCTGCTCGATGAAGCCGCCGTGCTGGCCTGTATGGCCTATGTAGAGCTCAATCCAATACGTGCCAAGATGGCTAATACACCAGAAACTTCAGATCACACCAGCCTTAAATTGCGAGTAAAAGCAGCTTTAAAAGGCAAACAACCAGAAAAACTGCTGCCTTTTATTGGAAATGAGTGCCTCAAACAGCCAAAAGGCATTCAATTTTCACTCAAAGACTATCTTGAATTAGTCGATGAAACCGGCAGGATTCTTCGTGATGATAAACGAGGGTTTATATCTGCAAGTGCTTCTAAGATACTCACTCGGTTAAATATTTCCAGTGACAACTGGATACATATCACTTCTGAATTTGGCAAATTATTCCATGGTCCAGTGGGTACACTACAAGAACTCACCAGCTATTGTGAACACTTGGGTAAGCGACGACGGCACTTTGCTCACTGCTGTGATTACTTACAAACGAGCTGATAATTAAAGATCTTTACGTTTCATTCAGACCTCCATCTTGGGTTTGACTTTTGTGCTGCCTGAAATTCATAATTTTGAACAAAAAGTGACTATTTACCTCCTGGATAACAAAGCTACGTAAGCGTCCGGCGAACTACGCCTTGCCCAGTTTTTACGCCCTATCACAAACGGTTTTACTGCGCGTTCGGCGCGATTATTGTCAATGTTGAGTCGACCATCTTCTAGGTAACGGCTGAGCTTTGGCCATTGATTGATAGTGTAATGGATGGCTCGACCCAAGGCACTTTGCTTCGACACTTGTTGCACCGATTTATCCAGCCATTGCTTCAATGTCGTCAGTTGGGCGCTTGAATGCGTACGCCTAAAATACAGCCGTTCTTTAACTTTGAATTTACGCCGCGCATGTGCCCAACAACCCACAAGTTTGTCATTGGCCCGTTGGTAAGCTGCATAGCCATCGACCTGTAAATAGCCATTAAACACGGTGTGCTCAGTGGCAAGAAAACCACTCACGCAAGTGCTCGCGCGGCTACCACCTTGATAGTCGTACAGAACGATGCTGTTTACACCTTTATATCTAGGCTCGAGACTCGGCCTATCCGCACCTGAGCAATAGACCCATCACCCGTTCATCGTTAATCACTTTGAGCGTGGTCTCATCGGCGTGCAGTACACCTTGCGTTAATAGGTGTTGGTGCAGTAAATCATATAAGGGTTTAAACAAGGCGGCTGATTTCATCATCCAGTCTGACATCGTTTGACGACTTAATTCGATACCATACTGTTTAAATAAAGTTTCTTGTCGATAAAGCGGTAAGGCGTACTGATATTTACTGGTGATGAGCTGGCTCAATAGGCTTGGCGTGGCAAAACCTTTTGGAGCAGGCACGGGGGCTTGTTTGATGTTAGCTTGCGTCCCTTTAGTGTCGCAATGCTTGCAGCGGTATTTTAACCTAACATGCTCAATGACACTGATTTGTGCGGGAACAAACTTAAGTTTCTCGCTGCTATCTTGCTCCATCAAGGTCAACTGATGACCACAAGCACACTGTTTATCCGCTTCGCTAATATCATGGGTGATAATTTCACGAGGCAGGTCTTTAGGCAGAGGCTTACGCTTGGCACGTTTCTTAGGGGAAACAGACACATCATCTGCCGTTGATTCTTCTGGCTCATCAAGGGTGACTTCAGCTTCGTTAAATAACTCACCTTGATAATTATGGCTTTCACTGCTGGCCCCGAAGCGTTGCTGTTGCGCTAAGCGAAATGGCTCCAATAACCGCTGCACAGACTGTTTAAGCTCGGCGATTTCCGAATATTGTGACGCCACAAGTTGACTTGCCTCAAGCAATAATTGCTTAAGCAAATCAATATCATTGGGTAGGTTATCGGGTGCTAATTTCATGGGGTAATGATATCAAATGTCATCCAGAATAAGGCTAATGCAGTGATCTAATCATCGAAAACCGCATACGTAATAGCGATCAATCAACTGTAACTCAAGCCCTTAACTTGACGGTGTCCCAATACATCAAACCCTGAGAGCAGCCAATGAAACTCTTGCTCAGATAAGCGCATACATTCATCTTCACTCTGAGTTGGCCACTTAAACTTTGCCTGTTCGAGGCGCTTATACCAAAGCGCAAAGCCGGTGTTACCCCAGTACAATATTTTTAATTTATCGCGGCTTTTATTGCAAAAAACAAACACACTGCCGTCGGTGGCCTCTAGCGACAGTTGTTGCTCAACGATGATGGCCAAGCCATTTATCGACTTACGAAAATCCACGGGCTCTCTATGCAGATAAATACTAGGAAGCTGCTGAAACATCAACATGCTTGCAGGCCTTTTATAATTTCAAGTAAGTAATTTGCTGGCAACGAGCTTGGGAAGGTCCATACCCCTGTTTGATGCTGTAAACGTATCATCTGTTGCGCATCACAAAGTTGAGTTTGAGGCGTTACCGCTGTTGTCGGAGCCAGCGTTGCTTTAGCAAAAGGCATGACCGCTTTAATTTTATCTTTGTTGGCTTTACGGGCATAAAAGGTACTGATACTGAACTTATGCTGACGACAGAAAGCCGTGATAGTTAAGCCGCTGGCGGGTTGCTGCCTTATCAAAGCAGCCCAATCTTGATGAGAACGTTTAGCCATATTAACTCCTGATAAATAGTCAGGAGTTAATATGGCGGATCAATGAAATCTGTTGAAGTTGTACTTGCCCGGACGCTTACAAAGTTACCAGCAAAAAATTAAGGTTTTCGGTCTAGGTGGGGGCTGAGGATTGAACATGCATTGTCAGCGAGGTATGTTATTGATTAATAATGGCTGGCTTTGATTGTCTTGATTGTCTTTATAACTGGCTCAGTAAGGTACGCCCCTGGTGGGGGCATAAAATCCATATGCACGTACGCCTAAGCTGCGCGGAGGGTGATAAGCTTTGTCAAAACCAAAATCTACCGGTCAGCGGCACGGGTTGTGAGGATCTTAGCTGGTGGAAACAGCAGATTTTACAGCCTAAAAAATCGGCTCAAACGTCTAAAGATAAGAAGAGAGAGCCTAAGCCTGTCAAGGTGAAACCAGAGCTGTGCCAACTCCTGCTTAAATAAGTTCATATTCAATGAAAAGTAAGCAGGGTATTAGCTACTTAAGGCGTAACCACCCTTGAGGTGAGCGATATTGCTAAATCCTAACCTTTGCATGGCTTGTGCGACAACCAGTGAACGGCTACCACTGCGACACACCAATACCCACTCGCTGGTTTTATCGGCTTGATGCTGTTGAATAAATTGTACTAAGCGTGTCATAGGCACATTGATACTTTTCGTTGTCTCCACCGTTTCCATGCCGAGGGAGTGCTGCAATGCATATTCGTGAGGCTCACGGATATCCACTAGCTTGATCTTGTTTGACTGAGCAAGCTCTAGCTTAAGGCTGGAGGCATCATATTCCTTGATGGCCAATTTCTGACAGTCGGAGGCGTAGGCACCGCACATGATTTCGGTGCCGACTTCATCGTTGAGGCTAGCGTCTAAGTTTGCTTTTCTACTGACAAACTGGCTCTCGGTTATTTGGCCCTTGAGCACATCATCGAGCAAAGAGTTACGCATCACTTCGGCTGTCAAGCTGGTGGTAAATTCGTTGTTATAGTCATGGCTGGTACAGAGTAAGGTGTTAGGGCCGATTAACTGTTCGAGTTGCTTCAAGCTGTGGAACATTTTATTTGAGCTACTTGATTCGAAGTTGGTTCTACCCAGACTGCCCATGAGTACCGTATCGCCACAGAAGGCGAAATGCGTCGAACTCTTTAGCTTAGTGATGTCAGAGGTTAGCAAGAGGCTGATGCTGTCATCGGTATGACCCGGTGAGGCGACCTTAACCAGCGAGAGTTCACCTAACTTGATCATATCGAGTGCTATGCCATCAATTTGTATTTTAGCACTCGACTCAGGCCAACCTAAGTGGTCACACTTCTGTTGCTTAAGGTGCTTCTGTGCCAAGGCGACGCGGCCCGAGATATGATCCCCATGGCCATGGGTATCGATAATGGCGATTGGCGTTAGTTGCTGGCACTCGAGCAGGGTGTTGATACGTTTCTCGAGCTCGGGTAGTGGATCGATAATCAGCGCCTGTTTCGTTTTCTGGTCTGCATAGATCCAAGTGCAACTCGCACCGCCTCTGAGTTGTACCAGGCCATCGAGTGGCGCTCTATCTTCATTTAATTGAGTGTTATCTAACATCAGACAGCTGTGGGTTAACGCGCTGGCGGCAAGTTGAATCCTGTCGCAGGCGGCGTCGACCTCGGTTTGAGTCATGGCTGGGCCAAAAGAGAGGCGAATCGCCGACTCACTCTGCCAGGTGGGTAAGCCCATGGCATCGAGTACGAAACTGCGGGTGACCTTAGCGCTACAAGCCGAGCCTGAGCTGACGCGAATATTCGCTGCATCGAAGAGATCCATGAGCTCCTTGCTGCTAAAGCCTGGAACGGCGAAGTTAAGCGTCGTGGCTACACTGTTTTCGAAGCTGTGGTTAAATACGATCTCAGGGAAAGCCGCAGTAAGACTCGATACTAGTTGTTGTCGGTATTGTTCCAGTGTTTCAGCGGTCGCGAAACATGAGTTTTCATGGTCGAGCAGCATCTCGAAGATCACATTGAGGGCGGCAAAACCTGGCAGGTTTTCTGTGCCTGAACGTAAACCGCCCTCCTGGCCGCCACCTGCGATAAAGGGGGTGAAAGGGGCCGTGTCACGAATATAGAGGAAGCCAATGCCTTTTGGGGCGTAGAGTTTATGGCCGCTAAATGGGGCGTAGTCGATACTGGTTTCGCTCAGTTTTAGCGGACGTTTCCCCAGAGCCTGAACGCAATCAACCATCCAGAATATATCGGCATTGTGATCACGAATCGTCTGTTCGAGCCGCTTGAGATCTTGATATACACCCGTTTCGTTATTGACGGCCATGGTGCAGATCATCAGGGCATGAGGGACTTCTCGTGCGATGAATTCTAGATCTAAATTCCCCAAACTGTCGACGGGAATGGCTTTAATCTCGGCATTGAGGCCTAAGATATTATTCCAATGTTTCAGTGAGTTTGGTACGGCTTTGTGCTCAGTGGCACCATAGAGGATAGCGTACTTTTTTCCCGGTTCGATATTTTCTCTGGCCTCGATAAGAGCAGACAATATTCCGGTTTGGATGCCTTCGGTAGCGCCACTGGTGAAGATGAGTTTCCCTTCGCCCGTACCCAGTAATACCTTAGCTTTCTGTCTGGTTTGCTCCATCAAGTTCTTGGCTTGAAGGCCTGTGATATGGCTGCTACTTGGATTACCAAACAATTCTTCCATCGCTTTCAATGCAGCTTGTGCCGCTTGGGGAAGGACTGGGGTTGTGGCGTTGGCATCTAGGTAGATCTGGCTTAAATGGGCTACTTGACTCATAAGGGCGCTCGTCTTGTTGTTTGGCTTTTCGTTATACAAGTGCACGTAAAACATGCTTAATAAAATAACACCTATATAACTATTTGATATATGTAATTCGATGCGGTTATATTAGCAGTTTGACTTAAATGATCAAGATCACATTTTTTAGTTTTTTAAAGTGCTGAAAGTATTGATTGATGAGCCTCTATTGGAGCTCATTATCTCAGCAATGTCTGTGATCTCTTGCTGGTTTAATGCTGGTATTTGGCCTTGACCGTTTCGATCAAGGTATTCCATTGAGGATACTCTTGCAGACTTTGTTCTAGATCGCCCTAAGGTGCTAGAGTTTGCTGTTTGTACGCTAGGCTATCTTCTGCGCCTTGTTTGATTTGATAAAGATAATAAAAGGCAGAAGCGCGATAATTGGCGGCGCAGTGAACCAGTATATCTTTACCTTTGTTGGCATCCATAATGTCGAAAAAACGCTCGATGTCAGTTATCTTTGGTTGCGTCCAATTCACCGAGACATGTTCATACTGCATACCTAGACTCGTGACTAGGCTAGCTTCATTAGCATGACCATTTGGGTTGCCATCGGGAATGAGGTTGATCACGACTTCTACCCCCGCAGAGGCGAGCTTTTCAAACTCCGCCTTACTGGGCAGTCCTGCAGTGATCACAGTGTTAACTGAACTTTAAAAAATCTATTTTTTTGAGCTGAGCCAAGCCTTGATTAAGTTATCAAGGCTAATGCTTCCTACCCTATATCTTTACTTTTATGATTACCTTACGTACTTGTTGCGGCGATGTGCTAGTGCCCGGCATATGCATATCTTGGGGAAAGAAAATGGCAAACATGCCGGCCTTAAACGGGATGAACGCAGCATCACTTTTATTACTTTCATAATCGAATTCGGCGTAATCATGCTTGGCAAAGTAGGGTTTTGAAGGTGTCTGGTCTGCTAAAGGAAGGTAGCCGAACTCTTCTTCACCACTCACCACATATTGTACGTCGATATACTGCTGGTGGACCTCAAAGGGCTCAACTTCACGGGGTTTAGTCTCGTAGTCATTGACGATAACGAAGAGGTTATTGCCATCGAGTTCATAGTTACCGACATCCACTTTGGTGAAATCAGTCTCGGCTAGATGAGCTAAAGCAGCTGCTATTCGTGGGCTGATGTGTGAGTAAAGGTCTTGGTTATTTAAGGTATCGACGATCATTTTGGGCTCTGACTCGTTTGCTATTGATGGCACGAGTTTAGCGCTCATGCCATTTTATACCAAGCCTAGTAATAAATCGGAGCGCACAAGAGTCATTATACCATTCCGAGTAAGTATCTGATCATTCAGCGGGAGTTCAAAGCACTGTAGGCAAGGTCTATATTTGCTCCTCGGTAACTGCTCCTGCGTTACTCTACCTCCTATATCCCTATAGTCGTGCAATATAGACATTCACCACATCCATGTGGCTTGCGGATGTTTGAAGCTAATAGTTATTCTCGGCAACAAGCTCCTGCGTTGCTCTCGATAATGGCTCCGGCATTATTCTACCTTCACCCGTCCATGGGCTCGTACCTCCTGCATCTGACCTCCATGGTCTTAAGCGTTCCATACGCTTTCAAGACATTTCCCATATCCCTATGGGTCAGGGAAATGTCTTATTTTGTATGGAACAAAATAGACCATGCAGTCGTATATCGAAAACATTCAACGTAGCATAAAGGGCTTTGCCCTTTGCTTTAAACATCAGCCGCACTACGTGAGGCTCTCAGTGTTTCCACTTCTGCGTTACATTGACTTAAAAAACCATTTCCTCATCAATGTGCCTTGAATTGAAAAAGCTGAGAGTCTCTGAACTGACCAGATACTTATATGGAATGGTATTATCTAGATAAATAAGTGATTCAAGGTGCTAGCGTCTATTGACTGTGTATCTTGCCCTTGGCGACAGGCGAAAACGAACTATCACAATGCACTCATTATTGCGCCCAGTGATGAGTATCTGGCCTCTTTACCCTATGGGGAATTGCCTGATCGTAGTGACTTTACACATCTTAGCAGCGAGGAAAGAATGGCATATTGGTATAAGACTATCGCTATGAGCGAGGTGTTAGTGGATGAGTTTGCTGAGGTAATGGCTAAAGGGTCTATTATGGATCGTCTCGAGCCTTTCTATTAACTTCTTCTATCCAGTTAATTTCTATTGCAACAAATATTGGCTAATGTATGTCTAATACAGTGAGGGGATGGTCTAGCTCCAGTACCCTAAATAGTGTTGGAAATAGGCAACAAAAGCAGAGTTTTGTGTTTTTTCGTCTTAATAAAGGCTCAAACACGTTCAATTAGCAGTTAATTCTGTAACTGCTACACTTTAGGAATATTGCCTTGGCAGTTTCTAAATTCGAGAGAGGCAGCGCTTTTTGTCAGTCACTTAGCCTTAGGCAGGAGGTTATACCAACCCTTAGGCGGGAGGTTACTATGCGAACACAGGAGATGGCGTTAATCACGCGAGATGCCGTGTTGCTGCCAGATGGCAGACTCGAAATTAGGATTGTGGGTCCTGCATATTTAAAGGTGATTGCGGATGTGCTTAAAGGTAAGTACCCCTTAGCTTTCGGCATGCTCCTGCCTAATGGCAGGCCTCCCTGTTACCCCAATGCCACTCAGTGTGAAATCATCGATTTCAACCTGCTCAATGATGATTCATTAGGCATAGTTTTAGAAGGTAAGCAGAGAGTGAAGGTGTTATCTGCGGCGCAGAACAGGGATGGTGTGTGGATCACCAGAACCTTGCCTTGTAATAATTGGTGTGAAGAGCCGATAAGAGGGGAGTTTGAATTGATCAGTGCGGCTTTAGAGCAGTTTTATGAAGTGAACCCCAATCTATTTGGCCTCTATTCCAATCTACATCTCGATGATGCGACTTGGGTCAGTCAGCGTTGGCTCGAGGTACTTCCCTTATATAGCAAAGATAAGCAAGTTTTGTTGAATCAACCCGATTGCCACAAGACCATGAACTTCGTGCTTGAACTGATCAAGTCACACGCGGGCTAAACGCTGCGAGAGCGTTCGCAGGCTCACTTCGAGAACGCTTCGCTGCGAGAGCGTTCGCAAGCTCACTTCTAGGACGCCAACAAGTTGGCTGCGAACTAAAAGCAAAAGCTTTTCATCTTCTGACTTTTTTTTCCTCGCAGTCGCAAAGCGACGTCCTCGGAGGCGCTTCCCAGCCGTTCTCTAGTGACAAAGTCACGTTCTAGCAGCAGCTTTGCTGCGTTCTCGCAGGCCGCAGGCCGCCCTCGCAGTGACGAAGTCACGCTCTCGCAGCAGATTTTCTGTTAAAATACCCTATCTTTTGTCCGATATTTTTAGAGTTAACATGCCTTCATCCGTTCGTGCCTCCCAAGCCTCTTATGTGGTTCTTGCTGAAAATGTAACCGATAAACCGACCGTATTGAGCTTTCTTGTCGAACGTTTCGAACAGATTGGCAGCGATATTTGGCGAGAGCGTATTATTGATGGCAAGGTGCATTGGCAAGATGGCTCTCTAATCGAGCTGGACACAGAGTTCAAACCCAGGGCGCGAGTTTATTATTACCGTGAGGTGAAATCTGAGACTAAGGTGCCCTTCGAGGAGAAGATCCTCTACCGGGATGAGCAGATCATATTAGCCTTTAAACCTCACTTTCTGGCGCTTCACCCCAGTGGTAATTTCGTCAACGAGTGTCTGGTTAATCGATTACGGATTAAAACCGGCATAGAGACACTAGTGCCCGCTCATAGGCTAGACAGGGCAACGGCGGGCATAGTGCTTATGATCCTCAATCCCGAGACGCGTACTCAATATCACGACCTGTTTAAAAACCATCAAATAACCAAAGAATATCAAGCATTAGCTAAATTAACTCCCGAGCTATTGGCTAGTCATCAAGTTGGCGAGCTAGCACTTCCTCTCCAGTGGACGGTGAAAAACCGCATGGTGAAGGGCGAGCCTAGTTTTACCATGAAAGTGGTCGAGGGGGAGTCTAATACCCACTCCGAGATCAGCCTTATCGATATTAAAGATGATGTTGGCCTGTTTAAACTATCGCCTATCACGGGGCGTACCCATCAGCTAAGAGTGCATATGCAAAGCTTAGGTATGTCGATTATCAACGATAGGTGTTATCCCCAGTTACAGCCAAAAGCAGATGACGACTATGCTCGTCCATTAAAACTAGTGGCTAAGCGATTGAAGTTTAACGATCCTGTGACAGGCATCGCCTTGGATATAGAATGTGAAGGTTTCGGCTCATTTCCAATCTAGCCGAGTAAAACCGTATGAAATATCCCAAGCTTGTTTTTGTTATGGATAGACTCTATGCTGGACTTGTTACAAGAACGTTATTGTATAAGGGAGTCGCTGGTGAATAGCACTAAAGCTATGCTCCCAATAAATATATAGCCCTCAGTATGCGGTAGGGGTTAAAACCCTCGTTTGTCACTCTTGTTTAGTGAGAGGCGAGCTTAAAATAGAAGGATAATAATAATGACTAAATCGACCCTGATCTCTATCACATTGGTTGCCGCCGCTGTTGTGGCTGCAATAGGCTATCAAAGTTTCACCTCAGAGCCTGAATCCGTCGAGGCTATTGCCCTCACTTCTCCTGTTGCACAACAAGCACAAGCATCTGCTAAGCCAGTAGCGCCTGTTTCTATGAGTGCGCCATCAGCATCTGAGACAGTGAGCGGCTCCGCAGCGACAGATTTAGTGGCGAGTCCTGATGCTAAACCTTCAGCAGTTAATGACCCTAGCCATCCTCCACGTCAAGCTCCGAACGCAAACCGAGCGCCGAGATCGGCACCCAATGCCAACCCTGAGTATGCCCATCACCCAAGACCTGGCACCGAGCAGCCTGTCTCTGCACCTGTGAGCATGCCGTCTCAGGCTCCCGTTAAATAAGTCGACAGCTAGTATTTTCTTGGTGCGTCAAAATGGGTTTCACTTATGTCGGCATGCAGCACGGCTATCTTAGTCGGCGCGCCATTGTTAGCTAAACTTAGCAAACCTATGCCACTCTGATTCATCAAGCGTTTACTGCGTTCGCCATTGGGGCGTCGGCCGCGTTAGTCAAAAAGTTAAGTGGCGAGAAATGGCCGTATAGCCAGCCATTGAGCTTGTCGAAGATAGGGATTAATTTCTCCGGGAACTGATTTTTAATACCGCTGCAGGTGATCTGGTAAATTTGGGGCCAGCCTTCCTGAAACGAATGCGAATGTCATAGGCAAAGGAATAATGCACGTCGCCAGACAATATGACGAACCACAAGGTGAAGTTATCTTGGTCGCAATGACGCAGTGTTGGACCAGCAAGGACTAAGGGGAGTGCTGCGGGCATATTCAGTATGGATCCCAGACGTAATTTACGAGTTCACAGATTAAACAAAAGCAATGAATTTGCAAAATATTACATGCTTATGTACCTCACTCAGTACGAATGTACAGGCGCATGAAACAAAAAATAAAATGTTAACTTCTCAAATCGGAGACCAGATGCCATTGTCGACGAGCCTTCTCTAAGACAAACCCGGTTGCTAACCCTGCTGCGGTATTGACTAGCAGGCAGATGGCGGCCGTCGAGAGGATAACGAAGATACAGAAGGGTCTGCCATCGATAAACCGCTTCGACCAGGCGAGTTGTAGGCCCGCAATGGCGAGTAGGCTGCCTAGCAGGGCTAACGGGATCAGCGATAACATCGCGGCGATGCCTTCTCCCCAAGTGAGGGCGATGAGCAGGCAAGTACTGCCAAATATGGTGGGGGCTATCCAGGTTCTGGCACCGAAGTGGTGCTGAACGGCTAAGCCGCCGGCGCCGTGGCACATGGCGGTTGCACCGAAAGGGGCAAGGATGAGGTTCATCAAGCCTGTGCTGGTGGCTAAGCGCTTAGGGGTGAAGTTCTCATTGCCATTGACGGTATCCGCTGGAAACTTCTCCCTCGCCATGGCTGAGGTGGCGATCACCGCATTGGTCAGGGTGAGTGCGAGTTGGGGCAGTACCAGCAGACCCGCGGCTGAGGTCCACTCTTGGATGCTAGGCCAGCTTAGCTGCCAACTAGTGTCGACGCTTAAATTAAAGCTAGGCGCCATGCCACTCGTGTACTGCCATAACATGCCCGATGCTAACACCAGAGGCATTGCCAGATAACGCATCGGTAGGAAGCGGCTGGCAAACAGAACGACGAAAGCGGTTATACCAATAAACCAGGTTTCACCCATCATCTGTCCGCCCATCCAGATAAGTTGTAAACCTATGGCGAGCTGTATGCCAATACTGATAGCGGGAGAAAGCTGTTTCGCCATCCAGCTAATCGCACCGCTAAAAGCGAGTAGCAGGAGTATGATGCCCATCATCATGCCGCTGGCTTGCAGCATTCCTGGCGTCAGACCTTGGGCGATAACCAAGGCGGCGATCACTTTCATTGGCTGTACCGGGATAGGACGCCTGTAGTAAAAAGCGGTAAATAGCGCAAATACCCCAAAGCCCATAAAGATCCCCTGAGGAGAAAAATGGTTAAGGGCGATAAGGCCTAAAACGAGTGGTAGAAACGTACCTAAGTCGGCGAAGGCTCCGCTGAGCTCACCCGAGTATCGATCACATCTGTTAAGAAATGTGCTTTTGCATGTCATATAGCTTGCCGTGAGAAGAGAAAACCCTGATTTCTACTAGATATGGATACAATTATAGTGCCAATTATTACATTTGTATTTAGGCTCTCAGGGAGCAATTATGGCTATTTGTAACATTTGGATGGGACAAGTTGACCATAAACTAAGTTGAGCTGTATCTAAATGGGTATTTATCTTCCTTAGCTAATTAAGGCTTATACAATGAAGTCGCCAAGTAAATTATTTGCCTGTCTCTGTTGTTTTGACATTGCTCAGCCAAATAGAATGGAACTGTCAATTTGACACTCAGGTGTCATATTGACAGTTTTTATTGTGTCATTATGACACCTGTCGCGAGTACTTAATCTGTAAAACACTTTAAATATAGTTAGTTATAAAACTGGCTCGGCTTGTGCAATAGGCCATGTAAGTTTAATAATTTAAGTATATTTGAGGTTTCATCATGGCAATTAAGGTCAAGAACAATATTCAATGGGTTGGTCAACGCGATTGGGAAGTACGAGATTTTCATGGTACCGAGTATAAGACAGAAAAGGGCACCAGCTATAACAGTTATCTGATCCGAGAGGAGAAAACGGTACTGATCGATACCGTCGATCATAAGTTCAGTCATGAGTTCGTGCAAAACTTAGAGCTGGAGATCGTTCTGAAGCAGATCGATTACATTGTCATCAATCACGCCGAAGAAGATCACGCCGGTGCCTTGGCGGTATTGTTGGACAAAATCCCTGGCACGCCTATTTACTGCACCGAAAATGCCATCGACTCGATCACTGGGCATCATCATCACCCCGAGTGGAATTTCCATACTGTTAAAACTGGTGATAGTTTGGATCTGGGCAACGGCAAGCAACTGATCTTCATCGAGACCCCTATGCTGCATTGGCCCGATAGCATGATGACCTATTATAACGGGTGATGCCGTGTTGTTCAGTAACGATGCTTTCGGTCAGCATTACTGTGACGAGCGCCTGTTTAACGATGAGGTCGATCAGACTGAGCTGATGGATCAATGTCTGCGATATTACGCCAACATCCTCACCCCATTCAGTCCTCTGGTGACCGCGAAAATCCATGAAATACTTAGCTTCAACCTACCCGTCGATATGATTGCCACCGCCCACGGCGTGGTGTGGCGTAAGGATGCGACGCAGATTATTCATAAGTATCTCGAATGGGCCGATCAATACCAGGAAGATCGCATTACTATCTTCTATGATTCTATGTCTAACAATACTCGCATGATGGCAGATGCCATAGCTCAAGGGATCTATGAGGTTGATCCCCAGGTTGCGGTGAAGATCTTCAACGTCTCCCGCCACGATAAGAATGAGATTTTGACCAGCTTGTTTAGATCTAAAGGCGTGCTGGTCGGCTCATCGACCATGAACAATGTGATGATGCCCAAGGTGGCAGGTATGCTGGAGGAGATCACCGGTTTGCGCTTTAAAAATAAGAAGGCCGGCGCTTTCGGCAGCTTCGGTTGGAACGGTGGTGCGGTAGACCGTATCCATACCCGTCTGACCGATGCCGGCTTTGAAACCGTTCTGGGATTAAAGACTAAATGGAAACCCGATGGCAAGGCACTGCTGGCATGTCGTGAGCATGGTAAAGAGGTGGCGCGTCAATGGGCTTTACACCCCCTGAAAGTGCTAGATATCAAGCAAGAAAAGCCGGCTGTAAATGATCCTGTTATGCCGGTTAATAAGCCCACTGAATCAGCCAGCCAAGCCGAAGTAGCCAGCGTCAGTACTACAGATTTTGCCGGGCAGAGCCTGGTATGCACTGTGTGTCAGTGGGTCTACGATCCCGCATTGGGAGAGCCGAACCAAGATGTCGCCCCGGGCACTGAGTGGCAAGACGTGCCGGACTATTTTCTCTGTCCTGACTGTAGTTTAGGTAAGGCTGTTTTTGAACCCCTCGCCAAAGAGGTGGCAGCATGATCCTGCCCATAGTGATAATAGGCAGTGGTTTTGCCGCCTATCAGTTGGTGAAGACACTACGCAGGCAAGATTCACAGCAGGCGATCACAGTGATCACCGCCAACGGTGGTGATGATTATGCTAAACCTGATCTAAGTCATGTGTTCACTAAGGGTCAGTCCGCTAAAGATCTGATTAAGATGAGCGCCGATGATTTTGCCAATACCTATGGCATTAGCCTGTTGCGTCATAGCCGGGTCGAGAGCATAGATGCGACGCAAAAAACGCTGCGTTGTAATGGAGAGTCGATTGCCTATCGGCAACTGATTTTGGCAACAGGAGCCAGTGCTTTTGTGCCACCCTTTCAGGGGGACGCTGTGGGTCGAATCATTACCCTAAATGGCTTGGAGGATTATGCTGCCTCCCAGGCCGAGCTCAAAGAGGCTAAATCTGTGCTGGTGATAGGCGCAGGCCTTATTGGTACCGAGATAGCAATGGACCTAGCCAGCGCGGATAAACGTGTGATATTGACCGACAGGGCCGAGGCACTACTGCCGAGTCTGTTACCCGATTTTGTCTCCGCGCAACTATATCAGTCCCTGGGCAATCAAGGGGTGACGATAGAACTGGGCACCCAAGTTGAAAGTCTGCGACAGGCAGAAGAATCTATCGCTATCAGCATGGAAAATGGCCATGACTATCGAGTGGATGCCGTGGTGTGCGCTGTGGGGCTGAGGCCCAATATTCGCTTGGCGGCAGAGGCCGGCCTGCAAACTAATCGTGGCATAGTGGTGGATCGTCAATTGCGAACGTCGGATCCCCATATCTTCGCGCTGGGGGACTGCGCCGAAATTGACGGCAAGGTGCTGGCTTTTCTGCAGCCGATACTACTGAGTGCCAATGCGCTGGCAAAAACCTTACTCGGTCAGGCCAGCAATGTGGTGCTGCCGCCAATGATGGTCAAGGTTAAGACCCCGCGTCTCCCGATGCAGTTAAGTGGTAACACCGCCAACGCCGATGCTAGCTGGCAGGTGAGCGCAAGCAGGGAGGGGATGACGGCCAGAGCATTCGATGAAGAGCAGCAGCTGATTGGTTTTGTCGTTACCGGCAGTCATATGAAGCAAGGATTCGCCCTGCTACGCGAGCTTCCGCCAACATTTTAACTGTTTTAGTTCATACCAAAAATAAGCTTAACGCGTACGGGTATCAGGGATGATACCTGCGTCGGATCGGACTCTTTTTCACTACGGCTGCCTTGCTATGCTTGTTGACGAGTCGCTGATAATACGATTTCACGCACCCAGATGCTTTGAGGTTGCTCGTAAGCAAACAGGGCAGCATCAAGATCAACTGTGTGGGTGGCTTTCTCGGCGAGGATATAGTGGCGTCTGGTCAATGACTTTATTGCTCAGGGGTCTCAGTAGAGCGGTATGGTGCTGAAGAAACTAGTCGTGGCGAATTAGTCTCGGTGTTTGATGACCGGCGGGTCGCCGATACTCCCTTTTATCTCCTCTACCATAAAGACAGATGCCAGCCTGCGGTATTAAGAGAATTCGTCCGATTCGTTGGCAATAAAATGTGGTAAATATTCTTATTTATTACTTGGTTAGATTAGGTGGGTATTGGGGAGGAAGTTCTGTTAACAAAAAGATCAAAATAAATCAATAGCAGCGTTGGTTTTTTGAGCGTTTATCGTACGTAATCCTGAATGTTGGACTATCTTTAAATTTGACTGTTTCTATGTCTCTCCACTTATTTCCATGAGTATTATTCAGAGCGCTAAGCTGAACCTTACCTAGTAGGAAGAAACGTAACGAACATCAGAAAATAAAAATAAAGATAAGGGCTGAAAGGATGAAAATGCTCAAACTTGCACTTAGCTGTGCACTGATACTCTCCCCGTCGATGGTTATCGCAGGGCAGCAATACTACGAGGCTCGCAGCGATGCCATGGGCGGCGCTGGTGTGGCATCATCAAACCGTGAGGGGGCGGCCTTCATCAATCCCGCTTTATTGGCCCTGCATGCTCCTAAACACGATAATATTTCCATGTTGATACCTATGGTCGGTATCGAGGGTGCCGATAAGGATCAGATGCTGGATAAATTTGATGCCCTGCAAGACTCGTTCGACGCCTTAGGAGTGGCGGTACATACGGGTGACATCGCTGGAATGGTGCGCTATCGCGATGAACTGGTCATCGATCTCGAATCGCTGAAAGATACCGATGGCTACGTGAGCGTCGGCATAGGTTTTTCTGTGGTGTTACCGACCCAAAGAGTGCCGATGGCCTTCTTCTATAAGGGCTATATCGACGCCATCGGGCTGGCCGCAATAGAGCAGTCGGATATCGACACATTAAATAGCGCCGATTCCAGCAATCCCCCTATGATCACAGATCTTGATTCGCAGGGGGTGGTGATTGCCGGAGCCGTATCGGATTTAGGTGTGGCGTTAAGCTTGCCTCTGTCTATTGTCAACATGCCTATTACGGTCGGCATAACAGCTAAGGTGCAAAGAATCGATACCTATCACTATGTGGCCAGTGCTAATAATTTCGATGCCAGTGACTTCGATGACGACAGATATCAAACCGATGAAACGGCGTTTAATCTCGATGTCGGTGTCGCCATCATGCCCACAGAGGGGTTAATTTTCGGCGTCTCCGGCCGTAATCTGATTGCCAGAGAGCTGGAGACTATTCAAGCCAAAGGTCGGCAATTTACCTATCGGGTCGAGCCTCTTTATACGGCGGGGATCTCCTATGATTGGGGCGGGGTCATGCTCACTAGCGATATTGACCTCAATGCCCGCAAGCGTTTCGCGGAATTTGCAGAGACTCAATATTGGCGTGTCGGAGGCGAGTTGCTAGCGACAGATTGGCTGGCACTTAGGGTCGGCTATCGTCATGATCTGAAAGATAATACGGTCAATATTTATTCACTTGGTACCGGCTTTAGTCTTGGTCGTGTGTTCAACTTAGACCTCAGCGGCATGGTCGGCAGCGATGATGCCATCGGCGGTGTGCTACAGACTTCATATCATTTTTAAAAGCAGTTTCGAGTCCGCGACTGCGTTCGCAGGCTCACTTCGAGGACGCTGCGCTGTGAGTACGGGAACAAGTTCCCTACGAGACAAGAGCAAAAGACTTTTCTCGCAGCAGCTTTGCTGCGTTCCGTAGGGCGAAGCCCGTACTCTGAGGCGTTTTTCAGCCGTTCTGTAGGCCGCTTGGCTACGAGAGAAGATCAACAGCTTTTTCTCGCAGCAGCTTTGCCGCGTTCTCTGAGGCGCTTCTCAGCCGAAGCCTAGCCTAATTCCATTAACGACTTTACTGCCAATAAGCTTGCGCAGACTGAACATAAGATCAGTGTTGCCTTGCGAGTCTTATTTTTATCAATGTGTCCTACCAGTCTTCCCGCCACCCAATAACCTAAGATCACCGCAGGCAGCAGCAGCAACGACAGCCAGAAATGCTTGATGTTGAGTAAGCCTGTGATTGCAAAAATCACTAAGGCAATCATTGAGCTGAAGATGAAGAAAGCCGCTAGCGCCGCGCGAAACTGGCGAGCATCTTTTCCTGAAAGCAGAATGGCCAGTGGTGGCCCACCGATAGCAGCGATATTGCCAAATATGCCAGATATCACGCCTGCGCCAAATAGACTCTTGCGGTTAACGGCTATGTTGAACTTAAGTAAACTTAATATGACCGCCGCGGCAACGATGCCCGATATGGCCAGTCCAAGAATCGGTTGTGGTGCATATATCAATAGCCCCGCACCGATAAACCCTCCAGGTATTCGCCCCAGCAGCGCATATTGCAGTCCATTAAACTCAAGGGCACCTCGCTCTCTAAATAGGGTTAACAAGGAGATAGAGAAGCCCATGATGATAACCGGGACCGGTACAAGCTCAGGATCGACGATATACAGCAGGGGAGAGGCGACAATGGCTAAACCGAAACCGATAAGGCTCTGGGTCAAGGCACCACAGAAGATAATGAGTGAGGCAAGGGCGAGGGTCGTTGGATCTATCATTGAAAGCACGGCATTTTCTCTCAATTATTAATGTATTGTGGCTGGAGAAGGCGTTAGCGCTATTAATTTATAGCAATGGCCTCGAAATTAAGCTGTTAGTTGGTCTCGATTGTTTCTGCGGACTTATCTTCAGGGTCAATAGTCGTGTAGAAGCAAACAGGGATCGCTATGCGATCCCTGAAACTGACTGGTCAAACGTTAAGTGAGTCTGATTACTCCACATCTTCCCACTCAATACCCATCTGGTCCATCAAGCGCTTCACTTCGGCTGGGATGGTGTCAGGCTTATCTTTAGACAAGTCGTCGTCGTTAGGCAGAGGCTGACCCGTGTATGCATGCAAGAATGCCTCACAAAGCAATTCACTGTTGGTGGCATGACGCAGGTTATTCACTTGGCGGCGCGTGCGCTCATCGGTAAGAACCTTGAGTACCTTCAAGGGAATAGAAACAGTAATTTTCTTTACTTGTTCATTCTTCTTACCGTGTTCAGCATATGGGCTGATATAATCGCCATTCCACTCAGTCATTGACTCACCTGTATATTCAAATTTCGGGGCAGATTTTAACCCTTTAAATTGTACAGTCAAATTATTGCCTCTTATTTATGACAATTGCAAATAGATTTCCATAGGTATAGACGTCTATATCTGGTTGACGCTAGGCTTTCCCTTAGGTACATTTAGACGTCCAGACATCTCTTGTTTGATTTTTGTTGAGAACAAGGTGTTGAGTAAATAGTTTAGGAGTAGTAGATGACCGAACGTAAGTTAGCCACAATTGCAGTGCGTCAAGGGATTGAGTCCGATAGCCAATATGGTGCTGTGGTGCCCCCCATCTATTTGTCGACTAACTACTCCTTCGATGGGCATAAGAATCCCAGAGATTATGACTATAGTCGTTCGGGTAATCCGACTCGCTCTATTCTAGGTGATGCTATCGCCGCTCTGGAAAAAGGTGCCACTGGCGTGGTGACTTGTACCGGTATGGCGGCGATCACATTGGTGACTAGCCTGCTTGGCCCTGATGACCTGCTGGTCGTCCCCCATGACTGTTATGGCGGAAGTTATCGTCTGTTTACTCACTTAGCCAAGAAGGGAGCCTTTAAACTTGCTGTGGTCGATCAGACCGACGGTGCAGCACTCGAAGCCGCCATTGCCCGTAAGCCTAAAATGGTTTGGCTGGAAACACCATCAAATCCTCTATTGCGTGTCGTCGATATCGAAGCCATTTCCAAGGCGAGTAAGTTGGTCGATGCCTTAGTGGTGGTCGATAACACGTTCTTGTCGCCAATCTTGCAGCAACCACTGCTTCTCGGTGCCGATATCGTTATTCATTCGACCACTAAGTACATCAATGGCCATAGCGACGTAGTCGGTGGTGCCGTCGTCGCTAAAGATGCCGAGCTAGGTGAGTTATTACATTGGTGGTCTAATACCTTAGGTCTAACAGGATCAGCCTTCGATAGTTACTTGACCTTACGCGGCATTCGTACCTTAGCAGTACGCATGCGTGAACATCAGGCCAATGCCCAGCGGGTGTTAGCGGTATTAACTGCCAGCGAGGCGGTAGATAAGGTGTATTATCCGGGACTGAGTGATCACCCAGGGCATAAGATTGCGGCGAAGCAGCAGCAAGGCTTCGGTGCTATGCTCAGTTTCGAGCTTAAGGGTGGAGAAACTCAGCTGGTCGCTTTTCTGGACAAACTTTCGGTGTTTTCTCTTGCCGAAAGTTTAGGTGGGGTAGAGAGTTTAGTCGCAGTTCCTGCGACAATGACCCACAGAGCTATGGAGCCAGAGGCTCGAGCAGAAGCTGGGGTAAAAGAGACCCTAATCCGTCTTTCAGTGGGTATCGAAGATGCCGATGATTTAGTTGCCGATATTGAAGCTGGACTCGCAGCAGCTGCGGCGAGTTGTTAATCTCGGTAGATAGGAGTTAAAGATGGCGCGTTGTCATTTGCACAAATTTGGTGGTTCTAGCTTAGCGGATGCAGATTGCTACCGTCGTGTTGCTCATATCCTTCTCACTCACGGCAACAGCGACGATCTCGTCGTGGTATCGGCAGCAGGTAAGAGCACCAACTTTCTTTATAAACTACTGCAACTCAAAGACACGGGTCAGCTATGGCAGGAAGAACTGCAGGTGTTGATCGGCTTTCAACAGAATCTAATTGAGCAGCTGCTTTCTAACGAGCAGGCCAGAAGCCTGAGAGAACGCTTGTCTATCGACAAGTATCAACTCATCAGCCTGTTTTCTCTAGAGGCGTTAAACGAATATAAAAGAAACGAAGTGGTGAGTTTCGGTGAGCGTTGGTCCGCCCGTCTCTTAGCTGCTTTACTCAGAGAGTCCGGCGTGGCAGCATTGGATATCGATTCCAGAAGCTTGTTATTAGCCGATGAAGGGGCTGTGCCGCAGATCAGACTCGATGAGTCCCGCGCACGTGTTCAGCAAACCCTGGATGACCATGCCAACGAAAGATTAATTATTACTGGGTTTATCTGCGCCAACAGTCGTGGAGAAACCTTGTTACTCGGTCGTAACGGCTCAGATTATAGTGCGACCTTGATTGCCAGCTTAGCCGATATCGACCGCGTCACCATCTGGACCGATGTGGAAGGTGTATTCAACGCAGATCCCAATAAGATTAACGATGCCAAGCTACTCAAGAGTCTGTCGTTAGATGAAGCTAACCGTTTAGCGCATCTGGGTTCACCCGTGCTGCATAACCGTTCCCTGCAGCCCCTATTCGATACTCAAGTGAGCCTGGCTGTTCGTTCTAGCTATGCCTCTCATACCGATTTCACCTTGATTGCGCCAAAGAGCTCTCGAGCCAGTGCCCCTGTGGTGACGAATCTGTCCAGTGTTTCCCTGTTTAGCTTCAGGATAAGTACCGATGTCGCTCATTTGGCTGAGTTATTGGAAAGTGCTGGCTTGATGCCGTTAGCCCATTGGAAACTGGCTCATAATCGAGTCGAGCTCGCCTTTACTCACGAGAATCAGCAACAAGTTCAATCCATGCTGGAAACCGATGGGCTGGGTATTTCTGATTTAGATTTGCGAGAAGATCTGGGACTAGTCGCCTTGGTCAGCGCAGATGCTGACCTTTATCGCCGTGGCTTCGCTCGTCTGTTGAGCCGGGATGCAAGGCCACTGTTTAAAGATGGCTTGAGTCTGGTGACCTTAGTGCCTACATCACAAGTAAACCTGCTGACTCAAAAAGTTCATCGTCGCTGCGCAGGTCCGCGAAAGCGCATCGGTGTGCTGCTGCTTGGCGTGGGAAATATTGGTGAAGCTTGGGTGGATCTATTCAGTCGCACTCGAGTCGCACTCAATAAAGAGTTAGAAGCTAGCGTTGAGCTGGTGGGATTACTCAGTTCTAAGAAGGCCTTGTTAAAAGAGGAAGGGATAGATCTAGATTCCTGGAAGCAGGATTTTGAACAGCAAGCTACCCCTTGGCTCTATGACCATATGTTTGAGCAGCTGCAAGCGCTCGAATGTGACGAACTCATCGCCTTGGATATCAGCGCCAGCGCCGAGTTAACTCTGCAATACCCTGAGTTCTTCTCACGAGGTATTCATGTGGTTAGCGCTAACAAGCTGGCGGGTTCAGGCCCCTTGGCTTTCTATCGAGAGCTTAAGCTACAGCTGGGAAATCGCAGGCTGTTCTGGCGCTACAACGCCAGTTGTGGTGCGGGTTTACCCGTACAGCATGCATTGAACGATCTGCATAACAGCGGTGACAGTATCGAAGCTATTGGTGGCATATTCTCTGGCACCCTGTGTTGGTTATTTGAAAAATATGACGCTAAGAAGCCGTTTTCAGAGCTGGTGTTGGAGGCTAAAGGCTTAGGTATTACCGAGCCGGATCCCCGTGATGACCTGTCCGGTCGAGACATGCAGCGTAAATTATTGATCTTGGCCCGTGAGATTGGCCACGAGATTGAACTGGAAGATATTGAGCTCAACTCATTGGTACCAAAGGACTTAGCCGATATTCCATTGGATCAGTTTTTAGCGCGCATCGATGAGCTAGATAATGAGATGCTACAGCAGTTCCAGGCTGCGGCTGAGCAAAATAAGGTCTTGAGATATGTTGCCGGACTGGATGTTGTCGATGGCCAGCTTAAGGCCGCAGTTGGCATGGAGTGGGTCGACACTCAACATGCCTACGCTAACTTAACTCCTGGCGACAATGTTTTTGTTATACGCAGTGCCTTCTATCAAGACAACCCTTTGATCATCAGAGGGCCGGGTGCCGGCCGTGAGGTGACGGCTGCTGCGGTGCAGTCTGATCTGGCGCAGATCTGTCGGGACCTTGTGCAGGAATAGCAGCTGTAAAGAAGGGCGTTCGCAAGCTCACTGCGAGGCCGCTTCGCTGCGAGAACGTTCGCGGGCTCACTTCTAGGACGCCAACAAGTCGGCTGCGAGAGAAGATCAAAAGTTTTGTCTCGCAGCAGCTTTGCTGCGTTCTGTAGGGCGCAGCCCGTTCTAGCAGCGGCTGTGCCGCGCTCTCGCAGGCCGTAGGCCGTCCTCGCAGTGACGAAGTCACGCTCTAGCAGCAGCTTTGCAGCGCTCTCACAGGCGTTTTTCAGCCGTTCTGTATATTCTATCTATCATTTACTATTGACTTCAAACTCAGCTTCACTAATATGGATATCTAGACGTCCAAACGTCTAGACGGTTTTTATTTTGCAGTTAAGTAGAGCAGTAGAGGGGATAGGAATGGGTTTTCATCACGCACAACATTCAACATCACTAAATCAGAGCTTGGCTGAGCTTAACGGTGATATTAACGTTTCTTTCGAATTTTTCCCTCCTGCATCACCAGAGATGGAAAAAATCCTCTGGAATTCTATTCGTCGTCTCGAGCCGTTAAAACCTAAGTTTGTATCTGTGACCTACGGTGCGAACTCAGGTGTTCGTGACCGCACACATGGTGTTATTGAGCGTATTCAGAGAGAGACGGATCTGCTTGCCGCGCCTCATTTGACCTTAGTCGATGCCAGCGATGAGGAACTCGTAGAGCTTGCTAAGCATTACTGGAACTCAGGTATCAGAGATATAGTGGCATTACGTGGCGATCTCCCCGATGGCAGTCCAAAGCCGACCCGTTTTGCCAATGACTTAGTGCGTCTATTGCGCTCTGTTGCCGATTTCGATATCTCGGTAGCGGCTTATCCTGAAGTTCACCCGGATGCAAGGAATGCTCAGGCCGATTTGATCAATCTTAAGAAGAAGATAGATGCCGGGGCAAACCGCGCCATCACTCAGTTCTTCTTCGATGTCGAGTCCTACCTCAGATTCCGTGATCGTTGTGTCGCCGCCGGTATCGATGCTGAAATCATTCCTGGCATACTGCCTGTGACTAACTTTAAACAGCTTAAGCGTTTCGCCGGTATGACTAACGTCTCTATTCCCGGTTGGCTACATAAGCAGTTTGAAGGCTTAGATGACGATCCCGCGACCCGTCAGATGGTAGGTGCTAACGTGGCCATCGATATGGTTAAGGTCCTGTCTCGAGAAGGGGTTAAAGACTTCCATTTCTATACCCTTAATCGTGCCGAACTGACCTATGCCATCTGCCATACCTTAGGTGTGCGCCCTGGGACTTGAATTTGTTTTAGTCATTAAGTTTATTAGCTTTTCTTTAAAAAATTGTGTTAGTTTCAGTAGAATACACATTTAGATATTTAGGGAAGAATGTCATGAAAATTTTGCTTGTATTGCTCTTGCCTGTATTGCTCTCGGCTTGTAGTGGAATCAAATTCAAATCGAATATCAGTCCCGTTCTGGCTGAGCATGTTCAAGACTCGGTTGATGCCGACAAGGTTATAGAATATAGCGCGGAGGAGATTCAGCGCTATCAATCAAGCGGTCTAGGGTCATTGATTGCTTCTTCATGTCAGCAAGGGGTGAACTCTCTTAAACCTTCCAGGTACTCTATCAAGCGCGATCTTAAATATCAGACTCAGGGAGTCGGTGGCAATGGTTACGTTATTATGGAATGCAGTAACGATTTTTATCCCGGTTGTTATGCTTATCTGGAGTGCCGGGCCTTGGCATACGATATCGATTTCGGTAATAGTTAATTAGATTCACATCTTAATCGGGGGATTAACATGAAATATCTTTTTACCTTAACCATTTCGTTATTGCTAAGTGGACAAGTGCTCGCAGGTGCTATGACGGAGTTATGGGTAATATAGCGGCCAAGATTACTGCAAGTGAAATCGATGCCTTATCGCAATACTTCGCCACACTCAAATAGGGAGTCACTCATGATTTTTTTGAAAAAAGCTTTAGTGGCTTCAGCCTGGCTAACTTTCGTATTCGCTGCCTTATTCTCCTATGTTACCCTTGCTCAGGCTACAGAGTTGCAAGATAAACAAGCAGAGCTGGTTAGGCATGAGTGGCATGATGGATAAATATCAAGTTGCGGGAGCGGTCCCTGAGTTGAGTGATGAGGCGGTAAGCGAGCTGATTTTTCTGTTCCAGAGGCCATTCAGAAAGCGCTAACGGTCGATCAAAGAGGGCTTCCCTGCTATCGATAAGCCTAAGCTAGCTTACTCACCAGAGAGAGGTAAAACTGTGTATGGGGCTCATTGCCAGTCGTGTCACTGTGATAATGGCCAAGGGTTGGAAATAGCAGGTGTCTATTCCCTGCCGCCGTTATGGGGTGAGAAATTATGCGTTCAATCTTTAGCGGGGATAACCCTTGCCAACTTCATCGGCTATTGCAAGAAGGCGTGGCACTATATGATGGCGTTACCATATTATGGATAAGATTTATAATACCATTCCGAGTAAGTATCTGAACATTCAGCGGGAGTTCAAAGCACTGTAGGCAAGGCGAATGTTTGAAGCTAATAGTTATTCTCGGCAACAAGCTCCTGCGTTGCTCTACCTCCTGCATCCATGCAGTCGTATATCGAGAACATTCAACCTAGCATAAAGGGCTTTGCCCTTTGCTTTAAACATCAGCCGCACTGCGTGAGGCTCTCAGTGTTTCCACTTCGGTGTTGCATTGACTTAAAAGGGAATAACCATTTCCTCATCAATGCGCCTTGAATTGAAAAAACTGAGAGTCTCTGAACTGACCAGGTACTTATATGGAATGGTATAATACAATGAAAGTAGATTTAGATGCATAAGCCTGTCATTGAACAGGGCCTTTGCCCTCTCTGTCAACAAAGCAACTCATGTGCTGTGGAGTCTGGTTGGGCGATAGCAGATTGCTGGTGCAATGGCGTCGGTTTTCCGCCAAAAGAGGTATTGCAAGGTGCAATGCCATCCTCTAACTCCTGTATCTGTGAATCCTGCATAGACAAATTAAATCAAGAAGTCACCTTAGGCATCAAACGCTTAGATTAGTGTACGCAATTTATGGTGCTGCAGATATTCCCCCATCTTATCAAACAGCTGAATCTCCATAACCGTTAAAAATGACAAGTAAAATCATGAAGACAACTCGAGCTGTTTCTCTGTCGATAACTGTTCTTTTAACCAGTTGACGGCGGTCTTATTACCGTCGTTGATGCCTGAGAAGAGGCGTATATTCAATTCGTCCATCTGACGTCTCTGACTGAATTCTGGCGGGAGTTTTTCCTCATTTTCATCGTAGAAAACTACGGCAGTTGCCTTTAAATTTTCTTGTGATGCCATGCAAAGTTGAGCTTCGAATGAATAGCTGTATCTGTGTTGCTTATTGACCAGTAAGGCATAGTCATGATTAAAAATTTGACTCATGTATTCATCAAACTCCCCTAACATCTCCAGAGTGATCTCTACACCTGGCTCAATAGTCACTTGAGCAATATTGTTAGTTAACAGTTCGACCGAACAACCAAAATTAAATTTATGCATGCTTTTCTTCCTTGTATTATTACTTTTTTAGCGCCATAGAAGCTTAGTATAAAATAGCTACGTCTGTAAAATGTGAGCGGTTACATTTACATTAGGCAAGCACCCTAGTCCTTGATGTATCGCTAAAGAAAATTTAGGGGCTTGAGTGTTTATCGATAATTCAGTGTATTAGAGCCGTCAGAGAGAGAATAAGTTCGTAGGTAAATGATAATTAATCTAATATATATTCGAGATCAATCAGAAAGAGCCTAAATTAAGCTTGATGTCAGCCAGTCTAATGCTTTCTTCGTGCCCAGTTGTGTGGCTGTAAAGCACATGGCATACAGGGCTTAATTAACCTGTTTGGCATCGAGTCTCCAGGACTCACCGCCAGCTTGGCGATAGCAAAATATGTAGAAGCATTACTTGCAGAGGAAACATAAACAACGTAGGTGGGACTCTAACTAGGTAAAAGTGAACGCACTTTTTTAAAAGTGTCTGCGGCAATGCTGGATTGGCGAAAATTGTACTAGATTTATAACTAGTGTAGTGCAGTATCTCTCTTATGGGCAAGGTTATTGCTAGCTTTGAGGTGTTCATATGCGAAACGTCAGAATCGATTGGTATCGGTTACTTGGTTATAGCTTACTTTTTTTCTTTTCCCCAGTTTGCTCAACTCAGATGGTTTAGAGTCGCGAAGGCGTTGCATCGTCAGCGTTTTACTATTACTCATACTCTATGTTGTCGTCTTCTTCGATAGCGTTATCAAGCCTATGTTTTTAGGGAGACTCACTTGGTAGCTTCAAATTTTGCTAGCAGAAAAGAACCAAATTGCCATCTTTATAACTTTAGGCTCCCAAGGAGCGAGTTCAGACGAATAAGTGCTAAGGGGCATCAATAGTAAGGCTCTATCTAATCCTAGTGCATTGGCGTGTAGTGATACTGCAAAACCACCTCTACTGCTTCCATAACCTATTTTGTCAGGAAACATGGCAATGAACTTTCCAAGCTGTTCAATAAAGTTTTGCAACTCTATTGAACAGCTTGGAAAGTAATCATCTTGCTCAATATGGATAAATGAGATGACGTTTATCTGCTGTTTTTTGAAAAAATCAAATCCCCACAGCTTCACTTGTTCATTTGTCTCTTGTTCGGTTATCCATTCAGATCCGGGAGGGAAGGTAATCACTATGGGAGCATCTTTGTTTATGAGTCGGTATTGCACAATGACATCTCCAACGCGCAGGCGAACATCTTGATGAAATTTTAACAGCATATGGCTACCTGTGATGATTAAGCCAAGGGGACAAACCTGAGCCTAAAATGTTCGTTGGTGTATCTTTGGTGAGTATTATATTTTTAATTTCTGCTTAAAATCACGTGAAAATTCAGGATGTTAGATCCGTATCTCGATTTTAATCTTACTTGTTGGGTTCTTGTGTTTTATTTGTTTGACTGGTGCTTTCTGCGGGTAGGGAAGATGTGGTATTGGTGTGGCTATCTGGCTTGGTTTTTGGCGTTTTAGCGTTATCTAGTTTTTAAGGCATAAAAAAAGGAGCCATAGGCTCCTTTTCATTGATATATTCACTTAGCATTTATGAGCTAGAGAGCTAAATCTTAAATTAGCTCTCTTTAGGAGCGCCACCTTTACGATGTGGCTTTCTGTCACCGGATGATGGGCGACGATCGCTAGAAGATCTACGTGGGCGACGTGGTGGACGGCTATCTCCGCCTGAAGGAAGTTCAGCACCTTCAGCTTCACGGATGTTCAGAGGTCTACCACAAACACGCACTTTCGTAAGGTGTTGTAGTACATCTGCTGGCATTCCGGCAGGAAGGTCGATAGATGTTATTTGATCGAATAACTGAATTTGACCTATGTAACGGCTGTCGATGTTAGCTTCATTAGCTATTGCACCTACAATGTTACCGACACCAACGCCATTGTCACGGCCAACGTCTATGATGTAACGACACATCTTAACGTCTGGATTGTCTTTAAGCGAGTCTGCTGTACCTAAGTTGCTAGGAGTTGGGCGTGAATCACGACGCGGACGCTCACTGCGCTCTCCACGAGAACCGCGATCATTACGGTCACGAGAGTTACGATCATCACGGCTATCACGTTGACGTTCGTTCATTGCGGGTAGCTGCAGAGGACGGTCTTTCTGTACTTGCTGAAGCAGAGCGGCGGCAAGTACATCTGTGTCGACTTCAAGCTGCTGACATAGCTGAGCTACCGCACCCTTCATGAAGTCTAGTGAATCTTTGTTGATAATCTCGGCAACTTGCTCACCTAAGCGAGAAAGACGACGTTCGGTCACAGATTCAGGGCTAGGTACGTCCATCGGAGAGATACGGCTCTTAGTCGCACGTTCGATAGTGCGTAGCATACGCATTTCTCTGTGTGTAACGAAAAGAATTGCCATACCCGTACGGCCTGCACGACCTGTACGACCAATACGGTGAATGTAAGCTTCAGTATCATAAGGGATATCGTAGTTGATTACGTGTCTGATACGTTCAACATCCAGGCCTCGTGCAGCAACATCTGTTGCAATAAGGATGTCTAAGCTGCCACGTTTAAGCTGCTCGACTGCACGCTCACGTGCTTGTTGATTCATATCACCATGTAGAGGTGATGATGCGTAACCACGGGCTTCTAATTTTTCAGCCAGTTCAACACAACTGTTACGAGTACGAACGAAGATGATAATACCTTCGGTCTTCTCAACTTCTAAAACACGTACCAGAGCTTCAAGTTTGTTGTGTTGTGAAACTTGAACGAAGCGCTGCTCAGTAGTTTCAACTGTAGCTGTGGTAGCTGCAATCTTAACGTGAATTGGGTCAGTCAAATATTTATTAGCGACACGCTTAATTTGCTCTGGCATAGTGGCAGAGAAAAGAGCGAGTTGACGTTGCTTAGGTGTATGCTCAAGGATCCATTCGATATCGTCGATGAAGCCCATTTTTAGCATTTCATCGGCTTCGTCGAGCACCATAGCTTTTAGTGAATCTAGCTTTAGTGTACCGCGACGCATATGGTCCATTACACGACCAGGCGTACCCACGATGACCTGAGGGCCACGTCTTAGGGCGTTTAGCTGCTGGTGCATGCTCTGACCACCATAAATCGGCAGTACATGTAAGCCTTTAACAAATTTAGCGTAGGTAGCGAACGCTTCGGCAACTTGCACTGCAAGTTCACGAGTCGGAGCCAAGACTAAAATCTGCGGGGCATTAATCGCGGGATCTATGTTGCTAAGTAGTGGCAGTGCGAAAGCACCAGTTTTACCTGTACCAGTCTGCGCCTGACCTAGTATGTCTTTACCTGCCATAAGAGGGATGATACTTGCGGCTTGAATCGGGGTTGGCTTCTCATAGCCAAGCTCGTCAAGAGAACGCAAAAGAGGCTCGGAAAGACCGAGTTCGCGGAAAGTTAGTTCATTGGATGACATGGGTTGTAACCTTGTGGAATAGCAGAGTGCTCGTAAAACACTTAGGTTTATAGACAGAAAATCAACCCCGTGTCGACTTCCCGCACCGAATAACGTATCAGTAAGCCGAACATTATAGCAGGGTGCAATTGGTATTACCAATTAAAGATGGGGTTGTAGCCCGTATATTCAATAGTTCCCTAGCAAATATTAAGCCAATTAATGAGTTAGTCGGTGGGGGGGGTAATTTCTATTAGTGATTTTCATGTTTATTTTAAGGTTAAACTGTCGATAATCATTGTGAGGCGGGATTACAAAGTAGGGGCAGGGTGTGTTTGGCTTTGATACACAGGCCTGTGGTGCAGATTAATGTCTGCTTTATCTCATCAAAATGGCTAAAACCCCGCAGGCCTTCGAGATAGATAACATAGGGCCGACTGGGGCGGCCAACCATATCCATCCCGTTCCTTGTTAAGGCTGCCAGTTGTTTTATCTAACTTAACCCTATTTAAGCAGAGATACACTAGGTTTATCTTGGTAATTGGATAATGCCGTTCTGCTCTCCTTGCTTATTAATTGAGTTTAACTAAGTGTAGGCCCAAGCCATATCGACTCGGGCCTACACTGATTTCAATTGTTATTATTCACCCTTGTGTTACTTCAGACTGCATCATTGCAGTAGAGGTTTAAGAAAACGTGCCGTATGGGACTCTGGATGTTGAGCGACCTCTTCCGGGGTGCCGCTGACCAGGATGGTTCCCCCTCCGGCGCCGCCTTCGGGTCCTAAGTCGATGACCCAGTCGGCAGTCTTGATGACGTCTAAGTTGTGTTCGATCACTACTATGGTATTGCCATGGGATTTTAGTCTATGCAAGACGTCCAAGAGTAACTGGATATCGGCGAAGTGCAGTCCGGTTGTCGGCTCATCGAGAATATACAGAGTCTTACCTGTGTCTCTTTTCGATAGCTCCTTGGCAAGCTTGACGCGCTGGGCTTCACCGCCTGATAACGTCGTCGCACTCTGACCTAAGCCTATGTAAGAGAGGCCGACTTCCATCAACATCTGCAGTTTTCGGGAGATGGCTGGCACGGCATCGAAGAAACCTCGTGCCTCCTCGACAGTCATAGACAACACCTCGTGAATGTTTTTACCCTTGTATTTCACCTCTAAGGTTTCACGGTTATAGCGCTGGCTCTTACAGTTGTCACATGGGACATAAACATCCGGTAGGAAATGCATCTCAACTTTAATCAGACCATCGCCCTGACAGGCTTCACAGCGGCCGCCCTTGACGTTGAAAGAGAAACGTCCCGGCTTATAGCCCCGTGTGCGTGACTCTTGAGTCGCGGCAAACAGCTCACGTATCGGGGTGAAAATGCCAGTATAGGTGGCCGGATTCGATCTGGGCGTGCGACCGATGGGACTCTGATCGATATCTACCACCTTATCGCAGTGATCCATGCCCTTGATACTCTTATAAGGGGAGGGCTCATCGACGGTAGCACCATTGAGTTGTCTGTGGGCTATCTTGTAGAAGGTGTCGTTTATCAGTGTCGACTTGCCGGAACCTGATACACCGGTGACACAGGTGAACAGGCCGACCGGAATGGTTAAATCCACATCTTGAAGGTTGTTGCCGCTGGCCCCGAATAGCTCAATGACCTTGTCGCCGTCGTAAGCAACGCGTTCTTCACTGATATGGATCTTCTTAGCGCCAGACAGATATTGGCCGGTGATCGAAGCCTCACAGTCGAGAATATCTTGCAGGGTGCCATCACAGATCACCTCGCCGCCATGGATTCCGGCTCCGGGGCCGATATCGATAATGTGATCGGCCATCTTGATCGCATCTTCGTCGTGCTCGACGACGATCACCGTGTTACCTATGTCTCTTAGATGAACCAAGGTTTCCAGTAAGCGCTCATTATCTCTCTGGTGTAGGCCAATAGAGGGTTCGTCGAGTACATACATGACGCCCACTAGCCCGGCGCCAATCTGGCTGGCGAGTCTGATCCTCTGGGCCTCTCCGCCGGATAATGTCTCCGCCGAACGGGATAGACTCAGATAATTGAGTCCCACATTGACCAGAAATCCGAGCCGGTTGCGCACTTCCTTGAGGATCTTCTCTGCTATCTGACCCTTCTGACCTGGGAGTTCTAGATTGCTGAAGTAGTCCATCGCCTCGCCGATAGACCATTCGGTCAGTATCGGCAGGTTAAGATCTTTGATAAATACGTTTCTCGCCTCTTCCCGCAGACGAGAGCCACCACAGCTTTGACAGGGCTGAGTATTGATGAACTTAGCTAACTCTTCACGGACGGAATTTGACTCGGTTTCACGGTAACGACGATCCATGTTGTTGATAATGCCTTCGAAAGGGTGGTTACGTACCACTACATCCCCTCGGTCATTGATGTACTTGAAGGAAATGCTTTCCTTTCCGGATCCGTATAACACCAGCTGGCGTACGTCATCGGTCAGTTGCTGGTAGGGTGTTTCAATATCAAATTTATAGTGTTCGGCCAATGAACTGAGCATTTGAAAATAATAGAAGTTGCGTCTATCCCAGCCACGAATAGCGCCGCCAGCCAGGGACATTTCAGAATTCAATATCACGCGGTCGGCATCGAAATACTGCTGTACACCTAAGCCATCACAGGTGCCACAGGCGCCAGCCGGATTATTAAAGGAGAATATTCTCGGCTCCAATTCGGCCATGGAATAACCACATTGTGGGCAGGCAAAGTTCGCAGAAAACAATAGATCTTCTGTTTGGTCTTGTTTGTCATTGTCCATAGAAGCGATAGTCGCAATACCACCGGATAGCTCGAGTGTGGTTTCGAATGACTCTGCCAGTCGCTGTTTAATATCACCGCGTACCTTGAAGCGGTCGACGACGACTTCGATGGTGTGTTTCACATGTAACTCTAAATCTGGTGGATCGGTCAGATCGCAGACCTCTCCGTCGATACGGGCACGAATAAACCCTTGAGCAGACAGGCTCTCGAGGAGTTTGACATGCTCGCCCTTGCGATTGTTGACCACAGGGGCCAGGAGCATCTGGCGGCTGCCTTCGGGAAGCTCTATGACCTTATCGACCATCTGGCTGACCGTCTGTGCGGCGAGTGGTTGGCCATGGGTTGGACAACGGGGCTCACCGACACGGGCAAAAAGCAAGCGCAGATAGTCGTAGATCTCCGTGATAGTCCCTACGGTGGATCTGGGGTTGTGGGATGTTGATTTTTGCTCGATGGAGATGGCAGGGCTGAGACCTTCAATCAGATCGACATCAGGCTTTTCCATCAGGCTTAAAAATTGGCGCGCATAGGCGGAGAGAGATTCGACATAGCGTCTCTGGCCTTCGGCATACAAGGTGTCGAAGGCTAGGGATGATTTTCCTGAGCCTGAAAGGCCGGTGATCACAATTAACTTGTTTCTGGGAATTGTTAAGTCGATGTTTTTTAGATTATGGGTGCGGGCGCCACGTACTTCAATCTTATCCATCTGTCTCTCTATGCCGAATAAAAAAGAGAACGATTATCGCATAAAAAATGATAAAAGCGGAGCTGCTTTAACTCGAGTTACGAGAGCGCTTCGCTTCGGGTACGTTCGCAAGCTCACTTCGAGGACGCTTCGCTGCGAGAGCGTTCGCAGGCTCACTTCGAGGCCGCTGCGCTTCGAGTGCGTTCGTAAACTCACTCCGAGAACGGGAATAAGTTCCCTACGAGATAAGAGCAAAAGATTTTTCTCGCAGCGGCTGTGCCGCGTTCTCGCAGGCCGTAGGCCATCCTCGCAGTGACGAAGTCACGTCCTAGCAGCAGCTTTGCTGCGTTCCGTAGGGCGAAGCCCGTCACTAGCAGCGGCTTTGCCGCGTCCTCGCAGGCCGCAGGCCGTCCTCGAAGTGACGAAGTCACGTTCTCACAGCAGCTTCGCTGCGTCCTCGTAGCCGCTTTTTTGTGGCTAAGTCACACTTTCGTCATTTCGAAGCGGCATTCGGTTCGCTGCTTTGCGCTTATAAACAGCTTCGTGATAACATGCGCGACTTATTTATGATTTCAGATCAGGGCGGAATATGGCCAATAACGGACTCTCAAAGACTGAGAAAAAAGTCGCGTTTTCATTAGCTGGTGTATTTGGTTTGCGAATGATGGGCTTATTTATGATCATGCCTGTCTTTGCATTATACGGGCAACATCTCGAAGGTTTTTCACCGCTTTGGGTAGGCATAGCCATAGGTGCATATGGTCTGACGCAAGCCGCTCTACAGATCCCCATGGGGATCCTATCGGATAAGTTTGGCCGCAAACCTATCATCCTCATCGGTCTGGTTGTGTTCGCTATCGGTAGCTTGGTTGCCGCCAATGCCGAGACGATTTATGGTGTCGTCGCCGGCCGAGCAATACAGGGAATGGGGGCGATTGCTTCAGCGGTGCTAGCCTTGGCCGCCGATTTAACCCGCGACGAGCAGCGTACTAAGGTGATGGCGATTATCGGCATGTGCATAGGTTTTTCCTTCGCGCTGTCGTTATTGGTTGGGCCTATTGCCGCTCAGTATATTGGTTTATCGGGCCTGTTCGCCTTGACGGCATGTCTGGCGGTACTCGGCATGTTGATCGTTCAGTTTCTGGTGCCTACTCCCATCACGCACGCGCCGAAAGGTGACACTGTGGCGACGCCTACCAAGTTAAAGGCGATGATCACCGATCCACAACTCTTCAGACTCGATGCAGGAATATTTATTCTACACCTGGTGCTGACGGCAGTATTTGTGGCCTTGCCACTGGACCTGGTGGATGCAGGCTTAGTGAAAGAGAAGCACTGGATGCTCTATTTTCCGGCATTTATCGCTGCCTTCTTCCTGATGGTGCCGTTGATCATCATAGGGGTGAAGAAGAAGAATACTAAGGCCACTTTTCAGGTATCTCTGTTGGTCATGATGTTGGCCTTAGCTTTGATGGCGCTGTTTAGCCACAATCTAATGATATTGAGTATTGCCGTGGTACTGTTTTTTACCGGTTTTAACTATTTGGAAGCCTCACTGCCAAGTTTGATCGCCAAGTTTTGTCCGGTGGGTGATAAGGGCTCTGCCATGGGAGTTTACTCTACCAGTCAATTTCTTGGTGCCTTCTGTGGTGGCTTACTCGGTGGCGGTGCATATCAATTATTGGGTGCCGTCGGGGTATTTACGGTCGCTCTGTGCTTGATGACTGTCTGGCTGTTGTTGACCTTAGGCATGGAGAATCCTGTGTTGCTTAAGAGCTATACCCTTGAAGCAACAGTAGAAGGTAAAGAACAGGCCAAGGCGATGGCAAGCGAGTTGTCACAATTAACCGGAGTGGCCGAGGTGATAGTTGTCTTAGAAGAGGGCGTCGCATATTTAAAAGTTGATGAGCATTTCGATTTAAGAGAAGCGCGAGCTGTGTTAGGCTCTGTCAGCTAACTTGCCTGTTCGGATATA
>NZ_ABIC01000025.1 GCF_000172075.1 Shewanella benthica KT99
GGTGCGCGTAAGCAGCTGCCAAGATTGACGAGCTGGAGCGTTTCTGGGAAGAGCAGTTATTTGAAATGGTACAGTCTGGTAAGGTTGTGACTTTCGAAGGAGCTGTTACCGATATCGATGGCAGTATCCGTAATACAACCATCACTCGTGTGGGTACCTTCAACTTGCTTGCCGATGGCAAATACGTTGTTTACAACTCGGACCTTGGTCTGATTCAACAGCTATCGCAGCAGCCATCCGGTTACCAAGTCAAAACCGTGTCTAAGTTCCAGGGTACCACTTCTGGTATCGCTCCTCTTTACATAGATCCTATTAAGGGTGTGTTGTTGAGCATCTTCACCCAGAAGCCGACTATTGAAGACCGTATCGAAGCGGGTGGAACCATAGGTTACATCATTATTGGCCTGCTTATTATCGGTGCCATCATCTCTATCGAGCGTTTAGTCACGCTTACTCTTGTCGGTGCTAAAGTTAAGGCCCAACGCAAAAATCTGGATAACCCAGGTGACAATGCCTTAGGTCGTATTCTTAAGACTTACCAGGATAACAAAGATGTCGATGTTGAAACGCTGGAACTTAAGCTTGATGAAGCCATTCTGAAAGAGACGCCGGCACTAGAAGCGCGTATCTCGATCATTAAGGTACTCGCTGCAATCGCACCTATGATGGGCCTACTCGGTACAGTAACCGGTATGATTGCCACCTTCCAAAGCATTCAGTTGTTCGGCACCAGCGATCCTAAGCTTATGGCTGGCGGTATTTCGATGGCATTGATGACGACAGTACAGGGTCTGGTCGCTGCTCTACCTCTGATGCTTATGCACGCAATTGTTATTGCTCGCAGTAAGTCTATTGTACAGGTACTTGAAGAACAGAGTGCAGGTATGGTTGCGTCTCACGCTGAGAAGAGGAACGCCTAATGTTATTCCTGATGGATATCTGGGATTCCGTCAGGGGCTTTATGGCCGCCGGAGGCGATGTTCTCTGGCTGGTTGCGGCAGTGTTGTTTGTCATGTGGGTATTGATGCTTGAACGTTACTGGTATCTAAATTGGATATCACCAAACGAACATAAGGCAATCATAACCTCATGGGATGCTCGAGAGGATTCTACCTCTTGGTATGCACACCGCATCCGTGAAGCCTGGATTTCCCAAGCGAAACAAAATTTGAATGCACGTATGCTGTTTATTAAAACCTTAGTCGCCATCTGCCCTATGATAGGTCTGTTAGGCACAGTAACAGGTATGATTTCGGTATTCGATGTGATGGCAGTTCATGGGACGAGTAATGCTCGTATGATGGCAGCTGGTATTTCAATGGCGACCATGCCGACAATGGCGGGAATGGTCGCGGCGTTATCGGGAGTATTCTTCAGTACTCGTCTGGACGCTAAGATGAAAATCAGTTTAGAAAAGCTAAAAGACAGCATGCGTCACCACTAGAGAGAGATTGAACATGGCACGTAGAAAGCATTCCAGCGTGGAAGAGGAAGCTCAAATTGATATGACACCGATGCTAGACATCGTGTTTATCATGCTGATCTTCTTCATTGTAACAACTTCGTTTGTTAAACCTTCAGGCCTTGACTACAACAAGCCAGAAGCCTCTACAGCGACTAAGAAGCCTTCTGCTAACATCTTCATCGGTGTGAGCAAGACAGGAACGATAATGATGGAGAACCGTCTGGTCGATATTGAGCGTGTCACTGCAAACGTAGAACGTATGCTTGCAGAGGCGCCAGAAGCGGCCGTGCTAATCCAAGCCGATAAAGATGCCAAGCATGGCCTAGTTATCAAGGTAATGGATAGTGTCAAGAAGGCGGGCGTAGATAAGATATCTGTATCGGCGGGGAACGACTAATATGCTTAGAGGAATAGTATCATTACTGCTTGGTGGTGCTGTGACTTATGCCTTATTTGTCTTCATGGCATTTTTGATAGGTGGCGGTCCAACCCGCCACGATGCTTCAACAGAATCACCTATCATCGAAATAACCATGAGCAAAGAGGATGCATCAGCACAGAAGAAGCCTAGGGTGAAACCTAAGCCACCAACGCCGCCTGAGCAGCCACCTAAGCCGGATACGACTCCGCCAGACACATCATCTGACATAGATACAAACATGTCATTTAACATGGGTGGTGTAGAAGCTGGTGGTGCAAACACAGGCTTTAAACTGGGTAACATGATGACGCGAGATGGTGACGCTACACCTATCGTTCGCATCCAGCCTCAGTATCCGATAGCCGCAGCACGTGATGGCAAAGAAGGTTGGGTACAACTCAGCTTTACTATTAACGCACTCGGCGGTGTTGAAGACGTTAAAATCATCAAGGCTGAACCTAAGCGTTTGTTTAACAAAGAAGCAAAGCGCGCACTTAAAAAATGGAAATATAAGCCGAAGATTGTTGACGGTAAGGCACTTAGGCAAACTGGTATGAAAGTTCAGTTGGACTTCACCTTAGAGAAAGGAGGCAGATAACGATGCGTAAACTTAGTTTAAGAACGACTAGTATAGCTGCCGCTTTATTACTTTCTTTCGGTGGTAGTTTAGCACTAGTTCCGGCAGCAGCAGCTGTCGAGAAGTGTCCTATCGAGAAACGTAAGTCTAAGGCCGTTGGCCAAAGTGCTGCGAAGAAAGTGCAAAAATCTTTCAAAGCATACACCGAAGGTAACGTTGACGAAGCGATTGCGATATTACTCGAGGCCAACGTTAAGAGTCGTTTCGATAAAGCGTATATTAATCGCATGTTGGGTAATTTTTACGCCGAGAAATCTCAGATGGATACGGCTATTAAGTATCTTAAGACTGCTGTCGATGCCAATATCTTGGGTGGAACGGATCATGCTGGAACGCTGAGACTTTATGCTGATCTCTTGATTCAAGAGAAGAAGTTTAAAGAATCGATCACTTATTACTACAAGTGGATGGAGTTTACCTGTAAAGAGGATGCTCAAATCTACCGTCGTATCGGTATTGGTTACTCAGAGCAGAAGAACTGGAACAAGGTTCTTGAGGTCGCTAACAAGGGGCTAGCACTGTCTAATAAGCCTGATAAAGGTTTGTATCAGATGAAGCTAACGGCTTACTTCAATCAGAAGAAGTATCCGCAAGCGGTAAAAGTGCTAGAGACCATGGTGCCACTTTTCCAGAGCGATAAACGTCTTTGGGTTCAGTTAGCTCAGTTTTATCTGATGACTGAAAAGTACACTAAATCGTTAGCCACTTATGATCTTGCTTATAAAAATGGTTTTCTTGAGACTGCGGGTAACATTACTCGTTTGGCTCAGCTACTTGCACAGAATGGTTCGCCATACCGTGCAGCCAAAATATATGAGAAGCACATGAAGTCGGGCACGATCAAAGAGGAAGAGAGAACTCTTAGGATTTTGGCTGGTTTCTATCACAACGCGAAAGAGTTGAAAGAAGCTGCTTCATATTATGGTAAGGCTGCAGATGCGGGTAACAATGGCAAATATTATCTAAGACAGGGTCGAATCCTGTCTTTGGATGGTAAATCTAAAGCTGCTGTTACTGCGTTGAAGAAGTCACTCGACGCAGGCATTGATAATCCAGGTGAGGCTCAATTTGAGCTAGCGCTTGCTTATCTAAACCTTAAGCAATATAAGTCTGCTTATTCGCGGGCTAAATTAGCGGCGAAGGATAAGAAGACGGCTCGTTCAGCGAAAAGTTACCTCTCTTACATCAAAGAGAAGGCACGTATTCATAACGTAGCACTGTAACTTTCACTCGATTAAATGAGTCTAAAAAGCCCCGAAAGGGGCTTTTTTTTATTGCATTTGCCTCAACTCAATATGTCGATTTTTTTTCCATCTCTAACTCATGAGTTAAATTTTCTACGTCTTTGAAAATTAATTCTATACTCAGATTGCGCGCCGGTGTGCACGTATAACCCGCGAGCTCATAATCGACGTGGCTGGTGTGTTTTTTTGCATATTCTACATTGAAGACCTTAATCTTCTCTTCAATTCTATGTAGCACAATCTGAGTGCCTGCTTCATCGATGTTGAATAAGCCTAAAGCAAAGCTGTTATTGTTGAGTCTTGCTACCAGGTCTGTCGTTCTTAAGATGGCTTCTTGTACCTGCTTCATAAAGAGTTCGAGCAGATGAGGTTGCTTAACGGTTTCATGTATGTGCGGGCACAGATATAATAGCGCCAGACTTTGGTGATCTCTGATATGGCGATGCCATTCGCGGTTAAATACCTCCATAAAGTAGGTTTGATTATAGACGCCAGTTTCTGGATCTCTGAAACCTGAGTTGCGAAATGAATAGAGCATTGACTGACTCCTTTCGGTCCTATAAAGAATAAGATTGAGATAGTTGTATCAATATAGCAGTACGTATAAAGTTGAACCTTGGTATTAAGTATAGAAAATAACAAGCAATTGCACCGAATATAGGGAAAGAAACAGATGAGAAGAGCTTTTTTAGCCGTATCAATAGGGTTACTACTGGGGATCACAGGCTGTTCAGACAATGATAATCCAGCGAGTAAGGATACAAGTTCAACAGTAATCGGCGTTTCTTCTGAGGTAGCACAAACCAGCCAAAATGAGCAGGTTTATCTGGCATTGGTGGACGATTTTTTTAAGGACTACCTTAAACTTGAGCCTATTTATGCCACATTTGTTGGAGTGAATGACTATAACGACCAGTTTGGCGGTGATCTGACCAATGAGTACCTAAAGACGCGTCACGATCTGAATACCAGTTATCAGGCAAGAGTTGAGAAGATAGACAGAAATGCCTTATCTACTGAGCTACAGCTAAGTTATGACATGTTTACTTATGATAGAAATGTCGCCCTGATAGACGAAATATACCCAGCTCGTTTCATGCCAATGAACCAGTTCCACAGCACAGTCATTAGCATGGTGCAACTGGGCAGTGGTGAAAGTGCTCAACCATTTAATACCGTCGAAGATTACCATAACTGGGCATCTCGTTTAACGGGCTTCATTGCCTGGACTAAGCTTGCACAAGAGCGTATGGATGAAGGCGTCAGAAGTAAGGTTGTGCTGCCTCGGGTGTTAGTCGAGCGTATCATCCCTCAGCTCAAGGCTCTGCTTGTGGATGATGCCAGCAAGAGCTTGTTTTATGCGCCAATAAATAATCTGCCCCAGAGCTTCTCCGATGCAGATAAGGCCGAGCTTACTGCCAGCTACACTAAGCTTATTAATCAAGATCTTATTCCGGCAATAGCCTCATTAACCGAGTATTTCGAGATTAAATATTTGCCAGTTGCGCGAGCGAGTGACGGTTGGTGGGGCTTACCTAACGGTAAAGTTTGGTATCAGCATCTGGCTAATTCCCACACGACTACCCTGATATCAGTGGATGAAATCCATCAGATAGGCTTGAGTGAAGTGGCCCGTATCCTGTCGGAGATGGACAAGGTACGTGAGCAGGTGAATTTCGAGGGAGATCTCAAGGCCTTCTTCGCTTCTCTGTCATCAGAACCTGAGTATTTCTTCACCGATCGCCAGGACCTTATTGATGGTTATATGACGCTTAAAGAGCGAATAAATGCTGAGCTAGCTAAGTATTTCAATATAATGCCCAAGGCCGATTATGTGGTCAAGCCAGTGGAAAGCTTCCGTGAGCAGTCAGCGGCTGGTGCATCATATGAATCTCCAGCCGTCGATGGCTCTCGCCCTGGTGTGTTCTATATCAACACATATAACTTAAAAGCACAGCCTAAGTGGGGAATGACGACCTTGTCTCTGCATGAGGCAGCCCCTGGACATCACTTCCAGATAGCCATAAAGCAAGAGTTAACCGGCGTGCCAGAGTTCCAACGTTTTGGTAATTACACCGCGTTCGAAGAGGGCTGGGCCCTGTATGCCGAATACTTAGGGGTTGAGATGGGGCTGTTCAAGGACCCTTATCAGTATTTTGGTAAGCTGTCTGATGAGATGCTGCGTGCTATGCGACTCGTGGTCGATACTGGCCTTCATGCTAAAGGCTGGACACGTGAGCAAGCGATTCAATACATGAAAGATAACTCGCCCATGGCTGAGTCAGACATCATCGCCGAAGTTGAGCGCTATATGGCAATACCTGGCCAGGCTTTATCCTATAAAGTGGGTCAGCTCAAAATATTGTCGCTTCGCGCCGAAGCGGAAGCTGCATTAGGCGATAAGTTCGACCTAAAAGCCTTCCATGATCAAATCTTAACCTCAGGTTCTCTGCCTATGGCGGTGATGGAGTTGAAGATCCATCATTGGATAGACACTCTGAAGTAATTTATTGCAACATTAGTTAAATACAGTTTCATCAACTAAAACCTTTTTAAACCCAGCTTTTATCAATATAGTACTGGCTGGGTTTATTTACTCCCTAGGGGATTAAATAGTGTGCTTCACCTTGTGAAGCCAAGCATTCAAGATGTTTGATTTGGATTAATTATTTTATTGTCACTTTCTATACCGTGTATAGATCTATTGGCAAGTTTTCAAAAATTAGGAGTTACATCATGGTACAAGCCACAGCAAGACATTTATTAGTTAGCAGCGAAGAGAAATGTGAAGCGCTTAAGCAGGAGATATTAGGCGGTGCAGATTTTGCTGATGTGGCAAAGGCTAACTCATCGTGTCCTTCGAGTGCTCAAGGTGGTGACCTTGGATCTTTCGGTCCAGGCATGATGGTTAAAGAGTTTGACGCAGTCGTTTTCCATGCGCCTCTGAATGAAGTTCAAGGCCCGGTTAAGACACAATTTGGATACCACCTGCTTGAAGTGACAAGCCGCGGATAATTAGTAAAGGTCATACTCTATGCTGGAACTTTATACGGATAGGTTAAGGCTTCGCAGTCTCAGAGCCGATGATTGGGATAATTTCTTGATGCTTCATCAAGATCCTATCATCAATAAATTTGTCAGGCGCCCGGTTGATGAGTCGGTTATTCTGGAAAAGTTTGAGCATAGACTAGCACCCTGGCAATATGAATCCGGTGACTGGTTGACTCTGGTCATAGAGGAGCTGGGAACCGATAAATTTATCGGCTATAGCGGATTATATTGTGCTAATCACGAGTTTGACCACGCCGAAGTGGGTTATATGTTAGCCAATGAAGGTCAAGGTAAGGGTTATGCGACAGAGGGTCTCAAGGCGGTCATTGACTGGGCTTGCTTAAGCTTTCAGGTGCACAAGTTTATCGGCCTGTGTGCGAAACAGAATATCGCATCGGCAAAAGTGTTAGAGAAAAATGGCTTCCAACTGGAGGGCGTGCTGAGAGACAACTATAAAATCGATGATAGCTGGATTGATGATTGTACTTATGGCCTATTGAGCCATGAAAGAGGCGAATAGGTTTTATCCTTGTCTATGCTCGGTGCTATAATCTCATAAGAATTTTGATTAAAGGTAATACGTGTGACAGCACAAATAGCAACCTTGGCCCTATTGCCAGGTGAAGAATACATAGAGTTATATAAGATTTTGAAAGTCCAGGCCATGATTGGCGGGGGCGGTGAAGCTAAATTCGTCATTAGTGAAGGCAAGGTAACCGTTGACGGTGAAGTTGAGACCCGTAAACGTAAAAAAGTCAGGGCTGGTGAAGTCGTTTGTTTCAATGGTGAGTCAGTACAGATAGTCACCGCACCTTAACGTGTGATGGACTAGCACTTAAGTGGAGTAAGAAATGCAATTTCCAGATGATGACAATGGCAAGATGCTCGCGGCGATGGCCGATGCGGGTATCGATCTGACCAAGCAACTCGATGTCGACTTCTTCCTTGTTTTTGATGACCAAAGAGATGCCGAGTATGCGTCTGAAGAGCTGGGGAAATCTGAGCTTGAAGGTGAGATGGAACTTCATCTCAATGATGATCTTGGCCAGTGGGAACTGATCGTTTGTATTCCCATGGTTCCTGAGTATCAAGCCATAGTCGATCAAGAAGTTGAGCTCAATACATTTGCTCAAGAGTTCGGCGGCGTGACCGATGGTTGGGGCGTGATGCAACATCAAGATGGCGACGATGAATTTGCCGATGACGAGCATGAATGCAGTGACGAGTGTAAGCACTAATCGATCTGCTGCGCATCTCGATTGATGCCACTGCGTGGCGTTTTATTGGGTTACATCGTTAAGCGATGAGATGACAGATTTTTTATATTAAGCCACCATTTGAGTGGCTTTTTTATGCCTATAATTCATGATGTAGCATCAAACTGTTTACCGTGCTCACACCTGAATTTAACAAGTTGAGTAATAGCCACAGAAGGAAAAGAGAATGGCAGAACAGATAAGTTTTGCCACTCCGGTCAATGATGCCGAACGTTGGGCATTTTCCTTGTTGGCGGATGAGTTACCCGATAATTATATTTTACTCACCAACGTAGAGATCCCGACTATCTGGGCAAGCCATGGAAGTCGATGCGCTGGTTATCGGTGAGTGGGGCGTGTTTGTCGTCGATGTCAAAGGCTATATAGGACGCTTAGATGCCGAGCTTCATGCCTTCCTTAGATGACTGGCAGGTGGATAACAGTCTGGCAGGCCGAATACAATCCTGGGAGGGTGGACGGCCCCCTGATTATTGAAAATAATATTCCGACTCAATTTGCCGATCAAGCGCAGTCGGAAAGCCATGAAAATCAGCTAAGGGAAGAGTTCAAGCGCCTACAAGCCCTTACCGCTTGTAGTGGTGTGCCAATTTATACTAAGGCTGCAGAAGGTGACGCCGAGAGAGATCTTTATGGTCTAGTCGCCAGCTTTATCTCCACTCTGGCACCTGTGTCATTGCAGGGAGACGGAGGATGGGAGGGGATTATTCAGGCACTGAATGCTTTCGATAAGCAATGGTTCGGTGAGAAGACCTTCGATACCGGTATGAAGGTATTAAACTTCGAATTTGACGCCCGGGAATGAATTATCTGCAAGCCTTCGATGTGGTAGATAGCTTAGTTTAAGCGTTCCTTGCACCATCGAACGTCGTAGAACAGAAGCTCAGCCTGAGATTCTCCTTTTTTTAAGCGAATCAAAACCACAGGTCATTCCGGTATGCTTGTGGCCGGAATCCAGTTCTTAGCTGGAAGGATCTAGGTAAGGCTGAAAAAGTTTCGAGCTCCTGGCTATGAGCTACGAGCTAGAGAGGGGTTAGTTACGATAGGGGGAAAATATCTCCAATAACCAATCGATAAAGGCTTGGGCTTTGAGTGACAGGTTACTGGATTTTGGGGTCAGCACATAGTAGATGTAAGGACTGGTGAAGCCTGTATCGAAGGGGATCACTAAACTTCCATCTGCCAGTTGTTCTTCGATAAAAAATCTTGGAATAAGCGCCACTCCCATGCCTCCTGCCGCTGCCTGACTGAGCATATAGAAATGTTCCATGCCAAACTTCTTATCTGTGGTCAGAGTCAGTCCAACCTGTTGTGACCAGTAGGGCCAAAGCTCTGGTCGGGTCGTGTGCTTAAGCAAGGTCATCTTGTTGATGTCTTTGACGGTTTTAAGTTGCTCGGCTAACAGAGGAGAGCATACCAAGCAGAGATCTTCATCCATTAGCTTGATAAAATTGGCATCTGTCGGCTCATGCTGAGCACTTCTGATGGCAATATCACAGCGGCTGTTATCAAAATCTACCGCAAAATCGCCGATGGAGAGATCCACATACAGATGAGGGTGGCGCTGCTTAAACTCCTCCATCCGGGGGATAAGCCAATTGATGGTAAGGCTAGGCAAGACGTTGATAGACAGTGTTTGAGCTCGCATCTGTTGTGACTTTATCTCATCTGTCGCATTATTTATTGTCTGCAGCGCCGACTGCACCTGGATCAGGTAACCTTGGGCATCATCGGTGAGTAATAATTTTCTATGTTGGCGAATGAATAAAGGCACGCCTAAAAATGACTCCAATCCCTTGATCTGTTTGCTGATGGCTCCATGAGTGACAAATAGTTCGTCGGCCGCTTTGCTAAAACTCAAGTGTCTCGCGGCAGATTCAAAAGCCAGGAGTGAATTGAGTGGTGGAAGAGGTGAATGCATCATGTCCCCATTGACTACTTGTGTGAGAATATCTCACTCTAAGTGGACGATAACTCCTTTGCGTATATCGTGCAAATATCGTCTAATAATGCCATTCTACGCGTGTAAACTATTCTGAGACTTATCTATGCCATTGGAACTATCCTATGAACTTATCGCACTCCTGTTTGGCGTGGCAATGCTGGCAGGCTTTATCGACGCGATTGCGGGAGGCGGTGGTTTAATCACGATTCCAGCGCTGATGTGGGCAGGTCTTCCGCCTACTGCTGCACTGGCGACCAACAAGCTGCAAGCCTGTGGTGGCAGTTTCTTTGCCAGCCTTTATTTTGTGCGTAAAGGCATGGTAAAACTCGGTGAGATGAAGTTGGCCATAGCTTGCGCCTTCGTCGGTGCTGCTATCGGCACCATAGCCGTACAGATGATTGATACCGCTTTCTTAGAGACACTGTTGCCCTTCTTAATTCTAGGCATAGGTGGCTACTTTCTGTTTTCAAAGAAGATCAGCGAAGAAGACAAACATCAAGTATTTACCCCTGTCATGTTTGGTTTCACCGCAGCATTCGGCATTGGGTTATATGATGGATTTTTTGGCCCAGGAACCGGCAGCTTCTTCGCATTAGCCTTCGTGTCGCTTGCAGGTTTTGGATTAGCGAAAGCCACAGCTCATGCGAAAGTTCTCAACTTCTCGACTAATATCGCCTCACTCATCTTCTTCGCCATCGGTGGCAAAGTACTTTGGATGATCGGCGGCGTCATGCTCGTTGGTCAGGCAATCGGAGCCACTCTAGGCTCGCGTATGGTCGTCACCAAGGGGACAAAAATTATCAAACCAATAGTCGTCACTATGTCTATCGCCATGAGTGTGAAGTTATTGTCGACTCAATATGATCTGTTTTCTTGGGTTTAAGAAAGCTGAAGTGGTCAAGTAAAACTGGACTCCAACTTGTACGTACTCCAGTATCGTCTCTCAGATTCATTTGGTTTCAGGTGGTTTTATCTGTCATTCCGGCAGATCTTTTGCGCCGGAATTCAGTGGGTTTTAGTGTTGGGATATGGATTTGAAGATCGTACCTCATTATGACTTATAGCCTGCGGCAGCTTCTGATGTGAATGGTCTTGTATGTTCCTGACATACATAAGACATTTGATATCAATTTTGAGAAGAGTTCATTGCACCCATATATTCGGCCTGTTTATGAGGTTAACCTCTGGCCCTGATGGATATTTGCCTCTACTTTCCTGAACATCTACACGGCTTCTTTAGAGCCCTTGCGGCTGTTAGGTTTTAAGTAGAGCAGTCTGACGGTCTCATCATCAAATCAAGTGTCATAGCAACTTGCTGGTATGTTTTACACTAACTCGTTTCGTCTTACTCTAGGACTAACTGCTACGCAAATGTCCTATATTCATCTTCCCTAGCGGCGATAGCCCAGGTTATTCTTGCAAGCTTGTTAGCCACTGCAACACAAGCCTTATTAAACCCCTTTCTTTCTGCCAAAGCGTATGCCCAGTGGCTCAACCTATCTTGTTTTCCTCCGCAGTGCTGCAAGACCGCTCTTGCTCCATGTATAAACAAAGTTCGTAAATAGGCATTGCCTCTTTTGCTTATCCCTAGCAGGTTATCTTTGCCGCCACTGCTATGTTGTCTTGGCACTAAGCCACACCAAGCTGAGAAGTGCCGGCCATTGGAGAAGTCTTTTCCTTCCCCTACCGCTGCATAAAAAGCTGTCGAAGTGACAGGACCAATACCTGGAGATGTCTCTATACGCAGGCAAACAGGGTTTGTATTTCTCTCTTCTACTATCTGCGTATCACAGCTCTTTAGGCGTTTCTCGATGTCGGTAAATTCTTCATGCAACTGATTGAATATGTATCGTCCTTTCACTGTCAGTTCATTGTTCTCATCAGATAAAATGTCAGGGAACGCTTTCCTAAAGGCCGCTTTGCTTTTTGCTATTACGATACCGTACTCTGCCAGCATGCCTCTAACCTGGTTGACTAAGGCTGTAGTCTGCTTGTTTAAGCGCTCCCTCATTCGGTGAAGCATCTGTACATCCTGCTGCTCGACAGGCTTTGGTTGTACGAAGCGCATATTTGGTCTTTGAGCAGCCTCTGCTATTGCAAGGGCATCGTTATAATCATTTTTATTAGCAGGCCTGTATGGAATGACGTATTGAGGGGCTATCAATTTGACTTCATGGCCTACCTTTTGAAACTCTCTAGCCCAGTAATTCGCTCCACCACAAGCCTCCATGACAACAAGGCTAGGCTCTACTTGTGCAAAAAAATGAATTAAGTCTTTACGCTTAATCATCTTCTTTTTGACAAGCTTTCCTGCTTTATTCACGCCAACAAAATGGAAAACAGACTTTGCGATATCTAAACCAATTGTAGTAATCTTCATGGTGGACCCGTCCTCTTTCTGGTGAGTTGTAGCAACTACATCGTGGTCCATTGCGAGGCCGATTAAAAGGGGATGGGTCCATTCCATTATCTACACTGAGGTTTTCACAAACAGCCTATCTCTTCAATTTAGGTTTATTGCTAGGCTTCGTAACTCACTTCTGCCACAAAACGAGTTAGTACAATTACTCAGTCATTTTTTGGCCATCATAATTTTCAATGAGAAATGTATTGAAAAATGCATCAAATAGAACGTAACTGCCGTGGCGCATTTTAAGCATCGTTTCTAGAATGGATTACTAGATCTCAGCAATATAGAGTCTACTAAGTTAAAGTACCAAAATCTTATGGGTGTCCACTTATCGTGATTGCATGATACGAATAAACTTGATAGTTTAATACGCATTAAATCACTGTCTTACAGCTTGATGAGCGCTCATGATGTTAGAATCGGTATGCGGTCAATGGCCTCATTTTCATGATGGGTGGCTTGATAAATCCTTTATAAATCCTTTATAAATCCTTTGATAAACCCCTTGATAAATTCAATTCTAAACGTAAAAAAGCCCAGAATATTCGGGGCTTTCATTAGCAAAAAATGGCTTACTCATACTGAATAAAGTTATGCCGTTGCGAGCTCAGCCTCTGCGGTTTTATTCGCATCTAAGCGCTTAATCACGACGCCATAGATAACCAAGGAGAGGGCAGAAACCGTCGCGATACCGGCAAAGAAGTACCAGATGTAATGTGCATGCGATGCCGCAGCCGCCCATTCGACATGGGTATCGAAGTTACGAGGGTTCGGGCAGTATGCCTCTAACAGGTATCCGGACAGACCGAAGCCTAATAGCGAACTGATAAAGGAGTGCAGATGAGAGAAACCTAGGTAGAGTCCCTCCTCACCCTTAGGTGCCTGCAGCGAGAAGTATTCGAGGAAGCGCGGCGAGATGAAACACTCGGCCAAGCCTTGGAACATGATACCTATGATCATCATAGCCGCAATAGGATGCATACCTAAGATGGTTTCGGTAGCCGCAAACATATTACCCGATGCCATGAGAAGCGCCGAGAAAGGCATGATAAGCATACCGATAGTCATCGAAGAGAGCGCACTACGTTTGCTCATCATTGCAGTCACGAGACTGACCGACAGAAATACCACTAGCGGATTGACATTGGCATACCAGGAAGGCGAAGAACCCTCACCCGCCATACGCAATACGTACTTAGGCATAGTCGCATACAGCTGATGCTGTACCATCCAGAAACCACTGATGATAACTGTCAGTGCGACTAATCGACCATTACTCAGTACTCTGGTTAGTGCAGAGCATATTTCAGCCAAAGACTTTCCTTTGCTGTTGGTCTCGGCATTTTTGAAGAAGATAAATATACTGAAAAATGCAATCAGCGTCATACTCGCCGCAAAATAGTTCAGGTTGATTAACCCCAGATCGCCCATGGATTCACGCAGAGGTTTAACCACTGTTTTACCCGAGAAAGCACCGATATTAACCATCATATAGAAGATAGAGAAGCCTTTAGCACGGTTAGCGGTAGTCGTACATTTAGCTACGGTAGCCGTGATCACTGCCTTGATAAACGACCCACCAATCATGATAACGATAAGGATCGGCACAATTGCCCAACGAATATCGGCCTCTTGCAGTCCGTGATAGACCGCCTCTTTACCATATTCAACCAGCCCTTGTCCCTCTAACAGAGTGGGGAAAAGCGCAAGTCCGGAGTAACCTAGGGTAAGCAGAGCGAAGGCCAGCAATAATGCCCGCCTGAAGCCTATTTTATCTGCGAGCGCGCCACTAAAGGTCGGCAGAAAATAGAGGCCCGCGGAGAAAGAACCGGCAAGCCATGCGGCCTCTATATCGCTAAATCCTAAGATTCGTGATAAATAAAGGGTGATGACAATGAACACGCCATAATAGGCGGCGCGCTCTAAAAGTTCGACACCATTAGCAATCCAAAATATTTTTGGAAAACCCTGCTGCGTCGATGAGGACGTATTGTTAGTCATTTTATTTTATTCCAGATCTGAAGTCGTTATCTGCATCAAGCCATTATCTAAGCCGGTGATGATGCAATGGTGATTATATCTGTGCTATCTCTATTCGGTTAAGGCCTGAGTTTCCGTCTGGCTGAAGTCTCGACTTCAATCGGTTTGAAACCCACATACATCGACTCGAGGCCGATGTGCCTCAAATATTTAACGCGGGATCCTATCACGATTTTGTTAATGACAAGACAGTTAATGCCCCATATTACGCGCTCCATAGGCCAAAATTATTAACAAGAAGTTATATCGACTAACAACACAGGCAGCTTAGAAGTGTTTGGACAAGCTAACGTGGCCCGGCCCTCTTCCTTAGCACAAGAATGGGTGCCTTGATTATATAGTGACCAGAATAGTAATAGACATTAATTACAAAATTAAAACGGCTTAATATATAGCTAACCAATAATAAACAGCCTTTGTGACCGAGTTCAATTAATATAAAATTAAATCAATGTTTTAGGTGCCACTGGTTACCATGTCGATCCTAAATCGTTATACTGCTAAAGGACTGTTGGCTGGAGGTTAAACATGTTTTTTTACGGATGAAAAAGTGGCTGGCTTGGTTGGGCTGTGTACTTTTCGTTTTTAGTGCAAATGGATTTGCTAGTGGTACGTTAACTGAATTAGAACGTTCAGTCAAAGCGGTTAGCCCAGCTGACGGTATCGTGTTATGGGATGAATTCACTCTAAAAAACAGCAATCTTGAAGCTGAGCAACAAGCGAAAGTGTACTATCTCTATGGTCAGCTTTATGAGAAAACCCGTCAACTCGATCTATCAATCGACAGTTATGATAAAGGCATTGAATTAGTTAGATTTCTACCGATTACTGATGTGCTTATCGATAGTCATTTAGAGCGTTCATTTGCAATCCAACGATCCCGCGGCATATTGTTTCGATAGAAAACAAGCCCTTGTTTATGCTCGCCAACATCACAATGCCAAATTACTTGCTAAGTCCTTAACTCAAAATGCTTTTTGCTTTAACGAACCTACGTCGATACATAAAGGGATTGCCTTGCTCGATGAAGCGATGGCCATTGTCGATAAAGACAACCTCAATGTAAATCGTAAAGCGATGATTTATAACGCAACAGGCAGTTTGTATCGCCAAGCTGGACTACATCGACGTGGTTATGACAGTTTTGAAAAAGCTTATCAAACATGGCAAAGCATTAATGACATTGAAGACATGTTTAATATGCAATACAACATGTTGAGTGAGGCCATTAGTCTAGGGGATTGGGATAAGGCAAGCCAAAGTGTTGAGGCTGAAAAAGCCGCTGATATGGCGCGAATATTTAAACAAGATGATAGCTTTGCTGCAAACCAAAAATCGATGTTGCTTCAGGCTGATGCCATTATTGCACTTGATGATCATGACCCAGTTAATGTGCTGAATAAGCTATTTCAAGTGATAGATATAGAAAGAGAGATGAATCAAAGTGTGATTGATAATGAGGTGATCAGTTCATCGCTTGATCATCATTCTGCATTGGCTGAGTTTGAAAATGAATTGCTGGGTAATCGTTTAGCCATTAATGAGTTGAGTTTTGCTTCAGCCGAAGATAAAGAGCGGATTAATGAGCTTAAGTTGAGTTTGTTTTTTGTTGTCATCACCGTGCTATTTTGCATTGTGTTATTTTTATTCTACTCACGTAGAACGTTTAAAGTGTGTGCGCAAACTGACTTTTTAACTGGGCTTGCTAATCGGGGATATACCTTCAAAAAAGGTCAAAAAATCATTGAAAAAGCAACAACCAGTGTCAGTGATTATGTTTGACATTGATAACTTTAAATCGATTAATGATCGTTATGGGCATCATATCGGTGATTTAGCGATAAAAGCCGCCTCAAAACGAACCAGAAGATGGCTGAAGAAGCATGATTTAGTGGGCCGGATCGGTGGTGAAGAATTTTTAATTGTGCTTGAAAATACCTCTAAAAAAGAGGCGTACAATATCGCGGACCGAATTCGACATGGCATCGAGACGCAAGTTTTTCAATTTGATGATGTGACTGTTGAATTTACCATTAGTTTGGGTGTCGCAGCGTTGAATGAACATACAACAAGCTTATTAGGACTGATGAAACAAGCAGATGATGCTTTGTATCGAGCTAAATTCTCAGGTAAGAATAAGGTCTGTTTAGCGGCTTAATGCATTCGAATTAAGCCTAGTTGACATGTTTTGGTTCAGTACGGCCATACTTACTGATGCCGCGTTCAACGAAGGGCAACTAAGACACCCAGGATTCTCAGATGAAGATCCCTTGACTAAGCTATGGCCTATGTAGACCACTCCTTACTAATAGGGCCTATCCTATCTGGGCTAAGATGGCTCAGGCACCGGAAACCTCAGACTTCACCAGCATTAAACTGCGTATCAAGACAGCGCTTAATCAAGACCCAGATATACCCATGTCAAAGTATTTTATTCAAGCATAACTAAACGGCATGTTTCGGTTTAATCCGATCGCTCATTCCGCGACAATCCGGTCATTTTAGGCCTAACTCCGGAAACCACGATCGGATTATCGCGGAATCATTCTTTTTTCTCTTTTAAATCAATTAGTCGTTACCATTATTGGCATCAAAAAATGCCACCGGAAGCGACAATGCCAAAAAAGAGAATAGTTATGACCAAAATCAACGAGGTTTTACGCCTCAAATTCGACTGCCAACTCTCCAATCGCAACATCGCTACCTGTGTCAAAATCGGGTGCTCTACTATCTCTGAAATACTCAGTCGGTTTAAGCTCAGCGAGCTAGGCTGGCCACTTCCCGATGGTACATCAGAGCTTCAACTCACTCAGGCCTTGTATCAAGACAAGGGGCCATCACAGCATAAGCTGATGCCGGATTTCGCGCTATGCTTCAAAGAATTGAAACGAAAAGGCATGACCAAGCGTCTACTGTGGGAGGAATACCACACGCAATACCAGGCTTGTGCCTATGGCTACACTCAGTTTTGTGAGTACTACACTCGCTGGTTTAAGAAAAAGAAGCGCAGCATGCGCCAGCAACACCTGCTCGTGCTAGATAATCTCAGATCGGCGGTTACCAAACCTTGCCGTTATGAACCGACCTTGAACGATAGTTATCGTAAACTCGCCAATCATTACTGCACGGCGGTGATGTCAGTCAGACCTTACAAACCCAAGGCCGAAAATGCGGTGTTGATCGTCGAGCGTTGGATCTTAATGCGACTACGGCATCAAGTGTTTCATACCTATGCAGAGTTGAACATCGTCATCCGTAACTTGATGCATGATCTCAATCAGCGTGAGATGCGGCAGATAGGCGCCAGCCGTCAGGACTTATTTGAGATGTTAGATAAACCAGCGCTAAAGCCATTATCGCTGCAGCCCTATCTTTAAACTATCCGAGCGAGAGATAGGGATATCGAACTGGCTGTTAAACATGGAGGTTGTTTGAAACGGTAGAGCTCACAGAGAGAGTGCTTGCGGCATGTCACAGAAGCGTTTGCGCTAAAGGTCGTTTATTCACATCCATGTGATCACGACATTCGTACATCCTGTACAGCACCCACGGCAGGTACAAGTCAGTTAGCTTTGGGCGTAAGCCTTGTCAACTTCCTCGGCTATGATGGCAATACCATCTCGCATCTTGGCTTCATCTTGGACATAGTTCATCCGCAGGCACTGGTGAGCATGCTCCCAATCTTCTTTCTGTCCGAAGAAGAAATACTCTCCGGGTACAATCAACACGCCGCGTGCTTTTAAGCGGTTATAAAGTTCCATGGTGGTAATGGGGAGTTCATCAAACCAGAGCCAGAGGAACATGGCGCCTTCGGGCTTATGAATTTTAAATCTGCTATCGCTGATGGACTGCTGCAGTAAAGACAGTGCAAACTCTGACTTTTCTTTATAAAAAGGTTTAATCACAGATTCGCTTAAACGTAATAGATCGCCTGATTTTATCATATGCTCAGCAATCGCTGGACCCAATCCACCCGGGGCTAGGCTGATAATGCCATTAAGATTGGTCAGTGCCTGAGTTACCTCCTCATTGGCAATCACGATGCCGCAGCGTACGCCGGGTAAACCCAATTTGGATAAGCTCATACACAATATGGTGTTGCTGTTCCAGAATGGTGTCACTTCTTCGAAGATGATATTGGGGAAAGGGGTGCCATAAGCGTTATCTATGATTAGGGGAATGTCATTATCACGTGCGAGTTGATCTAACTTAGCGACTTCGTCATCGGTGAGTACATTCCCTGTGGGGTTTGTTGGTCTTGAGACACATATCGCCGCTATCGAGTCATCCACTTTCAGTTGTGCAAAATCCACATGATATTTAAACATGCGCTTATCTAGCATCTCGATTTTGGGGCGGTAAGAGACAAATATATCATCATCAAGCCCGGCATCATTGTAGCCGATATACTCGGGTGCAAGTGGCAACAGTATCTTCTTATGGCTACCATCAACTTGCTTGCCAGCAAGCAGATTAAACAGGTAGAAGAAGGCACTTTGGCTACCATTAGTCAGGCTGATATTTTTCTCGCTTATGTCCCAAGCGTAAGTGTCTCGTAACAAGTCCGCCAAGGCTTTTAAGAAGGTGTCTTTACCTTGCGGCCCATCATAATTACTTAATGCCGCTACCAACTCACCGTTTGCCAGCATCTCGCTTGCAGCTTGGTGAAAGTAATCCTGCATCGCCGGAATAGTGGCAGGGTTGCCCCCCCCCAACATTATCGCGCCTGGGGTGCGTAGCCCTTCATTGAGATCATTCATCAACTGATTAATGCCGGAGTTACGATTAAATTTTTCACCAAACTTTGAATACTGCATGACACCTACACTTGGAAATATCGAAATAGCTTAGAGTGCCTTTAGTAACAACTTTCAGTAAGAAACGCACCCATTATTTCATTTTTCAGTGACTTCTTTCGACTTCATCAAGGTTTTGGCAAAAATGGGTCAGTATTTATTGGTTTGCTTGATTATTCAAAAAGGTTAAACAAGGGATCACCGCTTGAGAATGATTCGGTGACCATGTCATCAGGGGGCAGTAATCATATAACGCCAAATCATCGAAGCACATAGCCGCATTGATGCTGGCTGATAGTGGCTTTGCCGGCCAATGACCCCACAAAAAGAGATTTAGCCAGTTATTATCCGATAAGTGCCACTATTTGTTATCGCGCTAGTGGCTAGGATACTTGTGCAACGAGTCGAGTTTTCTTACTATAGCCAAACTAGAACACTCCACCACCTCCCTCATTTTTAAACGAGAAAGCATGAAATTTATCCATACTTCAGACTGGCATATCGGCAGGCAGCTGCATAACCAGAATCTGCTCGAAGATCAGCGCTTCGTGTTAAATCAGATCCTTGACTTCGCCGTCGAACATGACGTCGATGCGGTGATTATTGCCGGTGACATCTATGACAGGTCTATTCCACCGGCGAATGCCGTGGCGCTGCTCGATGAGGTGGTGAATCGTCTCGTTAATGAACTTAAGATACCCATTATCATGATCGCCGGTAACCATGATGGCCATGAGCGTCTTGGTTTTGCCTCGAGACAGATGGCGGGCGCCGGGTTGCACATCGTACGTCGCTGAGCAAGACGTCGCGGCTATAGAGCTTAAAGGCAAGCAGGGCAGTGCTGTTTTTTATGGCTTGCCCTACGCAGATCCCGCCACTGTGCGCCATGTGTTTGAGTGTGAGGTGACGAGTCATGAAGAGGCCATGGTTAAATTGCTTGAGCAAGTGCATATTCATGACAGTCAAGGCTTACCCAAAGTGGTGATCAGCCACTGTTTTCTCGATGGTGGCAGTGAGTCTGAGTCTGAGCGTCCGCTGAGCATAGGCGGCGCGGATAGAATCTCTCCAAGTTTATTTACGCCGTTTAATTATGCGGCGCTGGGTCATCTCCATGGGCCTCAGTATAAGGGGGCTGAGCATGTCAGGTATTCAGGTTCCATGCTTAAGTACTCTTTCAGTGAGCAGCATCAGCACAAATCAGTCACCTTGGTCGAGTTAGATCCCCAGGGCGTGGCAAATATCAGCCTTTTACCGCTCGAGGCTTATCGAGATGTGCGCATCATCGAAGGGCAATTGGCTGAGTTACTCGAGCAAGGAAAAACAGACGTCAATCGTGAAGATTACCTGATGGTGAGACTGTTAGATAAAGCCGCCATATTAGATGCCATGGGTAAGTTGAGAAGCGTATACCCTAATGTGCTGCACTTGGAGCGTACGGGCTTGATGGCGGACAATGGCAAGGTCGCACTGAGTCGGGATCATATCAAGAAGGGTGAGTTGGATATGTTCAGTGACTTCTTCTCTCAGGTATCCGGTGAGCCAATGACGGAGGCCCAACAACAGGCCATCACTGCAGTAATCGATGATTTACACCAGATGGAGAGTGCATCATGAGACCATTAAAACTGGTGATGTCGGCCTTTGGCCCCTTCGCATCGACCGAAGAAACCGATTTTGCGGCGCTGGGCACCAATCCATTATTTTTGATCAACGGACCGACAGGCGCGGGTAAAACCACGCTTTTGGATGCCATCTGTTTCGCCCTATACGGTAAGACGACCGGTGATGAGCGTGAAGGCAGTCAGATGCGCTGCGACTTAGCCGTCGACAGTCTACTCACCGAGGTGACGTTTAGTTTTGCCCTGGGTGATATTCAATACCGCATCCGCCGGGTGCCCGAGCAGCAACGCGTCAAGAAAAGTGGTGATGGCTACACGGTGCAGAAACCTGAGGCTCAGTTGTATCGTATTGATAGTGACGGTAGCGAGCATCTGCTGGTGGCGAGTAAGGTCTCTGAGGCTACTGCTGAAATTGAACAACTCACAGGTCTGGATGCCGACCAGTTCCGTCAGGTGATGGTCTTGCCCCAGGGTAAGTTCCGCGAACTGCTGATGGCAGACTCTAAAGATAGAGAGAAGATATTCAGCCAGCTGTTTCAGACGCAAATTTATCGCAAGATTGAAGATAAGTTAAAGTTGCAAGCATCGGCTATATCTAAGGCTGTTCTCGAACAGCGCAATATACGTGACGGTATGCTGCGTAATTCAGCCCTTGATTCTGATGAAGGGTTAAATACTGAACTGGCCGAACTTTCACCTAAGTTAGCCCAAGCCGTTGAGAGTAAAGAGAAGGCGAGTCTTGCCTTTATTGATGCCAATAAACAGTTTGAGTCTGCCAAGTTGCTGGTTAACGCTTTCGATGCTCAGGACAAACTTAAGCAGGCGGCAGAACATTTATCAGAGCAAAAAGAGGCTATCGGTCAGCGTCAGTTCAGTTTAGAAAATGGTCAAAAATCGCAGCAATTAAAACCTGTTTTAGATGTATCACAGGCTCGCGAAACTGAACTCACTCATGCTCAATCAGGCGTGACTCAGGCTCAAGCTGCTAAGCAGCGCAGTGAGCAGGCACTGGCACTCAGCCAAAGTAAGTTTGATAGCTTGAGTGAATTAGAACAGCAATTACAACTTGCACAGAATGAAGAACAAAAGTTAAGTCAACTAGTACCGCAACTTCAGGGGCTAGATAGCCTGCAAAAAGCGCTCAGCCTCGCAACGAATGAACGAGACCAGGCCAAGAATAAAGGAATAGAAGGTCAGGTAACATTAGCCGGTGTTAAGGAGCAAAGGCAGGCTGGCGAGCAACACATCCCCCTGTTAGAGCAAACTGCTAATGAGCAAGTTAATGCTCAGCAAGTGCTTACGGCACAAAGTGAGCTGATTGAGCGTTATCAGCAGTGGCAAGTTGCTAGTCATCATGCCGACAATACAGAACAGGCATTGAAGCAGGCCGAAGCGAAAGGTAAGCAACTTCGTTGTGATGCCAAAGATAAGGGTGAGGCTTACGATCAATTGCAGTTGCTTTGGCACCGAGGCCAGGCAAGCATCTTAGCGCAAAAGCTTAATCCCGGAGAGCCTTGCCCTGTATGTGGCAGCGACGTACATCCAATGCCAGCTTATAGTGAGCATACTTTACCGACGAAGGATGAGTTAGAGTCAAGCAAGCAGGCCTGTGAAGCTGCTAAAGGTGCATTGAACCAGGCCATAGCCGATTATAAAGGGCTTAAAGCACAGTTGCAGGAACAAGTGAAACTTAGGGGGGAGTATTCACAAAAATTAGGTGAGTGGGCATCACATTCCCTAGACTCGTTGCAGTCGCTTCTCAAGAAAATGCAGCTGCAAGTGAATCAAGCTAATGTAGCAGTTCAAGAGTTATCTCAGCTCAGGCAGCAGATACAAAACTGGCAGTCAAAGGAGAGGGATTTACAAACTCAACTCGATGCTGAACGAGAGATCTTTCATGAGCTACAGAATCGAGTAGCCAGTGCTCAAGGCCAATCTGATCAAGCTTGCATAGCAATACCTGAGCAATATCGCAGCATAGATGCGCTTAATAGTGCGATAAACCAAGCTCAGAATCATCTAACTGGTTTACAGCAAGCGATAAACACCATACGTCAGTCTCATACACAAGCACTGGAGCAAGATGCGGCTCAGTCTGCTGCATTAGCGGGGGCTGAGTCGAATTTAACTCAAGCAAGGGAGCAAAGTAATAAGGCACAAGCCGAGCTTAATGCTGAGTTAGGCAAGTCAGGATTTAGTGATAAGCAGGCATTAACCCAGGCTCTGTTATCTACTGAAGCGCTTAAAGATATAGCCGATGAGATTGCTAAGTATCAGCAGGATTGTATCGCTAATCAGACCACGCTTACTCAAGTAAGCAATAAGTTAGACGGGCAAGTTAAACCTCTGCTAACCGATGCTGAGGCGCTCGTGGCGACGAGTCAGACTGAGCAGCGTGAGGCTGAACAAAGCTGGCAGGTGTTACAGAGCAGGGTGAGTCAGCTCACTCAGACTCAGAAGTTGCTGCAAGAAGCCGATGCTGATGCGAAGAAGTTAGAAGATGAGTACGCCATTATCGGCACCTTATCTCAAGTGGCTAATGGACAGACGGGCAACAAGATCAGCTTACAGCGCTTCGTCTTGAGTGTGTTGCTCGATGATGTGCTGCTCGAGGCGAGTCATAGATTGCAGATGATGAGCAAGGGGCGCTATCGACTGATACGTAAAGAGGATAGGGCCAAGGGCAATAAGGCTTCAGGGCTTGATCTCGAGGTGGAAGATGCTTACACCTCTAAGGTGCGCCCGGTGGCGACCCTGAGCGGCGGTGAGAGCTTTATGGCGGCGCTTTCTATGGCATTGGGTTTATCAGAGGTTGTGCAGGCTTACGCTGGGGGGATTAAACTCGATACCCTGTTTATCGATGAGGGTTTCGGCAGCTTAGATCAAGACTCGCTGGATTTAGCCATCCGCACCTTGATGGATCTGCAATCTTCCGGTCGCATGATAGGGGTTATCTCTCATGTCTCCGAGATGAAGGAACAGATTGGCACCCGCATCGATATCATTAAAACAGCTCAAGGCAGTAAAACGGTTATCGTTCTTCCTTAAACGAGTGCTTGCTCAAAATCAGTTAATTAACGCATTGGTTCTGTTCAACTAGATAGTTCCAATGCAATATAAATCACATTAAGGATAATTATTCAAATTCTCTAGTCGATCAGTTTGTACTTTGTCTTAATTTTGGTATAAGTTATCTCGATTGCTTATCCCTATGGATGAACAAGCCAAATTTATATAAATGTAACAAAACCGTGTGTCATACCGTGATATAACAAGACTTATATCACTCACGCCAAGAATGGATGACACTTTGTTGACAGGATAGCTCCGGTTTTTTTGTACTAAAACAAAATAAGTTAGATGGGGCTACAAGTTGCGAACGGGTAAAATTTCATTTCTTAAGGTTGCTTTTTTAAAGTCACCGCTATCGAATATTCAGGCGTTCTTGTCTTTACAAGAGTCTAATTTTAATAAGAAAGTCATGCTGGGCGGGGGACTCATCATCGCCGCAGCTATCCTATGGCCGACGAATAACCAATCGATGCCCCAGCGCATTCCGATCGATTTAGATATCGACAGCTTGATTACTCAGCTTAAACCTAGGACTCGAGTAGAAAACATCATCACTAGGCCAGATTTTATGCATAAGATCACCAGTGGCGATACGCTGAGCGGGCTCTTCATGCAGGCTAGCGTGGATCAGCAAACCATGTACCGGGTATTAGAGGCCGACTTAAATGTGTTGGCATTAGATACGTTAAAGCCGGGTAACCAGATAAAATTCTGGCTCGATGACAAGGGAGAACTTGAAAAGTTACAGCTCTACTTCTCTGCGGCACATCAAGTGGTGTTTACTCGTTTCGATGACGGCAGCTTCAATGTCGATGATATCAATATCGAAGGGTTCTGGCGCAATCGCAGTGTCTCTGGCGAGATCCACGGGTCTTTCTATGTTTCGGCCAAGAAGATAGGGTTAAACGCTGGAGAGATCCAGCGTATCGAGTCTCTGCTAAAGGAGAAACTCAATTTTTCTCGAGATCTGCGTGCCGGTGACCGATTCTCGGTATTGATGAACGATCAGTTTATCGATGGTACGGCAACGGGTGCCAGTGATATTCTAGGTATCACTATTCATCGTGGTCGCAGTGACATTACCGCCTTTCAAAATAGTGATGGTAATTTTTACGATGATCAGGGCCGCAGCCTGTCACGTGCATTTCAGCGTATTCCGCTGCTGAAAAACTACCGCATAAGTTCACGTTTTAATCGTCATCGCCATCACCCAGTGACAGGGCGGACGTCACCTCATAATGGTACCGATTTCGCCACGCCAATCGGCACTAAGGTCATCGCTCCCGGTGATGGCATCGTCACTCTGGTGACTAACCATAGGTATGCCGGTAAATATGTGGTGATACAGCATGGTAATAAGTACCGAACTCGCTATCTGCACTTGTCGAAAGCCTTAGTTCATAAAGGACAACGCGTTACTCGGGGCCAGGTCATAGCCCTCTCGGGCAATACCGGGCGCATAACCGGCCCGCATCTGCATTATGAGTTTCATGTCAATGGTCGTCCCGTGAACCCAATGACAGCCAATATTCCCATGTCCAGTAAGCTGTCTAAAAAGCAGATGAATGAGTTCGAACAACTGGTCAAGGTACGTAAGATGATAATGGGTCAGGCTTAAGCTAGGTGTATGGGTTCTGATCGTGTTCGACTAAGGTCAGTAGCAGCCTAAGATCAAACTCCAGCTGATGGTAATCCCCTTCCATATGACAACAGAGTTGATAGAAGGCCTTGTTGTGATCTTTCTCTTTCAGGTGCGCCAATTCGTGAACCACCACCATTCTTAGCAGAGATTCAGGGACACGTTTTAACCGGGATGAAATACGAATTTCATTCTTTGCCTTAGTCTTACGGCCTTGAACTCGGGACACGAAGGAGTGTAATCCCAATGCCTGATGGCTGAGGGAAATTTTATCGTCATATTGGACTTTCGACAGGGGCTGAGACTTACGTAGGTAGCGGTTCTTTATTGCTATGGTGTAATCGTATAGGGCCTTGTCGGTACGAATATTGTGGATATCCCCATGACGGCTCAACAGCACAGACTGAAGTTTGCCATTTTCAAGTAAGCTAGCAACTTGATCTTTTATTTCTTGGCGGTAACCGTTGAGGTATTTAAGCTGATTTTCCATGAGTTAATCTGATATAGGTTGTTTTTTAAAGGCATAAAAAAGAGGGCGTTTAGCCCTCATATTCACTTAGCTGCTTCAGTCATAAAAACTTAGCTGTCTGATTGGTCATTATCCCAAACATTAAAAATATGCTGATTATGGTAAGCGTATGCCGCATCAAATGCAGGCTTCTGGAAACGTTTTAGCCCCAGACCTTCGAAATCTACCTGAGGTGGATTGCGCTTCAGGCGCTCTTTGACTGTCACTGGTGAAATTAAGATAACTGGCAAGTCGAGCAGCTGAATGGCGGCTTCGACCTTGAAGGTAGTGGCACTACCGGCCAGTTTACCTTTTTGCTCGCGTGAAATGATCACGATTTTATCGACATGGTAATCTTCCATTAGCTTCTTAAAAGCAAATTGAAACTCACGAATCGATTCGGTGGTTTCTGAATGTGAAATGATGAATGATTGCTGACGACAATCAGGTACATTAAATGTCTCGCCTTCATAGCTCAACAAGTTAATTACCGCTTCACCGCCTTTTAACTCTACGCCACAAACTCTCATGTTAACCCTTAAAAATATTCTTGATCACGCTATTTTACGTTAGCGGATAATCGTAAATTGATACTCAGCCGCCAAACTAGTTTAGCGGCTATTTAACTGTTTAGTTTACTCAGGTGTTTCCTGGAGTTTTGATTTTGGCTTTCTTAGCATAGGAGCATCACCGACATCGATACCCGTGATAAAGCGCTTATCTTGCTTCTTAGGCTTAGGCTTAGCCTTGCGCTTAGCTTTGTTTACCGTGGTTTTCTTGGCTGTTACCTTAGTTCTCTTGTCGGTTTTTGGCTTATCTCTCAAACCAGAGAATTTAGCGGCTAAACCATCGATAACCGTGAATTCGAATGTCTTACGCAGGAATACCTGTATTTGCTTGAAGCTGAGCCAATCTTTAGGGCCGACGAAAGAGATGGCATCACCCTTAGCCCCTGCACGACCCGTACGACCAATTCTGTGCACATACTCTTCGGCAAATTTTGGCATATCGAAGTTAATCACTAGGGAGACATTGAGAAGATCGAGTCCTCGTGATGCTATATCTGTGGTGACCAATATTTTTTGCAGGCCGCGGCTAAATTGATCCATGATCTGGTTGCGGGCACTCTGCTTCAAGTTACCGCTTAGTGATGCGGTTTTGTGTCCGGATGCGGCTAATTTAGTCGCTAACCTGTCGGTATCGTCACGTGTTGCGGTGAAGATGATGATCTGCTTATGAGTCTCATTGTTTAAGATACTGTCGAGCAAGGCTTCCTTGTGATCTAAGTGATCCGCAAGATAGATGCGTTGGGTAATATCTTGGTTTTCGATATTACCCGCGCCGATATCCACATGCTCAGGAGACTTGAGTAATTCGGCGGCGATATTACTAATCAGACCATGATCTAAGGTGGCCGAAAACATCAAGGTTTGGCGACGTTTATGATCGGCGGCCTTGTTAATCGCTTTTAGCTGTTCGGCAAAGCCGAGATCTAACATACGGTCGGCTTCATCTAAGATAAGCAGTTCGAGGCCGTTTAGATGTAAATGGTGCTGGGCGAGATGATCCGCTAAGCGACCCGGAGTCGCCACCACGAAGTGTGGGTCACGAGCCAGTAACTTTGCTTGATCGTTAAAGTTCTCACCGCCCAATATCTTCATCGCCTTGTATTGCGTGTTGGCGACTAACAAACGAAGCTGGCCATAAACCTGGTTGGCAAGTTCTCGTGTTGGTAATAAAATCAACACTCTAGGATCTCTTTTACTCAATGCCCTGGTCGAAATTATCCTCTGCATCGCCGGTAACAAAAACGCTAAGGTTTTACCTGAGCCTGTTTTTGATGACGCCATCAGGTCTTTTCCTGACAGACCTACTGGTATAGCCTGCTGCTGGATCTCTGTAGGCGTTTCAATGCCCATATGATCGAGCGTATTTAACAGACGTTTATCCAGTGAAAAATCGGTAAATTGCAAAGGTGTACTCCAAGTTTGATTCGACTGCGTATTATAACCTGACTTTAGTAGCTTGGGCCATAAACATCACGCAATGATGATCGGTTTGCATGCTCTTTAAGCGAATGGACGAGCATATCTCAAGGTGATCAAGGTTTATTTCTGCTTGGCTTTCACTCATTAGATAAAGGATTAGATAATGTATTCGTTGCAGCGCACTTCCTTGCTTGTTCAAATTTTGGCCATATCATTGCTGGCAAGCAGTTCATTTTTTGTTATGGCTCAAGTTAACGAGGTTAAGGCCAATGAGGCCTTAACTGTACCGGATGACAGTTTCTTCTATCTTGGTGCCAAAGGCGGCTGGGTTAATTATCCTATTTTGGATAAGCGCGTTTAGTGTGTAATATTAGCCGATGTTGATGCATTGGCTTTTTTATATCTAGAAGAATTGCTTTGGAGAGAATGAATGGCAACAGTTGGGATCGCACTGGGCAGTGGAGCTGCCAAGGGCTGGGCTCATATTGGCGTGCTCAATGGACTCGCCGAGATGGGAATTTATCCAGATAAAGTGTCGGGTTGCTCTATCGGCTCGCTTGTCGGTGCCGCTTATGCCAATGATCAGCTAGATGAACTCGAACATTGGGTGAGAAGCTTCTCCAGCTGGGACGTCTTAGGCCTGATAGATCTGAGTTGGCGCAAAGGCGGGCTTATTGGAGGCGATAAGGTCTTCGATGTGATTCAGAGTCGCATCGGCGATCTACAGATAGAAGATCTCAATAAGCCCATGATTGCCGTGGCTACCGATCTCTACTCGGGTCAGGAGATCTGGTTTAGGGAGGGAGATCTTCGCCATGCCATTCGTGCATCCTGCTCCATGCCAGGCATATTGCCGCCGGTTAAAGTGGGTGAACGTTGGCTGGTGGATGGCGCCGTGGTCAACCCGGTTCCCGTATCCGTCAGCAGAGCCATGGGCGTCGATGTGGTCATAGCGGTCGATCTGAACGGTCAGCGCCGAGGTCGTATGCAGGTCTTGCCTGTGGACATGACCTGTAATAAGCCATCACTTGAGGAGAGTGTCAAAGCACAGGAGCATCAAGATACTGGCTTTATGGATCTGCTTGCTCGTGGCCGGGAATATGTCAGCCACCTTAGCGAAAAATTTACCAAGAGCAGCCGCTCAGATCCTGGTATGTTGGCGGTGATGTCACAATCTATGGATATTCTCGAGCAGCGCCATAAACGCGCCAGACTCATGGGCGATCCACCGGATATCTGTCTGATCCCAGATCTCGGTGATATAGGCACCATGGAATTTCATCGTGCAGTGGAGGCGATAGCGGCGGGGGAGTTGGCGGTGAAACATGCCAGACATCAGATAGAAGCGATACTGAGCAAGTATTAAATATGTACTTGCTCATCAGTACTACGAGAAAACCATTAATATGCTGGGCATCAATCCCTTCTTAGGCCTTTCATAACCTCTAGGGATAAGTACATCATATACAAAAAGGGCCTATTCGGGCCCTTTAACATTGCTAGTATCCTCAACATTAAGCCGAATAGTACTAGTCGAGTTTGACCAACATCTTGCCGCGGTTCTTACCTTCGAATAAGCCGATGAAGGCAGCCGGTGCCTGCTCGAGTCCTTGGTAGATTGTCTGTTCGGCCTTGACGGTACCCGTCGCTAACCATTGACCCATCTTTTTGGCAAATTCAGGATAATGATCCCAGTGTTCGAACACGATGAAGCCTTCAATTTTAAGCTTCTTGATGATGATCATGCCCAGGTTATTCGGGCCTGGAGTCGGCGCTGTATCGTTGTATTGAGAGATCATGCCGCACACCGCGATTCTGCCGTGGTCATTCATGTTGTTCAGTGCGGCGGTAAGATGCTCCCCACCGACATTTTCAAAATAGACATCTATGCCTTGGGGGGCGGCTTGTTTCAGTGCTGCGCTGAGATCCTTTGTCGTCTGATAATTAATCACCGCATCTACGCCTAAGTCGCGCAGATAAGCGGCCTTCTCGTCGCTACCAACGGAAGCGACCACCTTGGCCCCCATTAATTTACCGAGCTGGCACACGACGCTGCCTACTGCACCGGCTGCGCCAGATACAAATAGTGTGTCTCCCTCTTTTAAGGCGGCGATTCGGGTCAAACCTGTCCATGCAGTCATGCCGGGCATCCCCAATACACCGAGGAAGTGAGATTCACTCATTGGTGTATTTGGCAGCCGAGTATGCTCGCTGCCATCGGTGACATAGTGACTACGCCAGCCGTGCATGGCACTGACTCTAGTGCCGATAGGAAACTGAGGATTATTGGACTCAATCACCTCGCCTATCGAACCGCCTTCCAGTACCTGGCCTATCTGAAATGGTGCAATATAGCTCTCTCTGTCTATCATGCGACCACGCATGTATGGGTCTACCGACATCCATAGGTTTTTAACCAGAAACTCACCTTTGGTGATAGCCGGCAATTGCACCGATGTCTGCTTGAAATTATCTGCTGTAGGCAACCCCTCTGGGCGAGAGTCTAATAGGATCTGGTTGGCGTTCATAAAACCTCTTTGCTTTGTGCGCTAATTAATTGTGGTAAACTCTACACCTAAACTTTTTATCGCGCAACTAGTTTGCGCGCAAATTAAAAGTTCAATGTGTAAACTTAATCAAGTAAAATGCTGCATAACGCCTAAGGTATGAATAGTGACCGATAATCTTCATTCAAAAATGAACGCAGACGATACACAAACAAGCAGTTGTTTGTCGGACAGCGTCTGTTTTGCCCTGTATACCGCAGGTAATGCCCTAGTGCGTGCCTATCGCCCCTTGCTGGATGAGTGTGGCTTAACCTATCCACAATACCTGGTGATGCAGGCGCTATGGCTAAATGATGGCGTCAGTCTGACGCAACTGTCTCAGGCGACGCGTCTGGATTTAGGTAGCTTGACTCCTATAGTCAAGCGGTTAGAAACCAAAGAATTATTGATCCGTGCCATCGACGCCGAAGATGAGCGTAAGAAGGTCATCAGAACCACTGCTGAGGGGCTAGCGCTGAAACAAGAGGCATTAGCACTCAAGCAAGTCTTGCTCGATAAAGTCACCCTCTCTGAGCCTGAAATTGAGTCTCTGAGGAAGATGTGCATGACCCTCACCCTAGACTTAAACAGGAAAGCATAAGTTAATTTCAATTTTATTATGGTTTTCTGTTAACTAACGCTGGTTTAATCTATGTTATGGCATGTTTCCTGCTTAATAGCTGCATACCTCTTTTTATGTCGGTATTTTGACAATGAATCCAATCACTAACCTTGGCAGCCAAATTAACTCAGGGACTATCGCCGCAGGCAACGCTAATGCAGGTGGGGCCAAGAGTACCAGCCTGGCCGATAGTTATGGTGTTAACAGTCATCAGACTGAAGCGGGCTCGAGCAGTGATAAGGTCAGCCTGAGTCAATCGAAAGAAGCGGCGACCGGACTCAATAGGGATGGGATTAAAGATGAGTCGGTGTCACTGTCGCCTAGGGCGGCTAGGGCACAAAAAATTGAAGCCATGGCAAAAGACTTCTTTTCTACGGGTGACTTTTCTGCTGCCGACCTGCCAAAACTTATTCAACGCCTGTATCAAGACGGGATCTTGTCAGATACCCAGTTGAATCGTCTGTCAGAAGGCGGCTTCGAGTTGCCAGAAGTTCAAGGCCAGCCCGATGATTTTAAGGCATTCATTCAAGATAAGCGTGAAGAGTTAACCGCGAGTGGCGATACCCAAGGCATGACAGGTGTCTTGATTAGCCTGCTCGATGATGCACAGAGCGTGCTTAATCAGATGGATAATGCTCAGAGTAAAGAGGTGGGTCAGCAAGCGACCCGGGTATCGGCGCAATTGAATATTTATCTTAAGAGTGATACCCAGATGTCATCGAGCGATCGTGAGCAGTGGCAGGGGCTTAAATCTATGATGCAATTGGCGTCCTCTATGGGGGAAAATCAACAGGCGGTTGGCATGGTAAATAGCTACTTGAGTCTCGGCAGGTTTTAGTACTCTGACTATGTCAGTTTCTGCAGTTTTATCCACATTTTCGAATACTTTTGTTTCACTTCTCTCATTTGTTCTATCTGCCAGTCCATCTAGCTTGCTTCATTCCTAAGGTCAAGACCACTCTTATCAATAAGGGGTCTTGTTGGCAGGAATGATTTCTCGTTAAACCTATCCTTAAAATCATGATCTCGATCAATGTTCTTTCTATGACTTTGTAGCTTAATACACAGCATATTGTGTCACACGGTTAAATTAACACTATATATGGTGTTAATTTCGACGTCACTTGAGGAGAGATTGAACAATGCCAGTGGTTATTAAGCGGGATGGTTACCGCACGCCTTTTGACGAAACAAGGATTAGAGACGCTGTCGTGGCTGCAGCGAACTCGGCAGGTATTGAAGACAAGAGTTACGCCGTGAGTGTTGCGGCCTCTGTGGCTAAATGTGTGGCTGAGCATGCTGAGATAGATATTCACGAGTTACAAGATTTGGTCGAGAATCACTTGATGGAAGGTCCTTATAAGTCCCTCGCTCGCGTCTATATCGAGTATCGTCATGATAGAGATCTGCATCGTGAAACAAGCAGTCGATTGAATCAGGAAATCCGCGGTTTAGTCGATCAGACCAATGCGGAACTGCTGAATGAAAATGCCAATAAAGACGCTAAAGTGATCCCGACTCAGCGCGACTTGTTAGCCGGTATCGTGGCTAAGCATTATGCCACCCGACATATTTTACCCAAAGATGTGGTTGCCGCTCATGAGTCCGGTGAGATCCATTATCACGATCTCGATTATGCGCCTTTCTTCCCCATGTTTAACTGCATGCTGATCGATCTCAGTGGCATGTTGACTAATGGCTTCAAGATGGGTAACGCCGAGATTGAGACGCCTAAGTCTATCTCTACGGCGACGGCCGTGACGGCGCAGATCATCGCCCAGGTAGCCAGTCATATCTATGGTGGTACCACGATTAATCGTATCGATGAAGTCTTGGCTCCCTTTGTCGCTAAGAGTTACGACAAGCAGTATCAGCTGGCGTTGGACTGGGGGATCACAGATGCGAAAGCCTTTGCTACCGCGCAGACTAAAAAAGAGTGCCATGATGCGTTCCAGTCTCTGGAGTATGAGGTCAATACCTTACATACGGCCAATGGACAGACACCCTTTGTCACCTTAGGTTTCGGTTTAGGCACCTCCTGGGAGTCTCGCCTCATTCAGTCATCTATGCTGGAGATTCGTATTGCGGGTCTGGGTAAAAAGCGTAAGACGCCAGTCTTCCCTAAGCTAGTCTTTGCCATTCGTGACGGCATCAATCACAAGGTGGGTGACTGTAACTATGATATCAAGCAACTTGCGCTTAAATGCGCCACGATTCGCATGTATCCGGATATCCTCAACTATGAGCAAGTCGTAAAAGTCACCGGCTCCTTCAAGACCCCTATGGGGTGCCGTAGCTTCCTTGGAACCTATGAAGAAGAGGGTGAGCTGATCCACGAAGGTCGTAATAACTTAGGTGTGGTGAGTCTAAATCTGCCAAGGATTGCGCTGGAATCCAAGGGCGATGAAGCGGAATTTTATCGTATCTTAGATCTGCGGCTCGCCATTGCCCGTAAGGCTCTGGATACCAGAATTGAGCGTTTAGAAGGCGTGAAAGCGCGTGTGGCGCCAATCCTGTATATGGAAGGGGCTTGTGGAGTAAGACTTAGAGCCGATGATGATATCTCAAGTATATTCAAAAATGGTCGCGCCTCCATTTCTCTGGGCTATATTGGATTACATGAGACGATCAATGCCCTCTACGGCACGGATAAGCATGTTTATGATTGTGAAATCTTGCGTCAAAAAGCCATCGAAATCATCGAGTATATGAAAGTGGCGACCAAAAAGTGGACAGCAGAGACGGGTTATGCCTTCAGTCTCTACAGCACACCGAGTGAAAATCTCTGTAGCCGTTTCTGTAAGCTCGACACTCAGGTCTTTGGCGTGGTCGAAGGGGTGACGCAGAAAGGCTATTACACCAATAGCTTTCATCTCGATGTTGAAAAGCAAGTTAATCCATACGACAAGTTGGATTTTGAGCAGCCATATCCAGCATTAACCAATGGCGGTTTCATCTGCTACGGCGAGTATCCTAATATGCAGAACAATCTCGAGGCATTAGAAGATGTGTGGGATTACAGCTATAGCCGAGTGCCATATTACGGCACCAATACGCCCATCGATGAGTGTTATGACTGTGGCTTTACCGGCGAGTTTGAATGTACCAGCAAGGGGTTTACCTGCCCTAAATGTGGTAATCATGAGCCGAGTCGGGTCTCTGTGACTCGTAGAGTCTGTGGTTACTTAGGCAGTCCCGATGCGAGGCCTTTTAACTTTGGTAAGCAAGAAGAAGTGAAGCGTCGGGTTAAGCACCTTTAATCAATCTGCCGCGCTTATTTATGCAGCAAAAAAAACAAGGCGTTACTGAGTCAGTAGCGCCTTATCTATTGACTCGATAGGTTGGAATTGTGCTATGAATTACCATCAATATTTCCCGGTAGATGTCATTAATGGACCGGGAACGAGGGCGACTCTATTTGTTTCCGGCTGTGAGCATCAATGCCGTGGCTGCTATAATCAAAGTACATGGAATCCAGATCATGGTCATCGATTTGATTTACAGATGCAGCAGCGAGTCATTAACGATCTGAAAGATAGTCGAATTAAGCGCAGAGGCTTATCACTCTCGGGTGGCGACCCTCTCTATCCTGAGAACATCTCTGAGATACTCGCCCTAGTTCAACGAGTTAAAAATGAGTGTCCCGATAAAGATATTTGGTTGTGGACCGGATACCTATTAGCTGAGTTATCCGCTGAGCAAAAGAGGGTGCTAGATTATGTCGATGTCTTGGTGGATGGCAAGTTTGAGCAGGAAAATGTAGATGTCAGTCTGGTTTTTCGTGGTAGCAGCAATCAGGTAATTCACCATCTGGCAGAAAAGCGATAACTGTATTCATTCAGTTACTGTTATAATGGTGGCCATAGGTTCCAAATCATTTTAAAAAACAGCCGCACATTGAGGCTGTTTTTGCATTTTACAGAATATTTTTAAGGCACGAGCATGAATTTAAAAGAAGAGCTTCATGGACTTAACGACAAGCTAGAACAGTTCCGTCGTAAATTTGCCGCAGCAGAAAAGCGCGGAGATAAAGGCATCATGTTGCAATTTAGACAGGAAATAAACGCAGTGAATAAGCGTATTGCCAGCGCTAAGACTCAACAGACCCGCGAGTTGAGTAAGGAAGGTGGCTCGGTAGTGAGCTTGAAATTTAAGCGTCCCCTGACAAAAGCAGAGCAGGCTGACATGGGCAAACTGAAGAAATCTGTCAGAGGGCTGGTCGTGGTTCATCCTATGACGGCACTCGGTCGTGAAATGGGTATCAAGGTTGTGACAGGCTTCGCACCAAAAGAATTTTAACTAGCGAATTTATTCCGCTAAGACGGTTATTCTTTAGTGAGCGACATCATGTTTTTCTATCGTCGTTAGGCGTATCATTCTCCACTACGTAGGGAGAATGCTAGTATTAGGTGAATCAATAGCCGATTAAAATGCTAGGGTATTTCACTTACTGGTAAAAGCAGATAATATTCCTCCCTTCACTGCTAGATAGAGTGGAAGGGTAGGGTTATAAAACCGTCGTTTTTAGACACAGGTCATTCTCGTTGTTTTTCTGATAATAGTCATCTCAGGGAAAGAGAGTCTTTAAGGTTATTTCATGTCGATCAAGTATATCGCTTCTTCAAAACTCCCGACGCCTTGGGGCGAATTTGCTATGCATGGTTTTGAAGATACAGAGACTGGAAAAGAGCATGTTGCGCTGACATTGGGTGAACTGGACAGCCAGAGCACGATCCTTGGGCGTATTCATTCTGAATGCTTAACGGGTGATGCTCTATTCAGTCTACGCTGTGATTGTGGCTTTCAGCTGCAGACTGCGATGCAAAATATTGCCGATGCGGGTCAAGGTTTTCTCCTTTATCTGCGTCAAGAGGGGCGTGGCATAGGTTTGCTCAATAAGATCAGAGCTTATGAGCTGCAAGATCAGGGTGCCAATACCGTCGAAGCCAATGAAAAATTGGGTTTCCCTGCCGATATGCGTAAATACGATATGATCTTGCCTATGATGGAGAAGATTGGCGTGCAGAAAGTCAAGTTGATGACGAACAATCCGCTCAAAGTAAAAGCGATGCAAGACTTGGGCATAGAGGTCGTCGAGCGTATTCCGCTACAAGTGGGCAAAAATCGTTATAACGAGGCTTACTTAAAGACCAAGTCTACGCAACTGGGTCATCTGATGTCCGAATATCATTTTGCTGATGAAGACAAAGAGTAATGTAAGTTGTAGATTTCCCTTCATACAGTCGCTATATTCAGAGCCATACTAATAATATAATCTCTATACCATTCCGAGTAAGTATCTGAACATTCAACGTAGCATAAAGGGCTTTGAAGCCCGCACTGCGTGAGGCTCTCAGTATTTCCACTTCCGTGTTACATTGACTTAAAAGGGAATAACCATTTCCTCATCAATGTGCCTTGAATTGAAAAAACTGAGAGTCTCTGAACTGACCAGATACTTATATGGAATGGTATTATATATGGTTCTGAAATCAGTCCTTATCGCGTTAACCCTGCTTGGATCTTTTTCTGTCGATGCCGAAGAAGATTTTACCCATTACGCGTTTGCAAATTATCTCGGCAGTGGTATCTATCAAACTTCAGGGCAGAACGCCACTGTGGTTAACATTCCCATCAGTTTCGAACTCTATAACAATGATACTGAGTCTCTTACCCTGCGTACTCCGCTATCTCTGGGTTTCTTCAATTTTAAATGGAGCGATCTTCCTGACGGTGATCTGCCTTCCAGCGTTGGCACCATGACGATAACGCCGGGTCTCGAATATCGTCTCCGTACCTCTGAGGATCATGAATTTCAAACCTATGTCGATCTTGGCTACGGTACTAATTTTACCTCGGGCACCCATGTCGCTATCTATTCAGCTGGTGTCTCCAGCTTATTGGATCTTGAATTAAGGCAGTCAGCACCTGTTTGGGTTAATCGACTGTTTTTCGCTGGCTATGCCAGCTTCGATGGCACTCAGAGTGAGACCTATTCTGCACTGCAATCTGGTATCGATATAGGGACAAATATGCATTGGCGCTGGGATTTGTTAGGCGTCGATGTCGAGCCTAGGGTGTTTGTTACTGGTTATTGGTATTTCGATAAACTCAGGTTCGCTACGCCATTCGGTGAAGATGTTTTGGTATCGAATAGTTTAGAAGTGGGCGCGACCTTAGCGTTTTCTAAGCCAATCCTTTGGGATTGGATGGGAATTGACCGCTTGGGTCTCAGTGTTCGGGCCGGCGATGGCGTCAAGGTATGGCGTTTGATTTTCGAGTTTCCTATCTAGGCGTTATATTCGCATCTAGATTGCTGCATCTAGCTTGTCTCGGAGAAAATCCAAAAATACCCTGATTTTAGGTGAGATCAATTCTCGCTTTAGGTAAAGCGCATAGGTTGAGCTCAAAGGGGTGCAAGGACTAAATCGCTCCTGCTCAAGTATTCGGACTAAACTGCCATTTTTCAACTCATCCTTCACCGCCCACAGTGGAATTAAGGCAAAACCTGCATCATTCAATAATAGCTGTTTCTGGCCATTGACTGAGTTGACCGTGAGCCCTGCTGATATGGTCAATTTTTTAAAAGTAAGCTGGGGCTCAGTTTTCATCACGAACCACTCACGCCAGCCGGCATAGCCATATCTTATACAATCAAATTTATGCAGGTCGTTGGCTGACAGTGGCAGTCCATGACGAGTAATGTATTGAGGGCTTGAGCAGAGCAAGAAGTTATTATCGGTCAGTTTGCGGGCGATCAAGTTTGAGTCCGGCAGGTGACCGCTGCGTATGGCGATATCAACATTCTCCTCCACGGTGATGTTGCAGGAATTGTGACTGAAGTGGCCGATGATGTGAGTAACTTCAAGGTTGGCGATGAGGTTTATGGCTGTGCGGGGGGGAATTGCCGGTATCGATGGTGCGTTAGCGGAATTTATGTTGGTCGATGTCGATTTAATGGCTCTTAAGCCTAAAACCTTGACCATGAGAGAGGCTGCCGTGCTGCCTTTGGTGTCTATTACTGCATGGGAAGGCTAATGTCATAAACTCAAGGTAAAGCAAGGTGATAAGGTGCTGATCCATGGTGCGACGGGTGGGGTCGGTCATGTGGCTATTCAATTGGCTAAGCATCTTGGCGCCGAGGTCACCGCAACATCGACGCCGCGTAATATGCAGCTTGCCGCGAGTATAGGCGCCGATCACTTAGTCGATATCAAGGCGCAGTCTGTGTCAGACTATGTTCAACAGTACACCAATGGCGTGGGGTTCGATGCCATATTAGATCCCGTGGCCGGTGACAATATTCAACTCAGCTTCGAAGCCGCTCGATTTAATGGTGCTGTTGCCACCACTTTACCCATCGATAATGTATTACAGGTGGCATTGAAGAGTCTGAGCTTTCATAGCGTGCTTATGCTTATCCCTATGGTCGAAGGCATTAATCGAAAATCTCACGGTGAGATCTTAACTCAGATAGCCAAGTTGGTGGACTCAGGCATTATCAAACCTCTGCTCGATGAGTCTGACTTTACTATCTGGCAAGTCGCCGAAGCACATGCCCGTTTAGAATCCGGCGTGGCAGTTGGCAAAATAGCATTAACAGTGTAGTTGAACAATAAAGAAGCAAAGAGCCAAAGCATAGTGACGGCTCTTTGTTTCATCAATTCAATTATCTATTTACACAGCGACTTGCCAGCTTCATAACAAGTTGGCTGGCGAGGACAGACTGCACCTCGGGAGCAGATGAGCCTGGCTTGGGTATCTATGCCTCGCTCGACCCAGTTGATATTGAGAATTTTAGCCACACTGGTTAAGTCTTTCTTTATGGCCTTGGGGATCTCGGCTTCGCCACCATGCTTAACGCAAGCTTGTTTTAATTCTGCGGCTATCGCATTAGCGTCTCCTCCCTGAGCTTCGATAGCGGGGTTAAGATCTATGCCGGCACAGAGTACGTGATTGTTGCCCGCCATGTCTTTTACTCTTATCGACTCACAGCTGTAGATCCTAGGCTCATTGCCAACATCGAGTATCGACAGTTGTGCAGATGAGCCTGCACTGGCTTCATTGATCTTTCTAAATACAGCCCAATGCTGACAGGGGTCTTGAACTAAGCGCATGTTGCCCCAGGGAAGTGGAATACCGTTGCCGCGATAGACGGCTTTTAATTTCCCCGGCGCATAGGCATCGAAATAGTGCCAGTGGGGATAGGGAGAGACAACCGTCATGCGGCGCATGGCAACCGATGCGGACACCCCCACTTTCTGATGAACATTTATCTCATAGCCATGACGATCTAACATCTGCCTGAAAGGGACTTTTGGGCAAAGCAGGGCGCCGGCGAAGAAACTGGATTCAAAATCACGCCAGGCGTGGAGAATGTCCTGTGCATTGACAGTCGAAGATTGTGGTGTGCCATTGTCCATCTCGGTACTGATCTGACTTCGTCCTGTGGTGAGTACAGATTTCAATCCATCCTTGTTGTGCAATACACAGTGGCCTATGTGCACCGCCAGATCATACTTGAGTCGACTTGGGTTAGATTTCAGCTGTTTATTGATATAGATGGTCGAAGGTGGTTTAAAAAATGAGGTCACCAGCTGAGTGGAGCAGGCCCCCATCTCATCGATAACATCTTTTGGGGCCCGGTCGATCCATTTTATCTTGAGGCCCATGCCCTTAGCGATATCCATGATATCTTCCAGGGCGAGTGGCAGGCGTTTCTGTCCTATCTCTTCGGCCGCACGTTCGAGATCCGGGAAGTGATTCTGATGATGCTCCTGATGGGCGCGGATCAAAAGATGAGCAAACTGTCGTCCGGTGACCCCAGTTTGTGACAACATTTCAGGTATGGCAATTTGTAATATATCTTTGGAAAACAAAAAGCTTGGCTCCAGTGCCATGCCGTTTATGCCACCACGGCGGCCTTTATCTGGCGTGATAGCGTGCTCTTCAGGTACATCATCTAAAAACCAATCGACCTCTTTCTGAAATACCGCTGCGATGACGGCTAACATGTCAGCACTGGGCACTCGTTTACCGCGTTCTATCATAGACAGGTATGACACTGAGGGGGCGGTTTCCGAGTCGACCCGCACACAACGAGCAGAAAGATCTTCCATGGTGAGATGGTTTCTTTTTCTTAGGTTACGGATCTTAGTACCCAAAAAATGTGACTTTCGCATTAAGCTTTTTGTTGTTCTCATTTTGTAAAATTCACACTGTAAAATTTTAATTGTCAAATTGTAGCCAAAAATTAGCTAGACTACAAATTAAGCAATCGACAAAGAATGAATATGAGAGGATAAGGCTATGGATATATCAACTATCAGTAATGAGTATGGCGAGCAAAACTTTACCAACCTTATCAATGCTGGAATTGTCAATGTGAATACTGCTGAAGCAGTCACCGATGCTGACACTATGGCGAATGCCAAACAGTTTCTGGACAATACCTTTCCATTAGCTAAAGGTTTCCATAAAGAGGTGCGCAGTTACCTGGTTTACTATCAGCAGCTGTTGATGTTTTTTGCCGACGGAACCCATACGGGTCTGAAGCATTCAGGGCAATTTGTTGCGCTAAACGGCCATAAGAGTGAACCTGAAGCTATCTTGCTTAACAGTAACGGCACCCATGTGGAGCTGAGTTTCGATCGTGGCGGCAAGACAGGAATTAAAGATCAGGCTCACATAGATGATGTCAGGCTCGAAGGCCATGAATATTGGATTAGCTTACTCAATATTGAAGAGAAGCGAATCATTGAAAACTCACAATCTGCGCAAATTTTCACCGCGAAAGATGGCAGCGAGTATTCGCTTAAGGGCTGATGATGGCTAATTATTGATATAGAAAAGCCGGACAGACGCTAAGGTCACTCCGGCTTTTTTGTGTTTAATGTAAAGTTAGCTTCCCCAGATATTGGTATTGAGCTGATTGTCATCATCGCTATTGTTATCAGAGTGAGCATTTAACCTGTTACTCGCCGCTCGTAGGCTCTTATCACTGGCCTGATAGTGATCATCTCTTGGCTTTTTTTCCGGTAAAGGTAATTTATTCATCTTTAAATAAAGATATTCAACCTTCTCTCTCGCCCAGAGGGTCTTGCGCAGGAAGCGCAAGCTGGATTTAATACTTGGGTCATGATTAAAGCAACGAACATCGATGCGATCGCCTAGCTCTTCCCAACCATAATGTTCGACTAAATCGGTGAGTAGGTTTTCTAGCTTGATACCATGTAGTGGATTGTTTACTTGGGTCATGAGTTCATTAGATTAATTGATATTGAGTTAATTATATCAGTTATCGAGCAAGATTGAACAGGGAGGTTTTAGCGTAAGAGGAAAAAGAGGGCACATGCGCCCTCAACAACATCGATAAAGCCGAATAGGTTTACTGAAAAGTAATATTGATGAAGGGGATCAACTTCAATGACTAAGGTTTGTCATAGGGTTAAGGTAAACTTGGATGTGTATTTAGTCACTGGCTTAAAAGTGTAAGTCTGAAGGGCCTGTGTTCTAGGTTAGGTGTAGTATAAAGTATCGATAACTCTTAACAAGGCTTAGTGAGTTATCGACAGATCATGATGAACTAGGCTTAATTATTGTTTGTCATCTTGCTTAAACTGGCTCAAGGTTTCAAACCCACCGCCATTGTAGCTCTGAGTGAAACCTTCCGCGACTAAGGTATCGAAAGCGATACCGCTGCGTCGGCCACTGCGACAATAGAGTACAATATGAGTGTCTTTGGCGATGTCGAGCGTGTTAATTTTAGCGGCGATCTGTTCGAAAGGGATGTTGATCGCGTTATCTAAATGTCCCGCTGCGAACTCCTCTGCCGTTCTGACATCGATCACTGTGGCACCCGCATCTATCTTATCCCATGCGACTCTTGGGTCCTTATCTGCCGCCAAGGCGAATTGACTCATCAAGAGGCTAAGTAATGCGAAAATGATCATAAAGCTGTGGTTTTGCATACTTCTATGGGCGGAATTTATCGGATTGTTCACTTTATTTTCCTAATGTTTATGAATGAATATGACGAGCTAGCTTGGATATTTTTAATCTCTATACTTTTAACTTATAAGTATTGGGCGCATTGCTAATGCATTAAGCAGAGCAAGCGCCGGCAACTATTTAAGCTACTATTAATCAGTATAGCGTTCGCAAGGCATAGGGTAAATGTGTGCCCAAGTATCCTTACACCGGGGGAATCAATGCCACTTAAGCTCACTAATCTTTGAGATAATAAGTTAAGGTGGAGACGACTCTCACTCGCTTGATATAAGGGGTATTACTGTCCCTATCGGAGATACTGAATTGGCCCTGAGAGGCACTCTTTATCTTGCCGAGTACCGAGTCTGAGTCTTGGGCAAACTTATCGGCTATTTGTCTGGCATTGGTTGTAGCGGCTTGCACCATAGCAGGCTTGACTGAATTGAGTTCAGTGAACAGAAACTCTGTCCTGCTGTTGTAATCTTGACTGGAGATGGCAATGCCTTCTTTGGCCAGCTCGAGCATATTTTGTCTGCTTTCTAAGAGAAGATCGACTCGCTTGGTGTAGATAGAGATGGTCACTTTGGCGGCGTAGCGATATTTCACATTGGGATCGACATATCCCTGTGCTTGTCTGTCTTCGATTGAGGGCTGAGAGCTGGATATCTCATCGATAGAAAACCCTTGTTTAAGCAGGAAGGAGATCACCTTGTCTGTCTGAGTTTGCACCGTTTGATATAAGGTGGTGAGATCATTGTCGACTTCGGTGAAGCTAATCGGCCAGATAGCGATATTGGCCTTAACCTCCTGTTCTGCCAGCCCCTTGACGGTAACCGTTCTTTCCATTGATTTCATCTCGATCAGGCTATGTCCAATGCCATAGCCCAGCAATGCCAAGCCAAGACAGAGTAAGGAACCTAATATAAGTGCACTTATCGCGTTGTTTTTATTCATGTCAATCCAATTCCTTGAGTGGAAACCTAAAAGGATAATATAGTTTTTTTACTATTGAAATCTAGTTAAGAAGTGTTAATCAGCGCAGATAGTGATGTTTTTTCTCAGGCCGCAAAAAGCCGCACTCAGTGCGGCTTGAACGAAATCTAGCGAGACATTCAGTGTAAGTTTAGAACTTATAGCTGTACTGAATTCCGTATAACCAAGCGTTAGCTCGGGTTGTACCATTAATTTGCGCGACGAACGGCATGTCTGACGGAGGCAGATACTGAGTCTCGGTAACATTAACATCTTCACCCATCAGGTAGGTGATACCTAAATCAATATCTGAGTGTTTGTTCAGGCTATAAGTCAGGCCTGCTGAGAACCATTGACGATCTGAATCTGGGATGGCGATTGATTTGATCTGATCAATGGCGCCCATGTCATACATGTAACCAGCACGAGCCGTCCAGGTATCATTGATGGTGTAAGTACCACCTAAAGATAGATGCCAGGTATCACGCCAGTTATATTCTTTAATTGTACCGAACTCGTCCGTGTCTAAAGTTTCGAATGCACTCCATTGAATGAATTGTGCCGAGTAATGCAGGGCAAACTGATTGGTTAACTGGTGAAAGCCAGAAAATTCAGCCATGGCAGGTAAAGGTAAGTGCAAAGTATCATCTGCGGCACTTTGACCCAAATACTGAAAATCACCTTCAGCCTTGATGGTTGGACTATAGCGGTAGCTTAAACCGAACCTGTGGTTTTCGTTGACTTCATAGATGGCGCCAACATGCCAGCCGATCCCATAGCCTTCGGCATCAACATCTAGAATGGTGTTGCCCATGAATTCACGTTGAAGATTACCTGAGCCCTTGATCACATCGATACCAGCACCTAAGCTGAACTGCTCATTGATGCGATATGAGACGCTTGCCTGTATGTTGACGCTACGAACCTTGGTGGTGCCTCCGAACAGCTCGGCGGCAAAATCATCAGGATATTCGGTAGTAGTACCGAAGTTAGAGTAGGTACCGAAACCGACGGCCCACTTATCATTTAGTGGATGTACGATAAAAATATTGGGTACTAAGCTGGCGCCACCTATATCTGATACATCAGGGATAGCCTGTGGGTTCGATGAGCCCATAGGTGCTAACGAGTACTGAGCGTCGGAGAGAGTCACATCGGTATTGATATAAGTCATGCCAACACTGATGGAGGTCGTATCAAACAGTGCCATAGCCGCTGGATTACGTGCCATTGCCGAAGCGTTGTCGGCGATGACGGCATCACCAGCGAAAGCTCGACCTAGACCGGTAGCCGATTGACTGTTTAATTGAAAACCAGCGGCCATAGCTTGTGAACTTGCAAGCGTAACGGCGATAGCTAATAAAGTCTTGTTGAAGTTTTTCATCATTATCATCTCTGTAATTTTAGGACCGGAAATTCACACTCAGCTTTTATCCGCTTTTTTAAGTTTGATGCGAGTCCACTTGTTAGACCAGTGCATCTTAGGGATGGACTTATCTGTCGACAACTCCGACCAGTTGCAAATGTCAGTTGCATTTTTGTTAATTAAATCATGAGCTTTAAGGCTATTGATGTGTGTGTATTTCAAGCGTGAGCTGGAGCGCCTATCATGAGGCGCATCAAGGCTTTTACTCGGTTTGAATTTAGGTTGCGGGCTTGTAAAAAGCAGGGCTGAAAATAAATGATAAAAATAGCGTACACGTGTACGCTATTTTTGTCTTTGAAGGGGCGAATGCCTTATTTTTAGTGATTATAACTTTGAAGTAAATACTCTAAACTGTGCTTTGACCTTAGCGGAAGGGGCAGATATTTTACTCACAATTACACCTGAAAGCGTTGCAAAAATGAAGCCTGGTAAGATTTCATAGAGGTCGAAGATACCCCCTGAAAGCTGTTTCCAGATCACCACAGTCAATGCACCGACGACAATAGTCGCCACCGCACCATTGCGACTGTAAGCACTCCAGAAGAGCGAGAGTAACACCACAGGACCAAATGCCGCGCCAAAACCTGCCCAGGCATAACTCACGAGTCCAAGCACGCTGCTTTCTGGGTTGAGTGCCACGATACCAGCGATAATGGCAATCGCGAGTACGCCGATGCGGCCCACTAACATCAGTTCTTTGCTGCTGGCTTGTGGGCGTAACCACTTCTTATAGAAATCTTCTGTGATGACACTAGAGCAGACCAAGAGCTGTGAATCTATGGTGCTCATGATGGCCGATAAAATCGCCGCGATAAGCAGACCGCCGATCCATGGGTTAAATGCCGCATGTGCCAGGTGGATGAAAACGGTCTCAGGATTGGCCAATGGATCGTTGGCGAAGTACAAGCTACCGGCTATGCCCGTTGCCAATGCACCTAAGAGGGCGATAATCATCCAGCTCATGGCGATACGACGAGATAGCGGAATATCATTGGCACTCTTGATGGCCATGAAGCGAGACAGGATATGAGGTTGACCGAAATAACCTAAGCCCCATGCGAGAAGCGAGACCAAACCGATGACTGTGGTGTCTTCATTGAACATGGAGAGCATGGCCGGGTCGATACTGTCGAGAGCATTTTGGGTTTCAGGTTGACTGAAAATAGCCACCGGGACGATTAATAGCGCAATCAACATCAAACAGCCTTGGAAGAAGTCGGTCCAACTGACGGCAAAGAATCCGCCGATAAATGTATATGCGACGATAATGGTCGAGCCGATAATCAAGGCTAAGGTGTAATCGAGACCGAAGACTTTTTCAAACAGTATTGCACCGCCTACCATGCCTGCTGAAGCATAGAAGGTGAAGAAGACTAGAATAGTGACTGCGGAAACTAGCTTGAGTAAGCCTTTGCTGTCTTCGAAGCGTTTCTCGAAGAAGTCGGGTAAGGTGAGGGCGTTATCGGTAAATTCCGTGTATATACGCAGACGCTTGGCGACCAAGAGCCAGTTTAGCCAGGCGCCAAAGACCAGGCCTATACCAATCCAAGCTTCGCCTAGTCCACCCATATAAACTGCACCGGGTAATCCAAGTAGTAGCCAGCCTGACATATCTGATGCACCAACACTCAATGCGGTGACGGCCGGGCCCATGCTTCTGCCACCTAAAATATAATCGTCAACTGAGTCCGTCGCTTTATAGGCCCATAGGCCGATCCCCATCATGAGGACGAGATAGCCGATGAAGGTCACTAATATCGGTAATTGAATATCCATGCTTATGCCATTATTTTTTATTTTAAGAAAGTGGACGACATGCTAGCAGATGTTAGATGCGAAGCTCAATATTGATTGGAAATGTGAAGCTGGTAGGTCCTGTGGTGAGCGGATGCCACCACAGGATGTTACGACTTTAGATGAATATTTGTTGAATCTCTTTCTTTAGGTAACTTAGGTCAGCATCGTTTTCACTCACGAGTAACATGTAGGCATCGTCGGTGGTGAAACCTCTTCCCTTGTACTTGTTATCGGCAAAGGCTTGTTCGAGCACCATACGATCCTCAATGGGGACGATAAAGAGGGTAACCTTGCTATGCTCTCCCTGCATAACCAGGTGTAGGCTCTTCACGCCTTGAAAGTCACAAAAAGTACTGTAATAGACTTTCCCCGGTTGTTGAGTGAACCTTGCATTGCCTATTGTGCCCAGAGAGGCCAGCTGAAAATTGACATCTTTAAAGCTGACATTCTGATCTATGGTCAGTGCTTTAGTCTCATGATACACATGGGCGAGGGCATGTTGTCCTAAGTCGACCGGGGCCATTCTCAGTAGGGTAAAACTGATCCCTGCGATAAAAGCTATCGATGCGGCAAGCGCCAGAGTAAATCCGAACTTACGTCTCAGTCTCTGATGCCGATGCAGCTGTTGATTAAGCAGCAACTTGGCCACTAAATCTTCCGGTACATCAATTTTTAAGGCCCGCTCAAGTTTTTTATCGAGCTTCTTTAATTCATTGACGAAAGCTTCGCGTTCAGGGGCGGCTTGCATCGACGCTAAAAAATCATCGTCCTGACAGTTTGGCTCTCCATAGGCCTGGCGTCTAAACTTCAGCTCATCCATTGGATTGACCTCTTACTTGTGGTTGTTCTATTAAATTTTTTAACTGGTTTCTGGCACGAAACAGTCGAGTCATCACGGTATTACGGTTGAGCTGTAATATTTTTGCAATTTCTTCGCCGCTGAAGCCACCAATGACTTGTAAAATTAACGGTTCACGGTATTCGATCGCTAATTTTGAGATATGTCTGCGGATTAAGTACTGCTCTGCGTTATCTTCGGTGCTGGTGGAGATATGGTCTTCCAGTTGCTCTTGCTCAATATCTGAGTAATCGAACTGTTTCCTCTCGAATCGACGGGCATTCTCTCTCCTCACTATGGTGATAAGCCAGGCTTTAGCCGCCTTATCATCCTTTAATGACTCGAGTGAGCGCCATGCCCTGAGAAAGGTCTCCTGAGTGATGTCCTCCGCAATATGCTTATCCCCACATAACCAGTAGGCGTAGCGGAATATATCTGCATGGAGTGCCCTGACAAGGCTATCGTATCGTCTTTGTTTACTTAGCATGTCAGAATTGACCGAGGAAGCGGGTTTTTTATTTCGCAGGCGATTAAACATTTTTAAATTAGTGCTCGATTAACTAGCCACATATGGTGGCTAGCTTAACCTGCTTGGAGAGAATGACAAGAAGTTAACTATTAACTTCTTGTCAAAAGCATCGTGAGGCCTACTTAGGATTAAGATCCACCAGTGTAGAAGTCCGCTGCTGAACCTTGTTATTTTTTGATGATTTCACCGCTTCGATGACCATCTGATAATCCACAGGAGTTTGTTGCTTACTGAAGGCGCTGATCTGCAGCCGCGAAATGGCCTGATTCAATTCAAAGGATAACCCGGCTATGTCGGCAAGGCTCATGGAGCGAGAATATTGTTCAGCGTAATGAGCCTGAAGCATCGTCAATACTTTTCCGGGGTTTCCCTCATTACAGGCGGCTTCCAGCGTCGATAGGCTAGTGCCTTGCTTAGCCGTTAGGACGGGGAAGGCATGGCGTTGAACATTCTCATTGCTGGTTACTGCATCGGTCATGTTTAGGGGCGATCCCGAGTCAGCCTGATTAACCGTGAACTGTTTAACCTGGCCGATACTCTTTTTCCACAGCGCTAAGGTCGCTAACCATAGGGTGGCAAAGATTAAGCTTAGCCAAGGCCAGTAATCCGCTGTATTGGTCGCAGAGGTATTCGTTATCTGCGATAAATTGACTTCTGCTACGTCGCTGGCTATCACTGTGATGGTTCTGGCGGGGAGCGTCGCTTGCTCCTGGCGTTTGGTGTGAGGATTCCACCAAGGTACTGTGATGGCCGGTAAGGTGTATTCTCCGGCTCTGGTTGGCACTATAGCTAAGGTTTGGGTCAGCTGTGACACCATCTGTTTATCTCGCAAGAACGTCTTGCGTACCGGTTTTTCCGGGTAGGTTTTTAGACCTTGGGGTATAGGTATGACAATATCCGCTAAGCTGGTTTCATCCGTATTCGCCGCCAGTAATTTAATGGTACGTGTGATAGGGTTGCCGACCCGATATTCCTGAGTCTCTTCCGGCCAGTCTTCACTTAGCGCGACCAGATCTGATACTAACCATTCACCGTGATACTCATTGGGTATAGGGTTAATGAGTAAGATAGATTTCGCGGCTCTGGCTTCCATGGGGCGGCTTTCATTGAAAGAAAACATGCCGCCTAGACGAGAGCCTTGCACTAACACATCGCCCGAAAATCCTGTGCCGTCTATGGTCAACTCTCCGGGTTGATCGGCAATGATGCCGTATGTGCGTTCGATAACCCGATAGCGGCGGCCATTGAAAATTTCTGTCGTATCGACATCTTCACCTAGCTGTTTGATCTGTGCACCATCTAAGTTAGGGGCACTTAATAGCCCTCGCTGAAGATCCACTGCTAAGAAGAGTTTCACTTTATAGATGATGAGTTGTCCCACATAGGCTTCTTCAGTGGATAAGCTGGTACGTATAAACAGGTTCCTCATCTGCTGGGGTTGACTGCCCGCGGCGACGACACTCAGCTCGATAGGTGTCGACTCGACTCCGCCTACTCTCAAAGAGGGGATCAGGATTGTACCGGCATGCTTAGGTGCCAGCAGGATTTGCCAACGAGTTTGCTTCCTCGAGTCGAAATTAATGATTTGTGTGCTGCGGCTGACGCTGGTGCGTCCAATAATGAAGTCTTTGAGCAGTGGGGATGTATCTAGATCTCCGGTTTTGACATCATCGTCGGCACTGATGGTCAGGACTAAATATTCCTTTTCAACGGCAGGGTTTCTATCGACACTTGTTTCCAGCTGGCTAATGGCAAAAGTGGGAGTAGAAAAAACTAGCGTCACTAAGGCGAGTAATAAACGTCTGGAAACTACCATTGCTGCTGATCCTTAGAGTTAGCATTTTGTCTTGCACGTTTTTGATATTCGAGTTGCATCTTATTTCTCAGTAACAATTGTGGGTCGTCGACCAGAGCTCTTAACGCACGCTCCATCTCAGGCGGAAGTGCTTCTGGTCCTTGATGCATTTGAGCCGCTTGGGCTTTTGCCTGAGCGTCTTCATCTGGATGTTCATTGGTTGCTTGCGGGTTTTGCGAACGAGCCTGCTGCTTGTCCGGATCGGCCTGCATGTCGGCATCGTTACTGTTGTTTTTTGAGCTTTGATTTTCTGAACTCTTGTCTTCCGAGCTCTTATCTGCTGCATTCTCTTTATCAGCAGCACTGTCCTGCTGTGAGTCATTGGATGGTGATTGCTGGTCCTGATCAGATTTTTGCTGCTTATCTTTGCCAGAATCTTTGTCGGTATCGTCCGCAGACTTTTCTTGTGAGTCAGACTTGTCTTGATCCGCTTGGTCTTTACCTGACTGCTCTTGATCTGGGCTGTCTTGCTGCTGTTGCGCTAATTTTTTGGCAAGATCTAGATTATCCTTTGCACCCGTTAATTGCGGGGATTGTGCTAATGCTTCTTGATAACGTTTTATCGCCTCATGGTATTTGTTTTGCTGCATCAAGCTGTTGCCCTGATTGTACCAGCCGTTAGCAGAGTTATCTTGTTCGAACAATGACAGAGCCTCAGCATAATTTCCAGCCTTATACAGGGCGCTGGCTTGCCATTGAGGAGAGGCAAAGGAATCTGATGCCTGCTGATAATCCTCTGCCTGATAGGCGTGCATTCCTTGTTGATCTTGAGTTTGCCATAGAGAGTCCCAGGCCGATGCCTGAACCTGAGTTGGAATATAGACGATAAAGAGTGCAATGGCCGCAACCAATCCATGCCTGAAACTCAGCAATACCGGCAACAGGAGTAATAGCGCGATATAGGGGCCGGCATCTTGCCAGATCTCGCCATCGAGTTCGGTCGCCTTAGTGTCGCCGGTTGTCGACAGCCAGCTCTGCATCTGTTCGAGATCCCGGCCATCACTTCGATAGGGAATTAATACACCATCGGCAGCCTGGGCCAGCTCATTGAGCAGCGAATAGTTCGTCTTAGCGACGACAATCTGGCCGGCATTATCCCTGAGTAATTGACCATCAGGCAGACGAATGGGGGAGCCTTGCTCACTGCCAAAAGCCATGATGGCTAAGCGATATTGGCTGCCTTTTAACACGGCTTTTGCTGCACGCATCTGCGATGTCGATACGCCGTCGGTGAGCAATAAGATGTCACCGCGTATGTGTCCGCCTTGAGCGAGTAAGTTTTTCCCTTGCTGCAACGCCGCGACTAAATTAGAGCCTCGAACCGGCATGATATCCGGTGACAAGGTTGGCAGTAGGTTGAGTAAGGTCGCTCTATCTCGCGTCAACGGACTGATGGTGAAGGCATCCCCTGCATAGGCGATGAGTCCAGTCTCGCCTTCTTTTAGCTCACCGATAAGGTCGGTGGCCTTAAATTTTGCTTGTGACAATCTATTGGGAGACAGATCGGTTGCGTACATAGACAGAGACATATCCATGACGATGACTCTGCCTTGAGCCGCTTCATACACCGGCAAAGATTGCTTAGTGAACGCGGGTCCCGACAAGGCCAGCACGGCCACGAGCCAAGCCAATCCGAGAGACCATAACTTGCTGCGTTTTATCTCGTTAGTTTGTGTGACTAATAGACTGGCTAGATGGGGGGCAATGTAACGATTCCATGTCGATTTTTTTCGTTCACTGCGCCACAAGAATAGCATGATAATTATCAGGGGAATGAGTGCGAAAAACCACTCGGGTCGAAGAAAATGCATGTTTATCTGTCTCCTCGACGGGCCGTTAGCCATTGCACGGGTCGATTAAATAAGGGGAGTTGCGATAGTGCCATAAAGATAGTGAGCAACAAGGCGACAGCCAATGGCAGATAAAAGAGTTCCGCTTGAGGTCGATAGCTGAGTTGATCTCGGCTAATGGGCTCAAGTTTATCGATTTCTTGATAGATCAGCTGCAGATCCTGAGAACTTCTGGCCCTGAAGTACAAGCCTCCTGTGGTTTTAGCCAGGGAGATTAGTTGTGCTTCATCGAGATCCATCGACGGGTTGACTCTTTCTGTGCCGAAGATAGAACGTCTCTCCATGACATCTGCGCCGACGCCGATGGCGTAGATCTTCACTCCACGCTTAGCGGCGATAGCGGCGGCTTGCTCGGGAGAGATGGAACCTGAATTATTGGAGCCATCGGTGAGCAGCACTAAAATCCGATTACTCTTGTCGACCATGTCGAAACGTTTAACCCCTAAGGCTATCGCTTCGCCTATGGCGGTTTGTTTGCCGACTAATCCTATCTGAGCTTCCTGTAGGAATTGAGCGACAGAGCGTCTATCTTGGGTCAGCGGGGCCTGCAGATAAGCATGATCTGCGAACAGAATAAGGCCTAACTTGTCTCCCTTACGACGTTCGATAAAGTCACTGACAACATCTTGTATCATGGTAAATCGATCCACGGTTTGTCCGTTGAGCACCATGTCTTCAATCTGCATACTGCCGGAAAGATCCACCGCCAGCATAAGATCGCGGCCCTTACTGGGCAGCTCGATAGCATCACCCATCCACAAGGGGCGCGCAACGGCAATCACTAACAGCACCCAGACTAGCCAGTAGGCTTTACGGGAATGGACTCGTTGCTGAATTTGCTCAGCCCCATTTTCACCTATGCCGGGCAGATGAAGATGACCGCTGATCTCGACTTCTTGTTGCTGTTTTCTGAAGATGAGTGGTAATGGCAGTAGTAAGAGTAGCCAGGCCCATGCGAGAGTCAGCATTGTGCCTCCTTGTTGCTGGTAGCGATATTCTGAATATCTTTTTTTAATGGTAAGGCTTGCTTGAGCCAATGGGTGGCTAACATTTTGAGCTCTTCGGCCTCCTTTCGAGTCAGCCCATCTCTCTGATAGCGTCTGTCGAGCAGGGCTTTAAGACGCGGATTAACAGTGTCAACTTGCTGCGTCATCCACTGGTGCCAACTGTCGCCTTGAAGACTTGCCACCTGTTCCCTCGAGAGGTAACTCATGGCTGCGCGTTTGATTAAGCTATTTATCTGCACTGGAATATCGGCGGCATGTTTATCGCTAGAGGTGTCCAATGACGCGACGGCGAATAAGACTTCGCGTTTTGGCGCCCTGTGGCGCCTCGCTTGTTTGACTTTGAACATGAGCGCCGTGAGGGCAATCAATATCAGTGCTAGGACCAGCCAGTAACCTAAGGCCATTGGCATGTTACTGATGGCCTCGGGTGTATGAATGTCTTTCAATGCGGTGAGGGCGGGATTGGCTGTGGGCTGCATTATCTTAACGCTCCAAGTTGATCGTTAAGGGTCATGCCCGCATCTAATGTGCGTGTGTGAACATTTAATTTTTGCATCATTTGCGTAAACTGGGCCTGGGTCTGAAGTTGTTTTTGCAGCCAGGTATCATAGCCGGCTCGATTGAGGGTCAGCTCCTTATTGCCATCTTTAACCGGCAGTTGGAACTGTTTGGGCAGTGTTAGCTTGCCTTGTCTCAGGGGGTCTGTGATTAAGAAGGCCCCCATATCGCAATGGCGTTTTAGATCTGACAGAGGCGCAAGACAAGACTCATTGAAATTGCTGCCATCGCTAATTATCCAGATCAATGAGCCAGGCTTAGCGATGCGCCTGAGTCTTTGACATGCACGGAATATATGATCTGGCTCAGCCTGATGTGTAGTCAGCCGAGCCAGTTGTTGTTTATGCACAGACTCGATGGCTGAGATGAGTTGCAAGATGCCTTTCTGGCGGCTTCTTGGCTTGAGTTCAATATGCTCATCTTCTGTGGCAATCAATGCCCCTAATCTGTCGCTGTGCAGGATTGCACTCCAGCCCAGCGTGGTGGCCAGATGTGCAGCCTGTACCGATTGCAGCAGTAAGCTGGAGCCAAAATAGAGGCTGTGACTGAGATCGAGTAAAATCAGTACCGGCCGCTCGCGCTCCTCAACGAAGAGCTTAGTATGGACCTTACCCGTACGGGCCGTGACGCGCCAATCTATGGTCCTGACATCATCACCGGGTTGGTATTGCCGTACTTCGGCAAACTCCATGCCCCGGCCCTTAATCAGGCTGGCCCTGAGTCCCGAGAGACTTGCACGGGCTTTAGAGCGTTTCTCGGGAAGCGCTCTGGCGATATTTTGGCATGCTAGCAGCTCTTTTTGATTCAGGTTTACCCCGTCGGCAAAAAGAGGTAGGACAATTTCAGACACTTAAGGCACCGCGACTTGAGATAAAATATAATCGATCACTTGGTCGCTACTCACGCCTTCGGCTTGTGCCTGATAACTCAGTAGTAACCTGTGTCTCAATACGTTGGGTGCCACGGCTTGAATATCTTCCGGTGAGACGAAGTCGCGTTCGAGTAACCAGGCTCGGGCTCGGGCGCAACGCTCCAATGCCAGTGTTGCTCGTGGGCTGACACCATACTCAAGCCAACTGGCCAGTTCATCGCTGTAGCGCTGAGGTTGTCTGGTCGCCATCACAATGTCGACTATGTATTTTTCTAACGGCTCGGCGAGATAGAGTTCCAGTGACTCTTCGCGGGCTGCGAAAATATCTTTCTGAATGATAGGCTCTACAGTGGGAGCGGCTTGCTTCAAGGCTTCTTTACGTGACATACGCATGATCTTGAGTTCTGTTTCCGCATTGGGATAATCGAGTTTGAGATGCATCAGGAAGCGATCTAGCTGTGCTTCGGGTAGCGGATAAGTCCCCTCGTTCTCTAGCGGGTTTTGCGTCGCCATGACCAGGAAAAGTTCAGGTAATTTGTAGCTATTCTTACCTACGGTAACCTGACCTTCCCCCATCGCTTCGAGCAGAGCCGACTGAACCTTGGCGGGGGCACGGTTGATCTCATCGGCTAAGATAAGGTTGTGAAAAATGGGCCCAGCTTCAAATTCAAAGGTCGCCGTCTGAGCTCGATAGATATCGGTGCCGGTTAAATCGGCAGGGAGTAAATCCGGGGTAAACTGAATTCGGTGGAAATCCCCTTCGACGCCATCGCATAGGGCCTTTACCGCTCGGGTTTTCGCCAGTCCGGGAGGTCCCTCAACGAGTAAATGTCCATCCGCTATTAAGGCTATTAATAAGCTTTCTGTTAGGACCGGTTGTCCCAAAATGACCTGGTTAAGGTGTTCGCGTAACGCGTGAAATCGACTCAAAGGCATGATGCTACTCAGTTTGTTTTTCATTAGTTTAGTTATAGACCAAGGACAGTTTAGTTATAGACCAAGGACATGGTAAAAAATTCACATAGGGTTTGGCTAGTGCCAATTTACCTTTTGTGTATAAAAGTCATCTTAATTGTACGACTTAGTTATATGCTGCACGCCGCTTTAACTCGATTTAGCTATTTGTAATATGCATATATAGGACAAGATAAATCAAAATAAACTTCATTAAACATTGTTAATAAAGGTTTTATTGATATTTTTCAGCCTAAAAACCAAACAGGTGTTTAAAACTTTCCTTTAAGAAGTTAGAATCGGATCACACTTTAATGGTCAGACCTGTTATATGCAGTACAGTCGGACAGATTAAAATGCGGCAAGGAAATAATAGCGTCAACAGCTAAATATCGGCTAGGCGTATAATAAGAGGGCGGCAAATGAGTCACAGACAACAGGTAACGAACGCCAAGGGCGATCGTATTGCAATAGTAATGGGGTTAAGAACACCATTTGCTAAACAAGCTACGGCGTTTCACGGTGTTTCGGCACTGGACATGGGCAAGATGGTCGTCAACGAGATGTTGTCTCGTTCGGAGCTTGATCCTAAAGAGATAGAGCAGCTCGTATATGGACAAGTGATTCAGATGCCAGCGGCGCCTAATATTGCCCGAGAAATTGTACTGGGTACAGGGATGAACGTGAGTACCGATGCCTATAGTGTTAGCAGGGCTTGTGCGACCAGTTTTCAGTCTACGGTCAATGTTGCCGAGTCAATTATGACGGGGAATATCGATATTGGTATCGCCGGTGGCGCCGATTCATCTTCGGTTCTGCCGATCGGTGTATCGAAGAGATTGGCTCATGCGTTAGTCGATCTGAACAAGGCCCGCTCTTTCAGTCAGAAGCTGGCTATCTTCAGACGCTTAAGGATAAAAGATTTGTTCCCGGTTCCGCCTGCAGTCGCCGAATTTTCTACCGGCATCTCCATGGGCCAAACTGCAGAGCAGATGGCCAAGACTTATAACATTAGCCGCGCCGATCAAGATGCTTTAGCACACCGCTCCCATACGCTTGCCACTGAGACCTGGAATGCCGGTCACCTTAGGGATGAGGTCATGGCGGCTCATGTTCCGCCTTATAAGTGTTTTATCGACCGTGATAATAATATTCGTGAAAACTCTACCCTGGAATCTTATGCCAAGCTAAAGCCGGCATTCGATCGCAAGCATGGTACCGTTACCGCAGCCACCAGTACACCGTTAACCGATGGTGCTTCGGCGGTGTTAATGATGAGTGAGAGCCGCGCTAAAGCGCTTGGCTATGATCCCATCGGCTACATCAAGAGTTATGCTTTTAGCGCCATCGATGTGTGGGAAGACATGTTGATGGGCCCATCTTATGCGACGCCTCTGGCACTGCAACGTGCGGGTATGGAGCTCGAAGATCTGACGCTTATCGAGATGCATGAAGCCTTTGCCGCTCAAACCCTTGCCAATATGCAGATGTTTGCCTCGAAAAAGTTCGCCGCAGAGAAACTCGGCAGAAACCGCGCCATAGGCGAGATAGATATGAGCAAATTTAATGTGTTAGGTGGCTCACTCGCTTATGGTCATCCTTTTGCCGCAACGGGCACTCGATTAATCACCCAAGTCTGTCGTGAACTAAAACGTCGAGGCGGTGGTACTGGACTCACCACGGCCTGTGCGGCAGGTGGTTTAGGTGTAGCTATGATAGTAGAAGTGGAGTAATTCTTATGGAAAAGACATTTAATTTAGTTCGCCGTGAAGATGGCATCGCCGTACTGACGATAGATGTACCCGGCGAAACCATGAATACCTTGCGCAGCGAGTTTGGCCCCGAGATCACTGAAATATTGGCGGAAATTAAAGCCGATAACAGTATCAAGGGCTTAGTGTTAGCTTCTGCAAAGAAAGATTGTTTCGTTGCTGGTGCAGATATCTCCATGTTGGATGCTTGTACCTCGGTGGAAGACGCTAAGGCGCTGTCACAGCAAGGACATAGAGTCTTTAACGAACTTGAAGCCATGTCGATCCCCGTGGTTGCGGCGATAGATGGTGTGTGTCTGGGCGGCGGTTTGGAACTGGCATTGGCTTGTCATCAAAGAGTGTGTAGCCAAAATAGTAAGACCACGATGGGCGTGCCTGAGGTTCAGCTAGGCCTGTTGCCAGGTGGCGGTGGAACCCAGAGGTTACCTAGACTCGTTGGTATCACTACGGCGTTAGATATGATGCTAACGGGTAAGCAGATCCGCCCTAAGCAAGCGTTGAAGATGGGCTTGGTCGACGATGTCGTCCCCGAGTCGATACTGTTAGCTACCGCCGTGAAAATGGCGCTGAAAGGTAAACGTGTCGCTAAGAAAGTGAAAAAGTCTCTGCTTAACAAGTTGCTCGAAGGCACATCTTTTGGCCGAAATATCATCTTCGACCAAGCGGGTAAGCAAGTTCAGCAGAAGACTCAAGGTAATTACCCTGCGCCGGCAAAGATTATCGACTGCGTGCGTCAAGGCATGGCTAAGGGGAAGACCGCAGGGCTTGAAGTTGAAGCCAGCCATTTCGCCGAGTTGGTGATGTCGACAGAGTCGGCCGCATTAAGAAGCATCTTCTTTGCCACGACCGAGATGAAGAGAGAGACCGGCGCCGGAGATGTTGTGCCTCGTAAGGTCAACAAGGTTATGGTACTCGGTGGCGGCCTCATGGGCGGCGGTATTGCCTCGGTGACGACCAGCAAAGCTAAGATCCCGGCAAGAGTGAAAGATATCAGTGAGCAGGGGCTTAGCAACGCACTCTCTTATGCTTATAAGCTGCTCGATAAAGGCGTAAAGCGTCGCCATATGACGCCATCGGCCAGAGACAATATCATGTCGCTGATGACCACAACCACAGAGTATAAAGGCATCAAAGATGCCGATATCGTGGTTGAGGCGGTGTTTGAAGACTTGAACCTTAAGCATCAGATGGTAAAAGACGTCGAACGTGAGTGTGGTGAGAACACCATTTTCGCTTCAAATACCTCCTCACTGCCAATCTCACAGATTGCCGAGGCGGCGACTCGTCCCGAAAATGTCATCGGTCTGCATTACTTTTCTCCCGTTGAGAAAATGCCCTTGGTTGAAGTTATCGCGCATAAGAAAACCTCGCCCGAGACCATAGCAACCGTGGTTGCTTTTGCCCGCAAGCAAGGGAAAACGCCCATCGTCGTTCAAGACGGCGCCGGTTTCTATGTCAATCGTATTCTAGCCCTGTATATGAATGAAGCGGCGCAATTGCTACTCGAGGGCCAGAGTGTAGATCATCTGGACAAGGCGCTGGTCAAGTTTGGTTTCCCTGTTGGCCCTATGACGCTACTCGATGAAGTCGGTATTGATGTAGGCGCGAAGATTTCTCCTATATTGGCAGCTGAGTTAGGTGAGCGATTTAAGGCGCCTGCAGCGTTCGATAAGTTGCTTGGCGATGACAGAAAGGGGCGTAAGAACGGCAAGGGCTTCTACTTGTATGGCAAGAAGAGCAACAAGAAGGCCAAGCGGGTCGATGAGAGTGTGTATAAACTGCTGGGGTTGACTCCAGGCACTAGCACTCCGGGCGAGCTTGCCGACGTTGCGGAGCGCTGCGTGGTGCAGATGCTCAACGAGGCGGTGCGTTGTTTGGAAGAGGGGATTATCGCCTCACCTCGTGATGGTGATATAGGTGCTATCTTCGGTATTGGTTTTCCGCCATTCCTGGGTGGACCATTCCACTATATTGATACGCTGGGAGCAGGAGTCTTAGTTGCTAAGCTAGAGAAATACCAAGCTAAGCATGGGGACCGATTTACGCCGTGCGATCGCCTGCAGGAGATGGCCGCAACTGGCAGACGCTTCTTCTGAGTCGCTCGGAACCGTGGGCTACCCATTATTTAATACTCATAAACGGTTTGCCTACAAGCGTGCTGCGGGCTAGACCGCTTGTTACGTCATGTTTTGACGTAAATGCCGTAGCTAAATCAGAAAGGAGCCTGCAGGTTCCTTTCTTGATGTTGTGTCCTGCTGTGAGCCTAACTATTTGGCTGGGTTCGATAATTCCAGCTTTATTTTCAACATCAGCTCAATCATCATTCTTCCTTTGAAAATCTGAGAACATATGCTGATAATGGGATCTACGCCTGTCAGGGACAAATGTGGAGGAATATGACACCACAAGTCACAAAATTCACCGTGATTAGTATGATCTCTAATAGAGGTGTCTTACATTATCTCTAAGGCTCTGGGCATTCTAAGGAGATAACTATTGAATAAACCTGATGATCATTGTCGGGCAGATATTGCCGACAGGCTAACACTTTTCTATAAAAAGTATCATATAGCGGATATCGTCTATTGTATCGACTTGGCTGATCATAAAGCCTGGTTTTCTCACTACAGCTCTAAAACCATTGTCCATCAAAAAATAGCAGGCAGAAAACATATCTATGCAAGCTCTGCTAATGCTCTGACTTATTGGCGTTGTTGGGGGCGTCGTTGGATAGTCAAAGACAGAAATTTTGAAAAAGTATTAGAGAATAGCCTTCATATCTGGGAATATGACTGTGATATGAAAGATAAATCATCGCCACTTATCGATATGATTAAATTTGGTTATCGTCACAGAATCACTTTTTCAATTCCCTGCCCATTCTCTCCTGAATTGGTTGCTAGATTTTCGCTATTAATCGATAGCGACATGGTAAAAAATGAGTTGTTGAATAATAGATATACGCTGGTGGCGGAGCTTGAATACCTGCATATGAAAATTGCGAGAGTGCATGGAAAAGAGATCAATCCACTGGTTGATTTTAATATCGTGAAACCCCTATCTAGAAATATATTATCTTTACTCTCGGATGGTTACAGCAGAGCTGAGATTGCCGAGTCGTGTCATCTTACTGAGCGTGGCATTGATTATCATATTGATGTTTTAAAAAAAACCCTCGCGGCCAGAAATATTGCTAACCTGATTAAACTGGCGAATACTCACTATCTCATCTAATTAATCTTAGTCGCCTCATCGATATCGGTAGTAGTGATAAGTCTCTCATTTTGTACTTGTCGCGGAATTTACTGTGAAAACTCATAGTGATGATCAAGTGGAACTGCCATAACATGACCTCATTGAGGAGCCGCTAGGCTTAATGGGGAATCGGATGAAAATTTCGGACTGTACCCGCAACTGTAACTGAGAAGTGAACTGCATAACCACTGGCTATTGCTGGGAAGGTGTGGCAAGCGATGATCCAGAAGTCAGGAAACCCGCCTTAATGCAACACTGGAATCTGGGCGGGAGCACTCAGCTAGCAGTAATATTCAATCGATGAATGTTCATGTTCGATTTCAGGTTATTTTTGGGTAAACTAGATGGTTATCTCTGATGAAATCAACATTGTCTCTGAGCTTCATTGTTATCGGCCTTTGGCTATATTCGTGTCAAGTGACTGCACATTTCCTCGCATTTTTTCCTGAAAAACAAGTGATCGATACTGGAGACTCTCGTCAGCTCCACTTTCCCATTATCTTCACCCATCCGTCGACCTTAGGACCCACTATGTCCATAGTGCGCCCTGTATCCGCAGGTTACATCATAAATGAAACCCGTGTTGATCTCACTGACGAGCTCGAAGCCGTTGTTCGAGGCAGCGAAACAAGCTGGCGATTGAATGTGAACCTGCGCCGACCGGGAACGTATACCTTCTATGCCAACCAAGCACCATACTTAGATCCTATTGAAGAGGTGGTGATAACTCAATATGCCAAAGTCGTGGTTGATGTCTTTGCAGCACTTGGGCAGTGGCAATCCCCCCTTGGCACCCCCGTGGAGATTATTCCTCTGACACGTCCATTTGCACTGTGGACCAACAGTCTTTTTACGGGACGGGTACTGGCCGACGGCCAGCCGGCAGCGAATGTCTCTGTTGAGATCGAATATTACAATGATTCGGGTGTGACACTGCCTTCCGATGCCTGGAACTTTCTAGAAGTTCGAACAAATGCCATGGGAGAATTTTCTGTAGTCTTGCCCCGTGAAGGCTGGTGGGGCATCGCGGCTCTGGTACCGGATAAGACGTTATTTACTTTCGAAGGTAAGCAATATCACCATGAACGGGCCGGTGTTATTTGGTTGCAAACCCTGGATATGAAGTGAGGTTAGAAAATGCATATAGCTGATGGAGTATTAGCCACACCTGTGTTAATGGCTGGAATAGCCATGACTTTAGTGGGAACAGCAGTGGGTTTGAGAAAACTGGATGATGACAAAATTCCCTTTGCGGCAGTGTTGTCGGCATGCTTTTTTGTGGCATCTCTGATCCACATTCCACTTGGCCCCTCGAGTGTGCACCTTATTTTTAATGGATTAATTGGGCTGTTATTAGGCTGGTTAGCATTTCCGGTCATGTTGATCGCGCTGATATTGCAGGCGCTATTCTTCGGTTTTGGGGGGATTGTGGTACTCGGAGTGAACTGTCTGAACATTGCGTTGCCAGCGGTAATAGTGGGTGCCATGTTAAGGCCACTAAGGCACTTTATGCCCGCGCAGTTGCTCGGTTTTTTGGCCGGAAGTAGTGCCGTTTTACTCACTGGGCTGATGGTGTCGCTATCTCTGTATCTTTCGGGCGATGCTTTTCTTACGACGGCAAAAGTCGTTTTCTGGGGCAACCTGCCTTTGTCTGTACTGGAAGGCGTTATTTCCAGTTTTATCATAGTACTGCTCAATAAGGTCAAACCAGAAATGTTTAAGGGAATCCAATCCAATGTCTAAATTTGTTTGCCTAGCTATGCTCATATTCTTGTGCCTGATGAATACGGCGCAGGCGCATCGTATTAAGGTATTTGCCTGGGTCGATGGCACAAATATAGTCGGTGAAGTCTACTTCGCCGGGGGAGGTAAGGCCAAGGGGGCTAAAATCGATTTGTTGGTGGATAAACGGGTGGTGGCAAACACCAATACCGATGACGTGGGTGAATTCAGTTTTAAGCAAATGGAGGCCGGGGATTATCAGGTCAAGGCGAACGCCGGCCAGGGGCACGTCGCGACGTTTGCTATTGCCAGTAGCGAATTCCCTACGAAAAGCATCTCGAGATCTGACTCGATTGAGTTGAAGTTACCAGAGTTGGAAGTCGTGCAATCTAATCACAATGTTGACCGTTGTCAGATATTGTATGAGGCCGCGATGAGCAAAGCGATTCAGCCGCTGCGAAATCAACTGGATCAATATGAAGCCAATATACGCTGGCACGATGTGTTAGGAGGGCTAGGTTATATCTGTGGTCTGTTCGGGCTCTGGTCATTGATGAGAACACGACGGGAATGATTGAAACATTATTAAACCCCAAGGTCATGGCCGAAAACTCGATACTGGTTTCTGCCAAATTGAGGGTGCTGCTCATGACTTGTGTGGCATTTGCGGTTGTGCTGACCCAGGTTTGGCTAGCATTGGGGCTATTTTTTATCTTGGTTTCCTATCTGTGGTGTCGCAGTGGTTTATCCATCAGCCAAACGGGTAAACGTTTGTTGGCGATGGATTGCCTGGTCCTGTTCACTGTCCTGCTAATCCCCTTTAGTGTACCGGGGGAACCTGTGTTTAGCATCATAGGGTTTGGGGCATCCGAGCCTGGTATCAAGATGGCGATGATGATTTTGCTGAAAGCTAATATTGTGATGTTAGCCGTAATGGCGCTCAGTGCTGGAATCGATGCGATAACCTTGGGAAAGGTACTGGTGGAGTTAGGAGTACCTAGACGTTTTGCCCTTTTGATGCAATTTACGGTTCGATATATTGAGGTTTTGTATCTGGAATTTTATCGATTAAGACAGGCAATGAAGATCCGCGGCTTTAAGCCCGGCAATAACATGCATACTTGGCGTTCCTATGGTTATCTGTTTGGCGTACTTTTGGTACGCGCTTTCGATCGTGCCGATAGAATTTCTCAGGCAATGAGGTGTAGAGGTTTTCGTGGTCATTTTCTATCTCATGAACCTAGCCGGGTGCCCAGATGCGATTTCGTTATTTTTTTCAGTTATCTGCTTGTGATCTGTTTTATTTTTTGTTCATCATTTTGGTCATTTAATCCGTCAAATTACATTATTTGAGAGAAGTTATTTATGTCATCATCACCCCCAATAATAGAGCTTAAGGACGTCAGTTATCAACATGCGGATGGCAGTGTGACTGCCGACAAGCTCAATTTTTCACTGTTTAGTGGTCAGAAAGTCGCTATCTCAGGTAAAAATGGCAGTGGTAAGAGTACCTTGCTCGCTATTATTATGGGGCTAAGAAAGATAATCTCTGGTGAAGTGTTGTTGTTTGGTCATTCGTGTCGTACGGAAGCTGATTTCAGCCGCTTCCGAACACGTATAGGCTTGGTTTTTCAAGATCCAGACGATCAGCTATTTTGTCCAACCGTGATTGAAGATGTCTGTTTTGGGCCGCTTAACCAAGGGTTAACTCGAACTGAGGCAATAGTTACATCGAGAGAAATACTTAAGCAGCTTAATGCTAGCCACCTTGAGAATAAAATTACTTATCAATTATCGGGTGGTCAAAAAAGAATAGTGGCACTGGCGAGTGTCCTGGCGATGAAACCTGAAGTCTTGATATTAGACGAGCCAAGCAACGATTTAGATCTCGACAATGCGGATCGGTTAATTAGTATTTTAAAAGAGTTGTCACTACCGATGATTTTGGTTAGCCATGATGCTGATATCAGAGCTCACTTGGTGGAAAAGGAATATTTATTAGAAGATGGAGTGATTCGTAACAAGTCATAATCGTTTTGAAATTAGACGATGCACGTAGAACCGAACGATGGTTATACCATTCCGAGTAAGTATCGGAACTGACCAGATACTTATATGGAATGGTATTAGATATCGCAGGAAATATATGGATTTCCTGCGATGAGTTGAAATATTTGTTAATTCCACCAACCTTTCGCTGGAATGACTTCGAGGCGATTCAGTCCTTCCGGAAGCTTAACTTTCTTACGCTGTGGCTTACTATTAAGACCAAGTGCTTTCTTAATTGAATCAAACATAATAATTCTCCTAGACCTTAAGCGATTTCTTGGTTGATGAACTTGATATGTGGAGCACCAGCGAGTTCAACAGGCTTGAACTTAATGTGTGGAGCGCCAGCTAGCTCAATAGGCTTGAACTTGATGTGTGGAGCACCGGCGAGTTCAACAGGCTTGAACTTGATATGTGGAGCACCGGCGAGTTCAACAGGCTTGAACTTGATATGTGGAGCACCAGCGAGTTCAACAGGCTTGAACTTAATGTGTGGAGCGCCAGCCAGTTCAACAGGCTTAAACTTGATGTGTGGAGCGCCAGCTAGCTCAACAGGCTTGAACTTGATGTGTGGAGCGCCGGCCAGTTCAACAGGCTTAAACTTGATGTGTGGAGCACCTGCGAGAAGTGTTTGATTAGAGTTAATTGCAGGAGTTTCAAATGCCATTGTAGAAGTTGATAACACTAGGGCGATAGTCGTTG
>NZ_ABIC01000024.1 GCF_000172075.1 Shewanella benthica KT99
GTCAGGTTTTTAACCACATAATAAGCGCTCAATCAAAAAATGAAGCCGCAGTGTAAGACATTGTCACTCTCTGGTAAACCTGAAAATACTTATGAATATGGCAGGGTTCAGGATAATTCATAAAACTGTCACATTAAAAATGTGTTGCTCTGTAGACCTTGATGTATATGGGGTTTATTTTTATTTTTCCTCTTAGTTTCTGGTTTTTATGAAAATTGTTCTAGATTGAAATAAAACTGCAACAGAAACATTGCAAACTTCCGCCCGTCCAAACCAATAACCCAGACGAACAGATACGTCGAAAGGATTAAATGATGAACGTTTTTTGTAAAACTTTACTCGCTTCTGCGCTTGCTACTGCTACTCTAGCTTCTGCACATGCGGCAGATCCTCTCACTGTCTACGGTAAGTTGAACATCACGGCTCAGTCTAATGATGTTAACGGTGATTCAGAGACTAGGATTCAAAGTAACGCGTCACGTTTTGGTGTGAAGGGAGCGTTCGAGCTTAGCAGCTCGTTAGAGGTGTTTTATACTATCGAGTATGAAGTTGATACCGGTGATGACGACAAAGAGAATTTCAAGGCACGTAACCAATTTGTGGGTCTACGAGGCGGTTTCGGTTCAATTGCTGTGGGTCGTAACGATACTATGCTTAAACAGTCCCAAGGTAAAATTGACCTGTTTAACGATATGTCTGGCGATATCAAGAAGCTATTTAAGGGCGAAAATCGCCTGGCCCAGACCGCCACGTATGTCACGCCTTCTTTCAGTGGTGTTAAGTTTGGTGTGACTTATGTGGCAAGTGCTGACAGTGCTCAGTTAGAGCAAGATGGTTACAGTTTGGCGGCCATGTATGGTGACAAGGGCCTTAAGAAGTCACCTATCTATGCCTCTATCGCCTATGACTCAGACGTCAAAGGCTACCAAGTCGCTCGTGCAACTGTTCAGGGCAAGATTGCCGGATTTAAACTTGGCGCCATGTACCAACAGGAAGAGAAGGTTTATGCATACGACAATAATGTGGTTAATCCTTTCGATGGTGACAGCTACACAGGTTACCTGCTAAGCGCGTCTTACACTATCGATGCCATCGTGCTTAAAACTCAGTATCAGGACATGGAAAACAAGGGTGATTCATGGTCTGTGGGCGCCGATTACAAACTCGGTAAGCCGACTAAGCTTATTGCTTTCTACACTAATCGTTCATATGAAAATATTGAAAACGATGACAAATTCCTCGGTCTTGGCATCGAACATAAGTTCTAATTGTGCTGATTAAAGAACAACGCGAGAACAAGGAGGCTTAGGCCTCCTTTTTTTATGCTGAATTTTTACCCGTTTATACAAGTTTTATAACAATAATCTGCACTTTATGACAATATAAGCCAGCCGATCATAATTTTGTAATAAAACTGACGCAATAATAGATGCGCGAACATTCACTGACAGAAGATTGCATATGACTGCTAAGATATTAATTGTTGAAGATGAGTTAGCTATCCGAGAGATGCTGAAATTTGTTCTAGAGCAACATGGTTTTACCACTACATCGGCTGAAGATTTCGATTCCGCACTAAACATGATATCGGAGCCGTATCCCGATCTTATTTTATTAGATTGGATGTTTCCTGGCGGCAGCGGAATCCAACTGGCAAAGCGTCTGCGTCAGGATGAGTTTACTCGTCGGATCCCTATCATCATGCTCACGGCGCGTGGTGAAGAGGAAGATAAGGTGCGTGGCCTGGAAGTGGGCGCCGACGACTACATCACTAAGCCTTTCTCTCCGAAAGAGTTAGTGGCTAGAATCAAGGCTGTGCTACGCCGCAGCTCTCCTACCAGCTCAGAAGAACCTATAGATGTTCAGGGGCTTATGTTAGACCCTGTCAGTCACAGAGTGACCGTAGGGGATCAGGTATTGGAAATGGGGCCGACAGAATTCAGGTTACTGCATTTTTTTATGACTCATCCTGAGCGAGTCTACAGTCGTGAGCAGTTACTCGATAATGTTTGGGGCACCAATGTCTATGTAGAAGACAGAACGGTCGATGTGCATATCAGGCGTCTGCGTAAGGCGATTGAGCCATCTGAACACGATCATTTGATTCAAACGGTTCGCGGTGCGGGTTACCGATTCTCAACGAGACTGTAACTGAGCTTGAAAGCGTTAGGCACGAGATCTAATTTAGGTTATCTTGTGCCCGTCTCTTACCTATGGTTTCGATGCGATTTTTATGTTTGATTCATATTCGGGTTATCGGCTGCTATCTCGGTTAGTCACTTATCTGGTGTTATGCTTTATTCTTGGTCTGCTCCTGGGCGAGGTTGTCTGGGTTCTCCTGCTAGGGTCTCTGGCATTGCTGTTCTGGCATTATCGCCAGCTCTCCAAACTCAACTTCTGGTTATGGCGTGACAGAAGGCTAACCCCGCCCAATGGTCGCGGTAGTTGGGAAGGTGTCTTCAATGGTATTTATCGCCTGCAGGGGAAAAACCGTAAACGTGTTTCCCAATTAGCGTTTCTGCTTGGCCGCTTCAGGCAAGGTGCAGAGGCACTTCCCGATGCTGCTGTGGTGTTAGATTCTGAGCACAACATCATCTGGTGTAACAAGCTTGCCCAGCTGTTATTGGGTTTTGTCTGGCCACTGGATAGCGGCCAGAGAATCGATAACTTAATTCGTCATCCTGATTTTTCTAATTATTTGCAGAAAGCCGCCTATCAAGAGCCATTCGAGTTGGCATCGCCACTCTGTGAGGGACGCATCTTGGAGATCCGTATCATGGGCTATGGCTCGGGGCAGTTTCTGCTTATCGCCAGAGATATTACCCGGGTGAGGCAACTCGAGGGGATGCGTAAAGATTTTGTCGCTAACGTGTCTCACGAATTGAAAACCCCACTCACAGTGCTGCAAGGTTATCTGGAAATGATGCAGTCCATGGCAGAGCCAGGCTCGCCAAATGTTAAGGCGATTGAGCAGATGCAGCAACAAACCAATCGCATGCGCTCTATGGTCGAACAACTCTTAGTCCTGTCTAGGATAGAAGATTCAGTTGAATTGAATTTAAGCAATATCATCAATATGGACCATATGTTCGAGGTGTTAAAAGAGGAAGCTAACGCGCTGTCTCAGGGGGAATACCATCTAAGTTTTGCTTGTGAGCCTGACTATCATCTCTATGGTAATGAAATTGAGCTCAGGAGTGCTTGCTCTAACCTTATCTCTAATGCGATTCGATATACAGAGCCAGGTGGGCAGATAAGGGTATGTTGGCAACGAGTCGCGACAGGTGGCTTATTTAGTGTCACTGACAGTGGTGACGGTATTGCGCCCCAGCATATTGGCAGGTTAACCGAACGTTTTTATCGAGTGGACAGTGCCAGAACCCGTCAAAGAGGCGGTACGGGATTAGGCTTGGCCATCACTAAACATGCCCTGAGTAATCATCAGAGTGAGTTAATGATTGACAGTGAACTTGGTAAGGGCAGTACATTTAGCTTCGTTATCCCGACTAATCTCATCGAAGGGACTCACCACAAAAATTAAATAAGTGATTGGGCTCGTGAGTTCATAAAAAAGCAGACCTTGAGTCTGCTTTTTTGCTTTTATCATGCACATAAATAATAACTAGCTTATACCATCCCATATAAGTATCTGGTCAGTTCAGAGGCTCTCGGTTTTTTCAATTCAAGGCGCATTGATGAGGAAATGGTATTCCCTTTTAAGTCAATGCAACACCGAAGTGGAAACACTGAGAGCCTCACACAGTGCGGGTTTCAAAGCCCTTTATGCTGCATTAGATACTTTTGATATAGAATAACTATTAGCTTCAAGCATCCGCAAGCCACATGGATGTGGTGAATCTCTATATTGCAGGAGCAATATAGAGACCTTGCCTACAGAGCTTTGAACTCCCGCTGAATTATCAGATACTTACTCGGAATGGTATTAGACATTAAAAATTCACTTAAAACGCACATTGTCATCTAAGTGTCACACCAGAGTAATAGACTTGTCATCATAGAAACAGATACTGGCTGCAACTTAAATGTTAATTCAATTAATGAGCAAGTACGCTTAACACTGGAGCAAAGAATGAAACTGAAACAGCTTGTCGGCGCGGTTAGTTTAACAGCCGCTAGTTTATTCTCTGCAGCATCAATCGCTGCAATCGATCCGTCACTACCTGTTTATGAAAAAACAAGCGGCGTATCGGGTACCCTATCTTCTGTAGGCTCAGATACTCTGGCTAACATGATGACACTTTGGGCCGAAGAGTTTAAAGAGATGTATCCTAACGTGAACATCCAAATTCAAGCGGCTGGCTCTTCTACTGCGCCTCCAGCGCTCACGGAAGGGACGTCTCAATTCGGTCCTATGAGCCGCAAGATGAAGCCTAATGAAGTTGAAGCGTTCGAGAAGCATTATGGCTACCAGCCTACGGTGATTCGTGTCGCTATCGATGCCTTAGCGGTATTTGTTCATAAAGATAACCCAATTAAAGGCCTGAGCATCGAACAGATTGACAACATCTTCTCGGCGACGCATAAATGTGGTGGCAGCGAAGTTAAACGTTGGGGCGACTTGGGTCTGGAAGGTAGTTGGTTTGCTCGTGATGTACAGCTTTATGGTCGTAATTCAGTATCGGGTACTTATGGTTACTTCAAGAAGAAAGCATTGTGTAAAGGTGATTTCAAGGCGAATGTGAATGAGCAACCAGGTTCTGCATCTGTGGTTCAATCTGTGTCTCAGTCACTCAATGCCATAGGTTACTCGGGTATCGGCTACAAGACTGCTGGTGTGAGGGCGGTGGCCATTGCGAAGAAGGGGACTAAGTATATCGAAGCAAATGCGGCCAATGCGGCAAGTGGTGTTTACCCATTATCTCGTTATCTTTATATTTATGTGAACAAGCATCCGAACAAAGAACTATCACCAATGGACCGTGAATTCTTGAAGTTTGCATTGTCCAAGCAAGGTCAGCAAATCGTAGAGAAAGATGGTTATGTGCCATTACCACGTAGTGTGACAGCTAAAGATTTAGCCAAAGTGGGCATTCGCCTTTAAGTCTACAAGCTGCATATTGCTAGACTGATAATGTTAAAAAGGCCTCATCTGAGGCCTTTTTTGATCCTGTTTCTTACTGCAGTTCCTAGCTTCTAGGTTCTAGGATTAGCTTCTCAGCTCTTTACCGTTTCATGCAAAATTCAAACAAAAAAAAGCGACCTAATCGGGTCGCTACATGTTCCAAATTTGGAATAGGGTGACAGTTGCGCTAGAAACTATCTAAAAGGGAGTGATGATGAACAATGAAACGACTTCAATTTAACGTTAAACACAAGCCGATAATTCGGGTCATAGTGTCAGAGTGCCATTTATGCGGATAGTTCATCTTTTATTGGAAAAAAGATAAAATATTTTCCAGCCCACTTTCTCCAACGTCTAAAATGAATAAGATTAGCTGGTGAGTTCAACCAACCAGGTCTTAAATTCATCATCCATACTCGTGCCCCATTGCTTAACTAATGCCTGGTACCTTGGGTAGTCTCCCTTACGGGTGAAGGTGAGCATATTGTCGATTTTATCTTTGTGGTTTTCCATCATAAAGCGAACCGATAAATATCCCCAACGATAGACTCTGTCGGTGCCGCCATTTATCTCGTAGCCAGTATTAAATAGCTCACTCAGTGCGTACTCAGTATTGCCCAGTAGGGATTTTTTAGCCAAGTCGATAGCGGCTTGATTATCATCTCCTCGGGAGACATATTCACCTAATCCTTCACTCCACCAGATCAAATAGGGCAAGAGTGGTGCAGGCTTCGGGCAGTATTCTGGTGCACTGTGGGAGTCGTGCAGAGAGGCACAAAAATCACCATATAAGTTAAAGTGGCCATCCAGATAATGCACATATTCATGGGCTAAGTTCCAAATCTGTCCCTTCTTTTCATAGGCGACAAATTCTGCCTGATTGTCTGCTTGGCCCGGTAAGCCTTCGAGGAACATACCGCCATTGTCGCTGGGTACATCGAAGTGAGTGGTTACATACTGAGTGTAATCTTCGCGAGAATGATAGACGTTGGCTCGCATACTCATGTTGTTGTCGTTGGCGACAGGCTTACCTTGGGTACCAAATAGCTGATGAAATTTAGCTTCTTGTTTGCCCATTAGCGTACAAGCCTCGGCTATCTGCTCTGTTGTTAGGGCTTGTGAACGTATGACTATGGTGTCACTACAGGCATGATTTTGAGATAAAACCGCGGCTAAACTGGTTGGATCTTCTTCAATCGATGAATGGCAGGCACTTAGGCTAAGCAGACCCGTTAATGATAAAAGTTTAAACGTTTGCACGGCGTGTTCCCTCGAAATGTGTTTTTGTATACAATATCCTCAAGTGTTTCATCTAAGTTAAATGAAGTCAATTGCAATGACACGTTCACCGGCAGTGTTTAAGATAATCATTAATATTGGTGGTATGTGTTATCGATGATATTAAACTTTATATACATGTGTCAGGCTATTTATATTTGATGCCTCAAGTTAATTCGTAATGACTAAAAGGAAATTATATTGTCAAATCAATGGGATAATAATCGTGACTATCATTCATTTGCTAATGTCGATGAAATTAGAGTCAAGCATTTAGCATTAGATCTCGAAGTCGATTTTGCTGCTAAACAGTTAACAGGTGTTGCCGAGTTAACGCTGGATTATATCGATACCAGTTGTCGTCATTTATGGTTAGATCTTCGCGATCTCACCATACTGGAGGTACGGGATGATAAGGATGATGCCTTAACATTTAGTATTGATAAACACGACCTCATATTAGGCGAGAGACTTAATATTTCTCTGCTGAGCCAGACTGCAAGTGTGAAGCTGTATTATCAGACCTCACCCAATGCCCAAGGTCTGCAATGGTTAACTCCAGAGCAAACCAGTGGTAAGTCTTTGCCATTTCTATTCAGCCAATCTCAGCCCGTTAATGCCAGAAGTTGGATCCCCTTGCAAGATAGCCCTAAGGCCCGCATCACGTTCGAGGCAATTGTTAAGGTGCCTGTTGGCATGCGGGCTGTGATGAGTGCCATGAACGATGCGACGGCGAGTCTGGATGGGGAGTTCTCTTTCTTTATGGAGAAATCCATGCCGACTCATCTCTTGGCCATAGCGGTGGGAGATCTCGCCTTCGGTAAAATAGGCGATCGTACCGGGGTCTATGCTGAGCCCGAAGTGTTAGATGCAGCGGTCAAAGAGTTTGAAGATACCGAGCTGATGGTAGAAATCGCCGAGTCTCTGCTGGGGCCTTATCCCTGGGGGCGTTATGACATGATAGTCTTGCCACCTAGTTTCCCCTTTGGTGGCATGGAAAACCCTCGCTTGGCATTTATTACGCCGACCCTGATCGCAGGAGACAAGAGTCTGGTGTCTACCGTGGCTCATGAGTTGGCCCACTCCTGGACTGGAAACCTTGTCAGTAATGCCACCTGGCGAGATCTTTGGCTCAATGAGGGCTTTACCACCTATTTTACTAATCGTATCGTCGAGGCTGTGTTTGGTAAAGAGCAAGCCGAGTTGGAATTGGTATTGGAATATGGTCGCTTGAAGGAGGAGCTGGCAGCCACTGAACTCGCCGAACAGAACTTGCCAGCCAATGTGCAGACACAAGATCCCAATGAGGCCTTCAATCGTTTCACTTATGATAAGGCGTCCATGTTTGTCCATGATCTGGAGCGCCGCTTGGGTCGTGAGGCATTCGATAAGTTTCTTTATACCTATGTGCAGCACTTTGCATTCGAGGCGATAACCACAGAAACATTTATCGAATATGCCAAGCAGACGCTACTCGTTGAACATGGTGATAAGCTCAGCGAGGCTGAGTTGCTGGAATGGGTCTATGGTTGTGGCATGCCAGACTGGTTTACTGCGCCGGTATCAAACAGTTTAGATAAAGTCGAAGCAGGCATAGAGTCTTGGCTACAAGGTACACCAGCAAGCTCGTTAGAGACTGATAGCTGGCGGGTTCATCATTGGCAGTACTTCTTAAATTCACTGCCTGAGGCACTGAGTCAAGAGCAGCTGATGGAGTTAGATGAATGCTTTAACCTGACTCAATCGACTAACGCAGAAATTGCCTGTGATTGGTTTAGGGTGGCTATCCGTAATCACTACGATCCTGTATTACCTGCATTGAGTGATTATCTTATTCGTATTGGTCGAGGTAAGTTTGTCAGACCACTCTACTCTGAGTTGCTAATAGCCGGCTATGAGACCGAAATTAAGCAGATCTATAGCCAGGCGAGAGTGGGCTATCATCCATCGATCGTGGTTCAGTTAGATAAAAGTTTAAATTTTAAAAGCTAGTTATTTTAACAATTATTTAAATAAGCAAAAAAAATGGCACCTCAATGAGGTGCCAAACATTCTTAATAGAATAAGTTCTGAACTGGTAAGCACTAAGCGCTAGCAAATTAACTTAACTTACCTTTCAGTTGAGAGCTCATTGAGCCCTCTAACAGGGAGGTGATGAACCATGATGAAAACATGAAACAAGTTACACTCAACTTGCTTCATATAGTCAGAGTCACTATCTCGAACAAAGTTCACTACAGATGATAAATAAATCTAACTTTCAATTTTTTTATGATGAATTAAAGTGATCTTATCTGGTTAACTCATTGTTTTGCATTGTGAATTACGACTTCATTTTTTAATCGTTTTTTCTTCTGCGTTAAAGCAGTAAAGCCTCATCGATTTCAATAAATTTGCAACTGGCATCGATAAGAGACTTGGCGGTTAAGGCCGGGACTCCATAGACCTGAGTATCGACGCCATACTTTTGATAAATCTTGAGCATGAGTAAGTCGAAATCACCATCGCCGGAGAGCAGGATGATAGTATCCACTTCCGCAGCCGCCTCCATCACATCGATGGCTATCCCCACGTCCCAATCGCCTTTTGCCGAGCCATCACTGCGCTGAATAAATGGTTTTAGCTTAATATCGAAGCCTATGTGTTTGAGTGCATCCTGAAATTTAAGCTGACCTTCGTCGCCTTTATGAATAGCGTAGGCCGTGGCTGAGACAATGTCTCCTTTATGGCCAATGTGTTGCCATAGTTTACGGTAGTTAAACTGGCGGCCATAGGCCTGACGACAGGTGTAGTAGATATTCTGTACATCGACGAAGATGGCTATTTTCTTATTTGTCATGCTAAACTTCCTGATAATCTATTTGTTGGTTCTCGTGCAACTGTTATTATCTATTAAACTGATAATTTAGTGTTTAATTTTTTTGGTGAGCGATTAATACGCATGGTGAGTCTATTCCATTATGTGTACTAATCACCTATTGAACTTAGATTAAAACGCGTAAAAGGTAACCAGGATGTCACCATCAAAGAGTCAGCCAGTTAAAAGAGAAACCACGACCAGAGTGATTCTGGTTGTCAGCTCTACTCTTGTGCTTGCCGCTATTTTTGAACCGGTTGAAGCCCTGTTTATTCGGGCTCTCACCATGGTTTGTTTTCTGTTTTAGAGAGTCCTTCGCGGAGGTCAGATGAAGCCGTTAAGGATCTGTTTTGCCACTCTGATGATCTGGCTGGGCTATAAGTTGCTCAAGTCGATGCCTTATTTAGCTTACCAAGGCAAGCGCAACGGCAAGAGAAAGGTTAAATCACAAATTCTGATTGTTTACTTTGGTATAGCCCATCATGACAAGGTCTTTACCTTGGTTGGTATATTTATCAAAAAGCTGTTGGATATCATTCGGGGCTTGGACATCTTGGCTAAATCCATGCTTTCGGTAAAATCCCACCAGGTGTGGTAGAGAAAACAGATAGGTTTCTTTTGCTGTCAGTTTATCTGCTACTCGCTGCATTAGCTGGTGGCCTATACCTTTTCCTCTATGGTCTGGGTGAACCAGCATACCGTTCAGTAAGTTAAATTCTCCAATAGGCCTAAGCCTGAGACTTGCAAGAATCTGCTCTGCTTTAATGTATGAGCCAGGGGGGCAAGTGTGTTCATCATCATTTATCAATAAACTTATCTTCTCAGCTTTGATGTCAGAGTCAGCGGGGTAAGTGTGTTCATTATCATTTATCAATAAGGCTATCTGCTCTTTTCGACTGATGCGGGTATAGGGCATGTAACTGCGGTAAAAGCCGTAGACGCCTCTGCGGTGTAGATTATCTAGCCAAATTAACTGCAATGTGAATGTCTCATAAGCGCCAAGAATTTTGGCTGTGTGGATTATCGAAGAAGTTTATTGAACACTCAATAGGAAAATAGGTTTCAGCTAGGCTTCAGGGGTCTTCTTCGGGGATGACAAGGTTAAATAAGAGTGAAGTTGCTAAGTTAGCAGGAAATACAGACTCGTTAGCTAACTCGTTATTACGCCATCGATATCAGTAATCCAGATAGCCCCTCAAATTATAATTCCTCCTAGGGATGCAGATGTTGACGGGAATCCCCCATCAACCAATATCTATCTGATGACAAATCAGGGCTAAGTAATTAGCAATAGTGTCACTGGTTTTGAGATGAGTTGATCTCTGCTTATCGTTAAGTGATGCTATTTTCTTCTGGTAATATCTGCTCGGATTAGCTAAAGCTCAGGCTAAATTTGGCGCCGCCCAGCGTATCTGAGCGAGACACTGAAAGTTGGCCCTGATAACTGTCAACCAAATCACGAACTATGGCCAGTCCTATGCCGTTTCCCTGTTGGTAGGAGTCGGCGCGTATGCCGCGTTCGAAGATTTCACTCTCAAGTTCGGGTGATACTCCCGGGCCATCATCCTCTATATCTATGTTGAGTCTGGTGTCTTTCATGCTGACGGTCAGGTGCACTCGAGCCTTGGCAGCCTTACAGGCATTGTCGAGCAAGTTACCTAATATTTCGATTAAATCGGCTTCGTCACCCTTGAAAATACACAGTTTGTCGACACTAGAGTTTATCTCTATCTGAGGTTCACGGTATATTTTTGGCAAGGTCCTCACTAGCTTATCTGACACCGACATGACATTAACGCCTAAGTGCCAGGATGACCCGGCTGCCGTTTGTGCTCGTTTGAGTTGATGACTTATGATGCGGCTAATGATATTGGTTTGCTCGAATGAACTCTTGCTCAAACCTTTCTGACTTTGAATCACTGCCAGTGGCGTTTTTAGGCTATGGGCCAGATCCGCTAGGGCATTGCGGTAACGTTTTCGCTGGCGCTGCTCGGTGTTGAGCAGGGTGTTGAGTTGTCTCGCTACAGCTTGCAGTTCATTGGGATACTTTGCCTGAAGCTGCATGGCCTTGCCTTGCTCTATCTCGTTAAGTTCTCGCGTAAACTGAGCCAAGGGCTTGAGAGTCCAAAGCAGCCAAGCCAGCTGAACTAATACCAGGAAAACCATCAAGATCAGTAACCAGCTCCAAAGATGTTGACTGAATAAATCTATTTGGTCCTGGTAGTCGAGTTGATCTTTAATGATGTGCACCGTGATTGGGAAGGCGACATAGTCAACATTCAATCCATCATTGGATAAGACTTTACGTTCGAAACTAGCGCTGTAGCTGTAGATAATATGGGGCTTGCCATCAATCTCTATCTCCTTAAACTCACTTTGACCTATCTCTGGCTGGGGCAAGTTCTCGGGCAAGTCCAGCCCTAGAAGTGAGTTGGATTGCCAACTGACACTGTTTTTTTTGCTATCGGGATTTGGCGTTGAAATGAGTGCAAATAAGCCAGATTGAATCACATTAAATTGATTCTCTGCTAAGGCTTCGGGCATCATAAGTTGGCCGTTATCCACCTCGGTCACGGCTAAAATTGAGTAGAGATAGGCTTTTAATTCATTTTTGGCCGATGCCGAGACTTGTTGTTTGAATGCATCGTTCAGGGTAAAACCAATCAAGGGCAGTAAGATTAGGATCAGCAAGAGCGCGCTGATAATCAGGCGTGCCTTGAGTGAATTCATCAGGTTTGATAGTTTATTTAGCATCCGGTCCATCTTCAGTGTGCTGTTCACCGCGAGCCAGTGGCTTCAAACGATAACCTTGTCCCCTCAATGTTTCTATCAGTCCGAGCTGATTGTCTGGATCTAACTTCTTGCGCAACCTGCGAATAAAGACCTCGATCACGTTAGAGTCTAAGTCGAAGTCTTGATCGTAGATATGCTCAATCAGCACAGTCTTAGATTTAACCTCTCCTGGGTGCAGCATAAAAAACTCGAATAGCTTGTATTCAGAGCTGCTTAAATTCATTAGCTGACCGGACTTCTTAACCTCTAGCGTACTGGTATTGATGCTGAAAGGTCCATTGTAGACCAGTGGACTGGCCTTGCCTGCCGAGCGACGGATCAAGGCATTGAGCCGGGCGATCAGCTCTTCAGGATGGAAAGGTTTCGTCAGGTAATCATCGGCGCCGGCATCTAAGCCCTCTACCTTATCTTGCCAGCTATCACGGGCGGTTAAGATCAAGATGGGAAAGTCTATCTCTTGCTCTCTGAGTTTAGTGATCAGTTCGATGCCGTTCAGCTTAGGTAATCCGATATCTATGATCGCGGCATCATAGATATACTCACTTCCCTGAAACAAACCATCTTCTCCGTCACTGGCCACATCCAAGGTGAAATTGGCATCGAGCAGGTGCTGTTTAAGATTGTTTTGTAGTTCGATATCATCTTCAACTAACAGTATTCGCATTGGATCACCTGTGTAAATTCATCATGTTAAGTCTTTAAGTTGCAAATTAGTTTCTACGCACACTGCCGGTTTTGGCATCGACAGACACATAAAATACGGCACCGGAACTGGATAATAACTTGACTCGGTAACCAGGATTGCCCTTGACTCGGCTCGATTGCACCTTGAGTACCTTGCCCGGATATTGACGCTTGACTAACTGAATAGCCTGTTGAGAACTGGTGACTCTTAACTTATACGGAGGCTTTTTAGACTGAGCGGCGATGCTCATCGAACTTAAGCTAACGGCATTGACTGATATTATAGCTGAAACCAGTGATAGCTTAGTCACACTCGAGGCCACTCCCTGTAGCGGAAACAGTAAACAAGCCGATGTGAGTAAAGCTAATATGAAGCTCGAAGCCAATTTCATTGAGTATGTCCGATGTTTAAATGCCTTTATTTGTTATCAGTGTAAATATCCCATTCTTAAGACACAAGTTTTAAAGCGCTTGTCTAAGAAATCAAAGCCATGAACGAGTCAGTTCAATGGGCGCCAGTGGTGCTCTTATAGTTATACCTCAGCTAAGATGAACCCAAGATGACAATGCTTAATGCATTAGAGCCGCAGGGGAACTTGCCTTCGAATTTTACTCCATAGCATTTTTAGCGTTCAGCTTATGTTCACCTTAAATCGTCTTTAATGGTCTCAACGACAGAATATTGAGGTTTATATGATGAATGTGAACATAAAGAATCAAGCCAGAGAGTGTAATTGCGTAAAAATAGATACAGAAACCAGAGTTAGCTCAGGTACTCAATCTTGGGTGGGCAAGCGAATATCTGCATTAAGTTTGATTGCAGGGGCCTTAATATCGTTTATTCCAAGTGCTTATGCGAGTGACGAACAGGGTGCCAGCCAGATAGAGAGGGTAAACTTACAGGCGTTTTCAGTTGGAAATCAAGTCCAATCCGTGCAACAAGATGAGCTGAATACGCGATTAAGCCAGTTGCAGCAACATGTGCAACTTATCCTACCCAGTATAAAAGCTAAATCTCGAGAAGAGGTCATTGCCGACCATAAAAATGGCAATATTTCGCTTCAGTACTCTCTGCAGAAAAGCGGGTTAAAAACAGTCAGTGACTATGTTCAGTCGACTATACCCAAGGCCTTTTCTAACCCCATCTATCATGAGTTTTCAATCTATGAAGCCAGCAGTCGCCTGTTCGTCGATGATGATGCTGACGGTTTTTTTCAAACCTTTAGTGTGACCTTCGATGCCGATGTCTATGGGCCCGATGCGGTCGAGGTCGCCGATGTCTACGCAGAGCTCTACTTGAGCCGAGACGGTGGTCCTTGGGTGCATTATTACAGCACAGATATTTTTACCATACTGGGTGACTCGAGTGATGATGATTTTGAAGTCTTGACCACGCTGCATAATGGCTATTATACCGACTATTATGACGTGTTGGTGGATCTATACGAAGTGGGCTTCGACGATATTGTCGCCAGCATAAGTTCTGCTGATACAGATAATTTATATGCCTTGCCGCTGGAGAGTAGCGATAGAGACACAGTATATACAGGAGGAGATTCTAGTAGTAAAGGTCATGGCGGCGGGGCATTTTCATTAATTTCTCTTTTGGGCCTAGGTCTGTTTGCGGGTCTGAGAAGGCGTAACTATCAGTCTTGATTCTTGTTTGGTTCATTAGTGAATAATATTCAAGAGTAAAATAAAGGTTTTTTCTTGGCATTTACTTTGTAAAAAACATCGAAAAACTCGCTCAAATGGATACCAAGGTCACATTTTTGTATTGGCATGTGAAATGCCTGTTGTAATGCTATCAATAATCATTATCATTCCGCCCATAATACTAATGGGGGATAATATCGATGCAACAATTTCGTTTTTCACTACTTGCTGTCGCGTGCGCATCAGCTTTTTTACCTGGGCTTCTGTCAGCTAATGAGCAGGCTCAAGCGCCAGAGAAAGTGCAAGCGGCAGAGCTGAAAAACAAGGATATAGAGCGTATCACTGTCTATGGAAGACAAAACCAAGTGGTCATGAATTCGGGTCTAGCGACAAAGTCAAATATGTCATTAATGGAAACACCTGCGGCCGTCGTCATCGTCGATGAAGAGCTAATCAATGCCCAAGGCGTGAATAATCTGCAAGATCTGGTGCGTAATATCAGTGGTGTGACGCAGGCGGGTAATAACTATGGTATTGGTGATAACTTAGTGATCCGCGGACTCGGTGCTAACTATACCTATGACGGCATGTATGGCGGCGCAGGACTTGGCAACACCTTTAATCCAACACGCTCTCTGACTAATGTTGAGTCGGTAGAAGTGCTCAAAGGCCCGGCGACAGGTTTGTATGGTATGGGCAGCGCCGGCGGCGTGATTAACCTTATCGAGAAGAAGCCTGAATTTGACAGTCGCCACGATATTGGTGTCGAGCTGGGTCAATGGGATTCCTATGCGCTGAGTATCGATAGCACGGGGGGATTGACTGACAAGCTGGCCTACCGCGTCGTTGCTAAAACGGCTCGCAGTGACGGCTATCGTGATATAGGTACCGATCGCGATGAAGTCTATACCTCAATCAAATATGTGTTCGACGACAGCCAGGACTTAATGCTGTCGGCTGCATATATCAAGGATGCCATCGCAGTCGATTCTATCGGTCATCCCATTCGCATCTATAATGCTGAATCTGTCGGCGGGAAAACTGCCGGAGAAGCCAGTTGGCAAGATCTAATCAACGACCCAGAAGGCAAAGGCATTCAACTGACCGATGAGCAACGTCAGCAACTAGCCGATTCATTATCTGCCAGTGATGGTTTAACCCCTTATGCTTTCGGCCATGCTGGTATTATTTCACCGATAGCGAAAGACAACGCAGGCGAAGAGCTGAGATTTAAGCTGACCCACAATATCTTCTTCAACGAAAATCTATTTTTGAATCAGCAGCTGCAATATCGTGATTACAGCTCAGGTTTCACCCGCCAAACTGGCGCCTACAACTATGTATATTGGGATCGCCGGGGCACCATCAATGCTGACCCTCGTGCGCCACTGCTTGAAGACGGTGTACTTTACCCGTTTGCGGCTCGCCGTCAGGAGTATCGTAAAGCCTCGGCCGATGAGACCTCATGGCAGTATTTCGCCGACTTGAGATACGATTTCGAACTTGCCGGTATAGATAATGAACTGTTAGTTAATGCCAATTTTGAAGACCGTGATATACGCTCCAAGCAGTATTCGATTTATGATGCCGATAAGGTCATAAAGAACAAGGCGGGTGATGTCATCTATCAGGGGCAACATCCTTATATCTATGATATTCGAGATCCTAACTGGGGCGAAGGCTCCTTCGAGGATTACGATCCTCTGCTGACCAGCAACTACAACAAGAAGGTGAGTGCCTGGGGCGTTGGCCTGCAGCATGTCGGTTACTTTGGTTATGGCTTTACTACACGTGTAGGCGTGGCGTTTAACGAGATAAAGCAAAGCTATGAGCACTTCGGTGTCGATGCGCGTTATCGCGCCAGTGCCGCCGACCCCACCCCAAGGGCGGATAGTTCAGATAATGGTATCACCTATAACTTAGGCGTGACCTATATGCCGACCGATGACCTGTCATTTTTCGTCAATCACTCTAAAGGCCGCACGGCTTACAGCATGCTAGGTGGTGTAAAAGGTGATGGTTCAGACAGACTGGATTCAGAGTCGGAGAGTGACGACCTAGGCATGCGCTTCAAGGCATTTGATGATCAGATGCTGACCTCCTTGGTGTTCTTCAAGAGCTCACGCACTAATCTGCAATACTCAAATCCAGCTTATGAAGAAGATGTTTCAGGGCCAAACGTGCCGAAAAACTTCTATGACGGCAAGGAAGTGACCACAGGTGTCGAGTTAGACATGAACGCTCATTTGAATGAGCAGTGGATGATCAACGTTAACGGTGTTTACCAAGATGCGCGTGATAAGAAAGATCCCAATCGCAGCAGCTATGATACTCGTCAAAAGGGCGTGCCTTATGTGACAGCCAGTGCTTGGGTCACCTATGGCGCCGAGTGGTTCTCACTCTCTAGCCCAGTCGATATCAGCTTAGGTGCAAAATACGTCGACGATCGCAGCACGAACTCAAGCTCATTTGGTATTCTCAATGGTCATGTGCCAAGTTATACGGTATTTGATTCGGCCATCAGCTATCAGGCCGATAACTGGAAGCTACAGTTGAACGTCAACAACTTGTTCAATGAGACTTACTACAACAAGGCCATGTTCCTCGGTGGCATGCCAGGTGAAGAGCGTAATGCCAAGCTGACCTTTAATTATCAGTTGTAAGCTTTAGGCTTCTTAGCTTCTTAGCTACTTAGCTACTTAGCTACTTAGCTACTTAGCTACTTGCTACGAGCTACGAGTTTGTAGCGTGTTTTTGAAAGTGCAGCCTTGACTCATCATTAGCACTATCTGTCAGTAAAGCCATACCTGGACTTGAAAAGCTATATTTGCATCTGCATCAGTTGTGACCACAACTGATGCAGATAATCAATCGGTTGGCAGGGCACCCTGATGATGGTGGCACAACCCGCGGAAGAGGTCGGTGGATATCACCATTAAAGGCAAGGGAGGCCATGGCGCCTATCCCCACATGACTATCGACCCTGTGGTGTTAGCCGCACGGACTGTGATGGCGCTGCAGACCATATCGAGTCGAGAGATCTCACCACTTGAGCCGAATGTGATCACCGTTGGTTCTATTCATGGGGGCGCTAAGCACAACATCATCTCCAATGAAGTGAAACTTCAGCTCACCCTGAGATCTTATAATCCACAAGTTCGTCAGCAACAGATTGCCGCAATAAAGCGCATGACAAAGGGCATAGCCATGAGTGCAGGCCTGCCTGATAGTTTAATGCCTGTGGTCTATGTTCATGAAGATGAGACCATACCTTCTACCTATAATGCCCCTGAGTTAGCCAGCTCAGTTCAAGCCAGTATCGAGCGCGAGATAGGTAAGACTAATGTGGTTAAATCTGAGCCTGTTATGGCCGGTGAAGATTTTGGCCTCTATGGTCTCACATCCCAGAAGCGTCCCATCACCATATTCTGGCTTGGCGCCGTAGAGCCTAAATTGTATCAAGCCAGTAAGGCTTCTGGGGAAAGTTTACCATCACTTCACTCGAGTCAATTTGCCCCCGACTACCCTTTGACTATTAGCACAGGCGTAAGAGCCATGAGCCGAAGTGCCATGGATCTGTTTAACGGGGTATAAGCATTAAATAAGCACCAAATTCATAAGAATCAGCTTAACTGAAAGCAAGCTGAGTCATTTTTATTAAGCCGTTACATCACCTTCCTATTTTTAACCTGCTCGCTGATGAGTCATCTTGGTCGCTATTGAAAAACGGTTCCAGGCATTGATCATGATGACCTGCATTATCACTTGAGCTATCTGATCTTCACCTAATAACTCGAGACAGGCTTGATAAGTGCTGTCGGTTAGACCCGCTTGTGAAACGTGCGTGAGCTCATCGGTGAGGGCGAGTACCGCCCGCTCAGCAGCATCAAATAGGGGAGATTCTTTCCAGGCCGATACTGCAAATAACTTCTGTGGTGGTATGCCTGCTTTCAAAGCCTCTTGTGTATGCATTTGAATACAATAAGCGCACTGATTAATCATGGATGCGCGGATCTTGATTAGCTCTTTTAGTGCTGACGATAGTTTAGTTTCTGCCAGATAATTCTCGACTGACATCATGGCAGTTAATGCGGCTGGCTGTGTTTGGGCGATATCGATACGTTTTGTCATCTTTTGGTCCTTTATTGAGGTTTAAATCGGCTTTATTGGGATGACATAATTGTGCATAATTCTAACTATTAACTGAATACACGTATAAACTGAAACAGCTTTGCGTAAATCGCAAAGATGATGTTGGAGATACTGAGGCATGGGAAATGTTAGAACAGATTAAGGTGTTTCATCAGGTTGTGGATTCTGGAAGCTTTTCTCAGGCTGCTCAGGTTCTGCATATGGCGCCGTCTTCTATCGCGCGCAATATCGATAATTTAGAGGCTCAGCTTAAAACAACACTATTTAAGCGCAGTACTCGTCAGCTAATTTTAACCGAAGAGGGGCGTTATTTTTACCAACAGTCGGGCAAGTTAGTTGAAAATGCCGATATCTTGCTGGCTGAGATGCGAGGGACCCAAGATACTCCCCAAGGCTTGTTAAGGATCTCTGTGTTCGAAAGTTTTGGCAACCTATGTCTGGCGCCGATAATTCCTGAGTTTTTGCAGATGTACCCGGATGTGCAAATTGATTTAGACCTAGACAATAAGCTAGTGGATCTTCATAGCGATAATGTGGATCTCGCCATTCGTATCGGTGTTCCCCAAGATAGTGGTTTAAAAGCTAGGAAATTACTGGAAAATCGTACCGTTGTTAACGGCATCACCTGTCTATGTAGAGCAGCATAAAACGATCACACAGCCCAGTGATCTAGCTGAGCATAACTGCTTACTCATCAGCCAAGAGAGGCAGAGGCATCATTGGTATTTCAACAAGGGGAAAAGCAAGCGAAAGGTCTCAGTTACGGGCAATTTGATATCTAAAGGAGGCTCGCCCTTGTTAATCGCGGCACTCAAAGGTTGCGGTGTACTCCTGTTATCTGAGTGGATGGTCAAACCTTACCTTGAGAGTAAAGAGCTAGTGGCAATTTTGCCTGATTGGACGGTAAATCATAGGGAGAATGGCAGCGGTGAGATTTATGCTATTTACAAAGATGCTCAATATCCTAAGCTTAATACCAGAGCATTTTTAGATTTTATGGTGAAAAAATTAGGGCAAATATAGTGTCGAGAATTAACCAGTAATCAGCAAAATATTATAGGGGAACGCAAGGTTATTTAAATGTCACCTTACCACCTATCATCTTAAATGCCGGCGTGCCTCGAACTAAGGTATCTCTGGCGAACTCCTGCCCACAATTGGGGCAGATGCAGGGCGTGTGAGTGAAGTCTGCGACGATTCGTTCCTTGAAGCACTTCACCAAAGCGCCTTTGCCACCCTTGCGATACTTAAACAACTGGGTTTTGCACTTAGCGCAGAAGATATCGACAGTGCGTGTGGGGCCTTTCTTATTGGGTTTTGCCATGTTTTTGACTTACTATTGATAATGTCATTGTTATAAGTGGCTATTCTAATCGAGTAAAGCGTTAATACCAAATATGCAAAATCCAGGTTTCACTGCTACTATTTCTAAGTGCCTTTTTAATATTATAATGCTAGATTGTTTTAGTTAACATCAGTGTAACTTAGGTTATAGTCATCGTCATGATAATGAATATTATGACGAAACTTGATGACTAAAATAATAAAAACACTCCTGATCCCGATCCTCTCGCTGATTTTTATTCTGCTTTCGACAGCTTATTTTGGGCTACATCTGAGTCTGCCTAAGCTATCAGGGGAGTTTCGCAGCGGCCATTTATTTGAATCTGTTACCATAGAGCGAGACAGATTGGGTACTGCGGTCATACATGGTCAAAACCGTCGAGATGTGGCTTATGCTCTGGGTTTTGCACATGGACAAGATAGATTCTTTCAGATGGATCTGCTTAGGCGTAACTCGGCTGGTGAACTCGCAGAAATCTTCGGTGAAAAGGCGTTAAATCTGGATAAGTCTCGCCGTTTTCATCAACTGAGGAAGCGAGCCGAGAATACGGTCGCTAAGATGGAACCAAAGCAAAAATTGCTACTACTGGCCTATGCCAATGGCGTCAACGCCGCAGTAGCAGAGCAAAGCCTGAGTTCTTTCGAATACCTGCTCACCGGGACAAGCCCACAAACGTGGCAACCGGCAGATAGTTTACTGGTTATCTATAGCATGTATCTGGATCTGCAAGGCAATACCCCAAAGCGAGACATGGCTCTGACTCAGATCCAGCGTTTATATGGCGAGCAGATGTTGGCATTCGTGATGCAAAATAGCCCCTATCAGGCGGCGCTCGACTCTAGTCTTCTCCCGACCGAAGAGGTATTAACTCCAGAGCTTGAACCTCAATTGCTGGCGACGGCCCTGATGAGCACGATTGAAGAACCCTTAGATATCGGCAGCAATAATTGGGCGGTAACCGGCGATTTAACGATGAGTGGTCGAGCCATGCTGTCCGATGATATGCATCTGTCGTTTGGGGTACCTATCATCTGGTACCGCGCTCAATTGAATTACCCATCAGCTACAGGTGAGACTATACAAGTGACAGGCGTCTCCTTACCTGGCGCTCCGGCCATTGTTGTGGGCACAAATAACAGGGTCGCCTGGGGATTTACCAATGCCTATATCGATACCGCCCTGGATAGCAATCGATGACAAGGAGCCGTTAACCACAGAGATAGAAGTAATCAAACTCCCGGGTTCTTTATCGAGTATCAAATATCCGCTGCTATTATCTCAATTTGGCCCGGTTAAGCGTGTTAATGGACAAGACTATGCGCTTGCTTGGGTGGCACACCAAGATTATGCCGTCGATATGGAACTGATGGGATTAGAGACAATATCGAGCGTGCAAGAGGGACTGGCACTGGCGACAACATTTGGGATCCCGGTACAAAACTTGATGTTAGTCGACAGTGAAGGCAATGCCGGCTGGAAACCTGCCGGAGCTGTGCCATCGAGGACTAATCCTGCTAATGTGGCGCAATTACCAAAAACCTTCCAGGGAGACTTGTGGGGGATAGACGAGACAGAGTTACCACAAGTAGTGAATCCTCAGCATGGACGACTGTGGTCAGCCAACGCTCGTGTGATGTCGGCAGAACAATTTAGTCGCTTCGGTGATGGAGGTTATGCGCTAGGTGCCAGGAGCCAGCAGATCCGTGACCGTCTATTCGAGTCGGAGCAGTTTAGCGAGCAGGACTTTTATCGATTACAGTTAGACAACAAGGCTAAGTTTTTAACGCCTTGGCATGATTATCTGATTAACCTGCTCTCAGATGAGCCGGTTAGATTTGCCAAAGATATTCAATTTATCAGGGATTGGCAGGCTTGTGCCTGTGCAGACTCGGTCGGATACACCTTAGTTCGTAGTTTCAGGGCTAAGTTAATCGATGCCAGCTTCGCCCCGATAGAGACAGGTTTGCAACAGATAAATGTGTCTTTATCTCCGGTTAAGCGTTATCTGGAACCTGCCATGTGGCAGCTGCTGGAAGATGAGCCTGACTCTTGGCTTCCCGAGCAGTATTCAAGTTGGGATAAGTTTGCCATTCAGGCTTACGTCGACTCGACTGAGGAATTATTAAGTAAACACAGTGATAATGGAGTACTAGCCGATCTTAACTGGGGCAAGGTCAATGCCCTTAAGATACAACACCCCTTCAGTAAACAGATGCCGCTGCTAAGTTCCTTGTTGGACATGCCAACCGTGACAGGTTTTGGTGATAGCTTTATGCCTGCGGTGCAGAGAAGTTCTTTTGGTGCTTCTCAACGCTTCATCGTGCAACCTGGGCTAGAGTCACAGGCCATCATGGTAATTCCTGGGGGGCAGTCAGGTCATCCCTTATCTGATTATTACCGTGCCGGTTTCGATGAATATGCAAATCATCAGTCAACCCCTCTGCTGCCGAGTGAAATCTTGCATAAGATAACGATTCAAGCGATTAAATAATTACAATAGGGTCATATCCCATGACATTGCCCAGGCTTGTTGCGCTAGTGTTAACCGCTGCGTTCTTGAGTGGATGCCAGAAAGACGTAATATTTCAATTGGATACTGTCACAGAAGTAAAAGCTAAGTCGGGAACTACTTATAAAGAGGTGGCTGGAGAGGGGGAGTCAACTTTAGAACCATTGCAGCCGATGAGGCGCATAGTACTCGATTAGCCGATTGAACCCTTTCAAGGGAGTAGAGGATGTTCTGAAGCACAAAAGATATGTCCCGTCTTTTGCTTATTTTTTATCGATGGATATGCGTGCTTCGATTTTAACTAAATAAGTGCTATTGATTAATGCCATAACACTTATTCGCTAAGGGCTAGTTAGGTGTGTGCAAGCTGCGCCGCTAACTTAATTTGCTGCGCCATTAGTTGGTTTAAGTCTAATCCTACGACTTGGCCATCCAGTACGCGCCAGCGACCTGCAACCATCACTTTATCCGCTTTAGTTGCCCCACAAAGCAGCAGCGCAGCAACTGGCGTACCTGAGCCGGCAAAACGAATTTCATCAAGCTTAAATAGTGCAACATCGGCTTGCTTACCGACCGCAATCCCACCAATATCATCACGGCCTAAACAGGCCGCAGAGCCTTTAGTGGCCCAGTCAAAGGCTTTTTTATGAGTGATCTTGCTGGCGCCATAACGTAAGCGTTGCAGCAACAAGGCTTGGCGAACTTCACCAATCATATTTGAACCGTCATTGGACGCTGAGCCATCAACTCCTAGACCCACTGGGCTGCCTGCAGCTTGTAGGTCTAATGTTGGGCACTGACCAGAACCCAGCAGCATATTAGATGACGGGCAGTGACAAATACCCACGCCCGCGGCGCCTAAACGGTCAATTTCTTGTTCATTAAAGTGGATACCATGGGCAAGCCAAGTGCGGTTGTTAAGCCAACCCACCCGCTCAAGGTAATCAACCGGGCGTACGCCAAACATTTTAATACAGAACTCAGTTTCATCGTGTGTTTCAGCAAGGTGGGTGTGCAGCCTAACATCGAGTCCTTGAGCTAGCTCTCCTGTGGCTCGCATAAGCTCTTCGCTAACAGAGAAAGGTGAGCAGGGGGCCAAAGCTATTCTGGTCATAGCGCCATCTTCATATTGATGATAACTTTTAATCAGTCTTTGGCTGTCATCTAAGATCTGTTGCTCGGTTTGAATCGTGGTTCTTGGCGGCAGTCCACCTTGGTCTTCGCCTAGGCTCATAGAGCCGCGCGTTAAATGAACTCGTATGCCAAGTTTACGCGCTTGTTCTATCTGAATGTCGATGGCATTTTCTAACCCATTCGGGAAAAGGTAGTGGTGATCACTGGCGGTGGTACATCCAGACAGCAGCAGTTCACTCAAGGCAATTTGTGTTGAGGTTGCAATCATTTGTGGTGTGAGTTTAGCCCAAACAGGGTAGAGGCTTTGCAGCCAAGGGAATAACTCTTTGTTGAGTGCAGCGGGAAAGGCACGGGTTAAGGTTTGATAAAAGTGATGGTGACTATTAATTAACCCCGGGATCAATACATGCTCCGATGCATCAATGACCTCATCAACCACTTTGCTGGGCTCACCACCTGCAGTAATCAACTCGATGATAATATCGTCTTGAATAACAATCCCTCCAGCATAGCTTGTATCTAAACCGTCGAGCGGGTTTTTTATCCAAGTACGGATAGATTTGTTTTGCATAGGTACTCCTCGTTTACAGGTTTATAAAAATACGACTAAACCCGGATGTAGGAGCCAATAATGCACAAACCGGAAAGGTGCGTTATTAGTTGATAACATATATATCACCGTCACTTCGGGTGCTGATGAGTTCTGCATTTTGAAGTGGTTTGGCTATCATGCCAATGGAAATAGCTATCACGGCAAGTCAGCTTGCCTCCGAAAATAACTTAGAGGTTAAAACAGCTTGGTACTGGCCAACTTATCGATAACCGTTGCTTATGATGTCACTTGCTTATCATCTACAGCGAGTGGCGCTGTCTCTTCTTCCTCTTGTTTACTCCGTTCTTGCGGAATAATCAAGCTCATTAACATGGCTAAAGGTGTCAGGCTCTGACCACGTTATTGGACGGATACGGAGCTCTGGTGGTGTAGGAGGGTCTTTGATGTAGGAGGGTCTTTAGGCCCGAGGTTTTGATCATGTGTTCTTTCGCGGCTAAAGCCGCTCCTACAAGGTGTGGCGGATATCGCAAGCAAATACAGAACGCTGCGCTTACAGAATGGCCTTCGGCCACATGAACACTGATGCCGCCGCTATTTATTTAGGGCGGCTTTTTGTTATTTGGGGTTTGGATCAACTACTTTTGCATCGCCATCGCTTACCAAGGATGTGTCGACTATCTTGAAAAACACCGGTTTAGCAAGAGTGACCATTGGATCCGTCGTCGAGTACGTATGTGACTTTGGGAGCACAAGTAAAGGCCCATGGCGAAGCTCGACTCTGGTTAAAATGTTTGACCAGGGATACTGCAAGCACTGAGTAATGTCTCGAAACAAAGAAGCTAACCAGAAAGTTTAGGTTAGGACATTTTATTGTTGAGAGTAAATGAACCGCCCTCGGCTCTGGCATCCTGCTTCGCCCTACCTCCTAAATCCATTTAGTCGTGTGTGGAGCCGCATGCAGGGTGGTGTGGGGGCTGGAGGCTAGATACCTCCGGCTACCCGATTAGCTTCGATTTCAGCCATGGATTCACGTTCAAACTTAAGCGCCTCAGTGCGGTTGCCGAAATAGCGAGGAACCCCTCCTAATGCCATAAATCCCCCAATAGGCTGTTCATGATGACCTATAATAAGACCGCCATAACAATTATGAGCATGACAGCCGCTAATTAGTGAAGAATTATTTGTAACTAGAACATTGCTCGGTCTAACTAAAACCTCGACACCGTTTCTCAAAAAACGTCCACGATTGATAACAACTCTATTCGGTGGCTGAAAATCAATTTTTATGAGAATCTTTCGATGTGCTTCTCGGACAGTTAGTTTTGTTCCAACTAGCTGAACATCCCATGGTTCAGTCGAGTAATAAAGTTGATTGTTTTTAATATGAAGAACTGGTGTATTACATTCATCAAAAATAACAAGATTTAGAAGAAAATGCCCATCAGCCAAGATTAAGGCAATCAATGGTGTGCCATCTACACTTAAGGGCACCATTACGGTTCCATACCCTTGGTCTTCACATGTGAAGCTATTTCCACCAATCTCGACTTCGGCAGTTTTTCCAGCAAAATGCAAGTTGTACGGTTTAGATACACCTTCACGAAGATTAAATGGATTTGAGTTTGCCTCGCTTACCTTCTCTTTTGGGAGTAATCCGCCAGTCTTTTCCCTATGATGTTGGTCACATAACAACGTTATCTCGTCAGCAACATGACGCTTAACCTCTGCCCACTCTTCCATGTGTTCATATTCATAGAGTGGTAGCTTAACGATCACAGCCTAACGTATATGTTTAAGTTGGAAGTATAAGGATAATGTATTAACTAAAGAGGAAGGATTTACACAGCAGGCTGATATTAAAGGAGTTAAATGATTGGTCATTAGATCAAGGCAGCGTGCTGACTCAAACAAAATATGCGTCCTGTTATGGCCTCAAGCATAATGAACCCTCGCTCAGCTATTTGCTTAATAAAGGGTACGACTAAACTAATACCTGACACATGTCGCTGACCTAGCTTATAAGATTTGTGTTTATCTATGCCTATAAATGTGGTCACCTCCGCGAGGTGCTGCTGGGCAGCTACCAAACCGATTCCAACGAAATATTCAGCTTTGTCAAATAAACCATAACTGCTGTTATCTCGTCACTCGTAACCGCTTTTTTGCCATTCTCTAGCTTGGCTTCCTGCAAAAGATATGGCAGTCCTGTATTTTTGGGTCTATCAAAGCTTTATATATGAGTATTATGTTCATGATTTTATTAGGGAGTATTAGATGATCGTGCTTGCATACAAAGAGAACGCAATAAAGTGGACAATTGCACAAGCTCTCTTATTCCTATCAATCATCTATTTCTTTGAATGGTATTGTGGCTTCTTAAGCAGCGTATATGCCTACATTGTGGAGAAAGACCTATTCCAACCTATTGCTACCATCCTTACAGGTGCTTTAGCTGTTATAGCTGTTGTTTATACTCAGCGTGGCTTTAACAACAGGCAGGTAAAAGACCATGAAATGCAGACTAACCTCTTCAACGACAATCTAAAGCACGTTAAAGAAGCCCAAAAAACTAGCTTGTCTCATGACAAGCAATGAAAGCAGAGTGAAACAGATATAAAGCGATTAGAGGAGCTGTTTGCCTTGTGCTCTCAGATGAAGAGAGACTTGTTAGAATTCAAGCCTGAAGTTCCCAAGCCCTCCTCAATGTATAAAGTAGAGTCTGTAATAATAGGGCCAGTAGGTACAATGAAAGTAGACAGACAATAGCTGACAGAGGTATGCGGTTAGTTGCAGCTATAAAAAGCCCAGCCCCTAATACGTTAATAGATGAGATTAGCGATTATATTCAAGCTATTGAGTCATACCAAAAATACGTACTCAAAGAAATAAAAACAAAAAGTAACTACTAACTTTTCCCTTTGGAAAACATTGTGGCTTTCGGAGTCATCGAGTGAACTTATCAGCAGTTTATCTGCATGGTGATGTGCAAGCTTCTAAATCAGGGATGATTTAGCAGAGCCTATAGGGATATATTTACGGCGGCTTGCAAAGGCACTGGCAGATAAGCGGCATAACATTAGGGCGAGTTCATACAAACTTTCACAAAAAAGCCACCAGAACCACTTAGTTAAATAAGCAGTGTTCGGTGGCTTTCTCTTAGCTTTTACTTAAAACTTAAAAATGCTCATTTTAAAAGCCGCTCAGGGCTGACGCTTTTGATTGCTTTCCTCGCAACTCGCCGTAACTCGTCGCTGCTTTTAAGCCATTCTCTGAGTCGGCTTCCAGCGTAGTAACTGAGTCGGTAACTTAACCCCTTGTGAAGTCAGGTTGTTTACTCGGTTAAGGTAAGCCGCGCCATACATCAGATGCTTGGCCACATCGACGGCATTACGCTCCTGGTAGTTATCTAAATAACTGCCTTTAGCCCACTGGTTGAATGCACCCAGTGCCGGACCTGCCCAGATTTGATAATCCATCTCACGGCCCACTTCGCCTGAGTTTGACCAGCGGCTGGAAAGCCCCAGGTACCAGCGGAAGATGAGTGCCATCTTACGCTTAGGGTTGCCCTCGGCGCGTTCGATCTGCTTAGGGTCACGTTCATTAAAGTGCGCCACTGTGCCGGCCCAGATCTCATCGAGAGAGGAACGGAACACCTGCTTCTCTAACTTCTCTCGCTCATCTTTTGGAATCGCCTCGATAGAGTCGTAACGGGTGTAGAGTTCGTAGAGCTTGTTGGCTCGCATAGGGAAAAGCGTACCACGCTTAACTACCTGCAGCTTGACGCCCATCTCGAACATATCGGCAGCGGGTGCCATGGTCACGTCGGCCATCTCAGTGTTCGCCAGCAGCTTGCGAGTGTGCTCGCTGGCTCCAGCTTCGACACAAGCCTGGTTTACCGAGCCTGTGACAATATAGGCGGCGCCCATGTTGAAGGTTGCTAAAGCCGCGTCAGGAGTTCCCACACCGCCGCCACAACCGACGCGAATCGGCGTGTCGTATTGATATTTGGCTTGAATTTCTTCTTTCAATGCCAAAATTGTCGGCAGCAGTGTTACTAATGGCCGGTTATCTGTGTGTCCGCCGGAGTCTGCTTCGGCGGTGATGTCATCGCTCATAGGAACAAGTTGGGCAAGCTCCATCTGCTCGGGTGTAATAGAGCCGTCATCGACCAATTTTTGTAGCATCTTGACCGGGGCTGGCATCATGAACTTCTCAGCCACTTCGGTGCGGCTGATTTTAGCGATAACTTTATTGGCGATAACAATATTGCCATGGTTATCACGGCTAAGCCCAGCTGCGCGGTAGTAGACGATTTGAGCTGTGAGTCCCAAGAATGCTGAGGCTTCTACGGTGCGAACCTTATGCTTGATAAATAGCTCGACACTGCCACGTTCAAGTGCTGGCTCGCTTGGGCTATGGATAAGGTTAAACATGTAAGGGCCGTTAGGTAAGGCGGCTTGGATACGTTTTATTGCGGTTTCTACGCGGCTTGGAATAAGGCCGGCTGCACCGAATGAACATAAGATGCCAGCTTTACCCAAGGCGATAACCAGCTCTTCGGATGAGATACCGTTGGCCATTGCGCCGGCATAGTAGGCGTATTTTACCCCGTGTACGCGGCGGAAGTTACTGTCGCCCAGGCTTTCTGTGCCTAGCGCCGGTGCAAAGGCACTGACAGGGTGTGAATTGCCGTTTACGCCTCGAGTTAAAGCACTCTCTGTAACGACTTGGGCTTCTTGGGCGATGCCGACACCTTTTTCGCTGTGATTAACGACATAGCAACCCCGGCTGAAATCTTTCAGTTGTTGCTCCATGGTCTTGACGTCGAAACTGATGCTGGCATCGGTAACCGACCAAGGCCAGGGAGACAGTTTTTCATTGGTTGTAATAGGATTCATTATTTGACCCTTAAAATAATTCTTTTAGTTAAATGTGGAGCAGTTTAGTTCTGTCTCTTTCACATTCATTAATCTTTAATTCTTGTGCTGTTAGGCCGTTAATGACTAAAGCGCTCTCCTTTAGCCATTAACCTAGGCTTAAAAACTGTGTGTTTAAGCCTCTTCGATACAGATAGCAATATCAAACACTTGGTAAATACGCAGACCATCTTTACTCAGGCTGGCGTCACCTGTGATGATCTTCTTACCATCGACATCTTTAATTGAGGTGATGCTGATATCCATAGACATCTGCTTGTTCAGTGGGTTGATCTGTCCACGATACTTCCATTTGATGTCTGATAAGATCTGACCAAACTTAGGGTTTTTAAAGCCAGTGCCCAAATCTTTAGTGATGGCGTAAGTCTGCATGGTTTCTATGATGGCTTCAACACCAAGAGAACCTGGCATAACCGGATCCTGATGGAAGTGGAACTGGAAGAACCAGTCACTCGGATCTATGGTACGTTCGGCGTAAAGATAACCAAGACCTTGGCTGCCGCCATTATCGACAATCTCAACCTTGTCGATAAAGTTCAGCTGCCCACCGGCTAAGCGGTAGTGTGGCTGACCTTCAGGGGCGTTAAAGTGACGGCAGCTCTTATCGAGTAAGTCCACGGTATAATCGGCGGCTATGCCTTGAGCCACATGCCAGGGCTGAGTGACCTTACCTTTATCCAGTCCAAGCTGGTCTTTGAGGGCATCGCCCTTGAAGTAACCAAATACTGCCTTACCTTCGTAGAAAGGTACGCCATCTGTGCTCAGTTCGAAACTGAAGCTCTGGATGATGTTAGTGCCGGCCATAACGGTAGACAGCAGACGGGAGTCATTACGAATCGTCTTACCACGTAGGTCGACATGTCTTAGCATCTTGCCGTTACCGTCTAAGTTACGGAAGAAAAGCTCAAGCCCAGGGAAGCCAAGGGTGGTGCCCATGTAGCCTGAGATAAAGCCATTTGGCTGTAAGGATATCTCCATCAATATCGAGTAGGGCATGCTGGCTTCATGGCTGTTTTTATCAAAATACCAGGCATCAATTGGCACTTCATATTCGGCGATACAAGATGAAGGCTGCTTAAAATCGCCGCGCTTACCATTAACTTCTATCACGCGAGTCGTCACCTGCAGATCGCCGCAAGGCGTGCGTGGTGGGATCATGCCGCGATAGATGGAGAACTCGGGGCCGAAACAGTTTTCTATATTACCGGTAGCAAACTCAAACATGTGATAAGGGGTAAACGGCACGGTATCAGGCACCCGGTTTGGATAATCTACAGTGACAGGTGCCTCGACGTGCTGAATAGGGATAACGCCCTTGTTGGGAGCCTTAGTCAGATCCGGGATTTGCGCCATCAAGGGGGCGTTTGGACGAACTATCTTTGCTGCCTTGTCTGAGGCCTGTGTGGTATTTATGGTCATTTTCGTGGTCAGATCAGAGTAACGAACACACTCATCATCTTCCTTGATCATCACACCCAGGTTCTTGAAGTCCACCACAGTCTTACCATCGAGGATGATATCGATATTGGCTTTAGCGTAAGGGCGTGGGCTGAAACCGATTTCGGTTATTTCCATGCGATAGGTGAGCACACCAGATTGTGGCAATACCTGACCGCGACAACGTACCTGCTGTGAGGCATCGGCCAGTGGCTGGAAACGGCCATTGCTGACTTGAGTGTGCATACCAAGATGCAGCATGTAGAACTGTAATAATTGGCCACAACCTTCGGCCATTAGAGAACCTGCCATCACCTCATCACCCTGGAAGTGACACGGGAAGTACCAATGATCCGGCTCTAGTTGCTTATGGCCTTCGATAAGGCCTAGGCCCCAGGCGCCCCCGGTGCGATCGATCTTGCTGATCTGTTCGATCATCAGGAATTTCTCTGATGCGAAGCAAAGCGATGGCTGAGACGTACCCGAATGGCTTGGACCGAAACAAGCGGCAATATCGGCATCGAGTAACTTGTGAATATCGCCATAGCTGAAGCTGGTTTTAGGGCAATCCAGCAGAGGATTGAAGGTCTGCTTGACGACTAAAGCACGCGCCTTTATCTCATCTTCGCTGTGAATAACGCCCTTACCATCGGCCAGTTCTTCATCGGTGAAGAAGCCTGCACAACCACCATCCATCTTGAGGACCATGGTATCGCCAACGAAACACTCGTAAGAGAAGAAGAACAACAGGGTATCGCCGTTACGGGCATAGTTGTTGATCTTAATGTCATATCTTAGGGTGTCGCCGCCACGAGGCAAGTCGCCCAGGAAGGTGAGGGTACAATCTAGCAGACGATAGACACGCTCGCCCTTGTTCTCAAAATCGATACCCAGATAGCTAATGAGCATCAAGTCACACTGACCAGATTCTACCGCTATGGCCCAGGGGATCTGTCCATCGACTAAGTAAGGGGCATCAAGCGGGATGTCATACTCAGTGGTCATGGAGGAAGGCTTATATTGATTCATGGTGGCATCGAGTTTAGTCACTCTAGATACCAGCAGGTAATCTGTGGTTGGCAGACGTACGCGACGGGAAAAGCCGTCTATGATGGCGTAATCTGAGCCAAACACCTTAGCAATATCACCCTCGGCGTATTCAACCAAGTCGGCATAGTTCCAGATACATGGCTTAAGTTCAGGCGTCGGCGCGATATAGGGTGCTACATTAGCGTGATCAGGCTTTAGCTCTTCGCTTATTACATTAAGGGCCGCTGAAGGCTCCTGCACTAATACTGGATTAAGCCTTGCTGCGACTTGTGGTGCAGAAGCAGCTTGAGACTGTAGAGACACAGTTTGGCCAGTTGCCTGGGCTATCTCTTGGCTTAGCTGCTGTTTCAGCAGGACGTCGGCCACTTTCATGCCAACAGAGCGGCTGTTTAAAAATGCCTGGTGAGCTTGCTGTGTGAGCTGCTGGTTCTGTTGCAATGCAGCTAAGTCAGCGGACACATCAATGGCTGTTCTCGGCGTTGTGAGTGCCTGAGTGCTAACTGAGGTGGTTTTAATCGTTTTAGTTTTCATTGGGGTACCTAATACTGGAGTAGGGCTCACTGGTGCTGCTTCTAACTGTGATGCTGTTTGCACGCTTGCTTGAGCGGGGCGCGTGACTAAAGGCTTGTGCTGCTTAACCACAGATGAAGCGCTGCCTTGGGCAAGCTTATTTTTAATTGAGGCTAAACTGGCCAGTGGTGTATCGACGATATGTTGGTAGATATCGCGGCCACCTAAGGTCACTTGCTTGAGCAGTTGGTGTTTGGCATCGGACTTGAGCTCACAGCTTAAGCGTGATTTAAGCGCACTATTTTCATGCGCCGTTTGGCTTAGCAGCAATTGAGATTGTTGATCTTTATTGATGTTCACCACCAGCGCGTTGCCAGTATTAGTTTGTTTGGACAGGCTTAGTAGGCCATGAAGCAGGCCTGCCATTCCCGCTGCGGCGAAGCAGTGTCCGATGCGGCTATCTGCGCTGGTGCTGATGGCATTAGGAAATGCACTTAGCGAAGCGACAGAGGTTGTAGATGAGCTTCCTGGTGCGATATTGGTTTCAACCAGATTAATGGTGCTGATGTCAACGTCGGCTTGGGTCAATAACTTATCGGTGACAAGATTTGACTCGTTTGATCTGCCGAAGGCGAGTGCACTAATTTGGCCATAAGAAGTGCTTCCATCGCCGTTAGTTGCATCTGGGACAAGTACTATTGCACCGGCACCTTCACCCACATTCCAGCCTGTGTTCGTCGCGGGATCGAAGGCAACAGGTGCAACACTGTTTTTCAGTATCACCTGTTCGAAACTGCCGGAAAGATCCACAGCGGCGATGACGACAGCATCGAGCGCTTCACTGGCCATCATATTTTGTGCGACATCGATACAGCGGCTGACAGATTGCTCTGCGGCCGAGATGGTAAATGCCGGGCCATCGAAGTCCCAAAGTGAGGCGATACGCGAGGCCATGATGTTGCCGATAAAACTGGTGTACTGATTGAGCTTAGCCGCATCGAGCACACTATCCATGGTGATAGCTTCCAGGGCTAGGTATTCATCATCACTGAGTGTGACGCCCATGGCTGTGAGGCTCTCCCGCAGTTGAGTGTGCAGGTTAACTCGGCCGCGGAACTGGTGCAGTTCTAGCTCGGTTTCCATGGCCACTAACACGGCGACTTTCTGCCCAGGCTTTAGCTTGGCATCACGGATCGCTTCATCGGCGACCTTCATCAGCATAAGCTGTTGTGAGATCAAGCGGTCATCTTCATTGGGTGGCAGCTTGAAACGCAGGAAGTCTAGCTCGAAGCTGTCAATATAGGCTCCCTTAGGTGCCGCACTAAGACCAAATTCTGCCAGCAACTCAGGATGTTTCTCTAAGCCTTTCCAGCGCTGTTTCGGCAGCGAAATAAAGCCGTCAGTGTCTGATGCAATGGCATCATTGAGCTTATTAATACTATTGAGTGGACCGAAATGAGATGCCAGACCGACTATCTTCATCGCTTCAGGCTCGGCGGCAATTGGCGCGGGTATCGCGGCGCTTGCTTGTTGAGTCGTGCCTGCAGCGTGTTGAACTGAATAGGATTCCAGTAACAGGTGAGCATTACAGCCACCGAAACCGAATACCGACACGCCGGCGTGGCGCAGCTTGTTGCCTGGTTTCACCGGCCAAGGCTGTACCTGATTGGGTAGCGTGTTTGCGCCAAACAGACCCTTAGGTGATTCGATGGCATCGCTGATATTGATGCTCGGCGGCAATGCACCTTCTTTCATGGCGAAGATCATCTTCATGATCCCTGGCATGCCAGCGGCTGTGAGCAGGTGGGACAAGTTAGACTTAGCCGAGCCGATTAGCGGCGCATCGGTGCCGTCAAGCTTGTCTTCAAAGAAGGTCTCCATGGACGTGAGCTCAATCTTGTCACCCAGTGGCGTGCCTGTGGCGTGGCACTCGATCACTTCGATATCTTTAGGTTCGATATCACTGGCTGCATAGGCACGCTCAAAGGCTTTAACTTGTCCCTTAGGGTTAGGACTCAGTACAAACTGGCCTTTACCGTCGTTGGACAGGCCGACGCCACTGACGACGGCATAAATTTTATCACCATCACGCTCTGCATCATCTAATCGCTTCAGCACCATGACGCCGGCACCTTCACCGGCGAACAAGCCTTTACTGTCACCATCAAACGGTGCCGAGAAGCCATGATCCGGATAGGCATGGAAGATGGAGAAGCCCATGTTGATGAAGAAAGGATCGGCGCCAGATACGGCGCCGGCTAACATCACATCGGCTTTGCCCGCGGTGAGATAATCACACGCGAGTTTTAGCGAGTAGACTGAGCTAGCACAGGCGGCATCGAGACTGAGTTGTACGCTGCCTAAGCCCAATGCATCGGCAACGACCTTTGAGGCGTTGTGAGCGATAGCACCGTTGGCATTATCGATAACCGTTTCGCTGCGGGCTCTTGGTGTATGAGCATTGGTTGGGTTGAGCTTAAAGTCTTTGTTGTCTAGCTTATCTTGCAGCGCCTTCTCGACGGCGCTGTGATAGATAGGCAAAAACAGATCATTTGAGCGGGTTGTCGGGAATGACAAGGCGCCCATGATGATACCCGTGCGCGCTAAAGAGGGACTGTTTAAGCTGATCCCGGCATCAGTGAGTGCTTTACGGCTGGTGTCCAGCGCCCAAAGGAAGCTGTTATCCAGGCCCAACAGGCTCTCACTGGGTAGTTGATAACCTGAGGCATCGAAGCTGAAGTTGTCAATATAGCCGCCCTGGTTACAATAAAAACGGTCTGATTGGCCCTGAACACCCTGATAATCTTGGGTCTTAGCCCCTAGCTTCTCATTGGTTAGGATACTGCGAGAGTCTCGCTTATCGAGTAAATTCTGCCAAAACTCCTGTGGGCTTTTGGCATCTGGATAGAGGGCGGCTAGACCCACTATGGCGATTTTTCTCTGTTTGCTTGAAGGCTTGTCGCTATTCTTATTCGAGAAGGACATTAGACTTCCCCTTTGAGTAATTTGTTTGCATCAGGCTCACCGGAGATGATGCCATTGTGATGGGTTAAACCAGCTGAGTTCAATTCTCGTAGCGCAATCTCTCGGTCGAGTCCATCGATGAGAGGTCGCAGTGATAGCGGCACTCTATGACTGATAAGTTGTCCCAATGCCTTTAGTAGGCTAGTGATGTCATCACCGCCTTTGGCGTTGACCGGCACAGTACAGCAGGGGTAGCTGCTGGCTTCTGCCCCGCAGCTTCTGTCGAGTTTAGCAATCTTGTCGATCAAGGTGCTGTTTTGTCTGTCGGCGCCGAGTTCGACAAATAGCTTAGCGCCTTGTCGTTGGGCGCTGTGGATTAGCGAGGTAAAGTCCAAGGTATGACAAAAAGTATCGGCGATAGACTCGGCAATCATAGTGCTATCAATAGCGCCCGCCTCGTTGACGGCCTTATCGCGCCTGTCACCAGACAGGCTCGCAGCACTGATAAACTTGATATCTTGCGGATATTCGTCACGCAGTGGTTGAGTATAAAACTCAATGACATTGCTGTGCTCCTCCATCGCCGGAGTGGTGTGCATTGCGGTCACTCGGTTAGCGGCTATACCACGTTTTTTCAGCTTGGTCAGTAGCGCACGGCATTGAGTTTCACAGCCCGCGATCACACAGGTATCACCCTGAATGATGGCCAGGTATGCACGGGGGAATTCTGGCAGCAGGGTTTTAATCGGTTCGCTAGGGCTGCGTACTACGAAGCTGTTCCAGACTATTTCGCTATCTGTGTGGTCCAGTTTCCATGCTTGTCTCACTGCACTCAGCTGTCCGGATATAGCGGTGGTAAACAAGGGATCCGTTTGGGTCTTGCGTATCAAATCATGGGGGTTTTCCCATACGCCAAGGCTGGCCCACATAGAGGCTTCACCCATGGAGTAACCTAAGGCAAAGTTTGGCGTGATGTTGAACTCTTGCATCAAGAGTTGAGTCAGCAGATAACTGCTGCCAACACCGGCAATAGCCAGAGCGCCTAAAGGCATGGCTGGGGCAACGTTAGCATCTAAATGATAGATAGCATCGGCTTGTAACATAGACTTCAGATCGCCCTCACGCTCTAGTCGTGAGTAGAGTGATGGGAAGTATCTGTGTAGCTCGCTAAACATGTCGGCATAAACAGTGCCAACACCTGGATAGACGAAGGCAAGACCCGCGGTTGTAACATTGCCCAATGGCTCCGAGGTGAAGTAACTGCCCGCCGGCGTCTTGTAGCTATGCTGGCCATCCTCAGCCATTACCGCCGGCAATGCTTCAATCATGGCACTGATCTCAAGCAGCATAGCGTCAACTGAGCTTGCTTGGAGTGTGACGGCGTAACGGGTGTTGGTCTGCTCGAACGCGATAAGATTATCTCTCATCACAGTGAGCACCGAATCTGAATTAGGCTCAGCCAGGAGTTCTGTCTTGAGGCTGCTCAGTGCGGTTAATAACTCAGTTTGAGTATCACCAGATAGTACAAACTGTAAGCGCTGACTGTCGACAATCGATTTTGGCGCAATAAAACCTGTACCTTGGGTAATAATAAAGCTGGCATTAATCTGTTTGCCTGCCGAAATATTGTTAACCGAATGAGAGAAGTTGACCGCTGTCACTCTTGCCTGATGATTTGGCGTAAACCAGTAGTGACTCTTGGCCTGTTTAGGACCCAGAGTGACGCCCTGGTTTACTTCATCTCTAAATCTAGTTCGACAAGCAAGCTCGGTGATCAACTGGTGAACTGCGGCAAATTTCTGCTGGCTGTCCAGATCATGCAGGTTCTCTACCTTACTCACGGTGGCAATATCGCGTTTAGCCTGAGCCAGTGCGAGCGCCATGGTCTGCTGTACACCAGCATCACCTTGTTGTATCGCCGCGAGTTGTGCATGAGGATGGATTCTAAGCTGCGCCGCTTTGAGCGCCGACATCATCAACAGGGACTGGCTAGGTGTCGACAATTGAACCAGTTTACCCTCATCGATAGCTTGGATACTCGCCTTGAGGTTAGCCTCGAAGTCATCGACTTCAATGTTAACAATCTGCTCTGAAGCCCCCTCTTTAGAAGAGAGCAGTCCTGATTGGTAAAGCTCAGGCAGCAGTACCTCGAGTGGATTAGCCGACTGAATATCGCAACATAGTCTTGTCGACGGCAACACTAAAATCGCGATGCGCAGTGGCATCGCTACTTTTTGAGGCGCTTGCTGCTGTTGAGCATTAAGCGTCTGATTCACTATTTAGCCTCACTTGCTTTATCAAGAGCCGCTGAGGGCTTCGCCAAGAATGCATCATTCAGGCTCTTGCTGACGGTGACTTTTGCTCCCTTTATCATAACGCTGAGCTCGCCATTTTCATGGTAAAGCGCGACATTAGCCTGCAGTGAACGAGAACTGGTTTTAACCACTTCAAGCTCGATAAATCCGCACTCACCAAAGGCCATGGGTTTGTTGGAGATAAACTCACCGATAGCTGATGGCAGACTGGCCGCACCGTACTTGAGTCTCGCCCACACCAGCATGGCTTGTAGAAGCAAGTCTTCACCGAAGGGTTGGCTGCCGCCAATGTGAGTCGTGGCGACAAAATGACCGCAATCTTCATCACTGACGTGTGGCAAGCGGCAACTGGCTAACAGACCCGAATCATTAAACTGCAATATCTTTTCAATGCCCTGTAAACGGGGTCCGTGGAATAGAGTACCGTTACTATAAAGATCACTCGCAGTAGTTACTGGCTTATCAGAGCCTAAATCGAACATCTTAGGTGCTGGATTTTCACCTTGAGATGAAACTAAGGTCGCCTTGTATTGCGGACGCCCCTGACAGGTGATCATCGCACTCATGCTACGAGCCGCTGAAGGCTCTTTGTTGAGTGCAGCTGAGGGCTCACTGTTTCCAAGTGCGGCTGAAGGCGCTTCGATAGGAGTCAGCTCAAGCGTCATCTGTTGAACATCATCGTTTTCGAAGATGATCCCTTTAAGCAGCTTATAGTCGAGCACTTTTACTTGGCTTCCAAGCATCTCGCTTGCCGCTTCACGCATCCACTGTATTGCACAGACAGTGGGGAGCACAGGATTACCGCTAATGCGGTGGTCTTGAATAAAGACCATAGCATTAGGGTTTAGTTCTCTTGTTAAAGAGACAGGTGTTAAAGCAACAGGCGCTAGCGGATGCTGTGCAAGTTGCACCTCCCCCGCATTAAGCTTTTTTACAGCAGCTTCCTTTGTATCAGAGCCATCAGCGTTTTTTGATCGAGAGCCGTCGCCGCCCTGCATCGAAGTACCAACAAGTAATTGCACACCCGTTTTGCTCAACAGTTGGGTGGCAAATAACTCGGCGCCAGCCTTGAGTGGGATAACGTACACACCGCGGTCGGTAAACATCTTCTTCAGTGCCGGATTCACCATGCCGCCATCCCAAGGACCCCAGTTAAAGCTCATCACTTTAGCTTGTGGGTTGCGCGCAGAGAACTGCAGCGCCGCCTTGTTAAGGATATCGTTAGACATGGCGTAGTCACTTTGACCTGTGTTGCCGTAGAAGCCTGCTGCAGACGAGAACATGGCCAGCAGTTTTATCTTGCTCGAATCCAGTACCGCTAATACAGCCTTGAGGCCATTAACCTTAGTGCCATAGACACGGCCTAGCTCTTCGATGGTCTTGTCTTGAATATGCTTGTCGGCAAGTACACCAGCACCGTGGATAAGACCGGTAATATCGTTACTTTTTCCCGTTAGCGCCTTGGAGATAGCAGTTGAATCTGTGACATCCATGCTGACATACTCGGCACTTGCACCTACTTGGGCAAAAGCCTCAAGAGCTGTGTTTATCTCGAGTGAGCTTTTAACTGTCCACACTAAGGATTCGACCTGTTTAGGTGTCGGCTTATTACCCGTAGAGATGATGTGAGCAATGGCTGCAGGTTTAAGTTCGCTGATCTGCTTGTTTTCAGCCCATGTTGGGATAGCAAGTAGCTCGCTACGTCCCGCTAGGATAAAGTGCGACTTTGTACGCTTGGCTAATGCCAACGCGCATTCGAAGGTCACCCCTTTAGCTCCCCCAGTCACCAGTATGGTATCTGCATGGTTTAGTTCACATTTTTCTGTTTTATCGAATGCTTCACCGGCAACTAAGGTAGCGCGAGCCAGATTGCCCTTTTTATCAAGGGACAAGCCAACTTCTGCCAAGTGAGTCATGCTGTCGAATAGCTCGCTGGTAATCGCATCTGCAAGATGGGGTGCATCTAAGTTTGCCGCGATATCAAGTGCACGACAGAAGACCGTTGGCCATTCATGGCTGAGTGTCTTGGTTAAACCTGCCAGAGCCGCCTGGTTTAACTCGGCATCTTGCATAGTTTCTGCGTTTAAGTAACCGAAGCCACCATCGATACGGCTGACGGTGATAAAGCTGCGGCGCTTATCACTTGATGCAGTAAGCTTTGGCTGAAGTAGCTTAGCCCAAAGGAAGGCTTGGCTAACATGAGTGAAGCTGTTATCACTTAGGTTGACTGCATCGCTACTGGCCTCTTTGTTCAAGAGAGTTGAATCAGCTTCAGGTTGCAGGTGAATGAAACCAGCAATTTGACCTAGTTGCTGCTCTATTTGAGCAATAACGGCGCTAATACCCGCTTCATCAGTGCTCTTTGCCTGGAAGCTGGCGATATCGCTGTTAAGTGGTGATTGAGCATTGCCCTCAGGTAGACGTATAACGGCTACTTTAAGACCTTGCTTTGTCAGTTTTTCTGCTAACACGCCGGCGTTATGACCATCATCGGTGATCACAAGAGTTGCGTCTGCGGCGAAACAGTTGTTAATCGTGTCCGCCGCATTAAGCTTTTTTAGCGTCACCTCGCTGTGAGGTGGAAGCTCAATACTCGATGTGATTGTATCCGCGGCTGATTTTACCGCATCGGTTGCAGCTGCAATCGTTGAAGTTACAGCAGCGCCTGCGGCGGCACTTGTATTAGCTAGCTTAGAGTTCATGTAGCTTACGATTTCGCCCAGTGTACGACACTCGGCTAGATCTTCAGGATTTAGCTCAGGCAGGCCAGGCAGCTCGTCTTGAACGGTACCTAAAATCTCGACGCGCTTGATTGAGTCGATACCCAGATCGGCTTCCATATCCATGCTCAATTCAAGCATCTCAGTTGGGTAGCCAGTCTTGTCAGCAACCACTGACATCATAGTGGCTTGAACTTCTTGCGCGCTCAAGGCTGTCTCAGCAGAGAGTGAGCCCTCAGCGTCTTGTGAAAGAGCTGCAGCTGCACTTGTATTAGTCGAGCCCTCAGCGGCACTCACATTAGGAGCGGCAGCGGCGGCACTTGTATTAGTCCCTGCAGCTGGCAACTTAGAGTTCATGTAGGCTACGATTTCACCCAATGTGCGACACTCGGCTAGATCTTCAGGGTTTAGCTCAGGAAGACCCGGTAGCTCGTCTTGAACTGTACCTAAGATCTCGACGCGCTTGATTGAGTCGATACCCAGATCGGCTTCCATATCCATGCTCAGTTCAAGCATCTCAGTTGGGTAGCCAGTCTTGTCGGCAACTACTGACATCATAGTGGTTTGAACTTCTTGCGCGCTCAAGGCTGTCTCAGCAGAGAGCGAGCCCTCAGCTGCACTTGTATTAGTCGAGCCCTCAGCGGCACTCACATTAGGAGCGGCAGCGGCGGCACTTGTATTAGTCCCTGCAGCTGGCAACTTAGAGTTCATGTAGGCTACGATTTCGCCCAATGTGCGACACTCGGCAAGGTCTTCAGGATTTAGCTCAGGAAGACCCGGTAGCTCGTCTTGAACGGTACCTAAGATCTCGACGCGCTTGATTGAGTCGATACCCAGATCGGCTTCCATATCCATCTCAAGCTCTAACATCTCAGTTGGGTAGCCAGTCTTGTCGGCAACCACTGACATCATAGTGGCTTGAACTTCTTGCGCGCTCAAGGCTGTCTCAGCAGAGAGCGAGCCCTCAGCGGCTTGTGAAAGGGCTGCAGCTGCACTCACATTAGCAGCCGCCACGGCGGCACTTGTATTAGTCCCTGCAGCTGGAAGCTTGCTGTTCATGTAGGCTACGATTTCACCCAATGTACGACACTCGGCTAGATCTTCAGGGTTTAGCTCAGGTAGACCCGGTAGCTCGTCTTGAACGGTACCCAAGATTTCGACACGCTTGATAGAGTCGATACCTAGATCGGCTTCCATATCCATCTCAAGCTCTAACATCTCAGTTGGGTAGCCAGTCTTGTCGGCAACCACTTCAAGCATGGTTGCTTGCACCTTAGCAGCACTAATTCCAAGAGCCGCCGCGGCGCTAGAGCCTGCATTAGTCGGAACCACTGGTGTTATTACTGACTGTACTGGAGCAGCCTGATGGCTAACAGTCTGTACAGGTTTAGGTGCTTGTACTGCTGCAGGTTTTACTTCGGCTTTAGCAATAGGCGCTACTACGGGTGCTGCAACCTGAACTGGCGCTACTATAGGCGTAATTACAGCTTGAACAGGAGCAAGAGTTTTAACTGGTTGGGCTGTTGCTTGTGTAGAGAGCGTTGCTGGCGTGCCATTAAGCATATTTAGTACCGCAGTGTTGCTACCTGCTTGCATCTCAAGGAATTGCGTGTGGCTGAGTAATGTCTGCGCTTGAAGCTGGTGGAACTGTTCCATAGAGCGTTGTAGGCTCTCTGGAAGCGCAATACCTGCGCCAGCGAGTTTAGTCTGCTCTGTCATCAAGGTGGTGAAGGTCTCACCGTATTGCTGGGGGATCTGCAGAAATTGTTGATGAAGCTCGGCAGCTTGCTGCTGCGCTGCAAAGAAGTGAGTTAACGCATCGCCGCTATTAACGACTACTGATGGCTTGGAATTTTTAGACACTACTAGATTCTCTTGAACTGGTTCGGCATTGGCTGAGATATAAGTTGCTTGTGCGTTGCTTGGCTGCAGAGATGCAACTTCAACAATTTTTTCAACTTCAACGATCTTTTCAACTTCAACAATTTTCTCGACGATCTTTTCTTCGATGATCGTCGTGCTGGTCATGGTGCCGGTCTCTAAGGACTTAGCCATCTTGGCGCGTGTTGCCTTGCTGATATGGTTGACAGCATTTAAGGTGATGTTCATCGGTGATGCTTTAGCAGGCGCAGCAATGTCGGCCTGGTATGGGTCGATATTGTCGAGCTTGATGCCTGCAACGGCCATCTGCACCGCGGCTTGCTTAAGCTGAAGATCGCTATCACCCTTAGGGCTTGGGTTGATAGAGATAGTACAAAGCTCACTCTTATTCGCGAGAGCTTTATCGGCAAGGGTACCTAGTACCAGCTTCTGCAGAATGTTCTTTGGACCGAACTCAACAAACACTCGAGCGCCGGCGTTATACATGGCTTCAAGTTCCGCAGTAAAGCGTACCGATTGCAGCATATGCTTCTTAAACGAGGCCTTAATTTTTGCGGCGGTATTGTCATAAAGTTCACCGGTAGCGTTTGAATAAAGCGCGCGCTTTGGCTTGTTGAACTTGGCAGCATCAATCGCTTTAGCAAATGGTGCCTGAGCGTGACCAACGAGTTCAGTGTGGAATGCGCCAGATACAGGCAGGTTTATCGCCTTATATCCAAGCTCACTAAGTGCTTTGGCCGCTTCACCGGTAGAAACAGTGGGACCTGCAATGACTGACTGAGTCGGTGCATTGTAGTTAGCCACTTTAACCCCATCGAACTTAGCGATAGTCGCTTCAACGGCTTCAAGATCTGCTGCACTCTTGGTGATGATAGCGAACATAGCACCAGTGTCAGCTTCTACGCCGTCTTTGGCCGGGGCTTTAGTTGCCATGGCATCACCACGGGCAAATGCGAGCTGGTAGTAATCTTCATTGGAAATAACACCGGCTGCACACAGGGCACTTAGCTCACCGAAGCTGTGTCCTGCTACCATGTCGGCATCGAATCCAGCGGCGGTAAACAGCTCATACTGACCCATAGAGATAGCACCGATGGCACTTTGTGCATTGGCGGTGTTGGTCAGTATCGCTTCTTGGGCTTTCAGGTCGTCTTTATTAAACACAGGCCTTGGATAAAGTGTCTGTGAAAGCGGGGTCTTATCATTGGCGGCAAAAACTTTATCGGCGGTCACAAATTGCTGACGCATCTCTGGGTAGTAACAGGCAAGGTCGCGACCCATATTGAGGTATTGTGAGCCTTGGCCGGCGAATAGCGCGGCGACTTTACCTTCAACACTCGATGCTCGGTAGCTGGTGCCACCAGGTAGTTGCCAAGCGCTATCATTAGTGTTATCAGTTAGTTTAGCGACAGCTTGCTTGATCTGTGTTGCCAGTTCATCGCTGGTGTTAGCCACTAAACCAATACGAGGTGCTTTAGCATCAAGCTCACGCAGTGCATAGTTCGCAGCTGCTGTGGCTAGGATGAAGCCATCGCTTGCCGCCGTCACAGCCAAATTATTTAGCTCACTAATGAGCGCATCTTTTGTCGCTGCACTAATAAGGAAGCTTTGAGCCACCTGACGTTGACGGTATTTAGCTTTATCGCCGTCATCTCGGCTGTGCTCTTTAGTGTACTCTTCCAATACGAAGTGGAAGTTAGTGCCACCGAAGCCAAATGAGCTAACACCCGCGCGGCGCGGCGTGCCATCGGCGCGTGGAAGCCAAGGGCGAGTCTCGGTATTGAGATAAAATGGTGAGTTCTCAATTTCAAGCTTAGGACTAGGCTCACTGATGTTGATTGTGGCTGGCAGTACCTTATGATGAAGGGCAAGAGAAGCCTTGATTAGGCCGGCAGTACCTGCGGTCGACTTAGTATGACCTATTTGAGATTTCACCGAGCCTAGGGCGATATGTTGCTTAGTGTCGTCACCTTGGCTAAATACCGAGCAAAGAGCGGAAAACTCTGCGGCATCACCGGCGGCAGTGCCAGTACCATGAGCTTCGATAAGGCCTAGAGTGTGAGGTGCAAAACCTGCGTCGTCATAGGCGCGGTGGAGGGCTTTTGCCTGACCTTCTGGGCGAGGTGCATAGATAGACTTAAATTTACCGTCCGATGATGAGCCTAAACCTTTAATCACAGAGTAGATTCGGTCACCGTCACGCTCGGCATCTTCGAGGCGCTTAAGCGCTATCATGCCGATGCCTTCACCTATCATCATGCCTTTGGAGTCGATATCGAAAGGTTGAATGGTTTCGTTGGTGGTAAATGCCGGTGTCTTAGAGAAACTCATGTACATAGAGGGTGAGTTATCGGTACACACACCACCTGTGATCATCATGTCTGAGCGACCATCGATCAGTTCACTGATGGCCATACGCATGGCGGCTAATGAGCCGGCACAAGCGGCGTCGACCACACAGTTCATGCCACCTAAGTCGAAACGGTTGGCGATACGACCGGAGATAACGTTACCCAGTGAGCCTGGGAAAGAGTTCTCTTCCCAGTGAATATACTGGTCTTGGAATTTCTTGATCAGCATCTCACTATCTGTGTCGCTGATACCACTATTTTTGAATACTTTCTTGAGTACAGGATACTGAAGACGGGCCGTTAAGCTGTGGCTGATCTTCTGTCCGCCACCGACACCCAGTGTGATACCAATCTTATCTCTGTCATAATCTTCAGCAAGATTGGCATCGGCTAACACTTCTTTAGCCACGATCAAAGAGAGCAGCTGTGATGTATCGGTTAACTCGAGGATATTTGGCGGCAGGCCAAATTCCATTGGGTTGAAGTCGACATCTGGCAGGAAGCCACCACGCTTACAATAACTCTTATCTGGTGTGCTCTTATTGGTATCGTAATAATCTTCTGCCTGCCAATGAGTCGATGGCAATTCGGTGATGGCATCAATTTTTTCACTGATCAGGTCCCAGAATTTATTCAGGTAACGAGAGTTAGCAAAGATACTGGCCATGCCGACGATGGCGATGGGCATATCTTTAAGGCGTTTGTTTAGACGCTTATCGGCTTTCGAGTCTTGTACCGACTCAGGTGCTGATTTTTTATCATTCGCTAAAGGCTTCTTTGAAGATTTAGAGGTCTGGCTCATTATGAGTCTCCACTGGGAGCCTGATTTTCAGGCGTCTTGTTGTTAGTTTCAACGTTTTGTGTGACAGGCCCATGACTGAGTCTGGCACCGGGAAAACGCTGTAAAAAGGTGTGGTAGTTGCGAACGAGCAACTTACGCAGATGAAACGGCCCATGCTTTAACACATAAGCTATGTATCGGTTGGTGGCGTGGGTATTGCCATCTTGGTAAATATCTAAGTACATCCAGTCGCTGCTAGGGTCTATGCCGAGCAGTATCGAACTGGGCTCCTCATTGGTTAGTTGTGGCGGTATGGTCAGTGATACTACTTGAACCACGCTGGTTTGATCGTCATCGGCTATGGTCTTGGCCAAAGTATCCGGATGTAAGGTGTAGGTTTCAATATTGCTTCCCTGAATGATAGGTAGCTGATTGAAATAACGCTCGGGTACCAAGGGGCTTTCGATACTGCCTACCTTTGACACTCCATATCGTTTCAGGCAACGGGCTAATCCAGAACGTGACACATTGGGATTGATAAACTTCCGAGTAATCTTCAGGAGCTTGTCCAGAGGTGTCTTAAGCTGGTACCTGAGACCGACCACGACATATTCCTGCAAAGGAGTGAGTGTGGTGTTGAGATGATGAGGTGTATTTGGGGTGTTTTCGACAGAGTCGCGCTTGCGCCACTTACGTACGGTGGCTTCGCTGATGTTCAGCACTTTGGCAAGTTGAGTCACAGAAAAGTCAGATCCTTGTATGAATCGTCTCATCTCTGGCGTCGTTGTGGCATTACGGTGTCGTGCTTCTGTTGCACTTCGCGTACGCCTATGCGGATTATTTTCTTCCTGAAGAAGATTTCTTTGGGTTTGCTCTACCATTAAATTAGCGGGTTTCCGTTAATAATCTATTGGGACTAATGCGACTTTATGACTAAGGTTACCTGCAGGAGTTCCCAAGTTGTCGCGTTTTTTAAAGCAATTTATAGCTGATGGCCAGCAGATTACATGACCTTAGTGAGCAATACAATCACCTGGGACTTAATAATGCCTCTTTAGACGAGTTTCAGCGTGCACGTGTACCCTTTGTTCGTATTTCCTTATAAATTCTGTGGCAAAAAGCAAAACGTGACTTAGGTCAAATAACCAGTATTAACGGTCTATACTGACAATTAACAGTTAAGCACTATTGCCTTTTAGCATTTATGTATTTCACTTTGGGTTAACCTTTTCTTGAAAGAAACTCTGGAGGGGGTGTTATGGCTGAGTTTATCACCGAGCAGATCCGCAATCTTGCGGTGCTTGGACACACAGGGGCAGGAAAATCGACTCTTGTTGAGGTGTGCGTCGAGGCGCACCTTGCCTCAGTCGATGATTACTCAACACGGCTTAAGCGACGAATAACCTCTTCATGTTGTGGATATTCGGCCAATAAACTTTCTTGGCTAAAGAGCTCAAAGTCATCGAAGGTGAATCCGGGAGAGACCATGCAACCTACCAGAGAGAAGCCGGATTGATTCATTGCAGAACCAAAAATTGTGGTTGTTCACCAGCAGCAAGATTTAGCCCCAGCTGGGTCGTCGTTAGCTTTCCTTCTTCAGAGAGCATATAGATAGTTAATGATTCCCCGGCATGGAAGTACCACATTTCGTCAGCAGTTAGGCGATGAAAGTGTGAAACTTCTCCGGTTCGAAGCAGAAAGTAGATGCTGCTCCATAATGCTCTTTTTTCGTCGAAGTGGCTTTGGGAGGTGAAGGAGGAGTGATAGTAACCCCCTTCGACATGTTACTCTAATGCTAAGGTCCGGATGAACTCACCTGGTGGCTCTCAATATAAATGATTTTACTGAGTGTATGCCAGTGCTCTATCAGACTCTGCATCGGCAGCGAAAAGTGAGATCTGTAAGACGTATTCGATTTGAGCATAATAACTTCATGTAGGTCTAATTAGGTGCGAGTAACCAGGACTCGACGAGTTCACGGGTCGGTACACTGCCCTTGTGTATCAAGTCCTCATCTATGATCACCGCCGGTGTCGACATTACCCCATATGCCATTATTTGTGATAGGTCCTCGACTTTTTCAAGATTTATTTCTACGCCGTTTGCCTCGGCTATGTCTTTAATTAACTGGGCGGTAGTTTTACAGTTGGTACAACCTGATCCTAAAACTTTTATATTTTTCAAAATATTATCCTAATAAGTATGGAGAGAAAGCATTGAATACCCAACCAACAAGGGTGAAGGCAGTCAATAAAATAACAAATAGAGCGGCTAACAGACGCCATTGCATGACCTGTTTTAGTAAGATGAATTCGGGCAAGCTAGCGGCTACAGTGCTCATACAAAATGCCAGCGTGGTACCAATGGGTAAACCATTGATGATAAGGCTTTCCATTATCGGAATAACACCTGTGGCGTTAGAGTATAACGGGATCCCGATCAGTACGGCTGCCGGAACTGACCACCATTGTCCTTGACCTAAATGAGACTCTATCCAGCCAGCGGGAACAAAGCCATGAAGTGCTGCGCCCAGTCCCACGCCGATAAAGACCCACTTCCACACCCGCCTGAAAATTTGAATCGTTTCTTGTTTCGCAAACTCATGTCGCTGTTTCATCGTCAGTTTTTGAGTCGGGGTCTGATGAGCCTCAATACCTTTAGCTTGTTGATTCTGACCACGCTTCAGCGCCTCGGCGGCAAAAGACTGTAACCAGCGCTCTGCTTTTATCGCATCGAGAAACAGTCCACCTAACATGCCGACAGACATGCCTACAACAATGTAAAGCAAGGTGAATTTCCACCCAAGCAGGCTCATTAACAGTAATACCGCGACTTCATTGATTAAGGGAGAAGTGATAAGAAAGGCCATAGTGATCCCAAGCGGGATCCCCGCAGAGGTGAAGCCTAAAAATACAGGAATACTCGAACAGGAGCAGAAGGGGGTGATCGAGCCAAACGTCGAGCCAAGCAGATAGCCGACAAAGCGATTTTTACCCGCCAGATAATTGCGAACCCGCTCGACATCTAACGAGGCCCTAATGATCCCAATGACATAGATCATCGCTATCAATAGCATAAATATCTTACTGGTATCTTCTACAAAGAAATGTGCCGCATCGCCTAGCTTCGTCTCGGGCTGTAAGCCGAGCAGGTTGAATACCAGATAGTCGGAAAATTCAGTAAAAATTTGGAACATCGGTTACCCCATTACATCTTTGAGTCACATTTATGTTCAGGCTAATGTTGTGATTGAAATTCAAATAGCCGGAATCTGATTTATCTATAAGACGAAACTAAGTAGCAAAGGATGCATAAAAAAATAAAATAATTTTATTTTCGTGGTGTGTAGCAACAAACGTGTCGATTTTCATCCAGTTTGACCTGGCAGGAGTTACTCAGTTGCTGTTTCAGTTTTAAACGGGCTCGAAGCAGACGTGATTTTGTTGCAGACAGAGTCAGTCCGTGGCGAGTGGCGAATTCCTGTTGGCTCATACCATTAATATCACAGTCTTTGAGCAATTTACTGTCTTGGGGAGCGAGTTCATTTAATACTCGAGGTAAACACTGGGCTAATTTGTCGATGACATCTTTATCCAAGACATTCTTATCGATGAGATAGTACTCAGGCTCTTTTAGTCCCAGTTCATTAATCATAGGCGGAGCTTGCTGTTTTCTGGCGTGATCAATCACCAAATTTCTAGCGACTCTGAACAACCATGCCTTGGTATTTCGAATGTCGCAGAAGGCTTGTTTTTGATCCATAGCACGAATAAAGACATCATGTAATATGTCTTGGGCCAATGAGTCGTCACGGGTTTGGCTTTTTAACCAGAGTGACAAGGGGCTTTGGTGTTGAAGCCAAGCCTCCATCAAGCAGGGCATGGTGTTGTTTTCACGCATTTTTAATCTTTACACTCTTACCGCAGAAGAATTAATTTTTAGCGCGTATTTATTTAAAAACAAGCACAGGTTTCACTCACTTTATCGATAAAAAAATAACATATTTGTCGTTAGGAGCAAAACTTGTCAGTAGAAAGTGAGAAGGAGAATGGATATTTAAATTTGTGTTAAATGCAAGGGATCAGAGAGCAAACACCGTTTCTATATCGATATAGTCGCAGGCATCTGTCGCCACTAGCCTGAAGGGAACAGATTTGATTAGCGTGTTCCTAATGTGATTCCTTATTTGAGATCTTGCTCACAAACAGCACTATATATTTGATTACAATAGTCGAAGTTAAAAACATGCATAAAATATGAATGTTTAAGTGTTGTTTAAAGGGGATCACCATGGCTATAGCAGGCGTTAGTTTTTTCAAAAAGAAAAATGTGGCAGGAAAAAGTACCCAAACGGAGCTTGAGTCTATTCAAAGTTTGCAGCAAGACTCAGAGCAAGCGAATCCAGATATTGAGGCGGACAAGAAGCCTAAACACGGTGAACCCGGTGTGTGCTGTGGTTCATGTTCATAATACCGATTGGTATAAGAGATTAAAATTAACATAAAAAGCCTCGATTTCTCGAGGCTTTTTAGTATCTCTACCGCTTACCCTTTGATAATATTGCTGCAGTTTATCCCTCTGTTTCGGAGCTAGTTTGAGCCCAGTCATTTCACCCAAGGCGTTAAGCCTAGGGAAACTTAGTCTTTTTTTCTGTCCACTCGAAGATGAACTTTTAACATCTGCACAGGCTGACTCGATTAGGCGTTGGCTACCCGAAGATGAACTGACTAAGGTGTCGCGTTATATTCAGCTTTCGGCCAGAGATAAAGGTTTGATGGTTAGAGGGTTCCTCAGAGGGATCTTATCCTTGGTTGCTAAGGAAACTGGTGCAAATGGAGAATCGGTTTCACCGGCGGATTGGCGTTTCGAATATGGCAAGCAAGGGAAACCTAAACTGGTCAGTGGGCAACAAGCGCAAAGTGGACTGCTGTTTAATATTAGTCACAGTGGTAACTGGCTGGTGGTCGCTGTGATGGGAAAAACTGCACATCACAATATTAATGAACTAGGGGTCGATATAGAGCGATCTAGGCAAACGACGAATATATATCCTATCTTGAATCATTATTTTACTCATGAAGAGTCTAAGGCCTTGCTTGCGCTGCCCAATGATAAGCAAAGAGAACGCTTCTTCGATTTATGGGCGCTGAAGGAGTCCTATATCAAGGCTAAAGGCCTTGGCCTGGCTTTATCTCTTAAGTCATTCAGTTTCGATTTCTCTGGTGTTAAAAAGGCAAAGTTAGATTTATTCGCCAAAGGTGTCTGTATTGAAGTGTTACCTCTCTTTGCAGGCATTCAGTTAAATCTTCATCGGGGAGAGTCGGTAAAATTGGCTGATACTTGGTCGGTGTTATTCGGTAAGCTAAATGAGGAGTATCGATTTGCTGTGAGTCTAGATCTCGATTCAAAACTTGATATCCATGCTCATAAAATGGATATCAAGGATCTATTAAATGAATTTGAATCTAATTAGTATTTAGCCTGCAATGTTAACCATAGCTTGTCGGTATCATTCGAGAAGCCGTAACCCGCATCGGCGCCACTGAAACTTGCGTATTTCACGCCGATATCATAGTGCTTCGCAAATGGGTAGGTTGCCGCTATGCCCCATTCCTTACCCATATCGATATCACCGTAATCAGAATCAAACTTATGATATTTGGCGAGTAGTTTAAGCCCTGCAACTTTTGCTGTTAGTACCACATGGGCATCTACGAGACCGTTCTCCCAGTTTCCCATGCCGCCAAAGAGAAATTTATCTGTCCAGCCGTTGAAGGCGTGCAGTGTAGCCAGTGGCGTGATAAAACCAGCCTGGCCGTCATCTGAGCCTAAGACTTCGTAACCTATTTTGGCACCTAAGCCTGCGAAACCTACACCTACACCTGCACCCAATTTATAATAATTAGCGGTGTAACTTGTCGGGTTGTCCCCGCCCTCTGACTGCTGAGCATATTCCGCTTCATAGCTGAGTTTGATGGCATCTAGTTTGAGCTTTCCTGTTGCACGAATACCGTAAGTGTCACTTGAGAAGGCGGCAACGTCTATGTTGTCAATCAGGTATGCATCTGACTCTTCTACACAAACATTGAGAAAATTGAACTTTATTGAATCACCAGGATCTGATCATAAAGTTCAATAACTTAAAGTCTTTAACAATGTCAATTTTCAATGCAGAAGAATGGGCTAAATCTCCACGGCAAGATCATTATAAATTGAACTTTATGCTCAAGTAGCGATCAGATCACCAAATACTCTTTTTTGGTGATGTTAATGACTGCTACTTTTTTAAAACATTTTGATTCGATTGCGGATCCCCGTATTGAGCGTTGTAAAAAACATAACTTATTAGAGATTATTTTACTCGCTATAAGTACGGTTATGTCAGGCTCTGAAGGATGGGAAGACATTGAAAACTTTGGACATCTAAAGCTTGATTGGCTTCGTCAGTATCGTCCTTTTAAAGCAGGTATTCCTCGGCATGACACTATTGCCCGTGTTATCTGCCGATTAAAAGCGGATGAAATAGAGATAGCAAAGCTAATCGTTAAGCAAAAGGCTGACTATATTCTAGCGCTTAAAGGTCATCATTCTGGTCTACAGGGTGAATTGAAACAAGACGTTGTCAGCAAGTGCTGGTTAATAAAAGTTGGTTAAATAATAAATATCAGTGGGTTGGCTTAAAAAGCATTATCAAAGTAACATCAGACGTACATGAAAAAACGACAGGTAAAGAGACCACTGAAACACGTTGGTACATTAGCTCATTAGATTTAAATGCAGAGCAGGCGTTATCTTCTGTGCGAAATCACTGGCAAGTAGAAAGTATGCATTGGGTGTTAGAGATGACATTCAGAGAAGATGAATCACGGATCCGTAAAGGCCGAGGTCCGCTTGCTTTTAATGTGATGAGAAAAATAGCAATGACCTTGTTCAAGCAAGAGCAGACAAAACGCGCGAGTATAGTGGCTAAAAAGAAGATGGCAGGGTTGGACGACGAGTATCGCTCAACCCTGTTAGAGTCAGGGATTAAAATGCGCTAGCCGTGTATGCTGACAATAAATGTGACGAAGATCGTTGACTTATCCAGATTGTCATTACCTATAAAGTAGTATTTTTAGCCTTTGCTAATTTAATCTTTGTTGATGATGTTAGTCTAAAATGAGAATTTTTAATGGTTTGTAGCGGTTTAATGAAGCTGGTATCAATGAGGAAAGGCATAGGTTCAATGGTTGAGCGTATGCTTATGTAAAGTTGTAATGCCAGTAACTAAAAAACACCCAAGTTGAGAAACTTGGATGTTGTAGAGACCTGTTTTAGTCTATTTTAATCTAGCTGCGAGTATTGAAAACAGCTTTACTCACTTGAGTATTAATGTGTTCCATTCGCTGGCTTTAAAGGCACAATTTCAAAGTCAGATTTGGACATTCTCTCCCTATTTTACCTATACCTATTTTTAGAATCTTAACACTCTTACCTTATTGTCTGGCTAAACGATGATTTTCTGGTGGCGTCTCAAAATCACTTCGGTAAGGGTTAATATCTAAGCCTCCACGTCGTGTGTAGCGGGCATATACCGTGAGTTTGGCACAATGACAGAAGCGTTTTAGGTCGACAAAGATACGTTCGATACACTGCTCATGAAACTCATTATGTTGGCGGAATGAGATGATATACCTGAGTAGTTTTTCTCTATCGATTTTTGGCCCCTGATAACGGATCATCACGCTGCCCCAATCGGGCTGAGAGGTGATCAAGCAGTTAGATTTAAGCAGGTTAGAGTTAAGCGTTTCGGCAACGACCGCTTTCTCATCGGTACTGTTCTCAAGGTATTGAGGGTTAAAATTGTAGTCATCAACTTCTATATCAAGATCGTCGATACAGGTGCCTGGAAGTTCAACGATGCGTTGGCTAGCGAACTGTTTAGGTTCAAATACCTTAACGCTGACATCGCCTACGGCACATTTTGACAAGTCTTGGGTTAAGGTGGCCTGTACTTGTTCTATATCGTCGAATTTGGTTTGATTGAAACTATTGAGATAGAGCTTGAATGACTTAGATTCGATCAAGTTATCGCTATCGAAGCTGAGTTGAAACTCGGCTATGGCAACGACTGGCTTACCCTTAGCATTGAGCCAGGATAGTTCATAACCGGTCCAGATATCAGTGCCATGAAAAGGCAAACTTTCATTGAGCTCGATTGCATCACGATTAAGTTTACGTGGAACCCCTTGCAGCAAAGATGCGTCATACTCGGCCTGATAGCCCGTTGCTTTACCAAGAGTTAAGCCACTGAGTGCCTCGGCATCCGTATAGGGATCATGAACTTGTGTCATCAATAGATATTCCATGTCAAAATAGGCGCATATTATACTCAAAATTTGGACTTCTGCTAAGTGTCTTCTTTACCTGCTTTAGATGATTTCTTGAAATTATATCAACTGACCTATCTCGAAAAGCTAGGTGAATCTCCACGTTACTACCCTAGAGGTGAAGGCTCTCTCTGTATTGAAGGGGAGTTTGATGCCAGTAATTACCATGAGTCGAATGAAGAGGTCAGCGTATGTTGGAAGCCGGTAAAAAGAGAAGAGCCAGGATCTTTTGCTAATGTCGAGACTGCGTTAGGCATAGAGTTAGGCTCCGACATAGATGCATTTTTTGGCGAATATTTCTCAGCCCCTCTGCTGTTTAACTGTGAGTGGGGACAAGGGGAGCTGCTACAGGTATGGAATCAGACAGACTTTGAATATCTACAGCAAAATATGATTGGTCATTTGATGATGAAGAAAAAATTAAAACAAGCGCCTACCTGGTTTATCGGTGTGCTAGGTGATGGAGACAAGATGCTAACTGTCGATAACAGCGATGGCAGCGTCTGGGTCGAGATCCCTGGAGAAGCGCCATCTGAAAAATTAACTAACAGCCTAAATGAGTTTATTGCCCTGCTAACCCCAAGGGTCGCGCCTCCAGAGCTTCATATCGAGGAGTCTATGCCTGAGTTGGATCACCCAGGAATATGGAATCGATTTAAGTTAATGTGGCGCAACTTGCGCGGCAAGTAACAAGCGATTATGTACGAAAGCCACTTGCGCAGCATAAAGTGTTTTTCCTTTTTCCTTAAAGATCTGCCCACTACGTGAGCCTCTCAGGACTTCTACCTGTCTTAAAAGGGAATAACTATTTTTTCAACAATGCGCCTTGAGTTAACAGCCCTGAGAGAGCTCTGAATTGATCATAAATTTAATGGAATTGGTATAGCTAAAGGTGATCCCAAGAGATGTTTGACACGATTCGGCAGCTGTCACAACGAAAGTGGAACATGTCTAATAAAGGTTCATCGAGTCGCCAATGTTTATTGCCGCAACGGGGGCAGGGGCGAACTTTCTCGCTTGCTAGATTATCTCCGCCGACACGATAGAGGTAATAATAGGTTGGGATTTTGGTTAAGTATTCGATGCGACCTCTCAGATCCCAGCCTCGGCGAAATAGATCACTCGACGTAGACGTTAATTCCTCTAATGCTGCAAACTCAGCTTTTGTTGCTGCAGCCATCTGCAGTTCGTCACAGGCTTGCCACTCAGTTTGCCAGCGAATGATGCGTTTATGATCGCCATTGAATGTTGCCGGCAGTTGATAGAGTGGGATGGGCTGCAAGGTATCACCGTTTCGTACCGGTGAGCACATGTGCACATAACTGGTATAAACCAGCTGCCAACTTGGTGTTTCAGAGCTGCTGACTTCTGAATTGATGTCTTGACCTAGGTATTTTTCTCTCGGAGCGAGTATTTTTGACTCTGTCAGTTCGACGAGTGCTTTCTCAACCCATGGGCTGTTAAAACGTTTCGCTAAACTACTTTTTTCTGGCATTACTAGCCTGACTCTAAACTCCCCATCATTGAATGCCACGGCGAATTCACGGCCTAAAATTTGCCCATTGGCTCTATAGGCTTCGAGTAAACCATTAATCGATTTTTCGGCTGCTGTTATGGTAGTGTTGTCATAACATTCAAATCTTAATTCAACAACATGCATTATTTTTTTGCCTTTATTTCATGCTTTTCGAGCCGTTCTAATCGAGAATTAAGCTTTTGGTAAGCTAGCTTTAATTGAGTCAGCTCCGCTTTTAGCTGATCAATTTCGGACTCAGCTTCATCAGGGACGGTCGCTGGGGGCAATTTGTCCAGACTGGGGATCTTCTCTACTGAGCTAGTATCCATCGCCCTAAATTGCTGCAGGCCCTGGATCAGTATGGGCATAGGAATACTGTTGCCAATTTTTGTTTTGATCAGTGCAAGGCTAGGTTTTTTTCCTGCAATCGATAGCGATTTAGCCGCTGCCAATATCTGTTCTATTGGGCTCATAGTTGGTTATCTTTCCCACTTGTTTAGTAAATGTGACCAATGTTATCTGAGTTTTCCGTATTAAATTCTTATTAAACAACCAGATGTGATATTGGCTTGTTTTTTGCCTTATCTGAAGTTATCTATAATAAAGAAACAGGAAGTCATAGTGAAAACAAATTTAATTGGTTTGGCATTAATTGGTATTACAAGTTTAAGCTTATCTGGCTGCGTACTCAATATTGGTGATGGGGAATTGGGATGGAATGGCCAAGAGGGCTGGGAAGAGACTCAAGATATCAATCGCGGAAATCTGGCTAGATTGAGTCTGGGTATGACTCGAGATCAAGTTAGCGTCTTGATGGGAACAGCAGATTTTAATGAAGCCTATATTGAGAAAGACAAAGAGGTTCATGTGCTTTTTTATCGCACGCAACATACCAGGGGCGATGGTAAAACCACAAAAGATGAATGTACTCCTGTGGTTATCAGCAATAATTCCCTAGTAGGCTGGGGAAATATGGCTTACAAAAATATCTAGTTAGCAAACTAAATTACCTAAGTTGGGCGTCTAAATGATCGATTAACTCAGACCATTGGGCGTCTTCTTCAATTGCTTCCTTTAAAAAGCTCTTCTGAGAATCATTCCAAAAATCAGCCTGACAGAGCAGCACGTTCGCGGGTATCGTATGGTTTGCGATAAATTTGTCAATACTCTGTTCGCTATTATCTAATCCTAATTGATCAAAAAGATGACTAAGATCTTGAGGTGTGGTGTCCATATTATTGGTTTCCTTTTGCTTATCTAACATAACACTGGTGGCTTAAATATTAGTATGGATCAAACTTCATTAAATTGACTGATAAATAGCGTTTTATGATTAATATTTACACGCTTTAACTTGCTTGCTACATTGGTTGTTAATTGATTTAGATCAAGGGATAACTTAAACCGATGGCAACAGATAATCAAACATTAGAAACCTATCGAGCGGTATACCTGACGGCTGAAGATCTTCGCGTGGCAGCTTCGATACTTTATAACGCCTACCACGATGACCCTTTTTTTATTGAATCATTTCACTCAGGTGATCTTTCCATGTATGAGCAAAAGCTCAGAGGAGCGATCAGGGAGGAGTTAAATGAATTATGGCAACAAGAACAGACGTTAATTGGCTTATTTGAGGGAGAGCGAATGCTTGGGGTTGCATGTATTGTGTCTCAGCAACTGCCTCTGGGGGAGTCTCGATATTGGCATTGGCGGTTAAAGATGCTTATCAGTACCGGTTGGCAATCGACACAAGCCTTGATCAAGAAAGAATCCTGCTTGTTAGAGCACCTGCCTAGTTCGAATTGTGGCATTTTACAATTTATTGCCGTGTCGCCTATTGAACAGAAAAAAGGCTTAGGTAGCAAGTTGGTGCAAGCCGTTTTGAGCTGGTGTGATGAACAACCTGAAATGGATGGTGTTGGTGTTTTTGCCAGTGAACATCAACATGCTCAGTTATTCAGCCAACATGGTTTTACCGCCATAGAGACTCTCTTTATCGGTAAAGTTGAGGGTGAGTTATTGTTTTATCGAGGACAAGATAATGAGTAATTCTAATATTGAAAAATGTTTGTGGGGAAATTATGAATAGGGGGGGAGACTATACGATATCAATCGTTTAAAGAATTTTATCCTTTCTATCTTGCGCAGCATAAAGATCCAGTCTGTCGAAATTATTTAAAAGATAAACTAGCAGCAAGCCAGAATAGCTCGGTAAATGCCACCATCACAGAGATAAGTTATCCTATCCATTAGCCAATTTTGGGGTTCTATTCACGAATATTCGAAATATGTGAAGTAAACTTCGTCCTGAGTCTCTGTGAGATATCTCTCACATGAATGTAAGACAAGAGGGTTTTTTTTATCATCATCATGCTACACGAGTTGATTTATTATGTTGTAAAACAACGCCTTGGTGTTATTTTGGTTGTGTTTTCTAGTTGGCGCTAATCATGGTGTTTGGTATTTGAACATTATTCTTATCCAGATCATCTAGAATTTAACTCGTACAAGGAAATGTATGAAGTGAATGGATACAGTGATCAGCAGTGGCAAAGGGAACGTCACTGAAAGGATTCAATCATGGATGAGTCGCTCTAGGATTGAGCGGCACTCGCTAGCAAGGAAGCCAGATTATCCAGGATGGAAAGTTTGCAATCTGGAAGATTGTATACACGGAATGTATTGAAAGGAGTCGACAGGGAAGGCTTTAGGGACACGCTCAAGGATTGAGTCAGCTCGGTTAATGGATTATCGAGTAAATGGAGCAGTATACGGATATAAGTACGGATATACAGGGATGGCTTTTAGGGACACGCTCAAGGATTGAGTCAGCTCGATTAATGGACTAGCGAGTAAATGGAGAAGTAACAGTGGCTATTTATATCCGCTGTACAGGGAAATAACAGGACGTTACAGGGATGATGCAGGGAGCATATTGAACGCATGGATGGTGCAGGGAGCATAATAAATAGCAGGATTGCTTAACAAAAGAGACAAAAAGCACGGCTTCTAGGAGCCGTGCTTTTTCTTTTTATTTGCACTTGCCTGTATTACAGCTGCCTCGAGAGCCACAGCTACCGCCTACAGATCCACGAGATTCTGGTGCATCGAGCCATTCAGGTTCCGGGAAAATTGGCCACTTAACCTTTTGTACTGTATTCCCATGCATCCATATCTCAGCTTTATATTGATTCATACCATCGGTACTAAACTCAAGCAGATATTTTGCCTTCCATGTGAGCCCGCTGCTGCCACCTATACTGGGTCTAGCGGACTCCATTGCAATAGCAAGCAGTTGCACCTTTTGTTTGTTGCATTCTCTCTGGGCAAATAGTCGACTAATTTCAGCCATTTGCCTCAATTGCCAAAAAAATGCGCCAACAACGACGAGTGCAACGATAAGTAAAAAATCTGTCATCATGATTTTATGACCTTAAATAATCCACCAATTGCAGATGCTAATTGTGGGCTTCGATTTGGATTACGTAGCTCAGTGAGGATCTGTGTTCGCAAGCTTGGTATTGCCACAATATCGGCAAAAATTTGATTGAAAAAATGTTGTTTTTGGCCTGCCAGAGCTTCTAAGAAAATAATACGGCTTTGAGCATGTTTGAGTACAGTCCAGTTTCTGGCTGCTATGGTGATCAAGGCTTCTGCATCGAGTATACCTTGCTCTTGGATATGTGAAATCGCTTGCTGGGTTAATTCTTCATTCGATGCCAGTGCACGTAAAAAATAGAGCTTATTTTGCTTATCGGTACTGAGCAGTTGTTCAAAAACTCTGTTGGCGAGGCTTTTTTCAACAGTAAGATGCTCTAAACATTGGCACAGGGCAATCTGAACTTCAATTGAGCCGTAGTCAAAGCTATTGATTAGCTGCTGGAGGTGATCGAGTTCGTTGGCTCTAACACAGATATCGGCAATCCCTTGTAGACCGACTTGTTGCCATTTATCGGCTGAGACTTGTCCGCTGAGGTATTGGTACGCATACTCATATTGAGAAGAGACCTTACCATTAAGCTGCTTTCTCACCAGGGCATTAAACAGTGCCAGTTTTTCTGCCGATGGTGTAAAAGCGAAAGGATGATTAGCGAGTTTCTGCTGTTCTGCTTCAGTTAAATCTTTAGTTGGATCTCGTCCTAAAGCCTCTATGATCATCTTGATGAATTGTGTTCTGGGTGCGGGTGAAAGTAGGCCGCGTTCATCTAATGGTAATTTTAGAAACCAGATATAATGTTGCTGGCTCGCATCCCAAAATACGATGGCAAACTGGGCATGTCCCTGAATGGGATAGGGATAAGGTGATGCCAGATTCTCGAATTGGTGAAACGCCATCATATCGATGCTCTGCACTCTTCTGCCCATATCATAGACTTGAAACTGAGTATTTGCTGTCGATAAAAACTGGCTAAGGGTGGTGATTTCTGTCATTTTTCTGCCGTAACACTGAGATCCGTGATGTAATGGCGTCTAGTATAGGGTGAAGTGGCTTGAGATTGTATTATTTACAGATCTCAAATTTTAGAAGCGGGCATGGTTCGGCTTAATGTCTGCTTACGCTAAAAATAAGGTGACTATGTGTTGTATATAAAAACGACTCAGAAGCTACAAGAGTTAGAAGAAGAATTAAAGCGTCGTTCTTTATGGAGTCTGGAAATGCCCTCAGCAGAAGCCATGGCCGATACATCACCTTTTAGCTGTGAAGCCATGTCTTTTGAAAGCTGGGTGCAGTTTATTTTTATTCCTAAAATGCGAGCTTTGATTGTCAGTAGGCAAGTGTTACCCAATAACATAGCCATCGCACCTATGGCACATCATGTATGGAATGATGTAAAAGAGCGGCACATATTAATTATGATTTTTGATGATTTGGATAAATTTCTCAGTGAACCAAGATAAACAAGACAAACAAGTGAGTGATATGACTCAGTTGCAACAAGTAGCAGATAATCTTGTTGGCGAAGAGACCATCGAGGAGACGCCCCCTGAGATTGAAATCTTATTTGAAGATGACGATATCGTTGCGATTCATAAACCTGCAGGTTTATTGGTGCATCGATCATATTTAGCTCGTCGGGAACGATTCTTTGCCATGCAATTGACTCGAGATAAAGTCGGTTGTCATGTTTTCCCCGTTCATCGGCTCGACAGGCCAACCTCTGGGGTATTGTTATTTGCTAAGAGCAGTGAGATGGCCAATACATTATGTGAGCAATTTGCCGATAAGACCATTGAAAAGCATTATCTCGCCATAGTGCGTGGCAATATGCACGAAGCAGCCACCTTAGATTATCCATTGAAAGTAGAGCTCGATGATTTGGGTGATAAAAATGTCGCTGCGGATAAACCGGCTCAAGATGCCATGACTAGTTATCAGCCATTGTTAAATACTGAGATCCCTTTTTCTTCTGGTCGTTATGCTTCCAGTCGTTATGCACTGGTGAAGTTAACTCCTCATACGGGGCGTAAACATCAGCTGAGGCGACATATGGCGCATCTTAGACACCCAATCCTTGGTGATACAACCCATGGAGATGGTAAGCAGAATAAGTTTTTCAGGGAGCATTTTTCGGTGAACAGGCTTTGGCTTATTGCTAAGCAACTCACTTTTAATCATCCCAGGACGGGAGAGCGTATGGTTATCGAAGCCGAATTAGAGCATCAATGGCTCGACCTATTCAAAGGTTTAGGTTGGGACGAAGAGACCTTGGCGTCAGAGGCTTCATCTCTGTTAGCTTAGCCAGTCTTATCCACAGGGATCACCAGCTCCTCCGACGTGGGAAGATCATGTTCTTGAACTTGTTCAGCAAGCTCAAAAGGAATGTAGTTGGTCGTATGCTGTGAGGTGAAATAACGCATGCGTCTGATATGAGCAGAGCGGTGAACATGCTTTATGTGCTTGCGTCTACTGGAGTGGTGCATCTTAAGGCCCTTGAAGATTCAGCCGAATAAGTTGGCATGAAGCTATCAATAAAGTATGTTTGAAGTATAAAACTAATTTAAACGCAGGGCGATCTGAAACATGAAAAAAGTGAATTTGATTTTTGGGACTGTCTACGGCAATGCACAGTTTGTTGCAGAGACCCTGTTTGGAGTGCTAAAGGAAGAAGGGAGGGAGGTGTCGCTGTTGATGCATGATCAACTGGACGGTTTTGTCCCTCCACAAGATGAGCTGTTATTGGTGATTTGTTCCACCACAGGTCAAGGTGATGTGCCTGAAGATATACAGCCATGGTTTGAAAATTTAAAATCTACAGCACCATACATGCCCCAATTGAAATACGGGGTGATAGCCTTAGGCGATTCCAGCTATGAGACCTTTTGTGGAGCTGGGGTCAAGTTTGATAAACTGCTGACAGAATGTGGTGCTAAACGTATCGGTGAAATGCTGAAAATCGATGCATGTGAAACAATGGAACCTGAGGTGGAAGCGAAGGCATGGCTGCAAAGTTGGAACGCATTAATCGATACGGAAATTTCTATTTTTACTGCATGATTTAATGACAGATGCAGATAATATCTTAGATTTCAATGCATGCCTGATTCGGCTCAGGAACAGCGTAAAGCTTACGTAGATTATTACAGCGATATATCGATACTCGTTCTTGATTTACAGGATAGTATTTTGAAATTTCACTTTTAGATTTATGAATTAGTGTTACGAATTATAGGGGTAATAATGGCAAGAAAAGTCTTGATAACAGACTGTGCCGATGCACAGGGACTGATTACAGAGATAACGGGTGTATGTTTTAAACATCAGCTTAATATCATTAAAAATCATGCTTATGTACCTCACTCAGTACGAATGTACAGGCGCATGAATTATTGCCAGATTTAACCGCCTATTAGGGATTTCTTTTTCCATTTTTTTCGGTTAAACCGATAACAGAACTCACTAAGGTATTCGTGAAGGTATTTTCCCGAAACTCCATGAAATGTGCCGAGTAAAAAGGCTTTTAAGTTACCTATTGCAATATGAACCCAAGGCAACCATTCATCGACCAACTCACTCGGTGTAACCCTAGCTTCATGCTGTTGAGTGTTATCTATGATATTCAAAGCGGCTAGTCCGTCAGTATGAACTTCTTGCTGTGCATTTAAGTGCCTAGCAACAAAATCGTTAACGGCTTCATGAAAAACACTGTCGACGGCCTGCATAGCGATAAATCCCGCGCGTTTCCCTTTGCTTTCAACAGCAATTAACACAGGCGTTACCCAGCGGCTCCACGTCCGCGTTTACCTTTTCTCTTTCCCCCCAACGAAGGCATCATCAATTTCAATGAGACCTGAAAGCCTATATAGACTGTCTCTATGACCCATTGCCGTTCTCAACTTGCTCAATATTAAGCGTGCCGTTCGCCAATTAACCTCAATGAGTTTACTGAGTCTCAATGCTGAAATGCTGCCTTTATCTGAGCCGAGAAAGTAGATGGCCCAAAACCACTTCGCTAAGGGAATACGGCTACCATGGAATACAGTATCTGCGGTGACAGATGTTTGTTTATGACACTGACTACATTCATAGACATCACGAGTAGTGAGCTGATAACTATGCTCACAACTGCACCTAGGACAAATAAAACCAGTAGGCCATCTGATGCACGGCAAGATCATTATAAATTGAACTTTATGCTCAAGTAGCGATCAGATCACCAAATACTCTTTTTTGGTGATGTTAATGACTGCTACTTTTTTAAAACATTTTGATTCGATTGCGGATCCCCGTATCGAGCGTTGTAAAAAACATAACTTATTAGATATTATTTTATTCGCTATAAGTGCGGTTATGTCAGGCTCTGAAGGATGGGAAGACATTGAAAACTTTGGACATCTAAAGCTTGATTGGCTTCGTCAGTATCGTCCTTTTAAAGCAGGTATTCCTCGGCATGACACTATTGCCCGTGTTATCTGCCGATTAAAAGCGGATGAAATAGAGAAAGCTTTTCAAGCTTGGATTTCTTCTCTCCTAGAAGGTACTGGTTGCGATGTCATTGCCATTGACGGCAAAACTGCACTTCATACTGTGAGCGCCTGGAGTTGTCAGCATCATCACGCTCGATGCTATGGGATGTCAAAAAGAGATAGCAAAGCTAATCGTTAAGCAAAAGGCTGATTATATTCTAGCGCTTAAAGGTCATCATTCTGGTCTACAGGGTGAATTAGAAGCTTGGTGGCACAAGTGCCAGCGTGAAGGTTTTACAGCCGATAATTTTGATGAACATACGACCATAGACAGCGGTCACGGGCGAATTGAAACAAGACGTTGTCAGCAAGTGCTGGTTAGTAAAAGTTGGTTAAATAGTAAATATCAGTGGGTTGGCTTAAAAAGCATTATCAAAGTGACATCAGACGTACATGAAAAAACGACAGGTAAAGAGACCACTGAAACACGTTGGTACATTAGCTCATTAGATTTAAATGCAGAGCAGGCGTTATCTTCTGTGCGAAATCACTGGCAAGTAGAAAGTATGCATTGGGTGTTAGAGATGACATTCAGAGAAGATGGATCACGGTTCCGTAAAGGCCGAGGTCCGCTTGTTTTTAATGTGATGAGAAAAATAGCAATGACTTTGTTCAAGCAAGACCAGACAAAACGCGCGAGTATAGTGGCTAAAAAGAAGATGGCAGGGTTGGACGACGAGTATCGCTCAACCCTGTTAGAGTCAGGGATTAAAATGCGCTAGCCGTGCCATCTGATGTGCTTTAGGTGGTTTAAACAATCAATTTCAGAACCAAACTGGCGTTGCCATTCAAAAAAACTAGCTTCAGGCGTTTTCATCGTCAATCTCACTTCTAGTCGTGATTTATACAATAAGAATAGACTGAAACTGACTCATATGCAGAGGCATGTAAAGATATGTATGACAATAAGAAGATCCAATGACTCCATGATTTCGTCTCATAGAATAGCGCAGCCGGCTGTGAACAGCTCCCCGGAGGCCCAGACTTTAATTTATAAGATGATCAAGTCAGGTGTTCGAGCAACTCCATCGGTGAACTGATCACCGCCTTAGGGTTCGCTTGGCTCAATTTGGCCTTGTCATGGGCACCATAATCTACGCCTATGGCATGGATCCCCGCGTTATTTGCCATGTTAAGATCATGAATTGAATCGCCAATCATCACAGCCTTATCCGGTGAGACATCGAGTTCATTCAATAACTGCAAGATCATCTCGGGGCTAGGCTTACTTGCGGCTTCGTCTGCACATCGACTCGCCACAAAATATCCACCAAGCCCAGTTACGGTTAATACGCGGTTGAGTCCAGCCCGAGCCTTTCCTGTGGCCACGGCCAATTTATACCCCCTCCCATTAAGTGAAGTGAGCAAGTCTTCGACACCGTCAAACAAGGGGCTCGGAGTTTGATCAAGATGTAAATATTGTTGACGATAGACCTCTTTTATTTTGCCTTGTAACTCGGCGTTGGCATTGGGATAAATAATACTGAGAGCTTCATCCATAGATAAGCCGATAATATCGCGAACCGCTTGCTCCGTTGGCATAGACATATTCAAGGTCAGAGCAGATGCCTGCATACAGGCCACAATCTTACCGACTGAGTCCATCAGGGTGCCATCCCAGTCAAAGATCACCAGTTCATACTGCTTCATGCTTTCACCAACTTATCTAAAGTTTCAGTCAATACCGGATCCAGAGGCGCTTGGACTATCATGATCTCCTCTGTGCCAGGATGAGTAAACCTGAGTTGGGCCGCATGTAGAAATAAACGATTCAAGCCGTGGACACGCATGGTGTCATCGAATCTTTGCTCACTATATTTGTCATCACAGGCGATGGGATGGCCTGCATACTGACAATGCACGCGAATTTGATGCGTTCTCCCCGTTACCGGACTGGCTTGAACGAGTGTCGCCCCTTGATAACGTTGTAAGATTTTGAAACGAGTCTCACACTCCTTACCTTCCTGATTAACCCGGACAATTCGCTCACCTGATTTCAGGGTTAACTTGAGTAACGGCGCTTTAATCACCTTATCACGCGCTTGCCAGGTGCCTTTGACTAAAGCTTGGTAATCCTTTTGCATCTTTTTAAATCTGAGTTGATCATGCAGATGCCTTAAGGCACTGCGTTTCTTGGCGATCAGCAACACTCCGGATGTATCTTTATCGAGACGATGCACCAACTCGAGAAACTTCTGCGTGGGTCTCAAAGCGCGCATGGCTTCTATCACACCAAAATCGACACCACTACCACCATGGACCGCGATGCCGGAAGGTTTATTGAGCACTATGATAAATTTATCTTCGAAAACGATCCGATCTTCGAGTTGCGACACCTTAGTTAATTTGGCAGAAGGTCCGGGGCGGTCCGATTTATCAGACACTCTTACTGGTGGGATGCGCACGATATCACCGTCCTGTAACTTGTACTCTGGCTTGATGCGCTTCTTGTTTACCCTGACCTCCCCCTTGCGCACGATCCGATAGATCCTACTCTTAGGGACACCTTTTAACTTTGTCATTAAATAATTATCAATTCTCTGCCCAAGATGATCTTCATCAATAGTGACTAATTGAACTTTTGGCTTAGGTGCTTCGGTATTCATGGTGGGCCTTATCTGCATCAGGGAGCGCATTGTACATCAAGTAATAAGAATTTTATGCCTTTCCATTTGCTGAATTTATTGATTGTTGCTATATTTCATCGGCGGGTGGGGATAATCAGTGAACAAAGTGTTCATAAAACCCTCGACCCTTACGCAAGAAGTAGAGGCTAAAATAGTTTTCATCTATCGTAAATAGCTAATTTACAAGTCGTTTTATGAGTATAGTACCGAAAATTTATGTTAACGACTAAATGGATGGGAAAACCCACATTACAAGGTGGTTTCTCTAAGAAATGCGTCCCAAATTCGAAGATTAATTTTAACTTATCATCAAACGATCTCAATTCGATTTTGGCATTACCGGAAAGAACCAAATAATTTATGGGGTTAGTTGTCGTTTTACAACGAATTCCTTGTTTTTGTAGATATTAGAAAAATAAGCCATAAATGGATGCGACACGCAGAGATTGCGTCTAACAGAGATGCGCACCTTGCCTAGACATCAGCCGTGAGGCTCTATTATGTGCTAGGCCCGTAATGCAACGAAAATAATCGTTTGATGACCTTATTTTAGAAGAAACACGTCATCATGAAACGGATGTTAATTAATGCGACTCAATCTGAAGAGTTGCGCGTAGCCCTAGTTGATGGGCAACAGTTATATGATCTGGATATCGAAAGTCCAGGTCACGAGCAAAAGAAAGCCAATATCTACAAGGGTAAAATCACCCGTGTAGAGCCCTCTCTCGAAGCGGCATTTGTCGATTATGGAGCGGACCGTCATGGATTTCTGCCCCTCAAAGAGATCGCCAGAGAATACTTCCCTAAAGGTTACTCTTTTCAAGGTCGCCCCAATATTAAAGAGGTGATAAAAGAGGGCCAAGAGGTCATAGTTCAAATTGATAAAGAGGAGCGTGGCAATAAAGGCGCCGCACTCACGACCTTTATCAGTTTAGCGGGTTCATACCTTGTCTTAATGCCAAACAATCCTCGCGCCGGTGGCATCTCTCGCCGTATCGAAGGTGATGAACGCACTGAGCTAAAGGCGGCCTTGTCTGAATTAGACATCCCTAATGGTATGGGGCTCATTGTGCGCACAGCTGGTGTTGGCAAAGACTCAGCAGAACTTGCATGGGATCTAAAAGTACTGGCGCATCATTGGACGGCGATTAAAGAAGCGTCTGTTGGTCGCCCCGCGCCTTTCCTCATTCACCAAGAAAGTAACGTCATCGTTCGTGCGATTCGTGACTACTTACGTCGTGATGTGGGTGAAGTACTTATCGATCATCCTCGCATCTTCGAAGAAGCGAAACAGCATGTTGCTCTGGTACGCCCGGATTTCGCAGACAGAATCAAACACTATGATGCTGAAGTGCCTCTGTTCACTCATTTCCAAATTGAGACACAGATCGAATCGGCATTCCAACGTGAAGTGCGTTTACCCTCTGGCGGATCGATTGTTATCGACCCCACTGAGGCATTAACGTCAATCGATATCAACTCAGCCCGCGCCACTAAGGGCAGTGATATCGAAGAGACTGCGTTAAACACCAACCTGGAAGCTGCTGATGAAATTGCCCGTCAATTACGTCTTCGCGACTTGGGCGGGCTCGTGGTTATCGACTTTATCGATATGACTCCCGTACGTCATCAGCGTGAAGTTGAGAATAGAATGCGTGATGCCGTTCATTTAGATAGAGCCCGTGTTCAGTTGGGACGCATCTCTCGCTTCGGTCTGATGGAAATGTCACGACAACGCCTTAGACCTTCTCTGGAAGAGTCTGCTGCACATCTATGTCCTCGTTGTCACGGCCAAGGCACCATACGTGGCACTGAGTCATTAGCACTGTCAATTCTGCGTCTGATGGAAGAGGAAGCGATAAAAGAGAATACCTCTCAAATCGAAGCCATTGTGCCAGTCGATGTCGCCGCTTTCCTACTCAATGAGAAACGAAAAGCCATTCGCATCACAGAGCAACGTCATGATGTAGAAATCTATGTGATCCCTGATCCAAATATGTTTACGCCAGATTACCGAGTCTCACGTCATCGCAAAGACGATCAGATAAGCGAGGCCAGTTATAAACTGCTGGAACAGCCTGTATCCAATTTGTATGAGCCCCGTAAGCTTGAGCGTGTAACGGCTCCTGAGCCAGCGCTAAAAGGATTCACTGCGCCAGTCAAACCACCTGAACTTAAAGCCAAGGCAGCAACAGCGCCTAAGACAACTGAAGAGCCGGGTCTAATCGCTAAGCTTTTCGCCGCGATTGGTGGACTGTTCAAGGCTGAACCTAAAGTAGAAGAGCCCGAGAAGCAAAGCGAATCAAGCAGCCAAAATCGTCACAATCGCCGACCAGATCGCAAGAATGATTCACGCCGTAACGACAATCGTCGTAGTCGTGATGATAAGGAGCAATCAGGCGATAAGAATGAGCGTTCACGTCCCAGCCGTAATAAGCGTGCAGACTCAAATGAAGAGCGCTCAAGCAGAGATAGAGGCGATCAAGGCAAGCGTCAATCTCGTCATGACAGCAAGCCGACTCGAACTCGTCAACAAGCAGATGTGGCGGATACTACTGTTACTACGCTTACTACTGATACGACTCCTAAACAGGAAGTTGCCAGAGAGCGTCGTCAACGTAGAAATATACGTAGGAAAGTGCGTATAGAAACTAAAAAGTCACAGAATCTTGATGAGCAAGACACAGAAGTAGTTGCTGCTGAAGTGGTTGTAGAAACAGCGCCGATTTCAGTTAAAGAAGACAAGCTGTCTCGTCCTAAGCGTCAGCCTCGTAAGGCTAAGACTGATATTAAAGCTAAGGATGACGTTCAAGTTACCGAAGAGAACGATACAGTCGAAGTAGAGACGACAACGCCAGAGACTCAACAAAACGACAAACTTGATGCTGTTTCTCAAGATAGCGTGACAGTTGCAACAAGCTCGGTCGAAACCAGTACTGCTGAGACTGCCGCCGTTGAAGCTAAACTTGATGCTACAGATGATAAGCCACGTGAAGGTCAGCGTCGCAGTCGTCGTAGCCCACGCCATCTTCGCGCAGCGGGTCAACGTCGTCGTCGTGAAGAAGATGATGATGACGGTGAGACTAATGCAGATGCAACTCCAGTCTTCATTCCTAATGAAATTGAAGTTGAATTTCAAGCGAATCAAGTAGCAGCATCTACAGCCGGTGTCCAGTCCACAACTGAAGCGCCTGTTACAGCACCGACTAAGCCTGCGGCTCCGGTTCAAGCTGAGGCTCCAGTGAAGGTCGAAGTTAAAGCTGAACCAGAAGCTCAATCTGCATCAGCAGCGGCAACTAAGCCTGCGGCTCCGGTTAAAGTCGAAGCCAAGGTAGAAGCTCAGGCAGCATCTGCACCGACTAAACCAGCAGCTCCAGTGAAAGCTGAAGTTCCAACTCAGGCTGAAGCTCCTGTACAAGCTAAGCCTGAAGTTAACACGGTAACCGCTGCAGCAGCCAAGCCTGCGACTCCGGTTAAAGTAGAAACTCAGGTCGCCGTCGAAGCAACAGCCGAGGTCAAAGCAAAAGTGGCAACACCGGCGAAGACTCTAGCTAAGCCTAAAGGTGCTAGTCGTTTTGGCACTATGGTGAGCTCAGACATGATCACACCTGTGGTAGAAACGAGAGACAACGTAGAGGTCCCTAAAGGGCGTCAATACGAAGCATCTGAATCTTCATCAGCCGATGCTAAGCCGAAAACGGCAAATTCAGCTAATTCGGACATGGCCAGACCATAAACGATAATTAGTCGATAATAAAAAAGCCATGCCTTCGAGCATGGCTTTTTTATTCTCTTAAGGCCGAATATTTGTTAGTATTCGCGACCGAAATTCAATCTAAAACAACACAATTACCACAGAGGCTAAATGTTCGATCTTATTCGTCACAAAACTGCCAGTCATAGGGCCGATCTATTATCTGGCTTAACTGTCGCACTCGCACTGGTCCCTGAAGCTGTCGCGTTTGCTTTTGTCGCCGGTGTTGATCCTATGGTGGGCCTCTATGCCGCTTTCATCATGGGTCTGATCACCGCACTCATAGGTGGACGTCCGGGCATGATCTCAGGTGCTACCGGCGCAATGGCCGTCGTCATGGTCGCCTTAGTCGCCGATCACGGGGTAGCCTACCTCTTCGCCGCGGTGGTGTTAGCCGGTATGATCCAGGTCTCGTTTGGCCTGCTCAATCTAGGTAAATTTATCCGCATCGTGCCCTATCCGGTAATGATAGGTTCGTCAACGGCTAGCC
>NZ_ABIC01000023.1 GCF_000172075.1 Shewanella benthica KT99
AATTTGGCGATGATTTAGTCTAAAAAAGTTGGTTTTATGTTAATTGGGTTCTAGCATTTTTTTGACTGTGTATGAAAAACGGTTACTTCTGCATGGCGCGTCAATATTTGGGCGTTTTTCAAGCGGTGACTCAGGGTCAGCGAGTCACCTTCAAATCTGCTGGCAAGCTCTATGACTTGCGATCAGTGTTTCAAGCGCAAAGACAGGTCGAGTGCATGGATATGCTTGGTTAGCGCACCGACAGAGATGTAGTCGACACCCGTTTTCGAAAAATCGGCGATAGTGTCTAGGGTGACGTTGCCCGATACTTCGAGTTTGGCTTGCTTATCGTCGGCCAGACGCTTATTGATCTCTACCGCTTCGAGCATCATGGTCACGTCGAAGTTATCCAACATGACGATATCCGCTTCCGCTTCCAATGCTTGTTGTAGTTCTAAGATGTTCTCTACTTCTACTTCGACGAGTTTATCTGCGTCTAGCGCTCTGGCCTTAGCGATCGCTTGCGCTATGCCGCCACAAGCCATGATATGGTTTTCCTTGATAAGGAAAGCATCGAACAGGCCGATCCTATGGTTCTTGCCGCCGCCACAGGTGACGGCATATTTCTGCGCGGTGCGTAGGCCTGGAATGGTTTTTCGTGTGTCTAGTAGCTGAGTATTGCTGCCGGCTATCTTATCCACATAATGCTTGGTGAGTGTGGCGACTCCGGACACAAGGTCTGAATGAAGTTCATCGCGGTGCGCTCGCCGGTGAGTATGGCGCGCGCCGGGCCTGAGAGCTCACACAGAACCTGATTGGCGATTAACAGATCACCATCATCTACATGCCAGTGGAGGGCGACTTCACCACCGAGTTGGTTGAAGACCTGCTCAGCCCAAGCTTTGCCACAAAATACCCCCTCTTCACGAGTGATTAAGCTTGCTTGTGCATGCTTGTCTGCTGGGATGAGTTGCGCGGTGATATCTGCATTCGCCTTGTTCTGGCTAGTGATATCCTCCGGGCTATTAACATCATGGCTGGTCGCAGCTTGAATCGGGTATTGATAGCCTAAGTCTTCTTCGAGTGCGGCTTTTACCGCAAGCCTAATATCATTTTCCAACATTATCGGGATCCTTGGTGAGCTTAATTGATAAGCTGATACAACAGGTGAATAATGTAGATTATAAATCGACTGTCATATTTGAGCTACACTTTTCCAAGTTAGCACACCTGTTGCAGATAGAGTGTCAGTTATCTGCAATAAGTTCGATGGGCCTTTGCAGTGAAGGGTCTAACTGGTAAAGTGCTGATAAGACATGACAGGTTTCAGGTTAACTGATTGTTGACAAAAGCTAAACTAATTCCAGGTTTTGAACTTGGCTGGGCCGATGGAGTGAAGCTGTGTGTGTCACCTCATTTTAACGCTAGGCCTGATGATGAGGTCAGCCTGTTAGTGATTCATAATATTAGCCTGCCAGCCGGCTGTTTTGGTACGCCCTATATCGATCAGCTGTTTCAAGGTTGTTTAGATATCGCGGCGGACGCCAGTTTTAACGATCTTAAAGGCCTCGAAGTCTCGGCGCATTACCTTATTCGCCGAGATGGTGAAGTGATTCAGTATGTCTCTTGCGATGAACGTGCCTGGCATGCCGGGGTGTCTAGTTTTCGGGGGCGATCAGGCTGCAATGATTTTGCTGTTGGAATAGAGCTTGAAGGCACAGATAGCCAAGATTATACCGAGCCACAATATCAGCACTTGCTTTGGCTGACGCTTGGCTTGATGGCAAGATACCCCATGTTGAATTTGGATACTATTGTCGGTCATAGCGACATAGCGCCGGGTCGGAAAACCGATCCCGGTGATTGTTTCGATTGGAGCAGGTATAAACGCGAGTTAACCTTGAATCTGAGTAAAAAAGGATGGACTTAATGGCACTGTTTTCTTTATTAGTGGCGATAATGGTTGAGCGATTAAAGTTGCTGCCTAAGTCATGGCAACTCGAATCATTTCTCGATCTCTATTCTGCCAATTTGTTTGGTAAGCAGCAGCTCAACTCAGAAGCCATGATGGCGCTGGCGCTGCTTTTGCCAGCCATTAGCGTTTTGGTGAGCACTTGGGCGGTAAGCGGCCTGCTATGGGGAGGGGTGAGCTTATTTCTTTGGGTCGGCATCTCAATTCTATGCTTTAGTCATCAGAAACAGAGAACGGCTTTTAAGCGATACATGCAGGCGGCTTGCCGAGGCGACTCTCAAGCTTGTTATCATTTTGCCGAAGAGCTCGATTGTAAGCGTGCTATCGAGGCCGTAAGCGAGAGTGATCTAGGCGCTAAGGTGGGCCAAAGCGTCACTTGGCTCAATTATCGTTTTTATGGCGCGGTGGCGCTATATCTTATCTTCTTCGGTCCTGCGGGGGCAGTCTTATACTGTAGCGTGCGTTACTTCGCTGACCTCAGTCATCAGCAATCGCTCGAGTTACCCCTGGTGGATAAAGTGCTGGCACTGTTAGATTGGTTACCGAGCCGCATTTTTTCTTTCGGCTATGTGCTCAGTGGTCAATTCTCTCAAGCCTTTAGCCGTTGGCGCAAGCTGGGCTTAAGTCTGGAGCATAGCGCCAGAGATATAGTGACTCAAGTGGCCTTAGCCGCAGAGCCTAGGCCTGAAGCCTCGGCCACCCCCATTTGTGTCCAGACGACATTGGCATTGCTGCAGTTGAGTAAGCGTAATTTCATTTTACTGTTAACCACGCTTTCCTTGTTGACTATCTTTGGTGTGGTGGCTTAAATACAGCTCACATATCGTGAGTATCCCTGACTCGGGTCACAAACTGGACTTTTAAAATGTGATTTGCTAAAGTGCGCTCAGTCAACTAAATTGGTAAGACCAATTTACAATAGTAGCTGAGGCCAGATGGCTTATAACAAAATAAACCAGCCAAAAATTTCCGATGTCATCATGGGTCAGTTAGAACAGATGATTTTGGAAGGCAGCCTACAGCCGGGTCAGAAGCTGCCTCCTGAGCGTGAACTGGCACTTCAATTTGAAGTCTCCCGTCCCTCGTTACGCGAAGCCATTCAAAAATTAGAAGCTAAAGGCTTGTTGTTGCGCCGCCAAGGCGGTGGCACCTATGTCAAAGAGCAGCTTTGGCAAAGCTTGGCCGATCCCATCGTTGAATTGATGCATAGTGACCCTGAGAGTCAGTATGATCTGCTCGAATTTCGTCATGCCACCGAAGGCATGATGGCTTATTTTGCCGCGCTTCGTGGCACAGATGCCGATATGCAGCATATAAAGCGCACCATCATGGATGTGGAAGCGGCGCAAGAGATTGAGCAGCAAGCGGAAGCCATCGTACATTTCTATCGTGCCATAGCAGAGGCGTCACATAACGTGGCCATGTTGCATCTGGTACTCAGTTTAGCTCCTGTGCTGCATAAGAATGTGGCACAGAACTTGGAACTGCTGAATCGAAGAGAGGAAGCATCCACCAGGGCAAACGAACATAGGCTGGCATTGCTAGCCGCAATCGTTCGCCGTGATCCTGACGCGGCTCGTGAAGCCTCGAATGAGCATTTAAGCTATATCGAGGAAGTGATGTTGACCGTTAGGAAAGAAGATAGTCGATTGCAGCGCAGTCTGCGCCGTTTAAAAAGTGGTAACTAGGCGCTCTTCAATGTGAGAGTCAGCTGGTACCAAACCATATTTTTAATATTTTAAACATCACTAAGTACTGAGGTTTGGTACTTAGTTATTACGTATAGGAAAGGACTGCGAAATGTCTGAACATATGCTACAAGATCTGGATCCATTAGAGACTCAAGAATGGTTATCTGCTCTAGAATCCGTTGTTCGTGAAGAAGGTGTTGAGCGTGCTCAGTATCTACTGGAACAAGTACTGGATAAGGCCCGCTTAGATGGCGTCGATATGGCGACGGGTATTAATACCAACTATATCAATACCATCCCAACCAGCCAAGAGCCAGCATATCCGGGTAATACTACCCTAGAGCGCCGTATTCGTTCTATTATTCGCTGGAACGCGATCATGATCGTGCTTAGAGCTTCTAAGAAAGATCTGGACCTAGGTGGCCATATGGCTTCTTTCCAGTCTTCTGCTGCGTTCTACGAAGTGTGTTTTAACCACTTCTTCCGTGCGCCAAACGATGTTGATGGTGGCGATTTAGTCTATTATCAGGGTCATATCTCTCCGGGTATCTACGCGCGCGCATTCCTTGAGGGGCGCTTAACCGCAGAGCAATTGGATAACTTCCGTCAAGAAGTCGATGGAGAAGGTATCCCTTCATATCCACATCCTAAGTTAATGCCAGAGTTCTGGCAGTTCCCGACCGTCTCTATGGGTCTGGCTCCTATGTCTTCTATCTATCAGGCTCGCTTCCTTAAGTATCTCGATGGCCGCGGCCTTAAAGATACTTCGGCTCAGCGTGTATATGCCTTCCTGGGTGACGGTGAGATGGATGAGCCTGAATCACGCGGTGCGATTTCATTTGCGGCTCGTGAAAAGCTAGATAACCTATGTTTCTTGATTAACTGTAACTTACAGCGCCTCGATGGCCCTGTTATGGGTAACGGCAGCATCATTCAGGAACTTGAAGGCCTGTTTAGAGGCGCTGGTTGGAACGTCGTCAAGGTGATCTGGGGTAACAACTGGGATTCACTGTTAGCCAAAGATACCACCGGCAAGTTAATGCAGCTGATGAATGAGACTGTAGACGGTGATTACCAGACATTTAAGTCAAAAGATGGCGCCTACGTACGTGAGCACTTCTTTGGTAAGTACCCTGAGACGGCGGCGCTGGTTGCTGATATGACAGATGCCGAGATCTTCGCACTTAAGCGTGGTGGTCATGAGTCATCTAAGCTTTATGCGGCATTTAAGAACGCTCAGGATACTAAGGGTAAACCTACCGTGATCTTGGCCAAGACCGTTAAAGGTTATGGCATGGGTGGCGCAGCCGAAGGCAAGAACATAGCGCACCAGGTGAAGAAGATGGACATGAGCCATATACTGCAACTGCGTGACCGTCTAGGTCTTCAGGATCTGCTTACCGATGAGAAGGTTACTGAACTGCCTTACCTTTCTTTAGATGAAGGTTCGGCAGAGCACGAGTACCTGCATGCGCGTCGTGAGGCCCTACATGGTTACACGCCTCAGCGTCTGCCTAACTTCACTAAAGCATTAGAGCTGCCAGAAGTTGAAGATTTTAAGCCCTTGCTCGAAGAGCAGAAGCGTGATATTTCGACCACTATGGCATTTGTTCGCGCGCTAAACATATTGCTTAAGCACAAGGGTGTGAGCAAAAATATCGTGCCTATCATCGCCGATGAGGCGCGTACATTTGGTATGGAAGGCCTATTCCGTCAGATTGGTATCTACAATCCTCAGGGGCAGAACTACACCCCACAAGATCGCGAAATTGTTTCTTACTATAAAGAGGCGACTTCGGGTCAGGTATTGCAGGAAGGTATCAACGAGCTAGGTGCTATGTCTTCATGGGTTGCCGCGGCAACGTCATATAGCACTAACGATCTGCCGATGATCCCATTCTACATCTACTACTCTATGTTTGGTTTTCAGCGTGTTGGCGACATGGCATGGATGGCGGGCGATCAACAGGCGCGTGGCTTCTTGTTAGGTGCTACAGCCGGTCGTACTACCTTGAACGGTGAAGGTCTGCAACACGAAGATGGTCATAGCCATGTTCAGGCGAACACGATTCCAAACTGTATCTCTTACGATCCTACATTCGCCTACGAAGTTGCGATTATCATCCAAGATGGTATGCGTCGCATGTATGGCGATCAGGAAAATGTGTTCTATTACCTGACGCTGATGAATGAAAATTACGCCATGCCAGCCATGCCTGAAGGTGTTGAAGAAGGTATTCGCAAGGGTATCTATAAGCTTGAGTCATACCAAGGTAGTAAGCAGGTTCAGCTGATGAGCTCAGGCACCATCATGAACGAAGTGCGTAAGGCGGCGAAGATTCTCAGTGAAGAATATGATGTTGCATCTGATGTTTACTCGGTCACTTCTTTCAATGAATTAACTCGTGAAGGTCAGGATGTCGAGCGTTATAACATGCTGCATCCAGAAGCTGAGCAGAAGCAAGCCTATATTACTCAAGTCATGGGCACGGCTCCTGCTATTGCGGCCACGGATTACATGAAGAACTACGCCGAACAAGTGCGTGCCTTCATGCCTTCTGAATCATTCAAGGTGTTGGGCACCGATGGTTTCGGTCGCTCTGACAGCCGTGACAACTTACGTCGTCACTTCGAAGTGAACGCCGGCTATGTGGTCGTCGCAGCACTGACTGAATTAGCTAAGCGTGGTGATATTGAAAAATCTGTCGTGGCTCAGGCCATCGCTAAATTCAATATCGACGCAGACAAGATCAACCCGCTATACGCGTAAGAGGCAATACAATATGACAATCGAAATTAATGTACCTGATATTGGTACGGATGAGGTTGAAGTCACCGAGATCCTAGTTAGCGTTGGCGACAGGGTTGAAGAAGAACAATCGCTGATTGCTGTCGAAGGCGATAAAGCCGCGATGGAAGTGCCTGCATCTCAAGCGGGTATAATCAAAGAGATCAGGGTTGCCGTTGGAGATATGGTGGCTACCGATTCATTGATCATGGTTTTCGAAGACGATGCAGCATCGGCTCCAGTAGCCCAAGCTGCGGCCGCTCCTGTGCCAGTAGTGGCAACCGCCGCTCCGGCATCAGTCGAGTTAAAAGAAGTGAACTTGCCTGATATTGGTGACGATGAAGTCGAAGTGACTGCAATCTTAGTCAACCTGGGTGACAGCATCACCGAAGATCAGCCAATCTTAAGTGTCGAAGGTGACAAGGCATCGATGGAAGTGCCGGCTCCTTTCAATGGCGTGTTAAAAGAGATTAACGTTGAGATTGGTGACAAGGTGTCTACCGGTAGTCTAGTGTTGGTGTTCGAAGTCGCGGGTGCATCTGCTGCGCCAGCAACTCCTGCCCCAGTAGCTGCTGCGGTTGCCGCCGTTGCAAGTGTACTCGAAGTCACACTTCCCGATATCGGTGACGATGAAGTCGAAGTGACTGCAATCTTAGTCAACCTAGGTGACAGCATCACCGAGGAACAGCCAATCTTAAGCGTCGAAGGTGACAAGGCTTCGATGGAAGTACCGGCTTCATTTGCTGGCGTGTTAAAAGAGATTAAAGTTGAGATCGGTGACAAGGTTTCTACTGGCTCGTTAGTCATGATCTTCGAAGCGCTTGGCCAAGCGCCTGCTGCAGCACCAGTAGCTGCACCAGTTCAAGCATCTGCTCCGCTTGCTCCTGCTTCTGTAGCGGCATCTGCAGCTAAACCGGCTAAGACAGACTTCGTTGACAATGAAGCCTATGCCCATGCATCTCCTGTGATCCGCCGCATGGCTCGTGAACTTGGTGTTAACCTGGCTAACGTCAAAGGCACGGGTCGTAAGAGCCGCGTCATTAAAGAAGACGTGCAGAACTACATCAAGGCTGCGATTAAGCAAGTTGAATCGGGTAACATTAAAGCTGCCGCTGGTGGCAACGAGCTTAACTTACTGGCATGGCCAAAGATCGATTTCAGCAAGTTTGGTGAGACCGAAGTTAAGCCCTTATCTCGAATTCAGAAGCTCTCTGGTGCTAACCTACACAGAAACTGGGTGAAGATCCCCCATGTTACTCAGTGGGATAATGCGGATATCACCGAACTCGAAGTATTCCGTAAGGCGCAAAATGCGGCGGAAGCTAAGAAAGATTCAGGCATGAAGATCACCCCCTTGGTGTTTATCATGAAGGCGGTTGCTAAGGCTCTCGAAGTGTTCCCTACGTTCAACTCATCTCTGTCACAAGACGGTGAGAGTTTGATCATGAAGAAGTACGTCAATATCGGTATTGCCGTCGATACGCCAAATGGTCTGGTTGTCCCTGTTTTCAAAGATGTGAACAAGAAGGGCATCCATGAGTTATCAGACGAGTTAAAGCTGATCTCTAAGAAGGCGCGTGGCGGTAAGTTAACGTCTGCAGATATGCAAGGTGGTTGTTTCACTATCTCTAGTCTAGGTGGCATAGGTGGCACGGCATTTACACCTATCGTTAATGCACCTGAAGTGGCAATTCTTGGGGTGTCTAAGTCTGAGATGAAGCCGGTATGGAATGGTAAAGATTTCGAGCCTCGCTTGATGTTACCTCTATCACTGTCTTACGATCATAGGGTCGTGGATGGCGCCGAAGGTGCACGTTTCATCAGCTATTTAAACAGCTGCTTATCAGATATTCGTACCTTAGTGCTGTAAAAAATGGGCTGCTTATTACAAGCAGCCTTTTATACCCAAACTACTTCAAAATGCAGGATTCAGCATGTCGAGAAGTGACAGAGTTCAAGGCATGAAAGAGTAGGACTAGTTATTCTAATCCGAACTTTCATAACGCAGAAAAATGTTGCTTCTCGCCTTGCCCTGCGGGAGCTCCCGTAGAATAGCTGCACTGCGTTAGTGATATCGACAAGGGAATAACCATTCTCTCAATCACTGCCTTGTTCAGCTATCCTACGGGGGCTCTGAAACGAGCACCTTGAGGTAGCTTGGGTATATATAGTAAATGTATGATTGTGATCGGTATCAAACAAAGGTTAAAATACGGCCACCTTACAAGATTTGGCAACGTTTTATTCTTGCGCTACTCGTTAGTGTAAGAAAATGAAAAGAATAGAGGAAATCATGAGCAACGAAATCAAAACTCAGGTAGTGGTATTAGGCTCTGGCCCTGCTGGCTATTCGGCGGCATTCCGTGCGGCTGACTTAGGACTAGAGACGGTCATCATCGAACGCTTCAGCACGCTTGGCGGTGTTTGTCTGAACGTAGGTTGTATCCCATCGAAGGCACTGCTACACGTATCTAAAGTGATCGAAGAGGCGAAAGCCATTGCCGATCACGGTGTGGTTTTTGGCGAGCCAAAGATCGATTTGGACAAGCTACGTGGTTTCAAGAATTCGGTTATCAGCCAGTTGACCAGCGGATTGGGCGGCATGTCCAAGATGCGTAAAGTCGATGTGGTTAATGGTTTCGGCAAGTTTACCGGCCCTAACACTATCGAAGTTGTTGGTGAAGATGGCGTTAAAGTGGTTCATTTCGAGCAGGCTATTATCGCCGCAGGCTCTCGTCCTATCGAATTGCCATTCATTCCACATGCAGATCCACGTGTTTGGGATTCTACCGATGCGCTAGAGCTTAAAGAAGTTCCGGGCAAGCTACTCATCATGGGCGGCGGCATCATAGGTCTTGAGATGGCTACTGTGTACGCTTCTCTGGGTAGTCAAATCGACGTGGTTGAGATGCTAGATCAACTGATCCCGGCAGCAGACAAGGATATCGTGCGTATCTACACAAAGAAGGTTAAGAACAAGTTTAACCTTATGATGCAGACTAAGGTAACAGCCGTAGAAGCCAAAGATGATGGCATCTATGTGACGATGGAAGGCAAGAAGGCACCGGCAGAAGCCGTGCGTTACGATGCCGTGCTAGTGGCAATCGGTCGTGCACCAAATGGTAAGTCGCTTGATGCCGAGAAAGCCGGAATTAATGTCGATGAGCGTGGCTTCATCAATGTCGATAAGCAGATGCGTACCAATGTCGCTAACATCTTCGCTATCGGTGATATCGTCGGTCAGCCTATGCTGGCGCATAAAGGCGTGCATGAAGGCCATGTGGCAGCAGAAGTTATCTCAGGCTTGAAGCACTTCTTCGATCCTAAGGCGATTCCTTCGATTGCCTATACTGACCCTGAAGTCGCTTGGGTGGGGCTAACCGAGAAGGAAGCTAAAGAGCAAGGTATCGCCTACGAGACAGCAAGTTTCCCTTGGGCCGCCAGTGGCCGTGCAATCGCTTCAGATTGTAGCGATGGTATGACTAAGCTGATTTTCGATAAAGAGACTCACAGAGTCATAGGTGGTGCTATCGTCGGTGTTAACGGCGGTGAGCTTCTTGGTGAGATAGGCTTGGCGATCGAGATGGGTTGTGATGCAGAAGATTTGGCATTGACGATTCATGCGCACCCAACCTTACATGAGTCTGTAGGCCTAGCGGCTGAAATCTACGAAGGTTCGATCACAGATTTGCCCAACCCTAAGGCAAAAAAGAAGAAAAAGTAATATTTGCTTCGGATCATGAAAAGGCGCTCATTTGAGCGTCTTTTTTTATGCTTTGAATACGAAATTAAAATCAATGTTAATATTAGCTTTAATTAACTGATACATTTTAAGTAAGTTTTGTAACCTTGACTCCTTAATCAAATTATATGAATAGTGTAAATCGCTAATGCCATTAACTAAAATTATAAAAATCATCTTTTTATGCCTATTCATCAGCACTTGCCTGACTCCCGTCGCTGCAAATGATTTTGTTATGCGTGTCTTTGGAGAAGCTGAAGGCTTGGAAAACGGCACAATAAACGATATTAGCTTCGACTCCCATGGTTTCGTGTGGGTGGCCACTGAGCAAGGGATATTTCGATTAAGTAACTCTAAGATAAGGCGCATCGATAAAGAAGCGTTCGACCTCAGGCTTTCCGGTGAATATATCAATATGGTTAAGCCGCTGAGCGAACAGCATCTGCTGGTCAGTAATTATTCAGATACTTATCTGTACGATATGTTGCTGAATAAGTTCACTCGTTTCGGTAGCGAGTCACTTTTTCCTGGCTATAAGGGCGGTGGGATTATCGCTCAAGTGAAGCTGGCTGATCATTATATCTTGCTGAGCCTAGAGGGTGAATTACTCCAATATTCCTACGAAAAAACCTCACTCGAACGGATCAATTTCCTCCCCACTAATGCAGATATACCTTGGAGGAATTTAGTCGCTTTAGATGATGGCCGCATCATAGTAGGCACCGCATATGAGTTACAGCTGAGAGATAGCCAAGGTTTGAGAATCGCTGTATTTCCCCTGGGGAGAGGAAAATGGCTTGATGAAGCAGTTATTTAAAGATTCTCAGGGGCGAATTTGGCTGAGCTCGAGTGAAGGAGTATATAGAGTCTATGCCACCAATATAGCCGAAGATAACGAGGGCGTTTTTTGGATCTCTGGCAGAATGGGATTGATCCAATGGAAGCCGGGTGACACTGAATATTTTCTATATAAAGAGCAGCTTAAACAAGATGCAGACATGGATTATATCTATGATATTGAAATAGATGATTCTGGATTTATTTGGGTCGGAGGCGCCGGAGAGGGGCTGGCCATAGTCACCAGCGAGCCAGACTTTTTGCTCGATACCTTTACCGCTGCGTCACCATACTCCATGAGTAATGAGATGATTTTGGGGATCTATGGAGAGGGGGGCGTGTGTGGTTTGGTACCGATAATGGCTTGTTATTGATAGATAAACTCGCTCACACATCTAGCTTGTTATTCCCTCAAGGTTTAGAGGTTAACGATAGTATTTATAGTGTTGAGAGTCTGGACGCCGCGCATCTTTTATTAGGGACTACCCATGGTCTGTTTGTGGTGAACAAAGCGACTTTTACAGCCCAAAGGTTCGCACACTGGACTCATGGCGACAACTCACTGGAACATAAGATAGTTTATGCCACTTATAATGATCCCTTAATTCAAGGTCGCTGGTGGTTTATGACCTCCACAGGCTTATATTTCTGGGAGCCCGGTCTTTTCAATCCTCAACATATGCCGGTTTTCATCGGCGGGCTCAACCCGAGAGTGGTAGATATTAGATCGGTGCTCAGGGACGAGTCTGGAAAGCTGTGGCTAGGTGGCAGCGAGTTGTTTGGCTATCTGGATCATGCTGGTGGATTTCATTCAAAACTCGACAACTTGAGCGATGGCAGCGGTGAAATGGCAATCAACTACATCGAACGAGTCGACTCGGATACATTTTGGCTGGGAACATCACCAAAAGGTTTGATCGAATACTCACGCGATACGGGAGAGGCCAGGGAATTAAATAAACAGTGGAAAATTGATTGTACATACGTCTATTTTATTCAGGATACAGCCGAACACAGGTTAATTGGCTGCCCCAAGTCGCTGCTGAGATATGCCAAATCGACAGGGGATATCATGGTCGTGGGTCATGACGATGGCTTGTTGGGGGATGAACTCAATGATGGTGCATTCTTCTATGATCCTCGTGAGGGACTCTATGTCGGCACGCCAGATGGCGCTATGCTGCTCGATGTCGACCGTTTATCTAATCGAATTCAGCGCGACGGTGTGTTTCTGGAAGCGGTATCTGTTTACTATGATGATGGAGTTCAAACCGATCTTATCCCCCAAGATGAAAAAATTATAAAACCCGGGGCAAGGATGATCAGCTTTCAGATAACCAGCCTGGATTATCTCGATGATACGCCCATGACTCTGCAGTATCGCCTCAGGCGAGAAGGAGAAATGACCCAAGCTAAATATTTACTTCTCGATGGTCAGTCTCAGCTCAACATAACTGGCCTGCAATCCGGACAGTATGCCTTAGATATCCTGAGTCAGCAGAATGGGATCTGGTCTGCCAAACCCTACAGGTTTAGCTTTTTCGTGAAGCAATATTGGTGGCAGATGACCTGGGTTAAGAGCCTGTTGCTATTCACCCTATTGTGTATCTGTGTCGGAATTATCTTGTATCGCCAGAGGCAGGTTAAGGCATTTAAACGGATCAACACGGCCTTGGTCGAGAGCGAAGAGAGGCTCAGGCAGTCTCTGAAAGGCAGTAATTCTGAACTGTGGGAATGGCGGCAAGATTCTCAGATGTTTAGCCTGGAGAATCAGTGGGCAGAGAAAGAGGATGACAGAGGCAATATAATACTCAGGTTAGAGGGTTTTCCCATTCATAGGGAAGACCGAGATCAGGTTCTCAATGCTTGGGAGAGTATGCTTAAAGGTTCGAGCGACCGTTTCGATGTCGAATATCGCCATCGCCGCGAGGATAAGAGCTGGGGATGGACCAGAGTCAGCGGGCGACCGGTCGAGGTGAATGCAGAGTCGGGTCGTATATTAAGGGTTGCGGGTATTTATTCAGATATCACCCTACAGCGTCAGCTCGAAGACGATGTAAAACTGCTGGCCCAGGCATTCGGTAACACCTCCGAAGGCGTGTTGATTATGGATGCGGCGGAGCGAATTAAGGTGTCTAATAAAGCGGCTCAAACCATAGTGGGAGCATCGGATAAGCAGCTAAATGGTAAGTTTTTCTCTGAGCTAATCTTAGTTAAAGAAGGTCGAGCGGATGAAATTGTTCACCTATTGCAGCAGGGGGTTAGCTGGACAGGCGAGAGAGAGTTCCTCCGTGAACAAGGCGGCCCATGCCCGGTTTGGCTTAACGTCTCTGCCATGTTGGGAAGTAAGGGCAATATTACCCACTATGTTGCCGTATTTTCCGACATTACCGAGCGTAAACGTACCGAAGCCGATCTCAGGCGCCTGGCTAATTATGATGTGCTCACGGGTCTGCCAAACCGCTCTCTATTTTCTACTCGGTTAGCTCAGTCGATACATAGTGCCGAGCACAGTGGTGAAAAACTCGCATTGATATTTCTCGACCTGGATAGATTTAAACACGTCAATGACTCATATGGTCATAGCATGGGCGATGCCTTGTTGGTCGAGGCCGCCAATCGTCTACAGTCTTGTATCACAGAAGAGCATACCTTATGCCGTTTTGGTGGCGATGAATTCGTGATCTTATTAAGAGATGCCTCAAATTTAGATACGATAAATCATATCTGTGCTCAATTGCTCGAGCAGATAAAGACACCATTCGAACTCTATGGTCGTGAGTTTTTTATCTCTACCAGCATAGGCGTGAGCTTATGGCCCGATGATGCCAGGCAAGCTGAGGTGTTGATCAAAAATGCCGATCAGGCCATGTATCATGCGAAAGAGGAAGGTCGTGGTAACTTTCAGTACTTCTCTTCCGAACGTAATTTAGAGGCCTTGTACCATCTTAGATTAGAAGCCGAGCTGCGTAAGGCAATAGAGAGAGATGAGTTTGAGCTTCATTACCAGCCTCAGGTCGATATTCTCAAGGGGGATAAGCTGATCGGCATGGAGGCGCTATTGAGATGGCGTCACCATGAAGATGGCCTAGTCCGTACCGATATCTTTATCAAGGTGGCAGAGTCTTGTGGCTTGATTGTCGATATCGATCGTTGGGTGTTACGTCAGGCCTGCCTACAAGGTGTTATCTGGTCCCAGTCCTATGATGAGATTTTTAAATTGTCGGTGAACATCTCGGCAGTCCATTTTCGCCAAGCTGATTTTATTGAAGGTGTTAAAAAAATCTTAGCAGAAACCGGGCTAGATCCACACTTGCTGGGTTTCGAAATTACCGAAGGCGTGTTGATGAAAGAGTTGGATACTGCTAAGGAGCATCTACGAGAACTCAGGGTGCTTGGGATAGAGGTGGCTATCGATGATTTTGGTACCGGTTATTCCTCATTAGCCTATTTACGCCATTTCGATGTGGATACCTTAAAAATTGATCGCTCATTCCTTGTCGATATCGCCACCAATGAAGCCGACCAAGCCATAGCCAGTAGTATCATTGAGCTTGCTCGGAACCTAAAGTTAAACGTCGTTGCCGAAGGTGTGGAGACCAAGGAGCAGCTGGAGCAGATCTTTAGCCGTGGTTGTTATGTGATCCAAGGATATTATTTCTCCAAGCCCTTAATTTTCAGGTAATTTTTTGCTCATATTTCACTCGGCTTTGCTAGGCTTTTGTTAGAATAACTGCGCCAAGTGTAACCAATAATTAAAGAAATTAAATATGATACGTTTACTCAGCTTATTTCTCATGCTCTCTGTCAGTTTTTCGGTCTTCGCCGACGAGGTGCGTCCTAAAATTGGCCTGGTTCTGAGTGGCGGCGGGGCTAAAGGTGCCGCTCATATTGGTGTCCTTAAAATATTGGAAGAGAATCATATTCCTGTCGATTATATTGCAGGAACCAGTATAGGCGCCTATGTCGCCGGCATGTACGCTCTTGGTTACAGCGCCACAGAAATTGAGAAGATCATGCTCAATGAGACCTGGTCAGACGGCTATTCAGACACTATTCCAAGGCAGTCCTTGAGTTATCGTGATAAGCAGCAGAGAGACAGGTTCAACCTTCCGCTCAATATGGGCTATAGCGATGATGAAGTTAAAGTGCCTAATGGCCTGCTACGAGGGCAGACCATGTCTCAGTTGTTGCAACGCTCAACTGGCTTAGTCAATCAATTTGGCCATTTCGATGAGCTTGCCATCCCCTATCGCGCCGTGGCGACAGATCTGGCAACAAGCAAGGCTGTGGTTATTGCAAATGGCAGCATAGTTAAGGCGATGCAGGCATCGGCGACGGTACCCGGTGCCCTTCAGCCCGTGGAGTATGAGGGGAAGCTGCTAATCGATGGCGGTATCGGCAATAATATGCCCGTTGACGTCGTCAAAGCCATGGGTGCAGACATCATCATAGCCGTGGATATTGGTTCATCCTTGGTGAAGAAAGAGGAGTTAACCAGTACTATTGCCGTGCTCAATCAGCTCTCAACCATGCTGACTAATGCCAGTACAGAGCGGCAGAAGTTACTATTAACGCAAGACGATATTCTTATTCGTCCCGATGTGGGAGAGATGAGTACCACAGATTTCACCATCATGCCTGAGGCTTTCTCATTGGGTCAACAGGCGGCGCTTGAGCACTTGATCAGTCTACGAGGTCTCAGTATCAGCGACGAATCCTATCGAGCCTATGTCGCCAAAAAGAAACAATTGAGCCGTCAATGGCTCGATGATATCGATCATCCCATCGTTAATATTGTGTTCAACAATGAGTCGAAAGTCAGTGAATCTCTACTGAGAGAGACCTTAGGTATTGAGGAGGGGGAGGTCGTCACTCAAGAGAGGCTGGCAGAGGGAGTCGCCGCTATTTACTCGCTGGATAAATTTGAGCGCGTCAATGCAGAGTTTATCGACACCGACCAAGGCAGAATATTAACCCTCAATACCCGTGCAAAATCTTGGGGACCTAACTATTTTCAGCTGGGCTTTAGCTGGGAAGATGACTTCTCCTTAGACTCTGCCGTTTCATTCGATCTGGCTTATACCTTGACCGATTTGACCGATACTGGCGGCGAATGGCGCAATGAGCTCAAGTTAGGCTATGAAAAATTGATCTCTACCGAGTTTTATCAGCCTTTAGATTATGACCAGGCCTTCTATAGCAGAGCTAAACTGAGCTACGAGATTAAAGATTGGGAGTTCTTCGATGCCAACTCCAGAAGACTTGAGCTTAAGCAGAAGCAGTACCGCGCCGATGTCGGAATTGGCTATAACTATGTTAAGGAGGGCATGATTGAACTCGGTGTCATCGGCGAGACAGGATATTTGGATAATGGATTTTTTATCGAGGATTTAGCATACCATTCATATGGTGGATATTTCAAGTTTGGCTATGACGATCTCAATAGCATCAACTTTCCTACATCTGGAAATCGATTGACCTTAGATGTTTACTATCGCAGAGAAGACAATCCAAGTGTCTTCTTCGAAGAGTTAGCTGAGCAAAAGGAGAATTCACTGCAAATTGAACTGGATTGGCGCGGCGCCTTGAGTATGGGTAATCACGCGTTTGTCGGCATAGCATCACTGGCAACCGTCAGTAAAGATGAAGGGTTTAGCGTACATGTGTCTGAACTGGGTGGATTCTTGAATCTCTCCGGTTACCATAAAAATGCCTTGGTTGGACCGCATAAGATTTTCGGTGCATTCGTGTATCAATATGATTTAGGAAGGGATGTGTTGGGCATGACTGATTACCCTCTCTATTTGGGAGCGAGTATCGAGGCGGGTAATGTCTGGCAGTTAAGAGATCAAGTGGATCTGGATGACCTCATCTATTCCGGCAGCCTGTATTTTGGCACCGATACCAGCATGGGGCCCGCGGCAATAGGTTTCGGTTGGGCGGATGATGGAGAGAAGGCCCTATTCCTGTTCTTAGGCAAGAATTGGTAACTTGCGCCTCGTTATGTAGATTAATAACAGGTTACAAATAATGGCTACTGTGTTAAATCCTACGATGCTAGTCTGGCACGGGATAAGTTATAGCAGGCTTGAAGATAGCAGGCCGCTATTATCAAAAGCATAAACCGGGGATAAAAATGAATAGAGTAAGTAAATTGGCACTAGGCATAGCGTTAAGCTTAAGTTTGGCAGCATGTAGCAGTAACGAACCTGCGACACCTGTAGTACAGCAAGCCGCCAAGGTGTCTGGTGTTGAGAAGGCAAACTTCGATAACTCAGTTCGCCATCAAGACGACTTCTACTATAGTGTTAATGGACATTGGCTTGCCAACACGCCTATCCCTGCGGATAAGTCTAACTATGGTGCCTTCTCTGTGCTCTATGAACGGAGCCAGTATGCGCTGAAAAAAATCATCGATGATGCGGTGGCTAAACCCAATAAAGCCGAGGGCTCCAGTGAGCAGAAAGTCGGTGATTTTTATGCCAGTTACATGAATACCGATGTCATCGAAAAACTTGGCATCAGCCCTTTAAGCGATCAACTTGGGGATATCGCGCTGGCAAAAGATCATGACGATATCGCTAGTCTTATGGGAAGATTGCTGGTCAGTGGTGTGCAGATCCCTTTCGGTTTCTACGTTAATAATGATGCTAAGAATTCGACTCAATATGCGGTTTATCTGTATCAGTCAGGCCTCAGCCTGCCGGATCGTGATTATTACCTTAAAGATGATGATAAGTTTGTTGCCAATCGAGCCGCCTTGAATGCCTATGTTGCAGATATCATGATCCAGGCCGGCAGTAAAGATGCTGAGCGAGTCGCGGACAGTGTCGCTAAGATTGAGAAGCATATTGCCCAGAGTCAGTGGAGTCGTGTCGAGTCCCGTGATGCCAATAAAAGCTATAACAAGATGGATAGGGCCGAGCTACAGTCTAAGGTGACTAACTTCGACTTCGTCCAGTTCGCCGCCAGTGCTAATCTCGATAAGGTTACCGAGGTGATCGTGCGTCAACCTTCCTATTTCGAGAAGTTCGGTGCCGAGTTCACTCATTTCTCCGTGATCCAGTGGCAAGACTATCTGGCTTTTCATCTGGTAGACAGCTATGCCGAATTACTGAGTCAAAACTTCGTCGATCTTTACTTCGATTTTCACAGTAAAACCTTGATGGGTATCGAAGAACAGAAGCCGCGTTGGAAGCGGGCTGTGGATGCGTCGGATCAGGTGATCGGTGAGCTTGTAGGTAAAGAATACGTTAAGCAGCACTTTAAACCTGAAGCGAAACAGAGAATGGAAGGCTTGATCCAAGACTTGATTAAAGGCTTCGAGGTCAGCATTGACGAACTCGAATGGATGTCCCCCGAGACTAAGGTCGCGGCGCAAGAGAAACTCGCTAAGTTCACCTATAAGATAGGTTATCCGGATAAGTGGAAAGACTACACAGATCTCAAGATTAAAGCGGATCAGCTGGTGGGTAACTATCAAGGTTATGCCGAGTTCGAGTATAAGACCATGCTCGACAAACTGGGTAAGCCGATCGATCGCACCGAGTGGCACATGACACCGCAGACGGTAAATGCTTACTATAATCCTGTGATGAATGAAATCGTGTTCCCAGCCGCTATCCTACAGCCTCCTTTTTTCAATATGGATGCCGATGACGCGGTCAATTTTGGTGGCATAGGCGCGGTTATTGGTCATGAGATCAGCCATGGTTTCGATGATCAAGGTGCTAAGTATGATGGAGATGGCAATCTGAGAGACTGGTGGACCGATGCCGATCGCGCCGAATTCCAGCAGCGTGCGGCCCAACTTTCGGCCCAATATGCGGCTTATGAGGCCCTACCGGGGAAATATGTTAACGGTGACTTGACTCTGGGTGAGAATATTGGCGATCTGGGTGGTTTGACCGTTGCGGCTCGTGCTTATCATCTGAGCCTAGATGGTAAAAAATCACCGGTTATCGATGGCTTAACCGGCGAGCAGCGCTTATTTATCGGTTGGTCTCAGGTGTGGCGTCGTAACTATCGTGACGAGGAGTTGGGTCGTCGCCTGATGACAGATTCTCACTCACCGAGTCACTTCCGTGCCATGGGCACACCGCGTAACATACCGGCATTTTATCAGGCCTTCGATGTGAAAGAGGGTGATAAGATGTTCTTAGCCCCGGAAGAACGCGTCAAGATCTGGTAATAGATCTGCTAGGTATCTCTATCGATACTTACTCGGAACGGTATAAGCCTACTAAATATGTGCTCTATCGGCGAGAGTTCAAAACATCTTAGACAAAGTCTATATATTGCTCCTCGGTAACGGCTCCTGAGTCACGGCAAGATCATTATAAATTGAACTTTATGCTCAAGTAGCGATCAGATCACCAAATACTCTTTTTTGGTGATGTTAATGACTGCTACTTTTTTAAAACATTTTGATTCGATTGCGGATCCCCGTATTGAGCGTTGTAAAAAACATAACTTATTAGATATTATTTCACTCGCTATAAGTGCGGTTATGTCAGGCTCTGAAGGATGGGAAGACATTGAAAACTTTGGACATCTAAAGCTTGATTGGCTTCGTCAGTATCGTCCTTTTAAAGCAGCTATTCCTCGGCATGACACTATTGCCCGTGTTATCTGCCGATTAAAAGCGGATGAAAAAGAGATAGCAAAGCTAATCGTTAAGCAAAAGGCTGATTATATTCTAGCGCTTAAAGGTCATCATTCTGGTCTACAGGGTGAATTAGAAGCTTGGTGGCACAAGTGCTGGTTAATAAAAGTTGGTTAAATAATAAATATCAGTGGGTTGGCTTAAAAAGCATTATCAAAGTGACATCAGACGTACATGAAAAAACGACAGGTAAAGAGACCACTGAAACACGTTGGTACATTAGCTCATTAGATTTAAATGCAGAGCAGGCGTTATCTTCTGTGCGAAATCACTGGCAAGTAGAAAGTATGCATTGGGTGTTAGAGATGACATTCAGAGAAGATGAATCACGGATCCGTAAAGGCCGAGGTCCGCTTGCTTTTAATGTGATGAGAAAAATAGCAATGACTGTGTTCAAGCAAGAGCAGACAAAACGCGCGAGTATAGTGGCTAAAAAGAAGATGGCAGGGTTGGACGACGAGTATCGCTCAACCCTGTTAGAGTCAGGGATTAAAATGCGCTAGCCGTGGCTCCTGAGTTACGCTAGCGACTATATCCATATTATATAGACTTTCACCACATATATGTGGCTTGCGTTTACTAGCGCCATAAGCTGGCATCACCTGAGTTTATCTTCTAGCACACCAAATGCGTCTAAACGTTGCCCAAAAGCATGGGCAATCGTTTCGAAACCAGGGGTTTGTTCCAGCCTGCGATAAACGGCCTCAGCCTCCGGCCACTGTTGAGCCAACCAGTAATTCTGCCCGATTAACAATAATGCTTGCCCCTGCTGCTGATTTCGTCTCTGTCGTGCTAGCTTGATCTCTGCTGCCGAGCCTATAGGAAGTCCTTGTAGCCCAACCTTCAGCCATGTCTTTCGGGCATTATAATTTTGCTTTAACGCCGCAAATAACTGACCTTTAAGCAGATAATAATCATCGAACACACCAAGACCTTCCGGCTGTTCGTCTAAGGTAAATTGCTGCATGAAATTTAATGCTTTTTGGTATTGGCCTGATAGCCCAGCATATTGCGCACAGGCTAAATCTTGCTGGGTAAACACGAGTGTCACGGGTTGCAAGGTACATAGAGATGCAAAATTATAGGCCTTTAAGTTACCCAGCAGACTGGTATTAACCTTAGCTAGATGGGTGCTTAATTGGTTGGCAATATCCGTAGCAACAGCCGCAGACATGGTGTTATTCAAGCCCATTTCGCTGTGTGCTAACACCTGCCAAGCCGTTAGATTATCAGGGGTTAAAGTCAGCCACTGGCGCGCACTATGTTTTGCATTTTGCCACTGCTCTAATGCTAACTGGCTGTAGCTGATAAGGGGCCACCAGTGCGGCCTTACTCGTGCGACTAAGAGCACATCTAACGCGGCTTGGTATTGCGATAGCTGATAATAGGCATACCCTTGCATATAGTGGGCTTGTGACTGAAATGAGCGATCATTATCTGATAAATCCAATGGCTCTAGAGTGTTAATTGCCGCTTGATAATGTTCGGCTTGTAACTGTGCATTAGCCAAGTTAATCGCCAGATTAGTATCTTGCGGATACAGTTTATACCCCCGCGCCCAACAGCTTAACGCCTCCGACTGTGAACCTGTATCAATTAAAGTGCGGCAGCCATATTGAAATACCAGAGGATGTGGCATTTGATGCTCAAGTAGTGGCGAAAGGACCTCCAGCGCAGCATCAAGGTGATTGTTCTCGAGTAATAGCCTGGCTTTATTAAGTTGCCCAGATTCGAATCGGCTTAAATCTTGGCCGTAACTAGAGGGGCTAGTAAGAAACAGTGCCAGCAAGATTGATAAGATCAACTTATTCATAGGGGATCAATTGACCTTAAAGTGAATAGGAACATCAACAAATACCTTTACAGCCACACCAGACAATATCGCGGGCTTAAAGCGCCACTTGCGGGCCGCCTTGATTGCCGACATATCAAATATTTTCTCGGGTTTAGCCTCTAATACCCGGGCCTGGCTTACCATGCCATCGGCTTCAACGATTAAGCGTAGCAGCACTTTGCCACCGCTTTTAAATTTACGTCCTGCCACTGGCATTTTCGGTTGTATAAATCGTAACAATTCCGGCGGTTGATCCACATCGGCTATACCCGCGATCACTGGGCCTATATCAGGCAAATCCATCCCTCTCAACGATGGCACGGCGAGGGCCGGTACTTGCAAAGCCATGTCTGCAACCGCTGACACCAGAGGTAAGCTCATGGCGAGGGGGGCTGAAATGTTTGCGGATAAAGGTTTCGCCTCGGCCTCTTTAGCCATTGGCGTTTTTTGTTTTTCGGCTTCAGGTAGAAGCAATTCAACATGAATTGCTTCATTGCTCTGAAACGGTTGAGGCTGGCGTCGGTTTAGGCTACTGGGCAAGTAATAACACAGTAGAATCGTCAACCCCGCCGATAACACCAACCGAGTACAAATGACCGCCCCTTGGTACCAGCGTCCTCGTCTCATTAGCGGATCTCAGAAGCCACAGAGCTAAAACTGATCCCGGCTTGTTTTGCTATATCGAGTACCTTGATGGTCACACCTGTAGGGCAATTAGTGTCTGCAATCACTAACAACTTGGCTTTTGGTGATTGACTGGCAATCTGTTGTAATTTTCCGGGTAAGTAATAGATATCAATCTCTTTAGACTCGAAATAAACTCGGCCAGTGGTATCTAAGGTGACGACAATGGGACTGCCTTCGACTCGCGCCGCGGTGCTCGCCTGAGGCCGCTTTATCTCAACGGCAGATTGCGGTACAAAATTTGTCGATACAATAAAGAAAATCAACAAAATAAACACCACATCGAGCATGGGAGTCATGTCGATCTCAGGATCTTTATCTTGCCTAAAGCGATCACTTAGCATGACAAGCTCCAACATATTTAACGCCCTGGACGTGATTGAGTTTTCGCTGCCAGAAAAAAGCCAATAGTACGCCGCTTAAACCAACGAAGAGTCCGGTCTGCGTTGTTACCATCGCCATAGAGATCCCCGCCGAAATCACCGCAGGATCATGAAAGCCATAATTAGCCCCGGCATCAAACATGGCAATCATGCCGCTCACTGTGCCTAATAGTCCCAATAATGGTGCCACCATGGCCAATAACCTCACTCCTTGAAGATCGGCATACTGTTGCCGCTGAGCCAGCCTGAGTGCGAGTAGGTTTAAACGTTGGTTAAGCCAGTCAGGGCGAGTCTGTGGAGTACTGACTCCCGGGGCTAAATCGACCTCGCTAAACAGCGCTCGACTCACCAGCCACAGCATACATAAACAGCAGGCAAATAACGGGTACATCACAATGCCACCTAGGTCAATAAAGCCAAGAATAGCATGTCCCAACTGAAGTAAAGAATAGGTAATACTATCGACTGTCATGCTCGCCTCCACGCTCAATATTAAGTGCGAGTAGCAAGGCTGATTGCTGCTCCATATTTAAACTAAGGGACTGTGCGCGGCGCTTTAATGGGTAATGGAGTAATAACAAGGGCAAGGCCACCAGCAAGCCTGCCTGTGTAGTGATTAAGGCCTTACTGATCCCTTGTGATAGTAATTTGGGGTCACTATTACCAAACTCAGTTAGCGATTGAAACGTCTCGATCATACCTGACACTGTGCCGAGTAGACCTAGCATTGGCGCCATAGCGGCCAGTAAAGCGATGAAACCGAGTCCAAACTCAAACTTCATCATCTGTTGAAGCATTAGCTGTTTGAGCCGCTGGTCCATGGCCTCGACGCTCGCGCCAGCCACAATTGAATTGGCTAACACGACAGCCGCAGGTACTCTTATGCTTTGCAAAAGTTGTTGTTTGATAAGGGGCAAGTCTGACTTATTTGCGTCCCCTTCCGTTAGTGTGGTTAGGGGGCGCCAATAGAAGAGCACCACAGCTCTCCATAAGGCAATGGTCACACCCAATGCAGCTAAAATAAGGATTGGCCATAACACCTCACCTCCTCGCTTAACCCAATCAGCCAGGCCTTGCTCACTAGCCAAACTCGGCAACATGCGTCCTTGACTTAAATCTAGGGGTAACAGTTGAGTTTTATTATCTATCCAGGCGCTAACTTGCTCACTTATCTTTGAATTATCGGGTGAAATTGCTAGCGGAAGCCGGTCAGTGAATACAATGAAATGAGGCGATTCCGTTGCACTTATTGCCATTAACCCGCCAATAACCTTTAGCTCTTGTTGACTCACACTGCCGTTTTTAAAGCTAATCTCCGCCTGCGCCTTGGAAACTTTACCCGTCATCTGTATATCATCAATAGCGTACATTATAAGTGCATTTAACATGGTTAAGCTTGGAAAGCCTGGGTGAGCCTTCGCAGCATCGATAGAGTCGCGTCTTTGTTGATCGACTAACTGGGTAGGGCTATGTTGCCATTGCTGCGACAAACTATTTAACGCTTTTTGATAGGCTCCTCGCACCAATTCCATATCATCAACAGCAAGCTGATAGTCATGAGTTAATAACTTCTTTTGCTCGCTTAAATTCGCCAATTGCTTATTAAGCGATGCGAGTTGTGATTGTTTGTTACTTAAGCGCTTAGCTAACAGCTGCCGATTATTTTTAACTTCATCAATACCTTGCTTAAGTCGACTACGCCATTCTTGGTTCTGTAGATTAAGATCCGCTGCGTGAGCGTTCACTTGCTGTTCAAATTCTTGATATTCTGCAGATCCTACGGCTAATGCAGAGTCTGGCGTGATCGCTAGACTTGTAGTTGCTAACAATAGGGCTAAAAGAATGATTCTCATTATCTTGCTACTCCTAGCGGCACATTGACGATTTTAGCAATCTGCTTATTCGTTGTGATAGCCATTGCCAGCCTTAAGTCCCCTTGTTCATTTATTGGCAATACTCGCCATTGACGAGTCTGACGATCGAACCAACCGACTTGCTGTTCATCTGGAGTCATATAAAACCAAGCTAAGCGTCCTAAGCGTAATAAGTTAACTTGTATCGGTTTATCATCTATTACTATCACCTCCTGGCTAACGTGTTGGCCATAGCCATAGGCAACTTCAATTCTCAGTACATCCAATAAACGCCTGAAGCGCTCGGCTAGCGGCAGTTCGCTTGCATCCATGGCGCTACGTAAAAATGCTAAACGTCGCTTACGCTCTTCAAAGTCAAAAGGGAGATCAGAGGTGACTCGTCGCTCTAAAGTGGCATACCAGATCTCAAGTTGAGGTTCGAGTCGCTGCTTAAGTGCATTAATAGTGGCAATATCTTGGTGTAATTGACCTACTTCGGCTTGCAGTGACGCCACATATCTTTGCATTTTCTGCACTTGATATTCGGTCCAATAAAGCTCACCTAAATCTTGTTGTTGTTGAGATAAAGATTGCGCTTTCTGCTGTTGCCAGTCAGCCGCTTCTTGGCCAAGTAAGACAGATTGCACCATTGGCAGTTTAATTTTATCAGCCCATTGCTGAGCCAATTTATCTACAGCGACTCGGGTCACTTGCTCTGTATCTCTGCTTGCCGCTGCCAGATTAAGTGACAGCGCACAACAGGCGATTAGCACACTACAACTGAAATTAGCTCTCATCTGCGGCCTCCATTTTTGATTGATCGACGCCAAAAAATCAGTCCTTGCAGCAATAAACTCACTAATAGCAGGCCGTAGCAGGCAAAAAAGTAGTTAACCAAAGGGTTGTGAACGGCAAGTACTTTGACCTGTACCCCAAGGTTCTGTTCTTTATAAGGCACTGTGAAATCTGTCACTGTGATATATAAGTCATTCCATCTAAGTTGGCGCATAAAGCCTGCATCACCACTCATTTGCAGCGGTCCATCTCGGATAATAAACTGTGCACTATTGTGGCGAGGATCAAACTGCTCGATACTGCGGCGGGTGATTCGGCCCGCAGGACTCAAACCTTCTTTATTTTCGGTTATCATGGCAATATCATCGCGATAATCGACCTTTACTAGCTCTATTTGATAGCGCCCGCTAGTAAAGTGCTCGCCTCGATGCAGCACAGCACTGTCATGACCATGGATAAAAACCAGATCGACACCGTGACACATGAAAATAAGTAAGGTCAACACATGGATTGGTAGCATCATAATGCGTGGACTGCGCCAACGCCGACGACGCCAAGTCGGTAATAGGTCTCGCCAAGAACATAACGCTGTATTTAAACTCAATAAAAACATAAGGATAAATAATCCAAGCATCCAAAAGCCCACAGTAGGTGTCGCAGATAAGCTTTGCAGCCACTGTGACATGGGGAGGTTATCGAGGGACCTTAGTGCTTGTCTAGGAGCATCGTACTCGCTCATAGCAACGCCTATAGCAAACCAAAGCGTTAGTGCCACTAGCAACACAAAGGCTAGGCGCATCGAATATAGCCAGTTCATTTTCATAACACGCGGTACCCCAACATCAACACACAGGTGAAACCCAATACCGCGGCTTTGCCCATAGTCAAAGCGCTCGGATTAGAAAACCACACTTTAGGAAGATGAAATACCAAAACAAATAGCAAATAAGTCAAGGCTGAGAAAAGGAAGTGGCCACTCCAGCTCCAGCTCGCTCCCCAACCGATAAATGCCCAATAGCTACCGGCAATTTCTCCACCTAAGTAAGCGGTTCCAGCCAGTAAACTTAATAAATGACAATGACTGTCTAAATCTGCATCATTGCGCAAGGCTTGAATTGAGTAACTCACGAATGCAGCTATAGCTAAGCCTAATGCAATAGGGCGAGATAAGAAGAATAGCTGTGCCCAGATTGACGTCAGCATGGCGCTATCGCCTTTTGGCGGCTCAAGTGTTTGACTGTAACCGAGCATCAGTAGCGCGATAAAACACACGATAAAAACATAATGAGCTTGAAGACGATTAGTCAGGTGCAAACAACAAAGCGAGGCAAGACTCACTATGGCGCTCACGACTAGGTAGGTGGTAACACTGCTGCCTGGGAACAATAAACAGTTGGAATTAATCAGGCTTAATATCATTACCGCCAAAGCGAATAATACTATATTGACTAGCCTTGCTGTCAATATAACCATAAAGGGCGTTATAACAGGCTTTAAACTTGTGTCACTCATTTTATTTTCTCACTCAATCCCACAAAAAATCACGCCGCATTCACGCGAACAAACTGCATTAGTTTTTCCGCTAAAGCCGTATCTTCAATATCGATGATCTCGGGGTTGTGCAGTGACCAATGCCTGCAAACTCGTTCAACCAGGCTCGGCCTGACCACCCAGATGTGGCGACTATTGGCCACAGTTAAGAGTGGTGCTATGTGACGTCCGAACCCTTCGCCACTTAGCTCCATGGGGCCAATTTCATCGACGATACAGATTTCATCTTGATGAAAATGGTTATGATCGAGAGCTTGTTTCCCTAAAGCCATCCCCTCTTCAGTGAAGGAGAAGCGTGTACCAGTCTCCTTATCGAGTACTCCCGTACGCAGACCAAACAGACAACGCTCATTTGTCGCAATATCGACAATATCACTGCTGTAACGCTGTCCATCTTTCATCACTCCTGGGCAAAGCATTCCTTTAAGTGGAATGTGTTTTTGTTGGCATAGCGCAATAAAGTCCACTAACGCCGTGGTCTTGCCGCTACCGCTTTCACCCGTAATAATGAGTACTTTACTCAGACTTAAACCTAATACATTTTGAGGCATAAAAAACTCCTGCTCTGCGATTCGGTAGCTTGCCGTGGCTAACCCATAAAGACGGCTAATGTTTTTGCTGGTCATTACTGTGCTACGTTCGCCATAATTCAGTACCTTGCCATGCTCCAACAAGAGCACTTTATCGGCATAAAGCTGGGCAAGATTTGGATCATGTAAAATGGCGATAACGGCAGTATTTGATTCAATGCAGCTGCGCTTAACCAGAGATAAGATTTGAAAGCGGTTGCGGTAATCGAGGTGGTTAGTCGGTTCATCGAGCAATAATAAGCGATCACTTTGAAATAATGCTCTTGCCAGTAAAATTAACTGGCGTTCACCGCCCGATAAGTGGTTGTAGTCACGCTTGGCCAACCCGCCAATATCTAGCAGTTGCATGACCTGCTTTGCATCAGCATTATCTTGCTCGGATGGTGACTCGAAGGTCGATAGAAATGGTGTACGACCCATTACCACCATTTCTAATGCGGTAAAAGCAAACGCTGTTTCTTGCTGTTGAGGCACGAGTGCCATTTGCTGTGCTATTTCAGCGCGAGACATCTTGCTTAATGGGCGCTGATTAAGTGATACCGAACCTTTACTGGGGGTAATTAAACCACACAGGCAATTCATTAACGTCGTCTTACCCGCACCATTAGCTCCTAAAATTGCAAGAAACTCACCGGCTTCTAGCTCGAAGCTCACACCTTCCAATAAACACTTATCGTCAATGACATAGCCAAGATCGGTAACAGACAGCATTAGTCGGTGCCTCCTTGACGAAAACGAAACAGCAGGAAAGCAAATAATGGAGCGCCAACTAGAGAGGTGACAACGCCGATAGGGATTTCCATGGTGAAACTAGCCCTAGCCACACTATCGGCTAATAATAAAAACAGGGCGCCAACCGCAGTAGAGATCGGAATTAAGCGCATATTATCAGCCCCGGTAAACGTGCGAACCATATGCGGTACCACTAAGCCAATCCATGCCACTTGGCCAACCGTTGCCACGCAAGAGGCCACGATAAAGGAGCTAATAACGATTAGGACTAAGCGCAGTCTCGTAGGTTCAATGCCTAAGCTGCGGCTCTGTTGGTCGCCCAAACAAAGTACATTCAAGCGGTAACGCAATGCGTGAATAAGCCCATAGCCAATGACTACAGGTATGGCAAGTTGAGCCACGGTACTCCAGCTGCTCACCGACAGAGAGCCCATTAACCAAAAGACAATCGCGGGTAGCTCACCATAAGGGTCGGCGAGTGCTTTTAACATGGTCAAGCCGGAACCAAATATTGAGCCAACAATAATCCCAGTCATAATCATGAGTAATAAACTATTACTACCGAATCGTTTAGCCATAAACATGGCAGCGCAAGCAGCAAATAAGCCACACACAAATGCCAATATCTGCACCATAAGCCAACTACTTCCGGGTAAAACAAGCCCCATAGCGGCGCCAAACATACAGCCAGATGCCACCCCAAGAATATCTGGTGAAACTAATGGATTACGAAATACACCTTGATAAACAGCCCCTGAGACAGTAAGACCTGCTCCCACAATAAGTGCTGTTAACAAACGTGGGAAACGTATGAGTAAAATCACTCGATCTTCTTGGCTGAGGTCATCGGGAACCAGCCCGGTTAATATCAAGCTAGTTAGGACCGATGGCAGCTTTTGAATGGCGCTAAATATGTCGCTAGGGTCAACGGCGAAACGCCCTGCACAGAGCCCTATAAATAGGGTAGCCGTGATGACGCCGATACATTGGATAGGTAATAGTCGGCGCGTAACCATCACTGACATTGGGCTATTCCTCGTAGAGGTGATAGGCAAGCATGACCAAAAGCGACTCGATAGTAGCGTGCAATTTCGTTATCTAAATTAATATGTTTGAAACGTTCAGGGTAGGCATTAGCGGCAATATAAAGCGCTCCTGCCATTGCCATAGGTGATGGCATATCCCAGAAGCTTCCCTTAGGGATCATGATCTGTGGTAGCTTTTCCAGTGATGTCATTAGCGATTTTGCAAGTTGCTCATCGACTTTGGTTGAATCATTAGATTCACGAATCAATAATTGTGGCTGCCATAACAATAGTTGCTCAACATTCACTTTAGGGTAGAAGCCCGGCACGCCCTTAGCCACATTATCTACTCCTGCTATTAGCATCAATTGATGTTGGAACATCTGCTCACTTGCGGTGCGGTATAGATCTGAGCTGTTGGCATAATAGGCGCGTAAACGCTGAGTTTTAGGCAAGCCAGCAAGTCCAGAATTAATAATGTTTGCCAATCGTTGGTTTTCGGCTGCTATCTTGGCGGCCTTGTCTTGAGTGCCTGTCGCTTTAGCGATTAGCTCGAGTACAACTTGAGCATCGGCGAATGTCTCAGGCTGGATCACCAAGCTCGCTATACCTAGCGAACTCAAGCGTTCTGCTAATCGATAACCGTCTTTCTTACCAAAAAACAATACCAAATCAGGCTTAAGTGCGACTATGGTTTCAAGGTTGATACCGGCTGACCTACTGCCTATCACTAGAGGTTCACGGTGTCCTAGAAGCTGATTAATAAAGGGTGAGTATTTGGTGCTGCCACCAATACCGACTAATTGGTCTGCAAGTCCTAAGCTTAGGGTAAATAAGCTTGCTGGAGTAAAGGTCGTCACAATACGTCCAGCAGGCTTTGATAGCACCACCTCGAGACCTCGTTGATCAACCAAGTGTATCGGCTCAGCCGATACACTTGAAAGGCAACAAAGTAGAATGGCAACAGTGCTTAATAGTCTGTTCAACATTCTTGTTCCTTAGAAGCGATACTTAACGCCCGCTTCGTAAGAACGGCCTTCATTAGGTTGTCCGTACCCCTCGTAGTGCGACTCATCGAGTAAATTATTAAGGTTGAAATAGGCTGAGAACTGAGGTGTGATCGCCTTCTTAATGCCCATGTCGATAGTCAATGTATCCGCTTCCCATTCACCTGAACGCTCATCAATCAGAATATCGGTGCGATAGCGAACACGTAAATTACTATTAATATCTAACCATGGTTGGTACCAATTAAGAATAGCGGTGACTGAGTCCTTAGGAATATCACGGAAATAGTCTGAGTCGCGGTTATCGCTAGTATTACGAGCATGTATATAGCTATAATCGAATGATAAATCGATATTATCAGACAGTTGGCTTATGGTACTGATCTCAATACCGTAGTATTCAGATGTACCCACGTTTTGATAAATTTCAAGATCCGCATCAGGAAAAGTTGGATTAGGTACGTAAGTCGATACGATCTTATCGCTTATATCATGATAGAAGAATCCGATATCAATGCTATTTAGCCACTGATGACTTAAGTCATTCTTCCAGCCTAATGTATAGCTTGTATTACGCTCAGGCTTGAGATCGTGGCGTGCTCCCGTATCATCAAACATCTCTGAAAAAGTTGCAAAATGTGTCTTTTGCGCGATAGAAGCATAAGCTAGACCTGCATTGTCGAAGGTATAGCTAAGGCCTAGCATAGGGTCAACAGTATCTGACCCATCTTCCCCAGACACAGCATCTTTATCGCTATCTTCAACCACAGTTTGTTGATGCCAAGCAATGCCTGCAACCACATTTAGCGCGCCAAACGTCATAGTATCTTCTGCTGAAAAACTAATGGTATCCAACTGGGAGCGCTGGTAGTCATGAGAGCGGTCGGTATCTATGTAAGCAAGATTCTTTTTCTTATGAACATCATTCTTATAGTTAATGGACAAGCTCAAACTATTCCAATCGGCAAGTTGCATATCGGTGAATAATGCACCGCCAGCAGTGTAATCACTGTAACTGCTTGTTGCTAATTTGACCTCTTTTTTAGGGGTGTCATATGAATCATAACTGTCGTTATGCATATGGTGATAGGCTAGAACTCGAACATTCAGCCAGTCATTAACACGGTGCAAGCCACTTAAATCTAAGCCTGTATCCTTGTACTCAGAAATATCAGCAAAGCTACTAAAACCACTGAATACTTTATTATTCCGTGTGTTATATGGTAATCCTCTATCTGAATTCAGGCTAAAAACGCTAGCAAAGATCTCACTACTTTCGTTAACATAACCACCACGGACCCATATGTTGGTCGATTCATAAGCAGAGTTTTCACGCTTACCACCATCTTCAACCACCATCTTCTTTGGTAGGTCACCATATTTATCTTTGATCTTAGATAATACGGGCTCGTAGTTATTAGACATTCTCATCGCATCACGACCACGGTGATTTACAGTAGCAAACAAGCTAAAACCATTCTTACCTAAACTCAGAGTCGCCGATTCTTGGTTTTGTCCCATCTGGCCAAAAGAGGCCTGTATATCGCCACTGACGCCTTCTTGGCCTTTTTTAGTAATGATGTTAACTACACCGCCCATACCATTCGGGCCATACAGTACTGACGAAGCTCCTTTAACCACTTCAATCTTGGCAATAATATTTGCAGGAATTTGATTTAAGTCTAACTGGCCATAATTGGTTTCGTAGTATGGAACACCATCGAGCAGAATAAGTACTTTATTCTGCTCGAAACCCTGAATAGTTAGAAATTTTTCACCTTTACTCGATTGAGCTACATGCACTCCCGGAATATAATCTAGTGCATCAGCCACTGTCTTAGCGCCAATCAATTCAATTTGCTCGGCGGTCATAGTGTTATCGATAGTGATATCTCTAACACCAGTTTGTTCTGATACGACTATTTCCCCCAGAGAAAACACATCGTATGCATCGTTAGCCATAGCAGATGGGCATAAAAGTAAAGTGCTGATAATAATGGCAATTTTGGTGCGTTTTATTTTGATCACCGACGACTCCGTTTTGCTGGTTATAATGGTAAACATGTCTTCAACAAGACTAAAGAGTCTGCTTTACCATAATTTTTTATTTATTATATTCTTAACATTTTGGTTTAACTGTAAATAAAATCAAACCCTAGATGTTAATCACTCAATAAAGAACTAATTCCGATACAATCCTGTAGAATGACCAATCTCCTTGGACAAAAAGTCGCAATTTGTCGGTTTGTGCAGCCTAACGTATCGCCTTTAATAAACATGCCTCTGCATATGAGTCAGTTTCAGTCTATTCTTATTGTATAAATCACGACTAGAAGTGAGATTGACGATGAAAACGCCTGAAGCTAGTTTTTTGAATGGCAACGCCAGTTTGGTTCTGAAATTGATTGTTTAAACCACCTAAAGCACATCAGATGGCCTACTGGTTTTATTTGTCCTAGGTGCAGTTGTGAGCATAGTTATCAGCTCACTACTCGTGATGTCTATGAATGTAGTCAGTGTCATAAACAAACATCTGTCACCGCAGATACTGTATTCCATGGTAGCCGTATTCCCTTAGCGAAGTGGTTTTGGGCCATCTACTTTCTCGGCTCAGATAAAGGCAGCATTTCAGCATTGAGACTCAGTAAACTCATTGAGGTTAATTGGCGAACGGCACGCTTAATATTGAGCAAGTTGAGAACGGCAATGGGTCATAGAGACAGTCTATATAGGCTTTCAGGTCTCATTGAAATTGATGATGCCTTCGTTGGGGGAAAGAGAAAAGGTAAACGCCTGTGTTAATTGCTGTTGAAAGCAAAGGAAAACGCGCGGGATTTATCGCTATGCAGGCCGTCGACAGTGTTTGTCATGAAGCCGTTAACGATTTTGTTGCTAGGCACTTAAATGCACAGCAAGAAGTTCATACTGACGGACTAGCCGCTTTGAATATCATAGATAACACTCAACAGCATGAAGCTAGGGTTACACCGAGTGAGTTGGTCGATGAATGGTTGCCTTGGGTTCATATTGCAATAGGTAACTTAAAAGCCTTTTTACTCGGCACATTTCATGGAGTTTCGGGAAAATACCTTCACGAATACCTTAGTGAGTTCTGTTATCGGTTTAACCGAAGAAAAATGGAAAAAGAAATCCCTAATAGGCGGTTAAATCTGGCAATAATTCATGCGCCGGTACATTCGTACTGAGTGAGGTACATAAGCATGTTAATAAATGGGGTGCTAAATATAAAATTAGGAATTAGGAATTAGGAATGAATGAGATTAAGATTTTGCAAGCATATGTCTGTTAATTTCTTATACCGATTGGTATTAGCTGACGGAGTCAGCGTCGAATAGGCGTAGCCGTCATCTCAGCTTTAGTAACACGTCTTAGCTAAATATCCTTCTAACTCCGTCAGATCTTTGAGCTGCTGGTGGGCGATGATCCATTTAGGCTCATCTTGTTGTGCTACAGCCGGTATTGTGGCGGCCCTCGCGGCAACCAGACCATTGAAGGAGTCCTCTATGGCGACACAGGTCATAGGTTCCAGACCTAGGATCTTGGCACAGTTCAGATAGACTTCGGGATGAGGCTTGCCATAGCTAAGGTGCTCGGCGGATTGTATGGCATCGAAATAGTGAGCTATGTTGAGCTTGTTTAAAACAGCCTCTATGATTGGGCTCGACGAGGAGGTGGCTAAACCTATCTTATAGTCATTAGCCCGACAATATTCGAGTGCACTCTCAACACCCGTCATGGCTGACCGGCAGTCGTAATCGCGCTGATAACCTGACCGACTATGGTGTTAGCCGTGTGTTCATTGTCATAATTATCCCCGGGAAATCTCTGATACCAGTAACCGACGACCTGGTCGATTCTCAACCCCGTCGTTTGCAGTGTGTCTTCAAAACGTATTGGTAGCCCCAAGAGTTTCATGGTCTGAAATTCAGCTTCTTGCCAGCTGGGTTCAGAATCGATCAAGACACCATCCATGTCAAAAATGATGGCTTTTAGCTTAGGCGAGGTCATAGTGCTCCAATATATTCGTTATAACTAGCATGAATAATACCCCTGTTTTTCGTCAGTTTGTTGGGAAATTATCTATAATTTATTCAGTGATATTTACCTTTAACCCAATATTTGAGGATGTAGATGCTGTTTAATATATGTTTAAGTGTATTAAGTTCAATTGATTAGTGTCAGGTCATTAGCCAGGGTTATGTTATTCGCGGCATTTATAGATTAACCAAACCAATAACCATTTTTATAGTGTGGTTATTAGGTTCGGTGGTGACTGATAAGAGTGTGATCTGGTTCAAACTTTTGCTTAGCTATAGTATAATAATCACCAGAAAAAGTCGTGAAAAAAGGTCGAGCCTGCAGGACTGTCAGCTTTCAATATCAGGAAGTGCAGTCTTGTTGTTAGAACGCCAAATAACAAGAGGAATGTTGCCGTGCTAGAAGCATATCGTAAACACGTCGCAGAACGTGCTTCAGAGGGCGTTGTCCCTAAGCCATTAGATGCCCATCAAGTGGCCGAGTTAGTTGAAATCGTCAAGAATCCACCTGCGGGAGAAGAGTCATTTATCCTCGACCTGCTAGAGAATAGAATTCCACCGGGAGTAGATGAAGCCGCCTATGTTAAAGCGGGTTTCCTGGATGCCGTAGCCAAAGGTGAAGTGACATCGCCAATTCTAACCTCGGCACACGCCGTTGAACTGCTTGGTACCATGCTGGGTGGTTATAACATCGAGCCCTTGATTGCTCAGCTGGATGTTACAGCCCAGGCGCCACTCGCGGTTAAAGCTTTATCAAAAACCTTGCTGATGTTTGATTCTTTTCACGATGTGGTTGAGAAGATGGAAGCAGGCAATGAATTTGCTAAGCAGGTCGTTCATGCATGGGCCGATGCCGATTGGTTCCTCAATCGTCCTAAGCTTGCAGAGAAGATCTCTCTCACTGTGTTTAAAGTCACAGGTGAAACTAACACAGATGACTTGTCTCCGGCCCCCGATGCCTGGTCTCGCCCTGATATTCCTTTGCACGCATTAGCTATGCTAAAAAATGCTCGTGACGGTATCGTACCCGATGAGGCTGGTACTCTCGGCCCACTCAAAGAGATTGAACAACTTAAGACTAAAGGTTTTCCACTCGTCTATGTGGGTGATGTTGTCGGTACCGGTTCTTCACGTAAGTCGGCGACTAACTCAGTGCTATGGTTTATGGGTGATGATATCCCTAATGTGCCAAATAAGCGCGCTGGTGGTTTCTGTCTGGGTGGTAAGATCGCTCCTATCTTCTTCAATACCATGGAAGATGCTGGTGCGCTACCGATAGAGCTCGATGTGACCAAGATGAACATGGGCGATGTTATCGATATCTACCCATACCAAGGCCTTGTTAAGCGTCACGATAGCGATGAAGTTATCTCCGAGTTCAGTCTGAAGACAGCTGTCTTGATGGATGAAGTTCGTGCCGGTGGCCGTATTCCATTGATCATCGGGCGTGGTTTGACGGCTCGTGCTCGTGAAGTGCTTAAGCTCGAGGATTCAAAGGTCTTCATATTACCCAAAGATGTGGCCGATACGGGTAAAGGCTATACCTTAGCTCAGAAGATGGTGGGTAAAGCCTGTGGTGTTACCGGTATTCGTCCGGGCCAATACTGTGAGCCAAAGATGACTTCTGTGGGGTCGCAAGATACTACCGGTCCTATGACTCGTGATGAGCTTAAAGATCTGGCTTGTCTTGGTTTCAGCGCCGATCTGGTCATGCAGTCATTCTGTCATACGGCGGCTTACCCTAAGCCCGTGGATGTGAACACTCACCATACGCTGCCTGATTTCATCATGAACCGTGGCGGTATATCACTTCGTCCGGGTGACGGAGTTATCCACTCCTGGCTAAACCGCATGTTGCTGCCTGATACTGTAGGTACAGGTGGTGATTCACATACTCGTTTCCCAATTGGTATCTCTTTTCCTGCGGGTTCCGGTCTAGTGGCTTTCGCCGCAGCGACAGGTGTTATGCCTCTGGATATGCCTGAATCTGTGCTGGTGCGTTTCAAAGGTGAGATGCAACCGGGTATCACACTGCGTGATCTGGTACACGCGATTCCTCTTAAAGCCATCGATATGGGCCTATTGACCGTAGAGAAGCAAGGTAAGGTTAACTTCTTCTCTGGGCGAGTGCTTGAGATTGAAGGCCTCGAAAGCTTGAAAGTTGAGCAGGCATTTGAATTGTCAGATGCTTCAGCCGAGCGCAGTGCTGCAGGTTGTAGCATCAAGCTGGACAAAGAGCCGATCATCGAATATCTAAATTCCAACATAGTCATGTTGAAATGGATGATTGCCGAAGGTTATGGGGAACGTCGTACTATCGAGCGTCGTATTATTGCGATGCAAGATTGGTTAGCTAATCCTGAATTGCTGCAAGCCGATGCCGATGCCGAATATGCGGCCGTTATCGAAATCGACTTGAGCGACATTAAAGAGCCCATTCTTTGTGCGCCAAACGATCCTGATGATGCGGTACTGCTATCAGAGGTTAAGAATACTAAGATTGACGAAGTCTTCGTCGGTTCTTGTATGACCAATATTGGCCATTTCCGCGCTACGGGTAAGATGCTGGATAAGTTTGCTACCACCACCTTGCCGACACGTCTATGGATCGCGCCACCGACTAAGATGGATCGTGACCAGCTTACCGAAGAGGGCTACTACGCCATATTCGGTCGTGTAGGCGCTCGCATCGAGATCCCTGGTTGTTCTCTATGTATGGGTAACCAGGCTCGTGTTGCCGACGGTGCGACTGTGGTATCGACTTCAACGCGTAACTTCCCTAACCGTCTTGGTACAGGTGCTAATGTTTATCTGGCTTCTGCCGAGCTGGCTGCCGTTGCGGCTTTGCTGGGTCGTCTGCCTTCTGCCGATGAATATCAGACTTATGCGAAAGAGTTGGACGCGACTGCGGCCGATACTTATCGTTATCTGAACTTCGATAAGATGCCGTCTTATACTGAGAAAGCGGCTGAGGTTATCTTCCAGTCGCCAGTATAAAGTCAGCATGGACCCAGTGATCACTGAGCGCTAGGCTCAGAGACAGGTCCCACTAAGACCCTTCGCTGCTAAAAATAGCGAGAGGCTTAAACAAAAAAGCTAGGTTCATTAATATGAATCTAGCTTTTTTATGTGTGTTGTTATCGACTTAAAACTAATTATGATACTTAACCGCCATATCGATTAAGGGCTCACGACTGGCTTTCTCGGCCCTGAGTCTAGCGAGATATTTTTCCCACAAGTCGACCTGATGAGTGGCGAGATCATATAGTACCCTCCATGAGAATAAGCCTGTGTTATGACCATCGTCGAAGGTGATCTTGACCGCGTAGTTTCCCACGGGATCCAGCGCCTTAATATTGACGTTTTTCTTGTGAGTGACTAATACAGGATTGCCATGGCCGTGGACTTCGGCCGAGGGAGAATAGACACGCAACATCTCACAACTGAGCTGAAAGGTTTTGCCGTCATCGAACGTCACCTCTAACAGGCGAGATTTTTTTTTAAGCTTGAGGGCGGTAACGACTGGATTATAGTCTGGAGAAGTCATTATATTGGCCTGTAGTGTAAGAAGTCAGCTTGGGAAACAAGTGTAGAATATAAGTTAGGACCTAGGTTTGAATGCCTAAGCCCTATAAGCGCATTATAGAATAAAGCGGCTTAGATCTTCATCCTGTACCAGCTCATCGAGATGATCTTTGACATATTTTTCATCGATCAGCAACTCAGTGCCGGAGCTATCGGAGGCGGCATAGGATATCTCTTCCATCAAGCGTTCCATCACAGTATGTAATCGGCGAGCACCGATATTCTCTGTGCGCTCGTTGACCTGCCATGCTGCCCGGGCAATAGCCTCGATACCGTCTTTGGTAAATTCAATTTTAACACCTTCGGTTGCCATCAAGGCAATGTGTTGCTCAGTCAGCGACGCGTGCGGCTCAGTTAAGATGCGTTTGAAGTCATCGGCTGTCAGAGCTTGCAGCTCGACACGGATAGGCAAGCGGCCCTGAAGTTCAGGGATAAGATCTGATGGCTTAGACATCTGGAATGCACCAGAGGCGATGAATAAGATATGGTCGGTTTTAACCATGCCGTGTTTAGTGTTAACCGTACAACCTTCTACCAGTGGCAGCAGATCACGTTGAACACCTTCACGTGAGACATCTGGACCCGAGCTTTCACCGCGTCTACAGATCTTATCGATCTCATCGAGGAAGACGATGCCGTGCTGCTCAACGAGTTCAATAGCCTGCTCTTTCAGATCCTCTTGGTTAACGAGTTTAGCCGCTTCCTCTTCGATCATCAGCTTGTAGGCTTCCTTGATCGGCATCTTGCGACGCTTACTGGCACCTGGGCCCATATTTTGGAACATGCTCTGCAGTTGGTTAGTCATCTCTTCCATGCCTGGGGGGGACATGATCTCTATGCCGACCTGAGGTGCAGAGACATCTATCTCGATCTCTTTATCGTCCAGCTGACCTTCACGCAGTTTCTTGCGAAAGATCTGACGCGTACCCGAGTCATCTTTAGTTTCGCTGTCCCAATCTTCTTTAGGCTTAGGCAGTAAAGCATCCAGAATGCGCTCTTCGGCAGCGGCTTCGGCCCTGACCTTACATTTCTTCATATGCTCTTCACGAGTCAGCTTGACGGCAGAATCGGTGAGATCGCGAATGATCTGCTCAACTTCCTTGCCTACATAGCCCACTTCAGTGAACTTGGTGGCTTCAACCTTGATAAAAGGTGCCTTCGCCAGCTTAGCGAGTCGGCGAGCAATTTCAGTTTTACCGACACCGGTCGGGCCGATCATCAAGATATTTTTTGGGGTCACTTCCTGACGCAGATCGGCATCGAGTTGCATACGACGCCAGCGATTACGCAGGGCGATGGCCACGGCGCGCTTGGCATCCTGTTGGCCTATGATGTGACTGTCTAATTCATGGACAATCTCACGTGGAGTCATTTCAGACATATTTTTTCCTCATGCATCTCAACATTTACTCTGGAGTCGTTAATCGTCATTGGTCTGAGACTAAGCGACTCGAGATCAGTAATTTAATTCTTCGATAGTTTTGAACTGGTTGGTGAATACACAGATATCACCGGCGATAGTGAGTGACTTCTGGGCTATCTCAGTTGCTGTCAGTTCGGTATTTTCAAGTAGAGCCGTGGCTGCCGACTGGGCGAATGGGCCACCCGATCCGATAGCAATAAGATCATTTTCAGGCTGTATGACATCACCATTACCTGTGATGATCAGCGAGCACTCAGAATCGGCAACGGCCAAAAGAGCCTCTAATTTACGTAGCATTTTATCGCTACGCCAGTCTTTTGCCATCTCAACCGCAGCTTTCATCAGGTGTCCCTGATGCATTTCAAGCTTGGCTTCGAAGCGTTCGAATAGGGTAAAAGCATCGGCGGTACCGCCAGCAAAACCTGCCAGCACCTTGTTATGATATAGGCGACGAACTTTTCTGGCATTACCTTTCATCACGGTATTACCAAGTGATACTTGGCCATCTCCGGCGATGACGACTTGGTTATTACGGCGAACTGATACGATTGTGGTCACGAATGAATCCTCTTATCAAACTGATGCAGCTATGGCATCAGTGGGTGATAGAGAATATATGGGGGGGGGTGAGTGAAATATCAAGGAGTAATACCAATTCTATTAAGTATAAGTATGGGAAAAGGAAAATAGCCTAGGTAACGTTCACCTTGTCAGTTTCGCCTGGTCGATAGCCTGACTTATAATAAGCCCGCAGTATGTCGTCTTAGCATTGTGTCTAACTGCGGGCTGTATGGTATTACTTCTTCACATACATCAAAAAACAGCCATCTATACCGGCTTTCTGTAAGATATGTCTATGTTTTTCGGCCTGACGCTTACGATCGTATGGGCCTAGGCTGACCTTATACCAGTCGCCCGTGGTACCTCTTACCTTAGAAATATCGGATTCTAATCCCTGGAAGGCGATGACAGCTTTCATTTGTTCCGCTTGAGATTGGGTTCTGAAAGAGGCACATTGCATCAGATAGCGGTGAGTCGGCGCCGTAACCTCGGGAATATCGACCTCAACTTGCTTGTTTAGCAGTTCCTGTTGATAGGCCCATCTCTCTTTAGGTTTAGGAGGAAGAGCCTTAGGAACTTGCTTCTGAGTTGGCTTGACGACTGTCTGCTCAACCACAGACTCCGCCGTTTTATCAAGCTGTTCAGCACTGTTGTTGATGGTCCAAAGGAAGTAACCGAAGCCAGAAACTAGGCCAAGGGTCACTAGCAATAAGACTAGCGGAAAGCGTCTGGGTGCGGGCGCCTGACTCTTTCTGCGTGTCGTTTTGGATTTTACCTTGCCTTTCCTGGCTGGCTTTGTATTGGCGTAATCGCGATTTGTCATAGTATTGAAATACCGTCTGGTTACATGCGGTCTAAGGTTTCAATACCAAGTAGATCGAGACCTTGCTTCAGTGTCTTAGCCGTAAGTTGGGCGATAAGCAGGCGGCTCTTCTTCTGTGCTTCGGTTTCCGCCGCCAGGACCGGGCAGGCTTCATAGAAGCTAGAGAAGGCGCCGGCAAGCTCAAACAGATAGGCACACATAGCATGGGGCTGACCCTTTGCTACCATACGCGATAATACTTCAGCAAACTGTGCGAGTTTATTGCCCAGGTTTTTCTCTTTATCGTGCTCTAGTACGATCTTAGCGTCGCTTAAATCTATATCTTTGGCGCGCTTAAAGATGCCAGTAACACGAGTGTAAGCATAAAGCAGGTAAGGGGCGGTATTACCTTCGAAGCTCAGCATCTGCTCGAAGCTGAAGATGTAATCACTGGTGCGGTTCTTAGATAGATCGGCATATTTGACCGAGCTAATGCCGACCACTTTGGCTATCTTCTCTAGTTCCGCCTCATCCATATCTGGATTCTTGCTACGAACCAGTTCCAATGCACGGGTATCGGCTTCATTCAGAAGATCCACTAATTTAACCACACCACCTGAGCGAGTCTTAAACGGGCGACCGTCTGCACCATTCATGGTACCGAAGCCCATATGCTCTAGGCTGAGTTCCGGACGGACAAAGTTAGCCTTACGGGCTAACTTAAAGACTTGCTGGAAGTGCAGTGCCTGGCGAAGATCGACAAAATAGAGCACTCGGTCTGCATTGAGCACCTTGGAGCGGTAACGCATCGCCGCCATATCACTGGTTGCATACAGGTAGCCACCGTCCGCTTTCTGTATGATGACAGGTAGGGGATCGCCCTCTTTATTTTTAAACTCATCCTGGAAGACGACTTTAGCGCCGTTACTCTCAGACAAGAGCCCCTGAGCTTTTAGCTCCTTAACCACTTCAGCCAGATCTGCGTTGTAAGCACTCTCACCACGCACATCTTCACGGGTCAGACTCACGCCCAAACGCGCATAAACGTCATGACAATGGTTAAGGGAGATGTCGTTAAATTCACGCCACAGCTTGTTGCAGTACTCATCGCCTGATTGTAATGACACTACAAGTTTACGGGCGCGGACGGCAAAATCTTCAGACTCGTCGAAACGCACTTTCGCGGCGCGATAGAAGGTTTCGAGATCGGCAAGATCCATCTGAGCTTGCTCACCATTTTTAGCGCGTAACTCTTCCATATAAGCCAGTAGCATGCCGAACTGAGTCCCCCAGTCACCCACATGATTTTGACGTATGACCTTGTGGCCTTGGAATTCCAAAGCACGTACCACGCTATCACCTATGATGGTCGAACGTAGGTGGCCAACATGCATCTCTTTGGCCAAATTTGGCGAAGAGTAATCGACGACTATGGTTTGCTGCTCTGGCAGGCAGATGCCTAAGTGATCATCCTTTAATGCCGCCATCAGTTGATTGGCTAAGGCATCTTCATCGATGAAGAAATTGATAAATCCAGGACCCGCGATCTCAACTTTCGCCACCTGACTGTCCTGAGGCAAGCTGTCTATGATCAGCTGAGCTATCTCTCTGGGATTCTTGCGGGCTATCTTAGTCAGCATCATTGCTAGGTTGGTAGCGAAATCACCATGGGTCTTATCTTTGGTTCGATCCACCTGAATTCGAGCTTCGAAATCAGTCGGGATAACACCCTGTTGTTTAAGGACGTCTAGGGCTTGGACGAGCAAAGATTGAATATGTAATTTCATTGCGTTTGATTGCTACTTACTAATGATAAAAAGATTTAGGGATAACCGCATATTTTAGCCGCTAGTGATGATCAATTGCTATCCTCTGAGGCAATTAATTTGCATTTTTAAGTAAATTAAGCCTATAGCAGATCTTGTGGATCTCTGTCTAGGCTCCATCGGCAACGCTTAGCCAGTGGCAGAGCCTCAATTTTAGGCAGTGCATGTTCGAATGCCTGTTGCAGTAGCCCCCTAGATTTAGTCTGAAAAATGAGATGCCTGCGATATTTCCCCGCTTTTTTATCCATAGGCGCCGGCATGGGGCCTATGACTTCGCACTCTTCATTTTGAGGCAGAAATTGAGCGACTTGAGAAAGAAAATTATCGGCATCTATGGCCTGATGGGCTTCGGCACGTATCAACAGCATATGCCAAGCCGGTGGTAACAGAGCCTGTTTGCGTTCATTAAGCTGTGCTCTGGCAAACTCGCCATAACCTTTATGCATGAGTTCACGTAAGATGGCGTTATTGGCCTGATGTGTCTGCATCAGCACAGTGCCTGGTTTTCTGGCGCGTCCCGCTCGTCCTGAAACTTGGGTGTAGAGTTGCCCGAAACGTTCAGGTGCTCTGAAGTCGGCACTAAATAGGGCGCCATCGACATCCAGTAAGCCGACTAAGGTGACGTCGGGAAAATGATGGCCCTTAGCTAACATCTGAGTGCCCACCAGTATCTTATATTCCCCCTTATGGATGGCATTAAGATGAGCCTCGAGTGCGCCTTTTTTTCTGGTGGTATCACGATCGATGCGCACCACTGGGTATTTAGGGAATTCTTTTTCCAATGCCTCGGCGAGTTGCTCAGTGCCGACACCTTGGCCCATCAACATGGTGCTGCCACACTGGTGACATTGTCGTGGAATGGCGTAATGGTTGCCGCAGTGGTGGCAACGGATCTCACCCAGAGATTGATGTACGGTAAAGAAGGCGTCGCAGCGATCGCACTCATGGAGATGGCCACATTCATGGCATAGTAAGGCAGGAGCAAAGCCTCTGCGATTGAGAAACAGCAGCACCTGGTTACCGGCATCCAGATGGATCCGCATCTCGTTGAGTAGGGCATGGGACAGGCCCGTTTTCAGGGGCTGGTTGCTGATGTCGATAATGCCCTGACGAACTTTCTTGGCGTTGCCCGCTCTTTGGCTTAATTGGAGGTGCTTGTAGCGTCCGCTGAGTGCATTTTGCAGACTCTCCAGCGATGGCGTTGCGGTACCGAGCAATACGGGGATCTTCTCCAGATGACCGCGCATGACTGCCAGGTCTCTGGCATGATAGCCGACACCTTCCTGCTGTTTAAAACTTGCATCGTGTTCCTCGTCTAAAATTATTGTCCCCGGATAAGCCATGGGGGTGAAGAGAGCCGAGCGTGTGCCTATGATGATGGCAGCTTCGCCGGTTTTTGCCTGACGCCATGCCGCTAATCTTTGGTTGTCGGTTAACCCCGAATGAATGACTGCGACCTTAACCTTGAAGCGGCTCTTGAATCGACTGATGGTTTGAGGGGTTAGGCCTATTTCAGGCACTAATATTAGCGCCTGTTTTCCTTGTTTGAGTACGGATTCGAGTAAGGCGAGGTAAACTTCAGTTTTCCCTGAGCCTGTGACGCCTTCGAGCAAGGTGCAGTGGTAGCCAGATTGCTGATTGAGAGTTGCAACGGCTACTGCCTGCTCGGGGTTGAGCGTCAATGGCTCTTCCCCTAGCTCAAGATTATCTCGCCAACTGAGATCTATCTGGTTAGTGCGTTCATCTTTAGCTATCCAGCCTTTATCTTGTAAGGCCTTCATTGCCGGTTTACTCAAGGCTAAGCTGGTGAGTTCTTCTTGGGTCATCTCGGCTGTGAGTAGCGCTTCCATCACCTTCTTCTGTGCCGGAGCTCGTTTTAGCGTGTCTAATGAGGCTGCATTCCCTGCGTCTGTCACGGACCAGAAAGTCGTGGTGTCGGCGCTGACAGCGGCACCTTTACGCAGTGCGACGGGAAGGGCCTGAGACAGCATTTGACCTAAACTACAGAAATAATATCTAGCCGCCCACACAGTGAGTTTATAAAGAGAATCAGGTAGTAAAGGTTCATCATCTAGCAGTTCAAGGATAGATTTTATTTGATTAGGTGCTAAGTTACATGTATCGCTTGTTCCAGTAACTAGACCTATTAACTGCTGACGACCGAATGGAACTTTGACTCTCATGCCCTTTTTAGGCACAGGTGTGACAGATTCAGGTACGCTATAACTGAAGGTTTGTCGCATAGGAACGGGTAGAGCAACCTCAACGAACAGGGGCATAGACAGGCAGGCTTAATCAAAGAGCAAAGAATAAAAACAGTGTACCTAGGCTGATCGATTAGGGCTAGTGTTATATAATGCTAAGTAGGTATAAAAAAGGAATTAACTCAATGACAATAATGATAAAAGTGGCACTGTGCTTGATTCTTTTTATCACCGCCCCCTTCATAGGGGTAGGTGATGCTGCTGCACAAATTACCCATGTAAGTATCAATGAACAACAATTTATTTTAGGTGGCTATCCCAAGTTCAGATTAAATATCGTTTCTCAGGATGTCAGTCTGTACAAGATGCAGTTTGTTGTCCGCCAGACGAGTGGCGAAGAAAGGTTAATGGTTAAGCCTATCAATAATTTTCTCTTGTTGGTGATCGGTGTTGAGGACGTAGTGGATCCACGCGCAACCTTAGTGTTCAGAGAGTACCGGGTCAATAAATGGCGAGATGTGAAAGTATTTAGCTTGTTTGAGGGGCAGCATTTATCAGAGGAACTTGGCCTCAAGTCTTCGGCCGCTTACCTAAGTGTCGAGAACCGGTCATCGCAAGCGCCGAGTTCAAGCTATAAAATAGCGACCATGAGTCAGGTGTCGGTTTCGCCCCCCTCCAGCTAAGGGTAAAAAATTGGCCCAATATCGGCATGCATTGATAGATAAATCCTGCACACTCACTTACAGCCCTGAAATGACACTCTGGCGCATTGGGACTGAACATGGCAAAGAGTGGGGGGACCAGTAATTATGGTGCCATGGTTGCCATTTTTGAAGCAAACCCCAAGGCTTTCAATCAAGGTGAAATCGGTGGCCTGCGAGCAGATATTTCATTGCGCTGTCCTTCGCAAGAATTGAGGCAAAAGTATTCGAATCCTAAGATGGCGAAGCAAACGTTTGAGGCGTTATAGAGGACAAAAAGCTATGAGTGTTTAGGATCTAGGGCCTAGGAACTAAAGATCTGTTCCTCTCTTGCATCTTTTTTTAAATCCTGTATCATTTTGCGCCTGAATATTATATTAACCGCATGTGGTGTCCGACTTCGGGTTGGGAGAGCGACATGGCCTTCAACTTGAGGTAATCCAAATGAAAACAGGCATTCACCCTGATTATGCAGAAATCACTGCAACTTGTACTTGTGGTAACGTTATCAAGATAAATTCAACTGCAGGTAAGTCACTGCACTTGGACGTATGTGGTGCATGTCACCCATTCTACACTGGTACGCAGAAAATTGTGGACACTGGTGGACGTATCGATAAGTTCAACAAGCGCTTCGGTGCTCTTGGTAAGAAGTAACTTTTATTTAAAAGTTCTTTTATATCCAACTAAAAAGGTGCCTATATGGCACCTTTTTTGTTGCTATACTTTCTTATTATCATAGCCTATTGACGAAAAAGTTGAGCCTGAATATGTCAGCGATGGCGATACGCTGCGGAATAGATGGGTGTTTGATTGGCATAGATTTCATCCTGATCTTATTTCAATCTTCCGAACTGTCACAGCCATATGCCCAAGATGTACACCATTTTCTACAGGATAGGCCAGTCGATGAGCTAATTGGTGCTGATTTAAACTCTTGGAACAGGTAAGAGGAGTTGTAAACATTTTTTAAGAAAGGGGCAAGATTTATGGTTAATTTGGGATAACAAATTCGATATTGGTATAGCTAGGGAGGATTCTAGTAAGTTTAGCAATATTTTTAACCTAAAATGGCTTGAAAGTCAGTTGTCAGCCGTAGTTGGTTGTATTATTCCTACAAAAGTTGCTAGTTGATACCCCTCATCCATCGCAGATAAGTTTGCAAAATAGACATTAGGGCGACAATTCAAGGCTAAAGTTGAATTTTACTAATATCTTGTTTAAAAAGTGTGAAGTTTCAAGTATCGTACCCACTTTAGCACCTTAGGCGAGCACCAAATAAGGTGGGCCTGATTTTAGCTAAAAAAGACCTCATAGATAAGTTAACCCGACGTATTTTCAGGATTAAAAAAATGTCAGATCTTCGCCAACAAGCCCTCGATTACCATGAGTTCCCCGTACCAGGAAAAACTGCAGTTTGCCTGACGAAACCCGCCGAAACTAGTTTAGACCTCTCCCTGGCCTATAGCCCGGGTGTTGCTGAGCCTGTGCGTGAAATCGCCGCGAACCCAGATAATGCTTATCGCTATACTGCCAAAGGCAATACCGTCGCTGTGATTACCAATGGTACGGCTATCTTAGGTTTAGGTAACTTAGGCCCATTGGCTTCTAAGCCTGTGATGGAAGGTAAGGCGCTGTTGTTCAAGCATTTTGCGAACATAGATGCGACAGATATTGAAATTAAGCATCGCACAACAGAAGAGTTTATCAATACGGTTGAAGCGATTGCCGATACATTCGGTGGCATTAACCTGGAAGATATCAAGGCGCCAGAGTGCTTCGAGATCGAGAAGGCGCTTATTGAGCGTTGTAGTATCCCTGTTTTCCACGACGATCAGCACGGTACGGCAATTGTGACCACCGCAGGTATGATCAACGCTTTAGAGATCCAGGGTAAGTCTATCGAAGAAGCTGTCATCGTCTGTATGGGTGCCGGTGCGGCCGCTATTGCTTGTATGACCATGATGGTTAAGTGTGGCGTGCAGCGTGAAAATGTTTATATGCTCGACAGAAAAGGCGTTATTCACACTCGCCGTGAAGATATCAATGAGTATAAGGCATTATTTGCTAACAATACTGACAAGCGTACTCTGCAAGACGTGATTAAGGGCGCCGATGCCTTCTTGGGCCTATCGGGTCCCGATTTGCTGGGCGCCGAAGACGTCGCCATGATGGCAGATAAGCCTGTCATCTTCGCTTGTTCCAATCCAGATCCCGAAATCAAACCAGAAATAGCTCATAAAGTTCGCCAAGATTTGATCATGGGTACGGGACGCAGTGACTATCCTAACCAAGTGAATAATGTGCTCTGTTTCCCATTCATCTTCCGCGGTGCATTGGATGTGCGTGCATCGAAGATCAATGATGAAATGAAGATTGCAGCGGTACACGCCATTGCAGCCTTAGCGAGAGAAGAGGTTCCTGCCTCTGTACTCGCTGCGTATCCGGATGTGACGTCATTGAGCTTCGGTCCTGACTATGTGATCCCTAAGCCTATGGATCCACGTCTACTGTCGAATGTGGCTAAAGCCGTGGCTCAAGCGGCAATCGATTCGGGTGTTGCTGTGATCACTGAATTACCAGAAAACTACATGAGCTAAGCTTGTTTTCAGTGGTATTTATACCATTCCATATAAGTATCTGGTCAGTTCAGAGACTCTCAGTTTTTTCAATTCAAGGCGCATTGATGAGGAAATGGTTATTCCCTTTTAAGTTAATGTAACACCGAAGTGGAAACACTGAGAGCCTCACGCAGTGCGGCTGATGTTTAAAGTAAAGGGCAAAGCCCTTTATGCTGCGTTGAATGTTCTCGATATACGACTGCATGGTCTATTTTGTTCCATACAAAATAAGACATTTCCCTGACCCATAGGGATATGGGAAATGTCTTGAAAGCGTATGGAACGCTTAAGACCATGGAGGTCAGATGCAGGAGGTACGAGCCCATGGACGGGTGAAGGTAGAATAATGCCGGAGCAATTATCGAGAGCAACGCAGGAGCTTGTTGCCGAGAATAACTATTAGCTTCAAACATCCGCAAGCCACATGGATGTGGTGAATGTCTATATTGCACGACTATAGGGATATAGGAGGTAGAGTAACGCAGGAGCAGTTACCGAGGAGCAAATATAGACCTTGCCTACAGTGCTTTGAACTCCCGCTGAATGATCAGATACTTACTCGGAATGGTATTAAAGGGCCTTATGGCCCTTTTTTATTTTGTGATTTTAGATATTTCAATTTGATCTTCTACTTGAATATCATTCAAAGATTGTAGCAGGGGGGATTTGTTTGTATTGTGGGGTTTTAGATAGGACTCATTTTCTATCTTTCTGGTTTTATACGCTGATTTAATGCCTTTCTAAACAATGAATCGAATTCAGTTGTCATAAGCTTAGGCTCGCTTTCGATTTTAACGCGCGGAGCGAAAATCTCGGGGGCTTGCCCCCGTGCTGGATAGTGTAGACTGGGCTTGTCTCAGTCTATATTATTCAATACATGGAACATCAGCGAAATTCACATCATATTTTCAGGTTAATGTATCACTTTGTGTGGATACCTAAGTATCGCAGAAAAGTGTTCTCAGACCCTTATCGTGAAACGATGAAAGCCATTATTCATAAAGCGGGCTTCGATTACGATATTGATATCGTTGAATTAGAAATCCCTGAAGATCACATTCATATGGTTGTGAGAAGTGAGCCGAAGATATCACCAAGTCATATTATGTATGTGATAAAAAGCATTTCAGCCCGAGAATTTTTCAAATGCTACCCAGATATCAAAAGGCGGTATTTCTGGGGTGGTAAGCTTTGGACTCAAAGCTACTTTGTTGAAACTATTGGTAACGCAAATGAAGAGGCTATTCGTGAGTATGTTCAAAACCAGTTGATTGAATTAGATAGGAAAGAGAAAAATTCAGAGCAGCTAGGGCTCTTCTAAACTCGGTCGCTTGCGGCCGATTCTTTAATTAAGAATAATAAATTCTGCAGGAAGCGGATAATGAAATTGACACGACTTTTAACTAATAAATTGACCAGTTTTTGGCTACTTTCTTTGGCAGCCGTTGCATTTATATTTTTGCTTGTTGCCCTAGTTAGCTTTACGCAATTGACCTATAAGTTTCAACAGCAGAAGGTAACTGAACTCGAGTCTATGCTCATTCATCATTATGAGCATGAGAACAATAAAGCACTCTCTACCTGGCTCCCCTCCATATTAACCGCGTATAACACTGTTAGTTTGACCTTGCGCGCCGAAGGTCAAATACTCTACCAGTATGGAACTGACAAACTGGGTGCTGGGGTGATCACTTATGAGAGGCAGCTGCTCAAGGCTGACAATCTCATCTTAGTGATCACCTTACCTCAGCCATTTAAGATGTACTCACTTTCCTGGTATGAATTTTCCATCTTAGTCATTGGCTTACTTTCTATCTCTGTGTTTGTTTTCTTCGGCCACAGATGGTTATCGATGCAGCTACAGGGCATAGAAGATCTGGCGGTGCGCAGTAAACTGATTCTAGAAAATGAATATGATAAGGCCTTAGCCGAGAGAGGAGATGGCAGGCCGAGAATGATAAATCGTGCCCTGACGCATCTATTGTTAGAGCTAGATGATGCACAGAAGCATAGAGCTAGATTCGATCAATTTATCCGCTCCAATACGTTTTTGGATCCTCAAACTGGCATAGGAAATCGGCTATTTCTTAAGAATCGTCTCGACGCCTTGAGTAACGATAAAGGTATGATGGCTCCAGGTGTGCTGTTTTTACTCGAGATGGAAGATATGGACCTGCTGCAGCAAGAGCTTGGTGATGACTCCATAGATGAGTTGTTGCATCAGACGATTAGCGATATTAATCAGATCTTGGACGGTCAGGCTAACAGTATTTTTTCTCGTCGTTCTTTCAATCAGTTTGCCATCGTCGTTCCTCAAATCTCCTTAAAAGACGTTGAGAAGTTAGCCGCTAAATTACTCAAGGTGTGCTTGAATCAAAACGTACCCGAGACAGAGAACAGTGAAGACTTTTTCCACATAGGTGCAGCCTACTTTAAAGTCGGTGATACTAAGGAGCAGTTACTCGATGAGTCAGAGAGAGCCCTTAGGGCGGCTCAATTTCAGGGAACCAGCGGTTGGTTTATGTATGATAAAGGGGCCGTGGATGAAGAGTTGGCCAAGGGGTCGGTTAGGTGGCGCAGCTTTCTCGAGTATGCCCTGGTAAATAGACGTTTAGTGATCTTTTCTCAGCCTGTGGTCGACAGCGATATGGAAATTCATCACTTAGAGATATCCAGTCGAATACGTGACAATAAAAACAACCTGGTTAGAGCCACGCTGTATATCCCGATGGCAATAAAATGTGGTCTGACACCTCAATTTGAACGTCAGGTTATCGAGACAGTATTGTTCGATCTGCTCTCAGACCCTAGGGATAGAACCACCAAGTTCAGCATAAATCTCAGCCTGGATACCCTGATGAGTAGGGCATTTATCAGCTGGCTTAAAACGACCCTGTTAGAGTATCGACATCTCACCCCCTGGCTTATCTTCGAGATCAATGAGGACATAGTGGTACATCATAAGGAGCAGCTGAAATCTAGACTCGATATGATTAAGAAAATGGGCGCAAGCTTATGTGTCGACCGTGTGGGACAGCAGGTAGTCAGTACTCAATACATCAAAGAGTGTCATTTCGATCTGATAAAACTGCATCGATCAATCGTGACGCAAATACACCTTCGTCAAGAAAATCAGCTGTTTGTACGTAGTCTTATCGGTGGTTTATATCGAACTGATGTTCAGGTTTTTGCCGAGGGAATAGAGTCGTTCGAGGAGTGGCAGACTCTGAAGATTTTAGGTGTCAGTGCCGGGCAGGGAAGCCTGTTCAGTGAGCCTGTTGAGGAAATATAAACCAAGATACAAAAGATTGACTTGGCCAAAAATCAAACTCTCCTTCAACCAGTTTGCTTAACAAATGTTTCGCTTTTTTCTTGCTATGTGTGAAATTTTAGCTTAGATGATACAAATCACTCGATGATCGTTTTCATTCTGTTTTTTTTCTATATTATTAGCAGATTAGCCGCTACAATGAGCGTGAGTATTTTTGCACATGATAAATGGGATTATGGACATTTTGTAAATGGAAAAGAGTCTTTTAACTAGATTGGCTTTCTGGCAAAACAAGCAGACGAAACTCGAGCTTGGCGTCTACGTTTGTCAGGATAAGCTTGTCGTGTACCAAGCTAAGCACCTCGATGTCATCTCGACTACCGAAACCGAATATCATGTCGGCGAGAGTGTTGCAACCGAAAGCATTACCCACGAATTTGCGTTTAATGGTTCAAATTGGTCCTGTGTATTTGCCTCGATTGCTAAGCAATTCAAACCCGCTAAGTTGCACATCACCTTGAGCGCTTCATTTTATCAATTGTTAGTTGTCGACAAACCTAATGTAGAACCCAGTGAGATGTCTCAGGCATTACTCTGGTCGGTCAAAGATATGGTGACTCACGCAGTAACGGATATTCATCTCGATTACTTCGATTCACCATTACCAAATAGCACTAAGTTAAATGTTGTCGTTGCCGAGAAGGCAAGGTTGTCCGCTATGGTACTCGCAGCTCAAGAGCATCATATGCAAGTCTTAGGCATAAGCATCGAAGAGATGGCTGTTATTAGTCTCTTTGCCAAAGATAATCAAGCCAAGTTGGTTTTGTGTCATACCCCAGGGCAGGAATTATTGTTGACAGTAGTAAAACAGGGACAGCTTTATATGCAGCGCCGCGTGCGGGGATTTAATAAGTTAGATACCGTTAGCGCCGATGATTTAGCCATGGGGATGGCCGATAACTTAAGTTTAGAGTTACAGCGTTCTATGGATTATTTCGAGAGTCAACTGCGTCAGGCGCCTGTGGCTTCGATTGAATTATTGATTAATGGTCAAGTTGATAAACTCGCTGAATTAGTCAGTGCAAACTTCGATCAGAAGGTCAATGCGATTGCTGTTGATACCGTTGAGACTAAGATTGCCCTGCTGACCTGTGGTGAGTTTCACCGTGTCGAGTCTAGAGAATCAGGAGTACAGGTATGACGTTGAAGACCAGAGTCAATCTGTATTCAGATACCTTGTTGCCTCAGGTACAGATGCTCAGCTTTAAGCGTCTGACTCGGGTACTCGTTTTTATGCTTGTCCTGTTTGCTATGGCGAACTCAGCGAGTTACATCTTAGTGTCAGGGCTCGAGGCCGATAAGCGGGTACTTGCGAAGCAAAAAATCAGTTTGGATAAGCAGAAAAAATCCCTCGAAGTGGCAATGGGAAAACGTGCTCCCTATGCCAAACTCGTGGAGCAAGTGGATCTTCTCACTCAACAAATTGAACTTAAACAGATGCTCATGGGTGAGCTGAGTCAGCGAGAAGCGCTGACGAGCCATGGATACTCAATGTTATTTAAAGATCTCGCTCGTGTTGCCAATAGTCATATCTGGCTCAACCGCATCAGAGTTGAAAATAATGAATTCATTTTCGAGGGCTTTAGCTCTGCGCCCAATAGTGTTCCTCTGTGGGTTGAACGCCTCAAGTCGACAGAAACGCTAAAAGGTCACGCATTTGCGTTTCTGTCAATGAGTCGGGGTGAGGATAAACCGTTAGCATTTACCTTGACCAGCAAGGCGGAAATCGAGGAGGCTAAGTGAAGCAGCAATGGAATGAATGGGCCGCTCGATTCGACGGTCTGACCCAAAGAGAGAGAATCATGGTAGCGAGCGCGACCATGATTGTGATAGGTATGTTGTGCTACCTCCCGCTAGAGTCATTATTGTTAGAACATCAGTCTCTTACTCAGCAGAATAAAGCTATCGCCAGTGAGAATAAGATTTCATTGCAGCAGATTGATCTGTATCAGCAGCGGTTAGCGCAAAATCCTAATGATGAATATAACAAGCGTTTGAATGTGTTGCAGCGGCAAGATGCCGATTTAGATGATCGGCTGTCTTTTCAGATGGTGGATATGGTTCCCGCCAATCATATGCCGGCGTTATTGAGTGAATTGCTGGGGAAAGTCACGGGCATCACACTGCATGAATTCAGCTCGATAGCAGCCACTCCCTTGCTCGCCATCGGGGACGATAAGAAGATGAATCTCTACAGTCATGGGATCCGTCTGACTCTGGAGGGAGATTACTTTTCCGTGCTTAAGTTTATCGAAGCCGTAGAGGCAATGCCGAGCAAGCTGTATTGGAAAGAAATTGATTATAAGGTCGATGAGTATCCCATTGCGAATGTCGTGCTGGAACTCTACACCTTAAGCATAAATAAGGACTTTATCAGTGTCGCTACTCAAGGTTAGCCCGTTTATTGCATTGCTGATGTTGCTTGCTACTAGCACTCAAGCTGAGACATTAAGGGATCCGACCAGGCCGGGTTATGGGTCTCTGATCATCGCGTCTGTAGCTTCGAGTCATAGCCGTGACTTGATACTCAATAGTGTGATTAAGGCCGGATCGGCATCCCACGCTGTGATAAATAATGAAATTTTTGGCATCGGGGATAGGGTGCAAGGTGTGAATATCACGGCTATCGAGATTAATTCAGTTTCATTATCTGATGGTCGTAAACTCACCATGTTCCAAGCGATAACAGAGTCAAAGGGAAATTAAATAAAAATGAATGCGCTAAAGATTATTACACCTCTGTTAACTCTGTTATTGGTTGCGTGTCAAACAACCAATAGACCCGAGCCTGTGGCCGCTAAAGAGGCTCTGGCTGAGTCGGTACAAGCAGAATCGCAGCAGGCCACGCCTCCTCCGGCAACAATGCCTGAGTCTATTCAGCAGGAACTCGCCTCTGCCGAGTTACTGACAGGATTTGCACCGAGCCGCAGAGCCGAACGTCGTTTCGATGTGTCTGCTCATGAGATTGATGCTAAGGTATTTTTCCCCAGCCTGGTACAAGGTACGCCCTTGAGTGTCGCCGTGCATCCCGATGTGACTGGCAATATCTCTCTATCGCTAAAAGGGGTGACATTGAGTGAAGTGCTGCAAGTCGTCGAAGATATCTATGGCTATGAGGTGAGTCATGTGGGGCGAATCTTACGTATCTATCCTGCCGGTATGCGCACCGAGACATTCTCATTGAATTATCTGTATATGGAGCGCAACGGCTTGTCTTTGACTTCGGTGAACTCGGGACGTATTTCAGATAATAGTAATTCGAGTTCGAGTAACAACAATAGCAATAACAGTAACAACTCGTCTAATAACAATTCTGGTTCGAGTAGCAATAGTAGAAATGAAACGACTAATGGTACCTTCATTCGTTCTACTACAAAGAGTGATTTCTGGGGCGAGCTAAAAGAGACGCTAGTCTCCATTGTGGGCAATACCGGTGGTGGGCGTCAGGTTGTCATTACGCCCCAAGCCGGATTAGTGACTGTTCGCGCATTTCCAAATGAGCTGAGGCAGGTACGAACCTTCTTAAAAACTGCCGAGACTCATCTACATCGACAGGTGATCATAGAGGCTAAGATCTTGGAAGTCACCTTGTCTGACGGCTATCAACAAGGGATCAATTGGCAGAATGTCTTAGGCCATGTGGGAGATACCGATATTGAGTTTGGTACGTCTACAGGTGGAGGTAGTTTGTCGGATCAGATCACCAGTGTGATTGGCGGGGTAACTTCACTCAAGTTCTCGGGTACCAATTTTTCCACTATGATCAGCCTGCTCGATACCCAAGGTGATGTAGATGTACTCTCGAGTCCACGTGTTACGGTATTAAATAATCAAAAAGCTGTGATTAAGGTGGGTACCGATGAGTATTTCGTCACCAATGTATCGTCAACGACCATATCTGGCATAACCCCAATAACGACACCTGAAGTCGAATTGACTCCATTTTTCTCCGGTATCGCCCTGGACGTGACGCCACAGATCGATGGAGATGGCAATGTAATACTGCATATTCATCCATCGGTTATCAATATCAAGGAGCAGATAAAAACGATTAAAATCTCCGGTAGCACGCTAGAGCTGCCTTTGGCACGGAGTGATATTCGTGAATCAGATACCGTTATCATGGCTAGAAGTGGTGATGTGGTGGTGATTGGTGGCTTGATGAAGAGTGAGAACATAGAATTGATTTCTAAGGTGCCATTGTTAGGCGATATCCCTTTTATTGGTGAACTGTTTACTAATCGTGCTAAATCATTGAAAAAAACGGAACTGGTTATTTTGCTGAAACCTACCGTGGTAGGCGTCGATACCTGGAAGAAGGAGCTACAGCGCTCTAAAGATCTGTTAGATCTTTGGTATCCTGAAGAGCAAAATGAAACAGAACAAGGGCAGTAAATTTTGTACCTGCAACATTTTGGCTTAGCCCAGACGCCTTTTTCACTTACCCCTAATACCGAGTTTTTCTTTGGACTCGCGCCTCATGTCGAGGCGTTGCAGGTATTACAGACTGCGTTGCAGACGGGTGAAGGCTTTATCAAGGTGACTGGTGAGGTGGGTACGGGAAAAACCCTCATCTGCCGCAAGTTGATCAATGAACTACCACAGCGCTTTCATTGTGCTTATCTACCTAATCCCTATCTATCTCCGGCGGAACTACGTTGGGCCGTTGCACTGGAACTTGGGCTTAAATATTCCGCCGATATCGATCAGATACAGCTGACAGGGCTTATACAGCAGCAATTGCTGGCTCTGTGTGCCCATGGCCATTCAATTGTACTGGTTCTGGATGAGGCTCAGGCCCTTCCCGATGAGAGCCTGGAAGCACTGCGCCTGTTCACCAACTTAGAGACCGAGAGTCGCAAGTTGCTACAGGTGGTGCTATTTGCTCAACCTGAGTTGGATGAAAGATTAAATCAACATAATTTCAGGCAGTTGCGACAGAGAATTACCTTCAGCTATTGCCTGCGCCCCTTGACCTTGGATGAAGCCGATGCCTATGTTCAGCACAGGCTATCCGTTGCGGGTCGTGTGGGTCAGCCATTATTTGACCATAAAAATACGCGAGTGTTGGTAGCTGCATCGAAAGGGATCCCCAGATTGATTAATATTTTAGCTCACAAGGCGCTGTTATTAAGTTTTGGTGAGGGTGCCAAGCGAGTCGAATACCGTCACGTTAAAGGCGCCATCATTGACACCCAAGATACTAAACTTAGCTATAGGGCACGATGGTTTTGGTTTATGCTCTTGAGCCTCATATCTGTGACTAGCGGGATAGGGCTACAGCTATTTTATGGAACCAGTGTATGAGCGTGATTAATTCTATGCTTAAAGATCTGGATAAGCGTCAGCAATCCCATGAGCTGGAAAACCTACATGTTGCTCCGGTACAATATCAGGCTAAGCCTGTCTCTAAGCTACCTTGGATATTGCTGGCGATTGTCTCCGTTTTACTGTTATACAGTATAGCGTATAGCTGGCAAGCCTGGCCTAATTCTCAAGTTGAGCAGGTTAAAGTCGTTGCAGTAGGCCGTCCTTCATCTTCAATGCAAGATGAAATCAGGGTTAGTAAGCTCGCTAGCCAAGTTGAGATTGAGTCGGTTCAAGCGGTAACATCAAGCAATATCTCAGTCTCTTCGATAAAGGCAGCGGAAGAGCCTTTATCAGCAAATTTTAATCTGGTCGATAGTGATGTAAAGCCAGTGGGGCCTTTAGCCGCAGAAAATATAACTAAACCCGCTATTCAGCCTGATACCGCTACCAAATCTACATCTGTTTTAGTCACGCCTGTTGCACCTAAGCCCAGTTCGATGGCCGTCACTGAGGTGCACGTTTCCAATGAACAGCTTGCTCTGAGAAGGTATCGACTGGCGACAGAGGCTGAGAACCAGGGCCTGCTCAGCGATGCCATCGTCTACTACGGCGAAGCATTGGCATTAACGCCAGTGATGCACAAGGCGAGACGAAAACTCGCGGCTCTTTATTACGGTAAGGGTCGTCTCGACTCAGCCAGTAACATCCTGATAAAAGGCATGACTCTTTTCCCCGAGGAATACGATTATCTCTTCTTACTCGCCAGAGTGCAGCAAGCCTCTGGTGATATTCAGTTGGCCATGTCCAGTCTGGAGCAGATCCCAGATGAGAGCCTATTGGCCAAGCAAAAATGGACCATGCAATCTAGCTTGGCACAGAAGAGCGAAAACTATCAATTGGCCGAAGAAAGCTACCGAAAATTATTATGCATAGAAGCTGGCCAGGCCAGATGGTGGATGGGGCTGGGTTATGCCCTAGATTCACAATTGGAATATGACTCGGCCAAGCAGGCCTACAGACAAGCCTTGTCAGCAGACGGTTTATCTAAGCAGGCGAACGAATATATTGAAAATAGACTAGTCCAGTTAGGAGAGAGCGAGTGAAACCGAAGTTAAAGATGCGTCTGGGTGATCTTCTGGTTCAGGAACAGATCATAGGTGAGGCTCAGCTACTGGAAGCGTTAGCCGAGCAGAGAAGTAGTGGCAAAAAATTGGGCCGCACCTTGATCGATCTTAACGCTATCACCGAAGAGCAACTGCTACGCTTCCTCTCCCAACAGCTGAATATTCCATTTATCGATATCAGTAAGCGTTCCATCTCCAATGAAGTCGTCACCTTGCTGCCAGAAGTTCAAGCGAGACGTTACCGTGCGCTGGTCGTCGAAGATAATGGCGATAGTGTCTTGGTTGCCATGAGCGACCCGGCCGACTTACAAGCCATGGATAACCTTGAGGTGCAGTTGCTGCCTAAGTTATTGAAGATTGCCGTAGTGACCGAGTGTCAACTGCTGGACGCCTTCGATAATCTCTATAGACGTACCGATGAGATCGCACAGATTGCGGGTAAGCTCGAAGAGGAATATGCCGCCGATGATCAGTTCGATCTTGCCAGGCTCACCGAGGGTGACAGTGATAATGAAACCACAGTCGTCAAGCTACTGCAGTCCATCTTCGAAGATGCAGTGCAGATGCGGGCCTCGGATATCCATATCGAACCTGGTGAGAAGGTACTACGCATCAGGCAACGTATCGATGGCCAATTACATGAAAATATATTACCAGAAGTGAGTATTGCCGCGGCTTTGGTTTTGCGGCTAAAACTGATGGCTGGTCTGGATATCTCCGAGAAGCGTCTGCCACAGGATGGCCGTTTTCATATAGAGATTAAAGGGCATCAGATCGATGTGCGTATGTCGACCATGCCCATTTATCATGGTGAATCTGTGGTGATGCGTCTGCTCGATCAATCCGCTGGCTTGCTGACTCTTAATGAAACGGGTATGCCGCCGGAGATCTTGGCACGTATTCGTAAGCAGATTAAGCGCCCCCACGGGATGTTATTGGTGACCGGACCAACGGGTAGCGGTAAGACCACAACCCTATACGGCATATTGAGTGAACTCAATACCGCTGATAGAAAAATAATCACGGTTGAAGACCCGGTTGAATACCAGCTGCCGCGTATTAACCAGGTTCAGGTCAACCATAAAATTGGCTTAGACTTTGCTCATGTATTACGAAGCGCACTGCGTCAAGATCCCGATATCATCATGGTGGGTGAGATGCGAGATCAGGAGACGGTCGAGATTGGCCTTCGAGGCGCCCTAACCGGTCACTTCGTGTTGTCGACCTTGCACACCAATGATGCGGTAACCAGTGCATTACGTCTGTTGGATATGGGTGCGGCGAGTTATCTGGTGGCGAGTGCGTTAAGGGTTATTATTGCTCAACGATTGGTGCGGCGAGTTTGCCAGAATTGCTCCGCTGATTATCAATTAACGGCGCAAGACAGTGTCTGGTTAAACTCGGTCAGTCATCTGGACTTCTCACAGGCTAAACTCAAAATTGGCTCAGGTTGCCAAAGCTGCAATGGCAGTGGTTACCGTGGGCGTATCGGTGTGTTTGAGCTACTTGAATTAGATGAACCTATGGTAGAAGCTATGCGGACCGGTAATCCACAAGATTTTGCCAATGCGGCTAAAGAGAGTCCTAATTTTACTCCTTTAGCCGAGTCTGCACTTAAATATCTGGCCGAGGGGATGACGACCATCGAAGAGGTCGCCAAGCTAGTCGAAGATGTGACCGAGTCTCCAATTCCACTGTCGGTCGATATGGTTAAGCAATCGCATGAGAAATGATCTGAATAGTGATGGTGGCACATATTAGTGGCAGTCTTATAAATCTCATGAGAAATGATCTGAATAGTGATGGTGGCACATATTAGTGGCAGTCTTATAAATAGCATGAGAAATGATCTGAATAATGATGATGGCACATAATTAATGGCAGTCTACAAATACCGAGGGCGCGACGCCCAGGGACAACTAGTTACCGGTGTGGTTGATGCCACCTCTGAGAGTGTTGCTGCGGATCAGCTGATGTCTCGTGCGGTTATTCCATTAGAGCTCACTGAGACTAAGGAGAGGCAAGACTTCTCTCTGGCAGCATTGTTTAAAGCTAAGGTGAGCCTCTCCGAACTGCAGATTTTTAGTCGACAGATGTATTCTTTGACTCGTTCAGGCATTCCTATTTTACGCGCCATCGCTGGCTTGTCAGAAACGACTAATTCGCAACGTATGCGAGATGCCCTCGATGATATTTCCGAACAATTAACCGCCGGTCGTCCCTTATCTTCGGCAATGAATCATCACCAGGATGTGTTCGATGCGCTGTTCGTTTCCATGGTTCATGTAGGAGAGAACACGGGTAAACTCGAAGATGCTTTTATGCAGTTAGCGGGTTATATCGAACGCGAGCAGGAGACTCGGCGCCGGATCAAGGCCGCGATGCGTTATCCAACCTTTGTCTTGATTGCCATCACCATCGCCATGGTGATCTTGAACATCATGGTGATCCCAAAGTTTGCCGATATGTTTTCTCGTTTCGGTGCCGAACTACCTTGGGCAACCAAGTTATTAATCGGTACATCTAGCCTATTTGTAAACTATTGGCCGGCCATGCTGGTCGGTGGCATAGGAACCTATATCGGCATTCGCTACTGGCACAACTCTGAGAAGGGTGAGAAACTATGGGATAGATGGAAGCTACATATTCCCGCTATAGGTAGCATCATCGAGCGCTCTACTTTATCCAGATACTGCCGTAGCTTTTCCATGATGCTCAGTGCCGGAGTCCCTATGACGCAGGCGTTAAGCCTAGTAGCCGATGCCGTAGATAACGCCTACATGCACGATCGAATCGTCGCCATGCGTCGGGGCATAGAATCCGGTGAGTCCATGTTGCGAGTATCGAATCATAGCCAATTGTTCACTCCGCTAGTGTTACAGATGGTTGCCGTCGGCGAAGAAACGGGTCAAATAGACCAGTTACTTAACGACGCCGCAGACTTTTACGAGGGCGAAGTGGATTACGACCTTAAAAACCTCACCGCTAAACTCGAGCCTATTTTAATTGGCTTCGTCGCGGGCATAGTATTGATATTGGCGCTGGGTATCTATCTTCCCATGTGGGATATGCTTAATGTAGTTAAAGGTGGAAGGTAAACTTTGGGCTAGCAGGTATATATCTAGCCATATGGTGGGACATGCTCAACGTGGTTAAAGGTGGAAGGTAAAGCAGGTATATACCTAGCCATATGGTGGGATATGCTTAATGTAGTTAAAGGTGGAAGGTAGATTATATCAATCAGTCATCAGCCTAAAGCAGGTATATATCTAGCTTTTTATGATGGGACATGCTCAATGTGGTTACAGACGGGAAGTAGATGAAATTAGATCATTGTCTGGATAAGGCAGGAAAAACCTAATGCTAAGCCAGCAGAAATCCGATGGAGTGTTATTGGCGTTATATAGCAAGATGATAGCAATCATTTTGCTACTCGCCTTGCTAGGTGTTTTAGGCTTTAAGTATTTTGCTTCGGTGAACCACATAGCTGCTCAGGGTCTGAGGATCGATCATACTCGGCTATTGAATGTGTTGGGTATGATCAAGGCGAAGTGGCTAGCACAGGGTAGACCCAAAGATATGAGGCTGGATTGGGATACTGGCATTTCGATAAGTGCAGATAAGAATTCCACTCAAATTACAGCAGATATAAATTTTGTTAAAATGAGTTCTGGAGGCTGGCCGTTACCTAACAAGTCGGATTCTGCTGGTTGTGAACAACTTTGGTATCAGCTACTGGGTTTAGATACCGCATCACAACAAGTTGTATCTGTATTTGGCCAGGGAGGAGATGTTTGTAGCTATGTTGCTAACAATTTCGATCGCCTTGGTTATCAACTGACAACCGGACGCGTAATATTTTTGACGAATGACAAAAAATGGAGAAAATAGAGTCGTTTCATAGGTTTATAAAATTCTCCGAACTGTTAGAATTGTAAAATATGCTATGGGGGCTTATATGAATAAGCAGATTGAAAATCAAATGAATAGTCAAATGAAAAATGAAATGAAAGGTCAATTTAAAGGTCTTACTATGAGTAACTCTCGAAGCCGTCAGCAAGGTTTCTCTTTAATAGAACTGGTGATCGTGATCGTGATTCTTGGTTTGCTTGCCGCAACCGCTATCCCGCGTTTTCTCAATGTCACCGATGACGCAGAAAACGCCAGTTTAGATGGTGTCGCCGGTGGTCTAGCTACTGCGGTCGGTTTTGTACGCGCACAGTGGGAAGTCGATGGTCGCAATAATAATACGGTGATCTTAGATGGCACGAGTGTCTCCTTAGATACACGTTTTGGTTTCCCGACAGGCACAGTTCCTAACGCTACTAACGTAACGGCGATGAACGACAATCGTTGTCAGCAAGTGTTTAACAGCATTCTTCAGAGTGCGCCGCGAAATGTGCAGTTTTCCGCAGATGCTAGAAATCAAAGATATACAGTACGCATGTTAGCTGGCGTAGGAGGCAATGCCATAAGTCTCAACGGTGATACGGTAAATGGTATCGATCTATGCGTGTACCATCAGGTGGCGTCTTTAGTATTAGATCAAGCAACTGGGGTTCCAACACCCACTCCCGATTTGAATGTGGGTAAAGGCATCACCTATAACCCAGGTACGGGCACGGTAGTTAGTTTTACTAACTAGGTCTGTATCTAATCTCAGTAGCGAGCATGGAAGCTGTATAGAAAATAGAAAGGTAGTAGGTAAATGAACAAGCAAAAAGGTTTTACGCTAATCGAATTAGTGGTCGTTATTATCATTCTAGGTATTCTTGCTGTTACAGCAGCACCTAAGTTTATCAATCTTCAGTCGGATGCTCGTGAATCGACAGTTCAAGGAGTAAAAGCAGCTTTACAAGGTGCAAATACTTTAGTCTTTTCTAAAGCGGCTATACAAGGGAAAGAAACTTCAACAGGGTCTGTTGTATTAAATAACATGGGAACAGCTGTTACTACTGATGATATTAGTGTTACTACAGCTTATGGATATTTAGATAGTAGTGCGACGGTTGCAAACACTATCACGAATCTTGAAAAGGCAATGGATGTGACTTTCCAAGCATTAGCTGATGATACTATTGTAGTTACTGGTAGTGAATGGGGGGTGATATCTACTGCCACTTCATTTAAAATAGTTCCTCAGGGGCGTACGGCGACCGATACAGCCGTCAGTGCTTGTCACATGAAATATACCGCTGCCACATCGGCTACAGTATCCCCCAAATATGAAGTTGTTGATACAGGCTGTTAATAGGTTATAGATATGAAAAAGCAAAATGGTTTTACTTTAATAGAGCTCGTTGTAGTTATAATTATCTTAGGTATTCTTGCTGTTACCGCCGCACCTAAGTTTATTAACCTTCAATCCGATGCTAAAGCATCTACGGTAAGCGGATTGGAAGCTGCTGCAAAAGGTGGGGATAGCTTAATTCACTCTAAGTCTTTAATTTCAGGTAATGAGACTCAGGGAAGCGGTGCTTCAACGCCCCCCACTGTAACCGTTGATTCTGCAGGAACAACTGTATTATTAAACTATGGTCATGCAACTGCTGCTTGGACTAATAGTCTCGCAAATGTTTTAGATATCAATGTTTCACTTGAGTCAGCAAGTGATGACACTACAGAATGGGTTTATGATACTGCGACTAACGTAGTCTATTTTTACCCACAAGGAATAAATAGTCCTGAAGCATCTTCTGCTCCTGGAACTTGCTACGTAAAGTATGAAAATGGATTAACGAGTGCTACTGCTGGTACCTTTGCAATTACTAGTTTGACTACTGGTTGCTAATAGTTCTTCAGTCATAAAAAGGCCTGCTTAGCAGGCCTTTTTTATGCGTGAAGCTTAACCTTGATAAAGCTGTTCAGTTTTACTGAAATTAACTTACTCACAGCATGGACGCTTGCTGAACGGATCACATGCAGTATGAATATGTTAAAACAGCAAAAATTTACCCTGATTGAGTTGGTGTGGTGATTATTATCTTAGGGATTTTAGCTTACCTAGCTTTTAATTCAGCAAATTCACCTTTCTGTCATTCAGCCTTTAAAGTTTAAGCGAATAGGTATTATATATATAAAATATCACAGTTTTTTGTCATACTTAGTGATAAACAGATTAAATTTTCGGTATACAGATGAGAAAAAATGCAGGCTTTACTCTGGTAGAGCTAGTCACCACCATAATACTCATTGCCATTCTCTCTGTGGTGGTATTGCCACGTCTGATGACCAGTTCGAGTTACAGTGCCTTCACTCTACGTGACGAGTTTATTAGTGAGTTACGCAAGGCGCAACTGATGGCGATGAACAATCAAGATCGCTGTTATCGAGTCGATGTCGATGCCAGTGGTTATCAGTTACGTCGTTTCGATAACAATACCTGTACCGGAACGAACCGAACGGAAGCTAAACAAGCATTTTCGGGAGGTGCTAGCTTGGCGCGAGCATCTGATAGCAGTGATACCTTCAATGTGAATTTCGATACTGCCGGGATCTCCAGTATGGGCTGCAGTGGTCCATGTATTAATGTGATTGCCGATGAGACCTTGAGTATCAGTATCGAGAGTCAGGGGTATATCCATGGCCGTTAATTCGTTCAAAAAAACAGACATGCAAGTTCATTTAGCGCACAAATCTAACGGCTTTACTCTTATTGAACTCATCGTCGGCATGGTGGTTCTCAGCATAGGCTTAGTCATGTTGACCAGCATGTTATTCCCACAAGCCGATCGCGCCGCCGAGACCTTGCACCGTGTGCGTTCGGCTGAGCTGGCCCACTCGGTTATGAATGAGATCTGGAGTAAACGCTACGACCAAAACACCAACCCCAACGGCGGCGTGCCGGCCTGTGGTGCAACCGCAAGGCCTGATTTAGGTTTACCAGCAGGCGAGGTTTGTACTGCAGAAAATAAACTCGGCCCTGAAACTGGCGAGAACCGCAATAGTTTTAATGATGTCGATGATTATCATTGGCTTAGTGAGGATAGCAATATACTTAACTCGACAAGTACCTATAAGAGCCAGTATTTAAATTATAAATTATTAGTCACAGTGACCTATCCCAATACTTCAGATCTGAACCGTAAACTGATAACGGTTACTGTGACGACGCCCAGTGGCGAACAGATCGTCTACAACGCGGTCAGGAGTAACTACTGATGTCGGGCTTAAGACAGTTACGCCAAAGCGATGGCTTTACCTTGGTCGAGATGGTGATGGTGATCATCATCCTCGGTGTTATGGTGCTTGGAGTCAGTAGTTTTGTCATCATGGGGACACGTATCTTCGTCGAATCTACTACTGTCGATCAGGTGCTGAGTCAGAGTCGTTTCGTTATGGAGCGTATGACTCGCGAAATTAGAAACGCCGTGCCAAACAGCCTGCGTGTGACGAAAAATCCAGCCACGTTCCAGTGCATCGAATTCGTGCCGATTCAGGCCTGCGCCTCCTATATTGACCTGCCTATATCTCCGGAGACTACAAGTTTGACTGGGACTGTTATGACACCATCACTGGGGATAAATAAAGATCATAGGATGCTAGTGTATCCACTGCAATTAACCCATATTTACTCTGCTACTCCGACGGCGAGTGAGGGTAGGTTATTTGATATCGATAAATACGATGCTACGACCAACACGGTCACCTTCGATCGTGCGGTACGTTTTAGCGAGGCTTCGCCACGACGTCGCTTCTTTATGGTGGACAACGCGGTGAGTTACTGCTTCTTTGCCAATGGCAATATTAGGCGTTATGCCAGCTATAACATGTTCAATGTCACTCAGCCTACAGCCACTCAAATGGGAGGCAATGCTAAGAGTGCATTAATGGCTGAGAATGTTGTGATAAAAGACGGCAATTGGCCAATATTTTATACTCCAGGAACCTTGATTAATAATGCTGTGGTGCAGTTAACACCACAATTTGAGGTTAATGGCCAAGCGTTTCAATATCAACATCAGGTGCAGGTGGTCAATGTCCCCTAATATGAACCAGAAAACTCATTCATCGTTTAGAGGCTTTGCAAGTAATGCTTTTGCAAAGCAGCGGGGCAGTGCCTTGATGATAGGTATCTTCGTCATCACTGTGATGTTTCTGATGGCATCCGCGTTAATCAATGTACTCGAAGATGCCGATGAGCAGGTTAACCTCGAGGTGTGGGGCACCCGCGCCCTCTTTGCTGCCAATTCAGGTGCCGATAGAGCCTTGGCCCAGTTGTTCCAACTCGACGGTTCTGCTTCAAGTTGCACCAATGTGTCTGCAACTTGGACGCCGCCCGTTGCCCCCGGTTTTCATCAGTGCAGTGTCGTGCTGACTTGTACGCCAACAACGGTCGCTAGCGTGACCCGCTTTCTGATCACCAGTGCTGCGACCTGTGAAACCGGAGACTGTAGCAGCATTAACGGTAACTGCTTGAGAGTAAACCGTCAGGTGGAGGTAGAAGCCCGTGATTGATACTTTTATCTTCAAGGGAAGGCAAATCACCCAGAGGATAATCATCCTAGTGTTGCTGATGGGATCGACTTTACTACCTGCATATGCAGCTGACTGGACGGCCACGTTTATCGAAGGGGTAAACTCATATAGCAGTGATGGTAAAATAGAGTTTAAAGGCACTGCCAAATTACATAATGCCTCCCAAAACGGAAACTTACCTACATTCGATGTTGCAGAAGAACAAAAGTCTTGTGTGCCTCCTAACGGGAATGTTAAAAATTGTAAAAACGGAGGCTATACTGCGAGGCTACCCGAAGACCGAATTCCATTTCAACGCTGCCGCTCGACAAGTAACTATGATATAGGCCCCCCTTCTCCCTATGAAGAGATCACTATTCCTGAGGGGGAGTATGCTGATGTATTGCTGACTGGAGGCTGGAATAGAAATATCACCTTTAGCACTGAAAATGGGATTTATAAGCTTAAGTCGTTGACCGCTGAAAGTGGCACATTGAAGCTGGCAGCCGGGCAATATTGGATTGAGTCACTGCAGATCAATCGTGATGTTAACATTATTTTTCCACCGACCGGAACGGTGAGTTTCTTTGTTAGAGATAATTATACCCATCTAAATTCGAGCCTTTCCTATAGTGCAGAACAATTTATTCTATATGCATATAGCGATGTGAAAATTAATTATGGTGTATACCTCAGAGGCTATGTAGTGGCTGAGGGGGGGCTACAACTCGAAGACCTAGCTGTGGTCGAAGGTGGAGTGACTTCTGATGACATCTCATTAGCAACGAATAGTTTGATCTATTTTAATGACACTGCGGCATCGATAAATGTTGTTCCGGATTGCGGTGTTGAACCTGTGTTACCGGTTGTGCCACTGCAATGTCCAGCAGGGCAAGCAGGAGTCACGGGTATCACTTATCGAACCTATGACGCCACAAGCTGGAAGCCTGGGCAATATACCAGTCCAGGCGATCATAATGACTTTAATAGCCTTGTCGATACGGTTAAAACCACGACTAATCAGTTAGGCGAGTCCATTGAGTCCCGCATTGAAGGTTACGGTGGCGGGATCAGCCCTCACTCGAGTCAGGGGGATAACTATGCAGGTATCTTTACCGGTTATTTGGATGTGCCTGAAACCGGTGAATATACCTTAGGTATCGATGGTGATGATTCAATAGAGCTCTTGATTGACGGCCAGCTTGTCGTGGGATTTTACGGATTGCACGGGCAATGTGGCTGGCCTTGTAGAACCGGGGACATATCTTTAGCTCAAGGAACACATAAAATAGAGGTACGTTACCATGAGGCGACTGGGGCTGAAGCTTATCATCTGTATTGGCAGCCGCCATCGGCATTGAGTTTAGTCAAAGTACCTGAGTCAGCATATCTAACTTGTCCATTTCCTCAATTTGAGTTTGGCCGAGTCTCCTTGAGTAGCGGCAGTGCTGTGATTAATTTTAAGAATAGCTACGCTACCGCGCCTGTGATTATCTTGATGCCAACCTTAGATAGTGCTAACCCTACGCAGGATGGCCCTGGGACCGTGAGGCTAGTATCCAGCGGTGCCACAACGGCTGCTATTGAACAAAATGAACCGCCAAGCAATAAAGTGTCTGCAGATGATATGTCTACAGTGGATTATTTTGTCATGGAGCCTGGGTATCGTTTTCTAGAACGTGGAAAGGCACTGCAAGCGGGCAAGGTTGAGACTAAAAAGTATCAAGGAAAACTGCTAACCTCTGCCGGCAGAGGTTATGAAAATATCAGTTTCAGGCACAAGTTTGGTGCTAAACCGGCTATGGTCGGGCAAACGTTATCCAGACATAATAATCGTTTTATCACCACAGTGATCAACAATATTAGCTTTAAAGGCGATGAGTTTGATATTGCAATAGAAGCATCGGAAGTGGATGGTTCGATCACTCAAGATGAAACCTTAGGCTATGTGGCTGGGCTGGGGGCTGGCTCCATGCAAGTAGATGGCGAGGTAATCTTGTATGAGTTTGATTATGCCCTTAACAGCAGTGGAGGAAATCGTCCCCGAACATTGCTTCAACAGTGTGCTTATTCGACTTTTTATGAAAATACTTACTCTAGTCAGCCCTATGTTATAGCCAATAAAAACTCACGTCGTGGTGCCGATGGTGGTTGGGTAAGACGCTGTCGTCATTCAGTATTTAATAATACTATTAGCTTTGCTATCGATGAAGATCAACAAAGTAATGCCGAGCGAAATCACCTCGCTGAAAATATTGGTTATTTTGCCTTTGAGGCCGTTTCTGAGCCGCCAGCGATCGATCACTATCGTATCGAGTTTTCATCCGATGCAATTAGTTGCGCGGCAAAGGATATACTTATTCGTGCTTGTGCTAATACTGATTGCACTGCTGAAACTTCAGTTTTGTCCAGTGTCGACCTGACTAAAAACGGTGGCGTATACACTAGGGTTAACTTTACTGGGCATACCGTTCCTGCTGCAGAGCTCTGGCATGCTGAGGGTGGAACGGCTTTAATTGGCCTTGGAGGTACAGCTCCGTATGGTATTTATCGCTGCTTCATCGATGATGTTGAGGTCGATAATACTGCCTGTCAGTTAACCTTTGAAGACACAGGTTTATATTTTAATCTACCGGATACAATATCTTATAAAGATAGTGACCTGTTTGAACTGTTTGCCGTTACTAAAGATACCAGCACTCAGCAGTGTGTTCCTCTCTTTAGTAACCAGGCTAAATCTATAGATTTTTCGTTTAACTATAAAGATCCAAGCCTAGTGAATAACCCAGCGCCATTAACGCTTATGGCACCAACCGAGAGTAAAGTGATTGCAGGCGGTGATACCGAGAGTGTCAGTGTGCAATTTGATGCTAACGGTAAGGCACTATTAAGTGTCAACTACCCAGAAGCCGGTGAAGTGACACTCAAGGCTTCTTATACACACACTGTGACGACACCAAATGGCACCGAGGAGCTAGTGCTCGAGCATCAAGATAACTTCGTCGCTAAACCGGCAGGCTTTCATTTTTTCAATGTATCAACAAATCGTTGTGATAGCTCCGACCCCTATGATGAAGACTGTAAAGTATTGGCTAAGGCTGGAGAAAGTTTTGATATGCGCCTGAAAGCCGTAGGCTGGCGTTCAGATGGTGACAGTGACTTTAGCGACAACCCGGCTCTGAAAAACTTTAAGCACAGCAATATTCTGATCCAAGCTGCTGTAGAGATGCCATCGATAGCCGATGGCGGCATCAATGGCGGCTTTAGTACTTCAGCGGTAGATTTCAATTTATCGGCTAGTGATGGTTCACAGCTCATCAATCAAAGCTGGAATGAAGTAGGGACTGTCACAGCTAAGCTTGCTCAAGATATCAGTTATCTGGGTGTCACGATTTCAGAAAATAACGCCAGCAGTGAAGTGTTTGGTCGCTTCACTCCGGCTTATCTGGATATATCCGCAAACTCACCCTCTCTGACCCATAGCTGTAGTACCTTTACCTATATGGATCAATCCTTTGTTTTTTCAGGAGGTGGGGAACCTATTATCCAGGTAAAAGGCATGGTGGCTGATGGTAGTGAAGCAAGTAACTATCAGCTTGGTGACTGGTGGCGATATAAGCATAAAAAGGAGGCCAGTAGAAATCAGTGGCCCGGAAGAGGTTATGAAGATAAAACCGGTGAGCTACAAATTCAGGATAGTGAATATCCTGGGTTATCGGGCAGCGTTCGCTATGCCAATAACGCCAATACAGCGACATTAACGGGTGCAGAAGTCGAGTATGTGCGTTCGCCTACACCAACTGCACCGTTCGATGCTAAGTTTGATCTAAAGTTGGCTGTTACTGATGTCACCGATGAAGATGATATCTGCTATAAAGCCGATTCAAGCGGTAGCTGTCAGCCTTTCTCTTTCGAAGATCTTGCCGATGGCGCTTCATTTGAGTTGAGATATGGCCGATTGCTATTGGACAACGGTTATGGCCCGCAGTCGGAAAGCCTGCGCCTGCCGCTACGAACCGAATATGTCAGTGCTGTGACGGCAGCTAATGTTCCGACCTGGATCATCAATGTTGATGATAGCTGCTCCGTGTATAACACAGTAACTTCAATGAGCACTGGAGAGGCGGCGACGACAGGTATGAATATG
>NZ_ABIC01000022.1 GCF_000172075.1 Shewanella benthica KT99
TAAGTGGTACGCGAGCTGGGTTCAGAACGTCGTGAGACAGTTCGGTCCCTATCTGCCGTGGGCGTTGGATGATTGAAGGAAGCTGCTCCTAGTACGAGAGGACCGGAGTGGACGAACCGCTGGTGTTCGGGTTGTTATGCCAATAGCATTGCCCGGTAGCTACGTTCGGAATCGATAACCGCTGAAAGCATCTAAGCGGGAAGCGAGTCCTAAGATGAGTCATCCCTAGGGATTTAATTCCTCTAAAGAGCCGTTCGAGACTAGGACGTTGATAGGCAGGGTGTGTAAGTGCTGTGAGGCATTGAGCTAACCTGTACTAATGACTCGTGAGGCTTAACCATACAACCCAGATGGGTTTACTCTTGTTAAGAGAGAAGTATGTGGTTAATGAGTGATTACTTTACAAGCACAAAAGAATACCGACTTGATTTAAGTTGAACCAATTATTGCTTTTATTTAAAGCTGTTTAAAAGACTTTTTAAATAGCCAGCTTTCTAAATTCTTTTACCTTTAGCTTTTTGAAAAGCTGAAAGTAATCGCAAAATTAGTCTGGAAACCATAGCATTGTGGCCCCACCTGAATCCATCTCGAACTCAGAAGTGAAACGCAATTGCGCCGATGGTAGTGTGGGGTCTCCCCATGTGAGAGTAGGTCATTTCCAGGCGCTCATTAAGTGAAAAAGCCACCTGAATAAGGTGGCTTTTTTGCGTCTGGGATTTAATAAAGTGTTGGCTGTTTAGCTCGAGCTTATCAGTACAGATATCAGGTGACTTATCCACTTAGGATGGCATGAATGCCTACCCCCGATGTCGCCCCGCCGCTGAGCGGACTCTCCCGCTACGAAACGAAGTTTCTCCGCGTTCAATTAGGGCTGAATACTGCGTATTCAAAGCGCCGTAATTTCACCCCCATGTGTCCACTTCGTGGATCGAGTAGGTCATTTCCAGGCGCTCATTAAGTGAAAAAGCCACCTGAATAAGGTGGCTTTTTTGCGTCTGGGATTTAATAAAGTGTTGGCTGTTTAGCTCGAGCTTATCAGTACAGATATCAGGTGACTTATCCACTTAGGAAGGCATGAATGCCTACCCCCGATGTCGCCCCGCCGCTGAGCGGACTCTCCCGCTACGAAACGAAGTTTCTCCGCGTTCAATTAGGGCTGAATACTGCGTATTCAAAGCGCCGTAATTTCACCCCCATGTGTCCACTTCGTGGATCGAGTAGGTCATTTCCAGGGGGGTAATACCAATCTGGAAAATTAACTGGTCATATTCGCCCAATCCCTAGAACACATTTTTGTCACTCTTTCTGCACTCTCGGTGAAAGTGTTCCAGGCTTCACAAACACTATCAACAATGTCTATTAGGCGACAATTAACTTGTCCGGTTTTGGTCATCTTTAGGCATACATAATTCTTGAGAGATTTATATGCCTGGAAAACCCATAAACCAACTACAGGTTAACCTATATATGTCTTATCGTAATAAACCTAAACAGACTCAATCATCTGCTGCGGCAAAGGCGGGGTTTTCTTCCCGTTCAGCTAGACGAATTGATGCTAGCCAACACAACACCAGCAAATTACCACGTCAATACGCGACCAGAAAAGATCCTCTTAATGGTCTTTTCGAGCAGCATGTTGTGCCGTTGCTTGAAAAAGAACCCTCACTGCAGCCCATTACATTATTCGAAAAACTAGAGGAAATCGCACCGGGGCAATTGGAGCGCTCACAGCTACGCACTTTACAACGCCGAATTAAGACATGGCGCGTCATACACGGGCCTGAGCAAGGCGTCATTTTCAGGCAGAAACATACGCCGGGGGCAATGGGCATTTCTGACTACACTTGGGCCAACGAGCTAAATATAACCCTCGCTGGCAACACATTTAAGCACAAGCTTTATCATTACCGTTTGGTGTTCAGTGGCTGGACCTATGTCGAGGTTGTACTCGGTGGTGAAAGTTTTGAGTCACTGTCATCAGGGCTTCAAAATGCTTTTTGGCAGAGTGGTGGCGTGCCACTCACCCACCGTACAGACAGCTTAAGCGCTGCATTTAAAAACCACACCGAAGCTGAAGTTCTGACAGAACGCTACACCAAGTTATGCACACATTACGGGGTAAAAGCCACTCGAAACAACAAAGGTGTCGCCCATGAAAATGGCGCAATTGAGGGCCCTAATGGCCATCTAAAGCGTAAGATAGAGCAACAACTGTTATTACGCGACAGTCGTGATTTCACTGATTTAAAGCAATACCGAGACTTCATCAATGTCATTGTTGCAAAAATTAACCGTCAATGTCATACCGGTTATCTAGAGGAGTGCGCCTACTTGTCCTCCTTACCCGCTCGTCGAACTCATGACTTTAGTGAGCAATACGTCAAAGTGACATCCAGCAGCACGATTTCAATTAAGCGTGTGACATATTCGGTGCCATCACGACTCATTGGTGTGACATTACTGGCACACATTTTTGATGACCGTGTAGTGCTTTTCTATGGGCATGAACTCACATTAACCTTAGCGCGAATGCATACTCAAGGCGCAACTCGTGGTCGCTCAATAGATTATCATCATCATGTTATCCATGCATTGGCTAAGAAACGTAATGCTTTTAAAGCATCGCAAATCAGGGATGCTCTTATCCCTAAAGGCGGTTTTTGGCCCCGATACGATAGTTGTCCCTATCATCGATAGTCAGCAGCATAGCGTCTCAAGTTATGATGTTCTTCTAGGAGGGCAACATGGCTAGCACTCTCAGTTTACCCCTATTATTAAAAGAGTTACGACTGCCAGCGATAGCAAAGGCGTGGCCCGACATTGCCCTGAAAGCGGTGAAGGAGCAGTGGGAACCCGAGCTATTTCTCGCTCAATTATGTGAAATAGAGGCGACACATCGACAGGAAGTACGCCTAAAACGCTTACTCAAAGAAAGCCAGTTACCGATAGGGAAACAGTTGTCTCAATACGATTTCAGTGAAGTGGTCGGCATTAGCGCAGTTCAAGTTAAACGTAAGGCCAGTGAGTAGAGCTGGTTGAGACAAGGGCATAATATTTTATTATTCGGTGCGAGCGGCCTAGGTAAAACCCACATAGCAGCCGCGCTGGGTTATGCGCTTATTGAGCAATCTGTTCGTGTGAAATTCACGACAGGCACGGCGATGGTGCAGCACTTGCAGAAAGCCCGAGAAGGTTTAGGTCTGGAAGATGCACTTAAAAAACCCGATAAATATGAGCTACTCATTTTGGACGACATCGGTTATGTCAAAAAGAGTGATAGTGAAAGTCAGGTTCTATTTGAGCTCATTGCACATCGTTATGAGCGCAACAGCCTAGTGATCACAACGAACCAGGTGTTTAGTGAGTGGGACAGTATATTTGGAGACAATATGATGACAGTAGCCGTGATTGATCGACTGGTGCATCACGCAGAGATTTATCAACTTGAAGGAGAGAGTTATCGAAGAAAAGAAGCCATGAAAATAAACGGCAAAAGCGGCCAACTTAATTGACGCCTATAGGCCAAGCTAGTTGACGTCTAACATTGAGCGCTACTTGCTCTTTTTTCTATGTAGTCAGCCAGTTGCGCTCGTTGTTTAGTGCTAATAAACCAGTGTGTGGTTTCTCTTGTAAGCCTGCTAGGCCTTCTGTTAAATAGACATGTACCCACTTGTTGACACTGGTTCTACTCACTTTTAAAAATTGAGCAATTTGAGTCTGAGACTTTCCATCTTGAAAATGAGCGAGTGCAAGTAAGCGCATCTTCATTTGAATGGATGTCTGGCTACGAGCAAGAGCATTGAAATCTGTATTTTTAAAATTATCCATGAATACAAATGAAGAAGATATGATGATCACAATTAGATCATATTTTTACTTAGAATGGTATTACATCCTTGTGAGTCAACGAGGAGGATTTATCCGCAGCCGGGTCATTGGAAGGCGCCTTGGTTGCAGGTTAAAATTTTGCGCGAAGTGTGTCTTTTCCAGTTCAGCGACTGCATTGTTTCTCGCTACAAAGCATCTGAAAGGACAAGGCCACCACTAGAATTGGATGGCTGATATTCTTGCTGAGCTTAGAGCCCTATATCTTGAACTTGGCTACCAGTTCGTTGAGTCGAACAGCCATATCTCTCAGGTTGCCACAGTCTAATGATGTTTGCTGGACCGCTTGGCTGCTGGTACTGGAGATATCTGCGATTGCGGTGACATGCGGGCTTATCTCACCAACTACGTTTGATTGTTCCCCCGTGGCCGTGGTGATCTGGATGCTCATTTCGTTCATCACCTCGATATTTTTTGAGATGCTTTGTAGGTGTTCACCAGAAATAGTCGCCTCAGCCTGACTATTATTGCTTAGCTCTGTGCTTCTTTCGATAGCCTCTACCGCATCATGGGTCTTGGCTTGTAGCTTCTCGATAATGCCTTTTATCTCTTCTGTGAAGCCAGAGTCCTGACTTCATCTGCAACTACGGCAAAGCCTCTACCTTGCTCACCCGCTCTAGCGGCTTCGATAGCTGCATTGAGGGCGAGTAGGTTAGTTTGCTCTGACACGGCGCGGATAACTTCCAGCACTGTATCGATTGAATTAGCATCTTCTGCGAGCTGGCTGATGGTTCGGCTGGTGTTGAGTAATTGCTCACTCATGGTAGAAACGCTTGAAATCGTTTTCTGTACCGACCTGTTACCTTGTACGACAGCCTCTGCGGCTGTTTGTGCATTTTCTGCCGCGTTATTTGCGCTGCTGGCAATCTCCTCTGCTGTCATTCCCATTTCGTGAATTGCAGTGGCAATTTGTTCTATTTTACTGACTTGATCTGTGATGTCTCCCTCCATGTGTTTTGCTTGGTTATCTATCCTCTCAACGGCCTCATACAAGTCATGTCCCGTTGCTGATACACTCCTTAGGGTGCTACTCAGGTAGCTGACAAATTTGTTGTAACTCCTGCCATGTCACCTACTTCATCATGCCTAGAGTCATCCAAGCGTAATGTGAGGTCTCCTTCACCGTCTCCTATAGCTGCCAGCATGTTAGCTAGTTCACTGAAGGGGGAGATTAAGCGATTGATTAACCAGGCACTGATGACCATGAATAGGATAGCGATAATTAGCCCCATCACAGCCACAGACTTGGTGGCTCGATTCAAGGCGCCAAAAATCTCATCATGGGGAACTTGTGCGATAAGATACCAGCCAATTTCCGGTAAGTAGCGACTGGCAACTAACATATCTGTGCCGGCATCTTGATATTCTGTGGTTGAAAATGCTTGTTTTTGTAAGAGTGAATCAGAATCAATATACCCCAGATTCTTGATATTTTTGCCAATGTTACCTGTGTCCGGATGCAGCTTTATTATCCCTTGCTCATCAGTAAGGAAGACGATGCCATTAGTGCCTATCTTGTACTGTTTTATGTTGGTAGCTAAGCGCTGGAGTAATACAATAAGTGCAACAGGCTGAAATTTGAATAGTGAGCCAGCTGAAGGCACAATCTAAGCTCTCACACAAAAATTAAGTCCGTTATGAATAAACTCAACGAACAGTACCGACAGCTAACTCAAGAGCCACGATACCAGATTTCAGCCCTTCGTAAAACAGGGATGGGACTGAGAGGCATTGCCAAAGAGATCGGGGTACATTACAGCACTGTTAGTCGGGAGCTGAATAGAAATTCACCCCCTAATGGATACTCAGGTGCTGAGGCTCACCCGCTGAGTGATATACGGAAACGAACATCCTTAAAAGCGAACAAACGTCATAGCCACACAGATGACATCATCCGTGGCTCCGTCATTTTAGGCTGGTCTCCAGAGACTGTTAGTCTGCGAATGACGGTTGAAAGTAAAGTCACAGAGACGCTTAGCCATACGACGATCTACCGACGTATTGAAGAGAATAGGTTGCAAGGTGGTCACCTGTACCGTCAGCTGCCCAGGTTTGGTAAAACACGGTGGAAGGGTGGGAAACGTAATAAAAAAGCGGGAGTTAGGCTAATTCATGATCGAGTCGATATTACAGAGCGGCCTGATATTGTGGATGCGCGGACGCGATTAGGTGATTGGGAAGGAGACACGGTACACGGGCAGAGTGCCCACCTTGTGACACTCGTCGATCGCACAAGCCGCTTTACGCTAGCCAAACGTGTATTTAGCAAAACGAAAGAAGAAGTTGGCGATGCAATGATTGCTCTGCTGAAAACCGCTCACACGGTAAAGACAGTGACGTTAGATAATGGCGGTGAATTTGCAGGTCACGTTCGAGTGTCAAAGGCAACAGGTGCAGATATGTACTTTGCCAAGCCTTATGCCAGTTGGCAACGAGGAACCAATGAGAATACCAATGGTCGGATCAGGCGTTTTTGGCCAAAAAAATTCGATATGGGCAAACTGACAGATGATGAAATTGAAAGAAGGATCTTGCTACTTAATTTCACGCCAAGAAAAGTATTAGGTGGCCTCACTCCATTTGAGGTCTATATGGGACAGGGTGTTGCACTTATTACTTGAATCCAGCGCTAGCCAAGGATAACCCAACCCCAGTTACTGCGCTGGGTCTACCGTCGACTCTCATTAGGTAATTGATGAAGAGGGTTGGGATCTGATTACTTTCATCGATATCTAAACTCAGTTCGTAATCTTTGCCACTGGCCATAAAATTATAAAACCACTGATCCTTTGGATCTGATTTTGAGATGGTCTTAGCTAATCCATTTGCAGAGAAGTAACGTCCACTCTCGGATGAGACTAGAAAGGCTGTTATTGTGTCGAAATTCTGTTTAATATTTTTCAGGTAACGTATGATTTTTTGATGATTATCAGCCTTGTCACCTGAGCGAATCACATCCTGGTAATCGACGTTGTTGGCCATGACTTTTGCAATAGTAATTGGCATCAGCAACTGGGCATCTATGTCGTTAGCGACCTCTCCAAGGACAGCTGGGAGTTCCCTGTCTAAGGTGATCTCTAAGATTATCGAGTGACTGCTACTGAGTGAGTAGACGCTGATGATCAATATAGACAGAACGACAGAGACCAAAGTAGTGGCACTACCTTGCGGCGGATATTCAGTTTCAACATTTCAAGCTCTCCTATGCTGCTATAAGCATATGCTTATATGTTATTTAGACTGGTTTTAATAAAGTGCCGAAGGATTTGGTCCTATTGTTATAACTTTGCTTAATCACTGAATCCTTCATGCAGAAATAGATGTTTGGTTTGGTTAAATTTAGACTCATTGGCAGTGATGAAGTCTATGGCGAGATGGTATTTCTCTAGACGAAATTTTTCTTGTTTAGCGATTTCGTATTCATTCATAACTATGTTCATCGCCTCTTGAGTCCACTCAGGTTCACCGAGGCCAATATCATTATCATCAGGATCGTAGTTAGTCACCATCCAGCTCTGAAGTTGATCTGAGGTTATCTTCTGCTCTCCCCAAGTCTTAATTACATTGAGAAGCTGCTGTTTAGTGATATTTGGTTTAGTCATGAGATTTTCCATTTGTAAAAATATTTAAGAAATGGATAATAACTCAATTCAATCTGAATTCGGGGTAAGAAATTGAACTAAAAGCCCTCTTTGTGATTAGCGGTTTTGAGTAAAATAGATTTAATCACGGGCAGTGCAGATGATAATTTAGTGGATGTGTTTTATGATGTCGATGTTTTTTTGTTGTTTTTATCAACAGTGAGATCTAGAGCGTATAGCCGATTGCAGCCATAAATCCAATATTTAGGTCTGTTATAAATGATGAATTCCACGGTATTAAGCATCATCAGGCTCGCGAGTCGCAGAAAATTACCATGGACTAACCTCGTTTCCCAAGAACTAGTCTGATGGTTCAGTTTCTAATTCCTATATACATAGTTGATGGCTTAACACTCGATCAATAAAGCTATGACTTTCCTGGTACATCTAGCCATTAACGCGTAACACTCGCTCAACCTCTGGATGGCAATAATATGAATGATAGAGTCTCATCAAAACCTGAATTTCCTAAAATTTTTTAAGTAGATCCATATCTCCCTCTATACCTAAGCCTTTCATGGAATACCGAGGGAGTAGACATTAAGGATCAGTATCTCGCTGACAAGTATAGAGACATCCAATCCTATTCTGGCGGTTACTAGCAGCATATTAACAATCGGACTCGGGATTTCGACTATAGCTAAGGTGGTGACAGGAGCGCAAACCAATGTTGCTAGTGCCACCATAGAAATGATGTTAGTGACGCCAATAGCGGCGATCCTATTGTCGCGGTTATTGACATAAAAGTAGGCTCTAAGGATTTTTAGTACCATGATTGACTCCACTGATGATGCCAGTGATACGAGCAAGTTATTTCAATACTTGCTATACTCCGCCCATTATTATTAAGCCAAATTATCATCGATTTCACGGGGTGATATTTAGCTTAATAAACTCGATTTATCTCAGCGGCATATCAGTGATTTATTATTGGTAGTCGCTTTCATGACGAGTTTGTCGTCGTGATAAAAATAGGAATAGACCTTGAGCCAAGTTACCCCCAAAGCAGACACAAATATGTCATTTTCGACATTAACCTTGAAACCTGAGTTAATTGATAACCTTAAGACCATGGGTTATGACTCTATGACAGCCATTCAGGCGCAAAGTTTACCGGCTATCTTGAACGGTGAAGATGTGATTGGCCAAGGAAAAACTGGCTCGGGCAAAACCGCAGCATTCGGCTTAGGTTTATTGAATAAGTTAGATGTGAAGCGTTTTTGCATTCAGTCGCTGGTCTTGTGTCCGACTCGTGAGCTAGCCGATCAGGTAGCTAAAGAGATCCGTACTTTGGCTCGCGGCATTCACAATATCAAGGTGCTGACCTTATGTGGTGGTGTTCCTATGGGGCCGCAGATTGGCTCGCTCGAGCATGGAGCCCATATCATAGTGGGTACGCCGGGTCGTATTATAGATCACCTGTCACGTGAGCTTTTAAACCTGGAAAACGTCAACACCTTAGTGCTTGACGAAGCCGATCGAATGTTGGAAATGGGCTTCTTGCCAGATTTGGATTACATCATGGCCGAGATGCCACGTGAACGTCAGACCTTATTGTTTAGCGCCACATTCCCTAAGCAGATCCAAAAGGTAGCAGAACAGATCATGTTCGAGCCCGTGATGGTCAAGGTGGCATCAACCCATGATAGCAGCAGTATCGAACAGCATTTTTATCAGATCGACAGCAATAAGGATCGCCCAAAAGCGTTGCGCTTATTACTGCTACAGCACCGCCCTGATAGTGCGGTAGTTTTCTGTAATACCAAGCGTGAGACCAAAGAAGTGGCTGCCACATTAGCCAGTGATGGCTTCAGCGTAGTGGCACTCCATGGTGATCTGGAGCAGAGAGACAGAGATATCACCTTGATGCAGTTCGCTAACAAGAGTGCCTCTATCATGGTGGCAACAGATGTCGCCGCTCGCGGCTTGGATATTGAAGCATTGGATATGGTGATTAACTACGAATTAGCCTTCGATACCGAAGTGCATATTCACCGCATAGGTCGTACCGGCCGCGCTGGCAGCAAGGGCATGGCCTTGACCTTCTATACCTATGATGATGACTACAAGATCAAGTTGTTAGAAGAGTATCTGGAGCGTGATATTGTTAGCGAAGGTTTACCACCAGAGAATCTATTAGACACCTTTCCGACTCAGCCTAGGATGGTTACCATACAGATCGAAGGTGGTAAGAAGAACAAGGTTCGTCCCGGGGATATTCTCGGAGCACTAACGGGTGAAGATGGGATTCAGGGCTCAGAAGTTGGCAAGATAAAGATCACCGAATTTCGTTCATATGTAGCCGTTGACCGTAAAGTCGCTAAGCGTGCCCTGCATAAAATAGTCAACGGCAAGCTTAAAGGTCGCATGTATCGTGCATGGGAGATGCGCTAATCTGATAGTTGAGACTAGGTTTCAATTTTTGAAGGGGAGCGATTAAGGTCGCTCTCTTTTTTATTGCCATTAACTCCATCATGCAGGTACCACTCTCTAGCTCTATGAGTAGCGTATTTGTTCATAAGGGGGTGATCTTTACTGCGTTCCCAGGTGATGCCGCCGCGGTTATTTGCCCAGTTTTGCCAGAAGCTATCCAGACTAAGCCATTGTTGGCTCGTTACTTCCCATGCCTTAGATTGATCATTTACTAACATGAGCTGGCCGTTATGTTCGCTTTTTAGTGCTTCTTCTCATCCAGTCTCTTGGGTGAGTTTTTTGGTATCACCTGCTTGGACAGCGGCAGAGCTTCATTAGAAGCCTAGAAAGTGTTGTCCGAAAATATTGAATAAAAATGGTATAAGCGGAGGTGTAACTAATCCGCTCTTTCAAGCGCCGCTATACCTTGGTAAGTCATCTTCAATGGTCGGCATTAAAAGGCATTGCTGATACGGGATATCGGAGGGCACCGCATAAGCAGCCGCCCTCTAGCTGGCCTGTTGAATTTTGTTTCAAACGACCCTTTATATCTTGAACGCTATTGTGACGGTTCGTCTCATCTCAACTTCTGCCAATACTCAGCTATTGATTTAAAAATCATAGCATTTATCTATTGGAAAAGTCGCAATGGATATTCTACCTATGGGAATTACTTTCTGCCCCAGATGCTGCTGTCTGCAGGTTTAGAAGCGCCAGAACTCGCGCTATTGCTAGGGCGGGTTTGAGAGCCAGATCTACGGCGACTGTGACTGGCATTACTATCATTTGGCTGATGACCGCGAGCGGCTTCACCACTGCGTTGACCGTCTTTATGCTCGACCTTGCCTTGACTGCTGCGTGAGTCGCGAGAACGCGAACCCGAGTTGCCGTTACGACCATTACCGCGGTCATTGGCATTGCGTGGACCACGGTTTTGACCATGTTTTCTGTCATTGAGATCGGTTTCGGCTACAACTTGAGTAGGCACAAAACCTTCCACTTCTTTGCGTGGAATATTTTTCTTAATTAAACGTTCAATGTCCCTGAGAAGCTTGCTCTCGTCAGCACTGACTAGCGAGACTGCTTGACCACTGGCACCGGCGCGACCAGTACGGCCGATACGATGAACATAATCCTCAGGCACATTCGGCAGGTCGAAGTTAACCACGTTAGGCAGTTGGTCAATGTCGATACCACGAGCTGCGATGTCGGTTGCGACTAATACGCGAACGAGACCACTCTTGAAGTTCGCCAGCGCCTTTGTGCGTGCGCCTTGGCTCTTATTGCCATGGATAGCGGCTGCAGTGATATCTTTAGCTTCGAGATTTTTGGCGATACGGTTTGCGCCATGCTTAGTGCGGCTAAAGACTAATACCTGTTGCCAGTCATTTTGTTTGATCAGATGGATCAGCGCCGCAGTCTTCTGCTTCTGATCGACCATATAGATATATTGCTCAACGGATTTCGCCGTGGCGTTACGTGGGGTAACAGAGATCTCGACTGGATTGTTCACCAAGCCTTTAGCCAGCTTACGAATATCGTCGGAGAAGGTCGCCGAGAACATCAGGTTCTGACGTTTAGCTGGCAATGCTCTAAGAATTTTTTTGATGTCATGAATGAAGCCCATATCTAACATGCGATCGGCTTCATCGAGGACCAGCACTTCAAGTTGGTTGAAGTTCACCGCTCCTTGGTTATATAGGTCCAGTAAACGACCGGGTGTGGCGACTAATATGTCAACGCCTTTACCTAGCTTAGAAATTTGTGGACCTATGCCTACACCACCGAAAACTACTGCGGATTTAAGTGGCAGGTACTTTCCATAAGTATCGACACTCTCGGCGACTTGAGCTGCAAGCTCACGAGTCGGTGTTAATACCAGGGCGCGTACTTTTTTAGCTTGAGCACGATTGCCTCTGCTTAACAGCTCTAATAGAGGTAGAGTGAAGCCTGCGGTTTTACCTGTGCCAGTCTGGGCTGCTGCCATTACATCCTTGCCTTCGAGCACTGCGGGGATCGCTTGAGCTTGAATTGGCGTAGGTGTCTCATAGCCTTTATTGGCTACGGCTTTTAAAATCGGAGCGGATAAACCCAGGGAGGTAAAACTCATAGATTGGTCTCTTGACGCGGCTAAAACAGCGGCTTTCATGGAGCCAGATGGTCTGGCGGGCGTGCAGCTTACAGGATCCCCACTGAAAGCGCTAATTTATACCCGATATCAGCCCATAGCATAGTCGATTAAATGATGTTGTTTAAACTCTGTACGTGTTAGTCTCGCGCCCTAAACGCTCATCTTGGCTCCGCAACTTGGGCAATTGGTCTTTAGGCTCTATGAAACAGCCGATAATCTCTTATCTTAAAGATGATGAAAATCATTGGGTTGCTAAGCTTGCGTGCGGTCATAATCAGCATGTGAGACATATGCCACCTTGGGTTGTTCGTCCTTGGGTGATCACTGCCGAAGGCAGGGCGTCGATGCTTGGTCATAGGTTAGATTGCAAAAAATGTGATCTGGGTTTGCCTGAAGACGTGAATGAGTAAGTGAGCCGGAAACAAATTTTGTACTTAACGCTCGAGCCATTGGCCGGCGATAAGATTTTATCTGTAGGAAATAAGTAATATGACACAAACCAAAAAGTTCGATTTTCGCATCGTTCAAGACAAGCAAGTTTGGGCGGCCGAGATCACTCGTCGTATGACTGCGCGAAAAACTATCGTCTCAAAGCGTAAAACGGGTTTTGCGACCGAAGCCGAAGCAACTGTCTGGGGTGAGAAGGAGCTTAAATCTTTCCTCGAAAAGCTGATGCTGCGTAACGAGCGTAAGGCTAAGCAACGTGAAGAGCGTACCGAAGCCGCAGCGTCTAAAGAGCAAGCTGCTGATGCATGGCGTGATGCACGAGATGTTGCCGATGGCGAGTCTGTAGACTCAGGCTCTTTCGATGAAGACAGTGACGACTACGCGTCTGACGAGTCGAAGTAACGGGATTCAAACTTGCATATTGTCATGGTTCATTATCATGACTGATGAGAGAAAGGTCGGTGAAGCAGATGCTCACCGACCTTTTTTATATGATTCATTTTTATATAAGTCATTTTAATAAACTCATCGCCATTCACATTTACCTATTGGGTTCGTCAGCTAAATTTGGGCCTTATCTTGAGGCACATTCGCTAAGCACTGGTTCCCTCTTTTTTTGATCTAGCGCAATTTTTGTGAGTCTCTTAACATTTCCAAGCCTGCCAGTTTATTGTGCGAGCTATGCCTGCGATACTGCGTGAAATCTCACTTCCCACTATTTCATTAGAAATACAAATTTGCAGGAGCTGCATGGACAAATCGTTAGAGAAACAACTGACCTCTTGGTTGAGACAGCAGAAAAAAGCCTGTGGCTTCTATCTCAATTTGACTGTGTTGTTAGGCTTATTAACCGGATTTTCATTAATCGTTCAAGCATATCTTCTGTCGACGATACTGCATGGCATTATCATTCTCGAGCTAGACAAGTTTCACTACACTAATGAGTTTATATTCTTACTGGCGCTCATCCCAGTGCGGGCCCTGCTGGCGTTTGCCCGTGAGCGTGCGAGCTTCGAGTCGGGAAAACGACTCAGGTTACAGATCCGTAGTGCGGTTCTGGATAAACTAACCGAACTTGGCCCGGCCTTTATCAAGGGAAAGCCCGTCGGAAGCTGGGCGAGTATCGTGCTGGAGCAAGTCGAAGACCTGCACGACTTTTATGCCCGTTATCTGCCGCAAATTATCTTGGCGGGCTTCATTCCCCTGACCATTCTCATAGTGGTATTCCCGTTAAATTGGGCAGCCGGATTAATCCTGTTGACCACGGCCCCTCTCATTCCCATGTTTATGATCTTAGTCGGTATGGGCGCCGCAGACGCCAATCGTAAAAATTTCAGTGCCTTGGCTAAACTGAGTGGTCACTTCATGGACAGATTAAAGGGCTTGGCGACCCTAAAGCTTTTTAATCGAGGCGACGCCGAAGTCAAAGAGATAGAAACCGCGTCAGAAGAGTTCCGTGAAAGAACCATGTCCGTGCTGAGGATGGCCTTCTTAAGCTCCGCCGTGTTGGAGTTTTTTGCGGCCGTGTCTATCGCAGTTCTGGCGGTCTATTTTGGTTTCAATTATCTGGGGCACCTTAACTTCGGTGATTACGGTGGGGGTATCAGTCTGTTTGTCGGCTTGTTTGTACTCATGCTGGCTCCGGAGTTTTATCAGCCACTGCGCGACATGGGCACTCACTATCATGCTAAGGCCCAAGCCATTGGGGCCGCCGAAGAGTTGATGGCGCTGTTAGAATATAAGCTTGAGCCTGATGCCAGTGAAAGAAAGGCGGGTGGCATTGAATTAGACTGGCGCACTGGAGTCGAGATTATTGCCACAGATTTAACTGTGATGAGTCACGATGGGGGCCAATTAGTGGGTCCATTGAGTTTTCACCTTAAACAAGGCCAGCATGTGGCACTGGTAGGGCCGAGTGGCTCGGGTAAAACTTGTCTACTCAACGCTTTACTTGGCTTTCTGCCTTATCACGGCTCATTAAAAATCAATAATGTTGAGCTCAATGAGTTAGATAAATCTCATTACCGCAGACATCTTGCCTGGCTTGGACAAGATCCTCTGCTATTTCATGGCACTGTGCGTGACAATGTGGCTATGGCAAATCCCGATATGGGGGACGCTGAGGTGGAGGCATTATTGGCTAAGGCCATGGTGTTGGGTTTCGTCAAGGAGCAAGCCTTAGGTTTACAACATCCTATCGGTGAGCAGATGGCTGGAGTCTCTGTCGGTCAGGCCCAGCGCATCGCGTTAGCCAGGGCTTTAGGACAAGGAGCTAGCCTGTTTCTGTTAGATGAACCTACGGCAAGTTTAGATAGCCATAGCGAACAGGCGGTATTAAGTGCGCTGCGAGATGCTATGTCACAATCTTTATGCCTGATGGTGACCCATAGGCTAGATCAGCTCGATCAGATGGACTGTATTTTCGTGCTGGATGAAGGCAAGATCGTTCAGCGAGGTAGCTTAGATGAGTTGAATCGAGAACAAGGACTATTTAGGCAGATGCAACAAGATGAGTGCGAAGTAGTGACTCGTATCGATAAGGAGTCACATTCATGAAAGCCTTATTACCTTTTATCAAATTATTTAAGCATCAGTGGCTGATGATGTTCACCGGTCTAATACTGAGTATTACGACTCTGATGGCTGGTATAGGTTTACTTTCGCTTTCAGGTTGGTTCCTCTCGGCCGCTGCAGTAGCCGGATTAACCGCGGCTACTGCTATGATGTTTAACTATTTTACTCCGGCTGGTGGGGTGAGATTTTTCTCCATTGTCAGAACTGCAAGCCGTTACGGTGAGCGCTTAGCCTCCCATGAAGCCACCTTTAAACTACTGACTCAGTTGCGAACTTGGGCGTGGCGGAAGTTAATGCCCCTCAGTGCCAGCAACATGCAAGGGATAAGGCAGGGGGATCTGCTTAACAGACTCGTCGCCGATATCGATACCTTAGATCATCTCTACCTCAGGTTGATCACGCCTATGGCCGCCTCATTGCTGATGTTAGGGGCTCTCTATCTGTTCGTCTCTTGGTTCGATGCCCATCTGGCGCTGATCTTATGTGGCAGTTTACTCTCAGTATGGCTGGTTTTACCTTGGGTTTTCTATCACCTGGGGCGTAAACCCGGTGTCGAGCTTCTGGAGAGTAAACGTGTCTACCGGGTACAAGTGCTGGAGTTTGTACAGGGACTGGCTGAGATCTCCCTCTTCGGTGCCAATGAGCGCTTTAGGGCCCAGCTTGCCGAGTCTGAAGCTAGGCTTTTAGCCAGCCAGAGTGCGATGGCGACTGTCACAGCCTTGAGCCAGGCTGCACTTATTTTGTGTCATGGTTTAGTCGTCATGGCGATCCTCTATTTGGCATCATCCGGGGTCGGTGAGCATCTGCCACCTGGGCCTATGCTTGCCATGATAGTGTTTATGACTCTGGCCTGCATCGAGATGTTGATGCCAATCGCCGGCGCCTTTCAGCATCTATCTTCTTGTGTCACAGCAGCCGAGCGAGTCAATGAGCTGGTGGAGCAGGAGCCGAGCATAGTATTCAATAATGCCAGCGATATTAGCGTTCACCATGGTGAGCTGACACTCAAAGGGATCTGTTTCTCCTATGATCAAGACGCTCAAGTTGAGACTAAACAAGTGGTGCTTAGAGACATTAACCTGAGTATTAAGCCCGGTGAAAAAGTGGCCCTGCTGGGGCAGACTGGCTGTGGGAAGTCGAGCCTGCTGTCTATGATCACCCGAGAGTGGCAAGCTAGCTCAGGCAGTATCAGGCTCGATGGTGTCGAGATTGATCAATATAGTCAGCAAGCTTTGACCGATGGCATCACCCTTATGAGTCAACGTATCTATCTATTTAGCGGAACATTAAGAAGTAATTTGGCCTTAGCACAGAAACCTGTTGCTGACTTACCGACACGGGCCGAACGCAGAGTCGCACAAGCCGCTAATGATGAGATTCTGATAGGGGTATTAAATAGGGTTGGATTATCCAAGCTGACCCAAGGTGATAAGCCACTGGATATTTGGATTGGTGAGGGGGGCCGGCAGCTCTCTGGCGGTGAGCAACGTCGTATCGGAGTGGCCAGAGCCTTGCTGCGCGATGCGCCGGTATTATTACTCGATGAACCCACCGAAGGATTGGATAAGCGTACCGAGAGAGAGATATTGGCCCTGCTGTTTGAATTTGCTAAGGACAAGACCTTGCTGATGATCAGCCACAGGCTGACAGCGATGCCCCAGATGGATACTATCCATTTGATGGAAAATGGGAAGTTAAGAGCCTCAGGCTGCCATGATGATTTATTAGTGGCTGATGAATACTACGCAAGTCTCAATCATAAACTGAGTTAGTTCAAACTACTGCCAAACCTAGGTTAAGCAGAGATAAAAAATCCACCCTAAGAGGTGGATTTTTTTATCGGTATGATTAGCTAAAGAGCCATTGAAGGATTCAATTAATCCTCACTATCACCCAAGGATAGAAGCGTGGCATTACCCCCTATGGCGGTGATGTTATTGGTACGGGTTTTCTCAGTGATGAAGCGAGTCAAATAGAGTGGTCCACCGGCCTTTGGCCCTGTGCCCGACAGGCCTTGTCCACCGAAAGGTTGTACGCCAACAACTGCGCCAATCTGATTACGATTGATATAGACATTGCCTACCTTGACCTTGTTGGCGATTTCCTGAGCATGACCCTCGTTACGGCTATGGATACCGAGTGTCAGACCGTATCCCGTGCTGTTGATCTCATCGATCACCTTGTTCAGTTCGTTAGCCTTGTAGCGAATCACATGTAAGATAGGACCGAAATGTTCCTTCTCCAGCACCTTGATAGAATCAATCTCTACAGCAGTCGGTGCGACGAAGTAACCCTTCTCTGTACCTGCCGGCAGATCGAGCTGCTTAAGCAGAGTTCCGACCTGTTTGATATGGTCGATATGGGCATTAAGGTTAGCCTGAGCCGTTGCATCTATCACAGGGCCTACATCAGTCTTGATTGAGCTAGGGTCGCCTATGGTTAGCTCATCCATCGCACCTTTCATCACCTCAAGCACTCTGTCTGCGATATCTTCTTGAAGAAAGAGTACCCGCAGCGCCGAACAACGTTGTCCTGCACTGGTAAATGATGAATCAATAATGTCATGGACGACTTGTTCAGGCTGTGATGTCGAGTCGACAACCATGGCATTTTGACCGCCGGTTTCGGCGATAAGAGGGATAATGGCACCTTCACGGTTTGCCAGGGTACGGTTAATCAGCTTGGCCGTTCCCGTAGAACCGGTGAAACAAACGCCACCGATACGCTCATCTGAAGTGATTGCCGCACCGACTGTTGCGCCAGTGCCGGGTAGGAATTGCAGCACATCTTTAGGAATGCCCGCTTCATGTGCCAGTTGAACTGCACGGAAGCCAACGATAGACGTCTGCTCTGCAGGCTTAGCGATAACGGTATTACCCGCAGCTAGGGCTGCGGCTACTTGACCAATAAAGATAGCCAGTGGGAAGTTCCATGGGCTGATACAGATGAAGATACCGCGACCTTGAAGGAACAGCTCATTGAGCTCTCCCGTTGGGCCTGGAAGCAATTCAGGCTGAGCCATCATCTTCTTGGCTTGAACGGCGTAGTAGCGACAGAAATCTACCGCTTCACGAACTTCATCGATTCCATCTTGAATGCTCTTGCCCGCTTCACGGGTACAAAGGACGATGAGTTCTTCACGGTTTTCTTCGAGTAGATCGGCAAGCTTTTGTAGTGCATTAGCACGTACTTCGACTGGTGTATTACACCAGTCGTTAAAGGCCGAGTCTGCGCTGGAAAGGGCCTTCTCTATAGCTTGATCATTAGCGAAAGCTAACTTACCCACGACCTTAGTGGTGTCGAAGGGACTGACGACGTCATGCGTTTCGCCGCTTAATAGCTCGCCATTGACCAGAGGGCCAGCGTTCCAGCTGGTGTCTTTAAATTTCTCGATAGCCGCGAAAAATGGCTTAGATTCAGAGATGATGTTCATATTGAGTCCCTTGGAGTTTTTACGCTCTGCGCCAAAAATATCGGCGGGTTTAACGATCTTATTATTAGACAGGGTTTTATATTTCTGCAGTGTCTTTATCGGGTGAACGACAAGTGACTCGATGGTGACTTTAGGATCGACCAGCTTATGGACAAATGAGGTGTTGGCGCCATTTTCGAGTAAGCGACGTACCAGATAGGGTAGTAGCTCTTTATGTTCACCAATAGGTGCATAGATGCGAATACGTGTTGTTGGGCTTTCGGCGATTAACGTATCGTAGAGCTCCAGTCCCATGCCGTGAAGGCGTTGGAATTCATACAGGCGGTCGCCTGCCATATCCATAATAACGGCAACAGATTGGGCATTGTGTGTGGCAAACTGAGGATAGATGGCGCCTCTAGTCGCGTCTGAAAGAAGGTAACGTGCAGATGCAAGATAAGAAACATCTGTGCCTGCTTTACGAGTAAAGAGGGCGTATCCGCCTTCACCAGCTTGTTGAGCCCACTTTAATTCGCTATCCCAGTATGCGCCTTTAACGAGGCGTACAGGGATCTCATCACCTTGGTCTTTCGCTAGGCGAGTTAGCCAGCAAAGTACAGGGAGGCCACGTTTGGCGTAGCTCTGTACTACTATACCTAACAGGCCCCAGCCCTTAGCGGCATCTGAGTTATAGAGTTTCTGGAACAGCTTTAGCTGAAGCTCGAGTCTGTCCATCTCTTCAGCATCAATGGAGATGCCGACATTTAACTCACGCCCTTGCTTAATTAGCTTGATGAGTGTGTCGTAAAGTTCTGAGAGAACACGATCTTCATTGGCTACTTCATATCTTGGGTGAAGGGCTGATAACTTGATAGAAATAGTGGGTCGGGGCGCTAGGCTCTCATCATAGCTTTGCGCACCAAGCGCAGTGATCGCGGATGAATATTCATCAAAATATTTATCGGCGTCAGTTTTAGTGAGAGCCGCTTCGCCGAGCATGTCGTAACTATGTGTATAGCCCATCTTGCGGTTAGCTTCACTGTTCTTAAGACCATCTTTGATACTGGTACCCAGAACGAACTGCTTGCCCATGATTTTCATTGCTGCAAGCATAGCTTGGCGGATTACAGGTTCACCGACTCGATTGATCAGACGGTTTAGCAGGCTACTGGGTTTGCCGTCGATATTCTTATCGAGAGTGACAATCTTGCCCGTTATCATTAAGCCCCAGGTGGAAGCATTGACTAACGTAGAGTCGCTTTGACTCATATGTTTATCCCATTTCGCACCCGATAGCTTATCCTGGATTAGGGCATCGGCAGTCGCTGCATCTGGGATGCGCAGTAGCGCTTCGGCAAGACACATCAGGATAATACCTTCTTGTGTCTCTAGACTGTATTGTTGCAGAAATGCATCAATACCAACCATTAAACCTTTCTTGTCATATTGGCGAACTTTGGCTACCAAATCGTGAGCTCTTTTAGTAACACGCTGAATATCTTCGTCACTAGAAGACACAAGTTTGATCAGTTCAGATAGATATTCATCTTCATCGACAATGTAGTTATCGGTGATGGCTGTAAACAGCTCATCGAGGTTGGCTGAGTCATAAAGACCAGTCAGAACTTCACTTGCTTTGAACATAGTAATCACTTCCATCTGGGCCAGTTAAGGACAGTTTGCTTGAACAAAATCTTCTCTAATTACGGCTTTGAAGAGCCTTTTAGATAAGAGTATTAAGATGCATCTTATTTTTTGTATACAATCTGGCATCTTTCCGCGGGATAGTATCATCAAAGTGTGACGAGGAACACTATAGCGAGGGTGATCACGGCTAGCGCATTTTAATCCCTGACTCTAACAGGGTTGAGCGATACTCGTCGTCCAACCCTGCCATCTTCTTTTTAGCCACTATACTCGCGCGTTTTGTCTGGTCTTGCTTGAACAAGGTCATTGCTATTTTTCTCATCACATTAAAAGCAAGCGGACCTCGGCCTTTACGGAACCGTGATTCATCTTCTCTGAATGTCATCTCTAACACCCAATGCATACTTTCTACTTGCCAGTGATGTCGCACAGAAGATAACGCCTGCTCTGCATTTAAATCTAATGAGCTAATGTACCAACGTGTTTCAGTGGTCTCTTTACCTGTCGTTTTTTCATGTACGTCTGATGTTACTTTGATAATGCTTTTTAAGCCAACCCACTGATATTTATTATTTAACCAACTTTTATTAACCAGCACTTGCTGACAACGTCTTGTTTCAATTCACCCTGTAGACCAGAATGATGACCTTTAAGCGCTAGAATATAATCAGCCTTTTGCTTAACGATTAGCTTTGCTATCTCTTTTTGACATCCCATAGCATCGAGCGTGATGATGCTGACAACTCCAGGCGCTCACAGTATGAAGTGCAGTTTTGCCGTCAATGGCAATGACATCGCAACCAGTACCTTCTAGGAGAGAAGAAATCCAAGCTTGAAAAGCTTTCTCTATTTCATCCGCTTTTAATCGGCAGATAACACGGGCAATAGTGTCATGCCGAGGAATACCTGCTTTAAAAGGACGATACTGACGAAGCCAATCAAGCTTTAGATGTCCAAAGTTTTCAATATCTTCCCATCCTTCAGAGCCTGACATAACCGCACTTATAGCGAGTAAAATAATCTCTAATAAGTTATGTTTTTTACAACGCTCAATACGAGGATCCGCAATCGAATCAAAATGTTTTAAAAAAGTAGCAGTCATTAACATCACCAAAAAAGAGTATTTGGTGATCTGATCGCTACTTGAGCATAAAGTTCAATTTATAATGATCTTGCCGTGCGAGGGTGATACCAACCCTATCAAATATGTGTCTGAACTGAGCAGATATTTAATGAGGTTGGTATTTATGTGACTCTTGTTTGATCTTGTTCGACCGGATGGTGTGCAAAGTCACTGTCTATGCGGCTTGGCCAAGGTGAAAATTAAAAAGCCAGCATTTGAATGCTGGCTTTTTGGGGAGACTCTTGTGGGGAATAGACTGTTTACCAGCGATTTTTCTGCTTACGTCTGGGTCTGGGGAGATAGACTAAGACGACACCTATCAGTAAACCGATAGCGGCAATAATGCCGCCTTCTTGCCACATCTGGAAACGTTCGTTCTTTTTGATGTTAGCTAGCTTGCTAGTGGCGTGATCACGCTCACTGCTTGCTTTAGTGAGGTCTCGTCGTGCACGGCTAAGATCTGACTTGAGCTGACTGAGTTGCGCATCATTGTTATCGCTGGAACTAAGGGCTTGCGCTAACTCAGACTGGGTCTTATTTAATTCTGCCTGCACTTTGGGGAGCTGTTGACGGAAACTCTTTTGGCGAGTCACCATTTTTTCTTCTACCCAGCCTTCACGGCCCTTATGGTCGATGATCTTAGTGTAGTCGCCTTGGGTCTCGCCCAATAGTGAGATTGCCTGGCCTGCCTCTACACTGCCCAAGATACGGAATTGGGTACCCGGTCCACCATGAAGATAGAGATAAACGTTATCGGATATGTATCCAGGTTGACCTGCGGCCAAAAGGCTTGGAGAGAGTAATAACAGTCCCACTAAAGCAAAGAATCTTAACACTTTGAATTCTCATCAACGAAATATAGCCACATGCTAGGGATTTGCAGGGCGTTTTGCAAGGGCTAGATGCAAGAGATATGTCTGTGAGTGGATGAAGCTTAATTAATGTCAAAAACTGGCTGAAACTAGGAGGGTATGTCGTGAAAATGACGGATAAATAAAATCTTACTTCAGAGGTTGAGGGCTGAGGCATAAAAAAGGGAAGCGCTAGCTTCCCTTATTATTTTTGTCTACAGGCTAAGTTTAATGCCTTAGCTGAAGATGCCTTTTATGGTGAAGAAGAACAGAATTGACAGTGCAGCACCCGCAGGCAGGGTGATAACCCAAGAGATGACAATGTTTCTGACCACACCCATGTTAATCGCTGCGATACCACGGGCCATACCGACACCTAAAACAGCACCGACTAAGGTTTGTGTCGTAGAAATGGGTAGACCGGTACCCGATGCAATCACTACGGTTGAAGCTGCTGCAAGTTCTGCGGCAAAACCACGGCTCGGAGTTAGGTGAGTAATGTTCTTGCCTATGGTCTGCATCACGCGCTTACCGAAGATGGCCAGACCCATGACAATACCTACCGCACCTAGTGGAAGGATCCACCATACGATAGCGGAATCGCTGCCGATCTCGCCACCACTGTTGACGATTGAAACGACCGCAGCTAGTGGACCAATCGCGTTGGCGACATCGTTAGAACCGTGAGCAAATGCCATACAACTCGCGGTGACGACCATCAAGACAGCGAATACTTTCTCGACGTTGCCGAACTGAGTCTGGCGATCGGCCTGGCTGTCCATCTTCAGGCGTCTAATCGCTAATGAGCCGCCTATCCCCACCATAACCGCAATACCCAAGGCTAATGCATATGCCTCGGCTGTACTGAAGTGTAGACCGATATGTTTGAGGCCTTTCTGAATGGTCACCAGAGACATCATAAAGCCTGCCAGCGCCATATAGCAGGGCACGTAACGTTTAGCGTTTTCCAGTGGGTTATCTGTATCGAAGATAAGTTTCTGCACGCTCTGGAATATCATGAAGGCGATAAAGCCGGATATTGCCGGAGTGACGACCCAGGAGCCCACGATAGCAGCAACCTTGGCCCATTCAACAGCGTCTGTGCCCACACCTACCGCGGCAAAACCAACGATGGCGCCTATGATAGAGTGAGTGGTTGATACTGGCCAACCAAGAGCAGATGCTGCTATCAACCAAATGCCTGCGGCTAAGAGCGCCGAGATCATACCGTAGACCAGTAGTTCTGGTGAGTCGACGAAGTAGGCCGTGTCGATGATCCCTTTACGGATCGTGCTCGTTACTTCACCGCCTGCTAGATAAGCACCGGCAAATTCAAAAATCATCGCTATGATGATCGCTTGTTTAATCGTAATAGCGTTAGAACCTACTGAGGTTCCCATCGCATTGGCTACATCATTTGCGCCAATACCCCATGCCATTAAAAAACCACAAGTAGCCGCAATTGCAATCAGCAATGGGCCATTGGTGACTAATACATCAACCATGTTGTTACCTTGATAACTTTGTTATTAGACGCGAGCTAGCATTAGCTCTAAGCGAGAACCGACACGTTCGGCAAGATCTGCCAGGTCGCCGACCCATTCAATTATTTTATAGAGGAACATCACATCGATAGGATTCATATCATTTTCGATAGCGAATAACTGACGACGGATCTTGATTTGAAGAACATCGGTATCCTCTTCGATTTTATCGAGTTTGGCGATCATCTTTGCGACTAAGTCCACTTCACGACCACGGAAACCGGTTTCTAACAGGTCGTCGAGTTCGTTGATTGCTTGTTTGGCCAGAATGACTGCATCGAGGCAGCGGGACAAATAAGCTTTGAAGGGGACTTGAATCGGTTGGGGGATAACTAACTGACGGCCTATGATACGACCTGAGATATCTTTTGCTTTGTTGGCGATCTTATCTTGCTGGATCAGAAGTTCCAGAAGATCGGTTCGCTCGACGGGCATAAACAGACCACCGGGAAGTGTTAGGCGGATCTCACGTTTTAGCGAGTCAGCTTCACGCTCCGTAGCACTGATCTGCTTACGTAGTACTATTGCCTCATCCCAATCTCCGGCAGCAGTTGCGTCAAAAAATGGGATAAGTATCGATGCACATTGGTGCACTTTGTCTATATGCTCTTGTAGAGGCTTAATTGGCGATTTTGCAAACACGCCCAAAATAGAGTTTACTGGCATTGCCGTGTACCTATTTAGGTTATTCCACTGTTGGAAAAAGCGGGCGCATGTTAACCCAAGCGACCGCGTATTGAAACTGTGATTTAAATTAAAACTATTAGTTTTTATTCTAACGAGTTATATCTGAACTGCAAAGCGCAATCCTACGGTTTATTTGTGACAGTTATATTACATTTTGATCGGCAGTTGAAATTTTGATGAATTATTAATGAATTTTTGGTGACGGATTTATTGCGTCGTAAAAAATATAGATCTAAACCTGACCACAGAGCGAGCAATTGGCGAATGAATGCCGAGATAGAACTAAAATTATTTTTCCATTTAGAACAACAACAAGTCTTGATTGAACTGCTTGATAGTCTGCCAGATAGTGAGCAGAAAGCCTGCCGTAAATTGTCGAATGCTTATTTCGATACCCCTGATCTACAGCTGCGACGATGGGACATGGGTCTCAGGGTTCGTGGCTGTAATGGTAAGCGTGAACAGACGATAAAAACCGCAGGGACAGTGATCGGCGGGATCCATTCGCGACCAGAATACAATATTGATATAGATATAAACGAGCCAAAATTAAATTTATTTCCTAAAAATATATGGCCAAATACGGCGAATATTGCAGCAGTGCAATCTCGGCTGGCCTGTTTGTTCGATACGGATTTTGAGAGGCGAACCTGGCATATCTATGTGGATGAGAGCCTAGTAGAAGTCGCCTTAGATATTGGTAAAGTGAGTGTCAGCAGAGAGGGTGAAATAAAATCTGAGCCAATTTGTGAGTTAGAATTCGAGTTGATGGCAGGCAAGACTGGGGCGTTAATTGACCTGGGTCTCAAGGTTGCCGAAACCATTCCCGTGCGCTTAGGCAAGGCGAGCAAGGCTCAAAGAGGCTACCGATTAGCGGCTCAATCGAGTCCTTTGAGTCTGGAGGTGCTAGAGTTTATCGCTTTGGAACCAGGTCAAGACCTCAAGCAGACACTGATTTCTCTTTTAAGCACAGGTCTGGAACGTTGGCAGCAGCTAGAAGCCATGATATTAGAAACAGACGCCTATAGCCTGAAGCAAGAACCTATGCTTTGCTATCGTCTGCGCGCTTGTGTTCGATTGCTTAGATGTACCTTAGGGCAGTTTAATCTACTTAGTGAGAGCCTTGTTGCTAAGTTTGATGCTATTGAGGGCCACTTGGGTTTCGTCGAGACTGGACTGAGTCTGGCCGAAATATTGAGTCAAAATTGTCAGCTTATTGCCAGGCAACCGCAGAAGGCTAAATTAGCCGAGCAGGCCTTGAGCTCACTGCAGCAGTTATCGATTTCGAGTCTTATGCAGAAGATGCTAGCCGATACTGGTTATGGCAGCTTGCAACTTAGCTTAGTCGATCTCTTGTTCGCAATACGAGCAGGAGAGAGTCGAGTCAATTTTAACATTAATGCTAAAACAGATCTTAAGACCTTTGCCGATCAGCTACAGGAATCCTCCTGGCAGAAGATCTTAGCCTTGATGCCATCGGAAGCCGACTTGAGCAGTCGAGAATATAAGTCCTTCGCTCGTGCATTGGATGACAGTATTTTCGTCGGCGTGGCTTATGGCGAGCTTTATACTAAGCAAAGCAGAGATATGTTCAGAGCCCCTTGGCAAGATCTGGTTTTAGGGATCAGAACCTTGGCCGCCTATCGACAGTTGGCTCAGATCGGTGAATCGCTGGATATCGATATCTCGGATTGGCTACAGAGCAAAGAGGAAAGTCTGGTGTTTGCCATGGAGCACTCGAGGCGCTCGGCACTGAGCAATCAGCCGTATTGGCGCTAGGACCGGCTTTAACCGAGATAGAATTATTGATTGAACCTCGATAGATTGAACTTCGGGGCTAAAGCCCCTCTTACAGTAGGACCGGCTTTAGCCGGGAGAGAATTATTGATTGAACCTCGATGGATTGAACCTCGGGGCTAAAGCCCCTCCTACGGCCTAGGATCTTCTTTCCCTTCTCTTATCTCTTCACGCAAGTGATTTATCTCTGCCAACAATAAATTCTGGTTCTGCTCCATGCGATCGATGGCCATTTTCAATTCACACTTTATCTCTTCACTCTGCAGCTCGAGTTTTTCTGACTCATCGGGGGCGATGAAGATAGATGCCATATAACCTGAGATCACCCCGAAGAAGCTGACTCCACAGATGATGACGACTGCACCGATAACATGTCCTGCTGTCGATACCGGGTAGAAGTCACCATAGCCTACGGTGGAGATAGTCACTAATGCCCACCAGATAGCATCTTCTGCCGTATGAATATTCGCATCGGGTACGCCACTCTCGACGATCAACATTAATACCGATGAGAAGGTCAGGATAGTCACCATGGCGACTAGCAGGCTAGCTAAGGTCGCTTGCCTGCGCTGTTTCATCATAGGGATGATCAGCGAGTGTGTCATACGAATGAGGCGGATCACTCGCAATATCTGAAATAGACGGGCTAGCCTCAGGGGTTCTATGGCAGGAATACTGGCAACCAGATCGATCCAATTATGTTGAAAGTATTGAAGTTTGTTTTCGGCTCTAAACAGGTTTAAAAAGAAATAGCTCAGAAATATCATGCAGATACTAAAATCGATTATCAGCAGTAAGCGGCGGGTTTCCTCATCGACTTTGGCAAAAGTGAGCACCAGCACCACGATGACAGACAGAAAAGACAGTACCATCATGGCTAACTGAAAGGGGGTCGGGTGAGTCTCTGTTTCGGGGAACCATCGACTTAATTTTGCCATTTCACATACATCCGTTTTTCATCCTATCGCTAGGTTCGTGATGAGATACTCCATAGGTATCTGACGGAGTGTACTAGTTTTTATCACTAAAGTGGATGAGATCGTCCAGTACACGCTTCTTTATTTCTAACTGGGACTCAGGAGATAGGCCATATTTATTGGCTAGTTGCACATAATCTTCAGGGTTGAGAGACACGGTCAGGCGTGGACGTTTAGGCCGCTTAGTGACAGAAAGTCCTAAGATGGTGCGGATCTGATCCGAAGGACTGAAACCTGAGTCTAGCGCGGCTTTACGAATTGAATACTGAATTTTTTCATCTAAGTCGAACGCCACCTGAGTCGCTTTCGCGGCTTTCTGGTTTTGTAACCATTGCTCCGGAAGCGAATTCTTTTTCTTAGTCATTCGGTATTACCTTAACAATTAAATAGTATCTTGAAACCTAGTTCCTAGGTTCTAGAACCTAGGAACTGTAGAGCTTATTTCCCGGGCCAATAATCTCGAATATCGGCAAGCGGGCGGTACAAGGTTAACATGACATCGGTATCGCCATCGGCATAGACCTCCACATCGACGGCATATTTCTCATCTTCGTCAAGTAGATGATAGGACTCAAATTCATCGCCCGTGTGGCCATCTGCATCCTGTGGCGGCTTCTTACCGCGGTAATCTTCCCGATGGAAGTAACCAAATTTAGCGAAATTGACCTGATGATAATCTTTACCTAGCCACTGAGAAAATTCTGCAACCAGCTCACTCGGTAGCTTTAATGTGGTTAATTGTGCCTGTTCATCTTCTTCGAATATGGTGCCAAACTGGTCGAGATCGAAAATATGCTCAACTATAGAACGGTTGATCTTAATGGAAAAGGCCAGATAAGTTTCATCGTCTTCATCGAGAGACAAGAAAATCGTGTCATTGCCATGCCCCTTGAGTGCCCATTCAGTCTGTTGTTTACGTTGGTATTCATAGGTACTGATGGATTCGACTCTTAGCTGTTGACCTCTAAGTTGTGGCGGCAGGGCAAAGCTATCATCCAGAGAGATCATATCTCCCTTGAGGAGCTTAGAGGGATGATCTAGCTGACGCTGGGGTGCCTCTTTTTTACCAAAAAGACTTTTTAAAAAACTCATCATCACTCCTGATTAGTTAATATATTTCAAGTGGGGTTTCCCCTAGGATAATTCACTGGAGAAACGACTTTGATGGTTAACCTGCTATAGGCTATAAGACAAAAGAGCGCCTTTCTTTATGAAAAGAAAAGCGCTGCATTCTTAGCCAAGGCATGAGAGGCTAGTCGCTAGCTTCATGTGCAATCTAATCGCGATTACTTACGTGCCTTGAGGCGTTCCAATACGGCATTCGCGTTGGACTTCTGCTCACCGATACCGGCTTCTGCTAACTTAGCATGCAGTGACTTATCGCTGTTTTCATCTTCTAAAGCTTCGGATGCTTTCAGGCGGTCATCGAACTGCTGTTGACGGGCCTTGATACGCTCCAGCGAATCTTTAGCATTTAACAGCTTAGAGTTGCTGCCGGCGAAAGAGTTAGTTATCGACGCCGTGGCCTTCTGTACGCTCTCTGTGGTCTTTACCATAGTGAGTTGACGCTGGTAGTCGGTTAACTGACGTTCAGTCTTACGCACCAGGTCTTTAAGACGTGTGGCATGAGAACTGAAGCTGTCGTTAGCGGACTGCTGCTCGGCTAGCTCTTGATCGAGCTGAGCTATTTTCTCGGCAACTTCTAAGGCAAGCGTTTCATTTTCTTGCTGTAGAGCTTGAGTCGCAAAACCTTCATGTTCTGTGACTGAACGCTTCAAGCGGTCGATTTCACGGCTGGCTTGCATCTCTTTTGCCATGACATCAGTCAGTTCACGCTTAGCCTTGGTTAGGTGCTTCTCTGCATCTCGGATCTCCTGTTCGAAGATACGGGTTGAGTTTGCGTCGACTATGGTCTGACCAACTTCGTTGGCGCCGCCACGGAAAGCGGTTAAAATCTTGTTTAGTATGCCCATGATGTGGCTCCTTAAAAATTTAGTGTAAGTAGATAAAAAATTACTTGAGGAAGTTGCTCATCTCATCGATGACTTCCAGGCAGTTATCAGACAGGACTGAAAGCTCCTGTTCGATCTCCAGCATATCCGAGTGCACCGATAGCGCACCATAAATCACGTACTTGTCATCTATTTTTGCGAAAGATGACAATGGCATTGGGATGTTAAGTTCCAACATTGTCTCAAACATTGCCATGCGACTTTCTTGTTTGACTTCGTCTTCACCCCAAAGGTAACTGATACAGAGAACCTGGTTTTCTGTTACCGATACGAATACGGGTATCTCTTCACGACCGACGATATTGACCTGCAATACTTCGACCTCACCATCGATTGGGTAACAATCGAACTGAAGGCCTGTTTGACTCTTGTCAGCAAGATCATTGAGGTGGTTAGCAATATTGTGGATATTCATATTTGTCCTCTTTGACATATTATGTCTGCGATTAAAGATAGCATTGAGACATAATATGTCAAGTGCTATCTTTGAGAAAAATCATAAGTGATAGATTCTTGTTTTTGTAGCAGCTTGCCTGTGATAGTCACCGATAATCAGAATAGTGTCACTCCCTGATTTTCTCTCCAGGCCTGCTGATGGTACTGGTATAACTGCATCGAGCCAATTCTGTTGGCTTGAATCTTGTCTATATCTTGATAGAAGTTCCCTGGAAACTCGAAAGCGCCCTTGATCAGCCCAGGCGTCAACCAGTCATCCGTTATCGACAGCTGTTCGATGTCACTCAGTCTTGCTTTGGCATTTTTGCCAGATGCCGTGGCTATACTCCAGCCCCATTCACCGAAACTCGGTACATTGTGGTGGTACTGGCTAACATCGAAGCCCGCAAGTGCTAAGGTTTTTCCGACTGAAATAAAGGCCTTAGGCGCATGGTAGGGCGAGGTCGATTGTACAGTTAGAGCACCATCTGCATTCAAGAGTTCCTTTAGTTTCTTATAAAAAAGATCTGAGTACAGCTTGTTGAGATCTGGATGGCTTGGGTCAGGCAGGTCGACGATGATGACATCGTATTTTTCACCTTTCCTCAGTAGTTTATCTACGCCATTGAAGGCGTCGTCTACCAAGACTTCGACTCTGGGGTCGTTGAGAGCATCACCATTGAGTTTGAGTAAGGTCTGGCTTAATCGCTTTGGCATATCGGTGTCGTGAGAGGCGAACAGGGCCAGCAGATCTTTATCGAGATCCATCAAGGTGACGTGCTTAGGCTGCCACTTTAATACTTGTTTTAACCCTAATCCATCGCCGCCACCTATGATCAACACCTTGTCGTGGCGAGCTGCTGCTTCCATGGTCGGATGGACCAGAAATGCATGATAGATATGCTCATCGATACTGGAGAACTGTAATCGTCCATTGATATACAAAGAATAGACAGGATCTATGCCACTGCCTCTCAATCTCTCGGTAAAGGTGAGCTGCTGAAAACGGGTCGACTTGGCATAGATAACATTATCTTTATAGAGCAAGTTATTGAAATTTTGTTCCCAGCCGGGACCGTGCCAGGCCAACAAGAGCAAGATACCCGATGCGATAAAATGGCCAACTAATAAGATCTTTACCCACTTTATGCGATCCCAGAACCGCCAGATGAAGATAAAACCTGCCAATAAGTTAAAGCTGGCTGTCAATGCAGCCGCAAGCTGAATATCTATGGCTAGCATGAAGGTCACCCAGATGGCGGCTCCTATGCCCGCACCTACGTAGTCGGCGCCATAGATGGTGCCAGCATTGTGCATCAGGTGCTCATCACACAGAGACTGACGGACACGAGCGATGAGGGGGATTTCCATGCCGATCATCAAGCCGAGCAGTATGCCCCAGAAGTAGGGCAGGTATTCACTCAGGTGCTGTAACAGGCCGATGAAGCCGCCTTCGGGGAGTTGATCCGGCGGTAAGCCTAATGTGCTGGCTATGATCTGAGGCAGTTGTTGGCCGAAGCCGATAACGGCGGCGGTGATTAATATGGCCAGTGAGCCACACAGGGCTACGCTGAGTTCGAGTATGGCAAAACCTGTGAAGGCACAACGTATCTTTCTGGCGGCGAAAGCACCTATGCCCATGGAGACGATCATCAGGCCAATCATGGTATAGATGGCGGCTTCTAATGCTCCCAGGATACGACCTGCATAATGGGACAGTAGATATTCGTAGATTAAACCACAGCCGGCGAGTACGGCCATGATGCCTAGCAGTAAGGTATCGTCAAACCAGCTGAGTTTTCTTTCTTGGTTTGTTGAGTCGGTATTAAGCGCTGTTTCAGTCACTTGTATCTCTTGCATCAAGGAAAATAAAACGGTTAATCAGATGATTAACCGTATTTGTGGAGCAGATAATTAATTTAATACATCAAGCTGGTGAGAATGAGCGCCACGGCGACACTGATGGCTAACTCTACGGTAGCAATACCAATATTGTGTTGCTGCTCCACTTCCTGGGCCAAGTTGATGTTAGCAAGTACTAACTTCTTCACTATCTTTATCAGCACTGTGAGTGCCACTAGCATGATCACCGAGAAGACTAGCCAACCTATGAGGTTGGCTATGTAAGCCTGGGGGTTATAGATGATGAAGTGACTGGCGGCGTTGAAGCTCAGTGCCATGGCTAGCATATAACCGCTATGACGAATCGCCACGGCAGTATGACCCTGAACTAGGGCATCTTGCATGGAAGCGTCTTGATTACGCTTGGCATATCTGTACTCACGAAAACGGGTCAGCAGCACCAACATGAGCTGAGAGATAGCGAAGGCACTGAATATGGCAATAAAGGTATCGACAGTCAGATCTTCCGCCCAGATGAGTACCGCGCGGATGATGATCGCCGTGGCTATTGCGGCGCAGGCATCGACGATGGCAACTGAGATATTGCCTTTAAGGATCTGCTCACCTTTGTTGAACTCATTGAGGGCAATCTTATCGTGAAGATATCGACCTAGCTTGATCAGTATCAGACCAAATAGGCCGTAGGCACTCATGCCTATCGCTTCGGCAGCATAAGAAGTGGCAGCCTCTCCCGAGATAGCACCTGTGAGTACGATACCCAAGCCCGCTATAGCGCCAGCAGTACTGATGCCGAAGGCAAAGTTATCTCTCTCAGCCAGTTCAACACGGCTATCGACCTTAGCGGTCCAGCCTTGTAGGTGACGCATCAAGGTGAGTAGAATAATGGCGATAGTGAGATCGATCACTAAGATGATCGCGAGATCGGTAGTTATGCCGAAGTTTTGAAATAATGTCATGTGAATTCCTTACCTATTTGCCTCGGCGTACACCGCGAGTCGTGCGACTGTTAGAATTGCGGAAGTTACTGTTCTTAGAGTAATTAGAACGGAACTTGCTGCTACTTTTACTGCGAGTACCTGTGGTGCTCGCCTTAGGTGTACTTGTGCTTTGTCTCGATAGGCTGGTTGAGCCTGAGCGTGACTTGGCATAGGGGCTATCGAACTTCTTCCCTTGGGAGTTGAATTGTTTCTTGGTGCGCTCGAAGGTCTTATTCTGTGCACTAGCCTGTTTAGGTGAGGTATATCGGTATCGACCTACATCATTGTAATAGCTGTAGTTTCTTCTTCCAGACCAACGATCGTAACCGATAGGCCCGCGCATCACATTGGAGAACATGGAATACATACCGTACCAGGCCCAGAAGGACGTGCCGCTAGAACCCGTCTGCCAACTGCCATAACCTGGGTTACCCACAAGTTGACTACCTGCACCGAAATCATCGGCTCCGTTGGCCAGGGCTGAGGCCTCACGGCTAATGGAGTTCACTCTGGCTAGCGCGCCATTAGACATGTCGGCGACCACATTGAGTGGGTCCGAGATCATATCGTTATATAGTCTAGAGTCGGCGGCATAATAGATATTCTCGGCTTCGGCTAATTGCTGATCGAGATCTACATAGTTACTGGCATTATTGAGATCTCGATATCGACTCACCAGAGAGGTGTACATGGGGCCTTTGGTGGTCGCATCTTTGGCAAGTTCACCAAATAGTGGTGCCATGTCCGGATTCTGCCTTTCCATAATACTCGTGTACTGCTTGAGTAACATTGCATTACGGATCTGGCCGTTATTGAGCATCTGGCCCAAGGTATCGATTCTCTTGCCGGCTAATTGCTGAAATTGAGCAATCTTGTCGGGCCTGTCATCGCCACAACCGACTAAGGTTAATAGCAATGTTAGGGTGAGAATACGCATAAGCATCGCTGCCATGTTTTCTCCATTATCAGGTGGTGGTACTGAATTATATACTCAGCGCAAGATTCACTACCCAAGGTAGTGCTTGCTTAAGTTATAGTAACCTCTCAACTGAGATTATAAATAGTCATTTTATCTAAGATATCAGTTAGCTGTTCATCTTAGTGCAAGATGATGACTAATATATATCATTCGGGACATAAGCAGATCATTTAAGATATCTATATCACCAAAGACATAATATGTCGACAGCCAAAATTGTTAAGGATTATTATTGCCATGGGAAATATCAGTAACAAGCCCTTGTCTGCCATTATTGTTAAAGTTGCAGATCGTTACTGGCAAAGGCTGAATGAAGTCTGGCCTCAGCGCTCTGAAGAGCTCAGCCAGCAGCAGAGCGGCGAGCTTTATCGCATCATGGGACTCAGTGATTTTATTGCAGAGCAATTATGTCGCCATCCGGATTGGATCTCTCCGCTTTTTAATGGACTGCTCGATAATCTGCAACGTCAAAGTTTCGATAGAGAGGTGCATGAGCTGCTAGAGGCCTGCGTCAGTGAAGATGAAGTTAAGCTTCATCTGCGACGTTATCGAAATCGACAGATGGTGCGTTTAGCTTGGCGGGATTTCTTCGGTTATGTCAGCCTCGAAGACTCATTGTTAGATCTGTCGGCCCTGTCTGAGGCCTTGATCATTGCCGCTCGAGACTGGCTATATACTGATATGTGCAAGCAAGTCGGCACCCCCTGTGACAGTGAAGGCAATCCTCAGCCTTTACTCGTGTTAGGTATGGGTAAGCTGGGGGGGCGTGAGCTTAACTTCTCTTCCGATATCGATCTTATTTTTACCTTTCCTGAGCATGGTGAGACTCAGGGAGGACGCAGAAGCTTAGCTAATCAGCAGTTCTTCATTCGCATGGGCCAACGTCTGGTCAATCTGCTACACCAAGTTACCGTCGATGGTTTCGTCTATCGCGTCGATATGCGTCTGCGCCCCTATGGCGAGAGCGGTCCGTTAGTGGTGAGTTTCAGTGGTCTTGAGGATTATTACCAGGAGCAGGGGCGGGATTGGGAGAGATATGCCATGGTCAAGGCTAGGGCGCTTGGTCCCTGGACAGCATTTTCCGATGAGCTCCATGCCATGTTAAGGCCTTTCGTTTACCGTCGCTATATCGATTTCTCAGTCATCGAATCCCTGCGTAAGATGAAGCAACTGATCACTCAGGAAGTGAGACGCAGACAGCTCGTCGACAATATCAAGTTAGGCGCAGGTGGCATTCGAGAGGTTGAGTTTGTTATTCAGAGTTTTCAACTGATCCGTGGCGGCCGTGAGCCTTCTTTGCGTCAGCAGAGTCTGTTTGCGGCGATAGATACCCTATATAGCTTAGGACAACTCGAGTATCTGGTGGTAGATGAGCTCAAGCAGAGTTATCTACTGTTAAGGCGAGTCGAGAACCTGCTACAGGCAATAGGAGATAAACAGACCCAAACCTTGCCGGATAATGGCTTGGACTGGTATCGACTATGTCACGCTATGGGTATGGCTTCGGAGGCTGAACTCAGGACTCATATCGAGTCGGCCATGAGTAAGATCCACCGTCATTTCAAGGATACCGTTGGCGGGAATGAGCAAGATGAGAACACCGAACTTTGGACCCAAGATCTTTGGAATGTCCAGGAAGATGATCATGCTCAAAGCTTGATAAGTGAACAAGCCATTGAAGATCCCGAGCTCTGGCCCTTGCTTAAGCAATGGCGTGAAACCATAGTTAACCGTAGCATAGGCCCCCGTGGCCGGGATACCTTAGACAAGCTTATGCCTTGGCTATTGCGTGAATTTACCCATTTAGATTCTCCATCCAAGGCTTTTGCGGCAGTTTCTAAGGTGCTGGATCAGATCTTGACTCGCACAACCTATCTAGAACTCCTCTATGAAAATCCCGGGGCCCGTCAACAGTTGGTGAGTCTGTGTCAGGCGAGTCCCTGGATTGCTGAGCAGTTGTCTAAGTTTCCCATGTTACTCGATGAGCTTATCGATCCGACTCAGCTATATGACACCACTTCTCTCGATGATTATGCTAGTGAATTGAGGCAATACTTGCTGCGCGTCCCAGAGGAGGATATGGAGCAGCAGATGGAGGTTCTCAGACAGTTTAAGTTATCACAGCAGTTAAAAATTGCTGCCGCGGATGTCACCGGAGTTTTACCTGTGAGCGAGGTGAGCGATCACCTCACCCTACTTGCCGAGGCCGTTATCGAGCAAGTTGTTACTCAGGCCTGGTTACAAATTACCAGTCGTCACGGGATTCCGACTCACCTCGAAGGCGGTGATATGGGCTTTGCTGTCATAGGTTATGGTAAAGCTGGTGGGCTAGAGCTTGGGTATGGATCGGATCTCGATCTGGTGTTTTTACATAATTATTCTCGTGAGCGATGTCCTGAGCATAGTGAGACAGATGGCGCTCGTCCCATAGAGATAGGGCACTTCTATCTCAAGCTCGCTCAGCGGATTTTGCACCTGTTCTCTACCCGAACCACATCAGGTGAACTCTACGAAGTGGACATGCGTCTACGGCCATCAGGATCATCGGGTTTACTCGTAAGTGAAATAGAAAATTTTGGTTTGTATCAGCAAGAGGAAGCTTGGACCTGGGAGCATCAAGCGCTGGTTAGAGCCAGGTTTATGTTTGGTGCAAATGATCTCTCGAGTCGCTTTAGCCTGATACGTTCTCAGGTTATCGAACAGGCGCGAGATAAGCATACCTTAGCCAAAGAGGTGAGAGATATGCGAGTCAAGATGCGTGAACACCTGTTAAAAGTTGATACTAACATGTTCGATCTTAAGCAGAGTGAAGGGGGCATTGCCGATATCGAATTTATCGCCCAATATCTGGTGCTAGCCTATGCCCATGAACACGAGGAGCTGTCTACCTGGTCTGATAATCTGAGAATTTTTGAAACCTTGGGCGAACTAGAACTCTTACCTCTCATCGATGTTCAGTCACTCATTCAAGCCTACTTATTTTTGCGTGATGAGAGCCATAGGCTGGCCTTGCAACATCTTCCAGCTAAGATACTCAAGACTAAAGCTGAGGAACATGCACACCGGGTGATGGATATCTATCGCCGGGTCTTGCAATAATGCTCATTCATTTAATTTGGCTAAATTTATCATGTTTTCACTTCGCATTTTGCCATGCAATTTGTCGAAATCTAAGGGATGTTAATTTTAACTTATTACTAATATTCTGAAAAATAACTAGTAAATAACTGGCCTGCTCTATGCAACCAAGTTGAATGGTATCCTCTTCAACTTGGGGTGAACGATGAAACTTGATCTCATATATCCATGGATTATCCTGTTAACTCGATGGGTTAGCAGTTTCTTCTTGCTGTTATTCTCTGACAGACATCATCTCTCTAAACTCATTTCGAAACTCTTTTTCCGAGAAGGTGACAAGGTCACTTATCTGAGTGGTTTATTGGTGCTCATTACCTGCCTTCTGGCGGTACAACAGGCGAAAGCGGTGGAGCATAAGACTGAGTATTTACCAGCCAATATTGCTGAAACGGAGTTGATCATCATAGACTCAGCGGTGCATGATCCTTACATGCTTTATCAAGCATTAAAAGCCAAATTTAAGCAACATCTAGGTCAGAATAATAAAACTAAAATTGTCTTCCTCAGGCCTGAGCTGGAGCCCTTGCAGCAGATAAGAAACGCGATTAAAGACACCGCTGATATATCTCAGCTGTCTATCGTCTCCCATGCATCTAACGGCGCGATTTTCCTGGCAGGTAAATGGATAGATAAAGATTATATTAATCAGCATCAAGCTATGATGAGTGAGATAGGATCTAGTTTGAAAAAGGGGGCAGATCTTAAGTTATATGGTTGTAATTTAGCGTCGGGAGTGTCGGGTAAAAGTTTCGTCAACAGGGTGGCCGAACTAACTCAATTGGATGTGGCCGCTTCTACCGATACCACAGGTGGAGTTAAACAGGGTCATAACTGGAAGCTTGAGTATCAGGTGGGAAACATAGATTCTCGTTCGCTTTTTTCTGAAACACTGCCAAGGTCCTACTCATCTGCTTTAGGTTTTTCTCGCTAGTGCATTGGCATGACATTATTTGCAGTTTGCGTTGCAGGCTGATAACACCAAAATATTCTTCCTCATGTTGGGAGCCTTTCGAGTTTTATTATTTTTTTCCGAAATAAACCGTTGAAAAGCTTAGTTCATGAAATGAGCTGGCTCGTCTATTGCTTAATATTTCTTACTGCATATGATTTTTGAGGTGCATGATGAAATCGGTAACTTCGAGTAATAATAGTGACTACAAGCTAGCGCGTGACCTGGCTGTATTAAGTCTCATCAGTACCGGAGAGAAGCTCAGCTGTCGCGGCTTTCCTCAAAGAAAAAATACTCAGAATAAGAGAGAAAAACCTAGATTCACTTTTCCTTATGCTTGGCTCGGGATCTTGTGTTGTCTTTTAGGTGTGACGCTCTTGTGACTTGGGTAGAGGGCAAAAACTTTTGACTGTTCACATTGCCACCCTGGCAGTATATGTAATACCAATTCCATTAAATTTATGATCACTTATTTAATAAAACTGGTATAAGCCTGCCATCAACAATGGCTTCATCACATAAGTAAGCGGACAGCTATTTACCAAGGGACGCACTTCGTTTGTTGGCCTGGATGGCAGCTATGGCAAGGCCTTAATCGGTCATATGCCAGCTCTGGATCAGTGGGCCAATGACTATAATTTGTTTGCCGACCAGGTCGGTGATTTGGGTAATCTTTGGGAGGGCTCAGGGCTACCCGGACGTCTGGATAATGTCATCTATTATTCGACTCCTGAATTCAGTGGTTTCAATATTGCGGCAACCTATAAGTCTGAAGAAGGTGTCGACAACTCTTCCGATGAAATTATCAAGGGTAACTACGTCAATGATAATTTAAAAGTGGGCTTAGCCTACGCCAGTATAGGCCAGGGGGGCATGAGCTCGAATGATCACATCGCGGTGGCGTTCACTCTTGGCGATGACTTCGGCGATTTTACTCTGGGTGGTGGTTACCAAAATGAATCTGACATTTGACATCATCTACAAGTTTGACGTTATTTTAGCAAATTAGTTGGCTCGGCAGAGCTTGAATTTATTTATTGAATAGCCTGATTTTGATTAATCCACTGGGATCGATGCAAGATCTGATGGATAAGATCAATGACAATGTGACCGAGACTGTCAGCATCACAAATATGGCAACGAGTATGACTAGCTGATACTTAATTGCCACCATAGGGTCGCTGCCAGCTAAAATTTGCCCCGTCATCATGCCCGGCAGTGTGACTAAGCCAGTGGTGGTCATAGAGGCGAGAATGGGGGCGAAAGACTGCTTCAATGCCGACTGCATAAAGGGAAAAGCTGCCTGATAGGGGGTAACCCCTAATGCCAGCGCTCCTTCATATTGATCTTTTTGTTCCTCGAAGGCGGAAAACAATCTCTGTAGCGCGACAATATTACCGCTCAAGCAATTTCCCAATAACATGCCAGCCATAGGGATCATATATTGGGCGCTATATAGGGGGGTAGGTTGTAATAGTGCCAGCAGCAAAATGGCGATTAAAGGCGTTACTCCTACTACTAGTCCGGTAATGACGGGGAGATAGAGGCGTCGCTTTGGCAGCTTGGCACTATCGATTATGGCGCTGGCACCGATAAGCAACATTAAGGTAAGCCAAATTAAGTTGAGCGGTAAACTGTTAAGTTCAAACAGGAACTGCAGATAAAGTCCTACAAGGATTAGCTGTACTGTCATGCGTAAAACGGCTGAAATTATCTCCTTGCCGAGCGCTAACTTTAGATATCGGTTGATGAAGAAGGGAATGACCAAGATCAGCATAAACAGGGCGAGTTGAACCCAGGAGATATCAATAGTCGACTGCATATGTAAAGTTAGGGACTTATTGGTGGTTAAGAAGATCAATATCTTCTATGTCGAGCTTCCTAGCAAGGTGTTTCTTGGATTAGATACGTTTATTTGACGATATTTTTTGCATCATCGTCTTGCCTAGATCATTTCATATTTATCATATGCGTCTGGCTCCTAGCGACATTAAACCATAGTTAACTGACAAGGGTCTCCCATCCCGCTAGAATACCCCTCAGATAATTTTTCATCAGAGCCAACTCCATGCATGTACACATCTTAGGCATCTGCGGCACCTTCATGGGGGGCCTTGCACTCCTAGCAAGAGCAACCGGTCACAGGGTGACCGGTTGCGACGCTAATGTTTATCCGCCCATGAGCACTCAGCTCGAAGAGCAAGGTATCGAGCTTATTCAAGGCTTCGATCCCAGTCAGCTTGGAAAAAATGAAGATGATGCGCCGGACTTGGTGGTGATTGGCAACGCTATGAGCCGGGGAAACCCCTGCGTGGAGGCCGTGCTTAATCGCGGTATCCCTTATACCTCAGGGCCACAATTCTTGGCCGAGCATATTCTTAAGGATCGTTGGGTGCTGGCGATATCGGGGACTCATGGCAAGACCTCTACTTCGAGTATGTTGGCGTGGATCTTAGAAGATTGTGGCTATGAACCTGGCTTTCTGATTGGCGGCGTGCCGCAAAACTTCGGCGTGTCTGCGCGTCTGGGCGGCTCAGCGTTTTTCGTGGTGGAAGCCGACGAGTATGACAGTGCCTTTTTCGATAAACGCTCTAAGTTTGTCCATTATCAGCCGCGTACTCTGGTCATCAACAATCTTGAGTTCGATCACGCCGATATTTTCGATGATCTTAAGGCGATCCAACGCCAGTTTCACCATGTGATCCGTACCGTACCTGGAGAGGGTAAGATCATCTGGCCCAAAGACAGCGAGGCGGTGCAGCAAGTGATCGATATGGGCTGTTGGAGTGAGCAAGAGACTTATGCTAGACACAGTGACAGTGACAGCGGCATAGTGAGCGGCAAGGGATCGTCCGCTGCAGACAACCAAGGAACTTGGTCTAGCAAGCTTATTGCCGCTGACGGCCACCAGTTCGAGTTATTCCTCGACGGTGAATCTCAGGGGATCTTAGATTGGAGCTTGATAGGTCAGCACAATGTGGAGAATGCCACCATGGCTATTGCTGCGGCGCGTCATGTGGGCGTTAAGCCTGAATCGGCTATCCAAGCCTTGACTCAATTCGAGCCTCCTAAGCGTCGCATGGAGCTGATTGGTGAGGTAAATGGTATTGAGGTTTATGATGACTTCGCTCATCACCCTACCGCTATCGCTACCACGTTGCAGGGCTGTCGTGCCAAGGTGGGAGAAGCCAAGATAACCATTATCCTGGAGCCACGCTCCAACACCATGAAGAGTGGTGTCCACAAGGATACCTTGGCGGGTTCCATGTCCCTTGCCGACCAGGCTTATCTCTATCAGGCAGACAGTATAGATTGGGATATCGAAGCTGCGATGGCAAAAGCCGAGCTACCCGTATCTGTGCTATATGACATAGATGAGATAGTGGATGCCGTCGCTAGCAAGGCGAAGAGTGGCGACACCATCATCATCATGAGCAATGGCGGTTTCGGTGGATTGCACAAGAAGCTATTAGAGAAGTTGAATGATTCGAGTTTTAAGTCATAAGTTTTAAGTTTAAGTTGAAAAAGCTCACAGGGAATCAAGAGTGTACTGCCAATTGCCCATGCTTTGCTTACCGCTTACCGCTTACCGCTTACAGCTATAACAATTACCATTTATCGAGATTTTATGAGTTACCCAAAAAAACAAAAGTCGATCAGTTTGGCCTGGACGGGGGCCTCGGGGGCACCTTATGGGCTCAAGTTACTCGAGTGCTTGTTAGTCGCCGATTATCAGGTTTTTTTGATGATATCCAGTGCCGCACGCGTGGTGCTGGCCACCGAGGAAGGTGTTCAGTTGAGTGCCAATGGCAAAAAAGCCGAGCAACAGTTGCTTAAATTGTTTGCCGAGAGGGCCGAGTCTTCGCTTAAAGGTTCGCTACATGTGCTGGGTAAGGATGAGTGGTTCTCGCCGCCTGCATCGGGTTCGGCCGCGCCTAAGCAGATGGTGATCTGCCCTTGTAGTACAGGCACTCTAGCGGCAGTAGCCACGGGAATGAGCAATAGTTTGCTCGAACGTGCCGCCGATGTAGTCATTAAAGAACGAGGTCAGCTTATCTTAGTACCTAGGGAAACGCCCTTTAGTTCCATACATTTAGAGCATATGTTATCTCTGTCTAAGTTGGGGGTGACCATAATGCCGGCGGCTCCCGGATTTTATCATGATCCCAAATCGGTGCAAGATCTGGTAAACTTCATGGTCGCCCGAATTCTTGACCATCTGGGCGTCGAGCATGATTTAACAAATCGTTGGGGTTATGATAAATATAGCGCCGAAGATAGTAATAAATAAGACACTTTATAGAGTCAGTTGCAAGCAAAGTTGAGAGAGTTATGAAACACACAATTGAAGAGATGATCTCCGCCAAGGAGATTGAGCTAATACTGAATCAGTTAGCCGAGAAGATTAATGCTCATTATGTTGACAGCGAGCGCCTGTTGATGGTGGGCCTATTGAAAGGTTCTGTGATCTTTATGGCTGATCTCTGTCGTCTCATCAAGGGCCATGTTGAGATCGATTTCATGTCGGTTTCCAGCTATGGCAATGCCATGACTAGCACACGTGAAGTGAAGATCCTCAAGGATGTGCAGTCTGACATCAAGGGGCGTGACGTGCTGATTGTCGAAGATCTTATCGATTCGGGTCACACACTCAATAAGATCCGCGAAATGTTATTACTGCGTGAGCCAAAAAGTCTGGCGCTCTGTACTCTGCTCGATAAGCCCGAGGGCCGCGAGATTGATGTACCGATAGACTTTATCGGTCTTACCATTCCCAATGAGTTCATTGTTGGCTATGGTATCGATTATGCTGAGCAGTACCGTAATTTGCCCTATATTGCTAAAGTGATCCCTGCAGAATAAGTGCTCCAATCGGTTATCGAAGAGAGTGTTATTTTAAAAAACCCGTACTTGGCGGGTTTTTTTGTGCAAGTGTCCCAATATAAGTTCATTCAGTCTCTGAGTATCGATGCAGGTATAATGACTAGCGGCATTTACTGATGACAATAAGTTATACAATAGGACACATTCAGATTTTTCTGCCCAGTGACATAGTGGAATTAGGATATACATGGCGAATACAAAGAATCCCCCGGTTTACGCACTCGAGATCAAAGATCTAAAGAAAACCTATAAAGATGGTGTCGAGGCAGTAAAAGGGATCAGTTTGACGGTGGAAAAGGGAGACTTCTTCGCCCTGCTTGGCCCCAATGGTGCAGGAAAGTCCACCATAATCGGTGTGATTAGCTCACTGGTACAGAAGTCTTCGGGTAAGGTGTCTGTGTTTGAACACGATATCGACAAGGAACTGGAATTGGCCAAGTTGTGTATTGGCCTGGTACCTCAGGAGTTCAACTTTAACCAGTTTGAAAAAGTGCTGCAGATAGTGGTTAATCAGGCCGGCTATTATGGGGTGAAGAAAGATGTCGCCTTGCAACGCGCCGAGAAGTACCTGACTCAGCTGGATCTTTGGCAGAAACGTGATAGTCCGGCTAGAGCCTTGTCTGGTGGCATGAAGCGCCGATTGATGATAGCGCGTGCCTTAATGCATGAACCGCAACTGTTGATCTTAGATGAACCGACTGCGGGGGTCGATATTGAGCTGAGGCGCTCCATGTGGGCCTTCCTCACCGAGCTTAATGAGCAAGGTGTAACCATTATCTTGACCACTCATTACCTCGAAGAGGCCGAAATGTTGTGCCGTAATATCGGTATCATAGACAAGGGGATCTTAGTCGAATGCACCAGCATGAAATCCTTGCTGAGCCGATTAAATATGGAAACTTTCGTGTTGGATCTGGGGGCAGATTTGCGTGTCGAACCGAGTCTTGATGGTATCAAGTGTCGCCTGAGTGACCGCCATACTTTGGAAGTGGACGTGGCCAAGGAGCAGAACCTTAATGGCGTATTTTCTCAGCTCAGCGAGCTGGGCATTGAGGTGTTATCTATGCGTAATAAGGCTAACCGATTGGAGGAGCTGTTTGTGGAGCTGGTGGAGAAGGGATCCATTGAGCCAAACAAGAGTCGTGAGCAGCAGTCTGGTAAAGGAGCTTCAGCCAGTAAAGGAGCGTCATCATGAACATGAGAGCCCTGTATGCTACGGCATTTAAGAGTATTTTGACCAAAGAGATCAATCGTTTTACTCGTATCTGGGTACAAACCTTAGTGCCGCCGGCGATCAGCATGACCTTGTACTTCCTCATCTTCGGTAATCTGGTGGGTAAGCGTATAGGGGAGATGGGCGGTGTTAGTTATATGGAGTTTATCGCTCCCGGTCTGATTATGATGTCGGTGATCACCGCCTCATATTCCAACGTGGCTTCGTCATTTTTTAGCGCCAAGTTTCAGCGAAACCTGGAGGAGTTGATCGTGGCCCCCGTGCCGCACTACGTGATCATTGCCGGTTATGTGGGGGGCGGCGTTGTCCGCGGTCTGTGCGTCGGCACGATCGTGACCTTAGTGGCTATGTTCTTCGTCGATATCAGCCTGCATCATGCGGGTTTAGTGGTGCTGACTGTGTTGCTCACCTCGATCTTGTTTTCACTGGGCGGGTTAATCAACGCTATATTCGCTAATAGCTACGATGATATCAGCATAGTGCCTACCTTCGTGTTGACGCCCTTAACCTATCTCGGTGGCGTGTTCTATTCACTGTCGCTGTTACCCGATTTTTGGCAGGGCGTGTCTAAGCTGAACCCGGTGGTGTACATGATCAACGTATTTCGTTACGGTTTCTTGGGTTATGCGGACATGAGCGTGCCATTCTCCATCGCCGTGATGCTGGGTTTCTGTGTCGGCTTATGGACCTTAGCTTATTATCTGATAAGCCGTGGAATAGGCTTACGTAGTTAAAATCAGCGAGTCATAAGGTATGAGGTCCTAGGCCTCATTTCCTGTTACCTACTGGCCTTCTGCTAGCTTTCTTCTAAATACCTCATTATATCGAATACCTGCTTGACCGTATTTGCGCCTAGCTTAGCCGTGCAGCAGTGGCCTAAGGTACTGGCGTGATGTCTGACACTGCTTAGCACTTGTTTCAGTTCAAGTGGCTCGGTGGCGATTAGCCAGTTTAGATGCGGGTTCAGCTTGCCATTGTCTATGTCCTCTAATTTGAGGCGATAGGTTATCCCCGATGAGTCGAACAACTGGCTCATTGCGTCGATGTGTCCTTGGGCTTCTATCTCCCAGTCTTGTTCATTAGCAAGATAAATTAAATCATCATGGCCAGTATGGATCAATATAGCGGGCCAATGGATCTTGCTATGAATTGTCGAGGTAAGCTGAGTCGTATCTTTCATTTTATCAGTATTGCTTATTTTCTGGTGTAGGCTCGGCCTCTATCTGCATTTTATGGGTCTTGAGAAGCTTTATGCTAGTTTGATTTTTGTTGATTAGGTCGTCAAAATAGCTATTCATCTCTTCGATCGCAGTAAGATATTCTCGGTCACTTTTATCCTTTTTTTCCCAATAGTGCTTACGTTCAATTTTTTGTAATTCACTGGATTTTACGATATCAAAATAACTGAGTTCCTGGTTTAATCGGTAGATTTCGCCATCGAGTCGATGCAGTAATTTCTCCTTCGAGATTGCATGCATACTCATTAGAGCTTGCATAGGGTCGAGTTTATGCTCGCGTTTATCTGAATCTGTTTCTGTGGTGATCCCGAGTGCATACTCTATCTTATACTGACTAAATTCTTTTGGGCATATCATCTGGCTAAAGATCACTTTATTGTCTTTGACGCATTTGTAAATACTATTGGCCTGAGCCGAATTAACCAGAATAATCGATAATAGACAAGCCAGCAAAAGGTAACTGAACCTAAATTGATTGGGGAGGAATTGGGTTATTTTAGTTTGGATCTCTCTTGCCATTAGGCTTAACTTCCTTTGTTATACCATTCCATGTCCCGATCAATAATTTAAGGGCCAAGGTTTAGCTGACTGTTTATTGGGTATACGTCCAAATATCCTTCAGTCGTGCCGTTATTTTAGCATTATTATTTTCATTGATAATGAGAGCAATACTATGACGTAAGTTTTTCGATAAAACCAGCTTTTAAAAGTTGAAATTTGTTCTGCTGAGCCAAGTTTTAGATTAGTTTTTAACAGAAATATTTAAGAATAATCAGGAGGATGTGAGCACAGATATTTACCAAGAAAATTAAAGGGCACCCTTTGATGCCCTGAACTGATGCTACTGCGGGAAGTTCGTTAGCGCTCGAAGCAGAGATTATCGATCAAGCGGGTTGTGCCCATATAGGCTGCGGCAACAATCACTAAGGCTTGTTGTTCTGCACTGACTGGCGATAGGTCGGTGGAGCTGCGCACCTCTAGATAGTCAGGCTTGAAACCTGCCTCTATGAGTTTAGCTAGGGCCTTGGCAATAACGTCTACAATAGCCTGACCAGATTGAATTTCTGCAGACATGGTATCCATTACCTGTTTTAGTGTCGCGGCGCGCACTTTCTGCGACTGATTCAGGTAACCATTGCGAGAACTCATGGCCAGGCCCGACTCTTCACGTATGGTTTCTACGCCTATTATTTCGATAGGCATAGAAAGATCTTCGACCATGGTCTTGATAATCAGAAGCTGCTGAAAGTCTTTTTTGCCAAATAGGGCAACATCGGGTTGGACGATATTAAATAGCTTGCACACTATGGTCGCGACGCCGCGAAAGTGACCCGGACGGCTTACGCCACACAGTTCATCACCGATCTTGGGAACTTCGACATAGGTCTGCTGTTCCATGCCCTTGGGATAGATGATTTTGGGGGTAGGAGTAAACAGCAATTCAGCCCCAGCATCTGTCAGCGCCAGTTGATCGGCGACCAATGTTTTAGGGTAAGCATCGAGATCTTCATTCTGACCGAACTGCATAGGGTTAACGAAAATAGAGGCGACCACATGATCGGCTCGTTTTACCGCTTCTTTGATCAGAGTGATATGGCCTAAGTGCAAGTTGCCCATAGTGGGGACGAAGGCGACGGTTTCGCCCTTTGCGTGCCAGGCACGAACTTGCTCACGTATTTGTGTTATCTCTTGGGTGGTGATCATCTTGATTGGGCCTGTTACTGCTCTAAGATAAGGCCTGCCTGATGGCAATCCTTAGCTATCGTCTTATTCTTAGTTATCAGTATCACCGACTAGAACTTGTGTCATGCCGGCAACGTTGTTTCATTTTTTAGCTAAAGGAACAAAATTGTTGTCTAGCTAAATGTATGCTCACTGCCGGGGAATATTCCTTTCTCGACTTCATCGATATAAGCACGAATGGCCTCACGAATTTCACCGGTCTGCTTAAGATAATTCTTAGAGAAGCGAGGAATATAGCCACTGGAGATCCCGAGTAGGTCATGCATGACCAAGATCTGCCCATCTGTATCGGCGCCAGCACCTATACCTATCACAGGGATCGTCAGGGCTTCACTGATGGCCTTTGCTAATGGCGCCGGAATACACTCGACGACCAATAGCTGAGCGCCGGCGGCTTCTATCGCTTTGGCTTCATCTAAGATGCGCTGAGCATTGTTCGCATCACGCCCCTGGATCTTAAAACCACCGAATACATGTACTGACTGAGGCGTAAGACCCAAGTGAGCACACACTGGAATGCCACGTTCGGTGAGTTTTGTCACTGTTTCTAACAGCCAGTGGCCGCCTTCAACCTTGACCATGTTGGCACCAGCTTGCATCAGAATAGCGGCATTGGTCATTGCCTGTTCTGGAGTGGCATAGCTCATAAAGGGCATGTCGGCAATAAGTAGAGCACGCTTTACTCCGCGACGAACACAGCGAGTGTGATAGGCGATATCTTCGACCGAGACCGGCAGAGTATCATCATGTCCTTGAAGCACCATGCCCATAGAGTCACCTACGAGTAATACATCGACGCCTTCACTGTCGAAGGCGCTGGCAAAACTTGCATCATAGGCCGTGAGTGAAGTGAACTTTTTACCTTCCTGCTTAAACTTGAGCAGGGTAGAGCTAGTTATCTTAGACATAGTGACTTTCTTAAATCTGATTAAAAAACGGTTATGAATTCTTGCTAGAGAGTTGTTATAAGCTAACTCCCATCAGAGTTCAATACTATCTGACTATTTGTTCTAATTCTGCTGCCAAACCCGCATCGATAAGTTCGTTGAGTGCTGTGCCACATGGCAGTGTTAGCTCAGGTGCTATCTCGGCGAGGGGGATAAGCACGAAGCTGCGCTGTTTCATACCATAGTGGGGAACTGTGAGTCTGGGAGTCTCTATGGTCTGATTGTCGTAGAGTAAGAGGTCGAGATCTAAAGTGCGTGGTCCCCAACGTGCTAATCTGACCCGCCCCTGCTCATTCTCTATCTGCTGTAATGCGTCCAATAGCTCGAAGGGATCTAGGCGAGTATGGAAGCAGGCAACGGCATTAACATAATCGGGCTGGACTACATCGCCCATGGGGGCCGAGCGATAGTAAGAGGATATTGTGAGTGCGGGCGTAATATTCGAGTCAGCCAGCTCGAGCAGAGCCTTACAGGCGCTGTCGAGCTGAGATTCGGGCTCTGTCAGGTTTGCCCCGAGAGCAAGATAAACCTTGGCCATTAGCCGGCTGGCTTATCCGTTGATGGGGAGCTAGCTTGATTGTCCGCTGGCTTCTCGGTCGATTGGCTGCTTGACTGCTCGCCTGAGTCAGGTGATGTCCTCTTGGCCGATGGCTTACGACGACGGCGCTGATTCGAGCTACGATTTCGACTGCCATTGTTGACTGAGCGAGCGATGACGCTACGTTGCTCTTCGCCACCTTCGACAAAGCTCTTCCACCAAGCGGCAGATTTAGCCACTGCGCTACCTTCTGCGCTTGCTCTAAGCAATAACAGATCATAGGCTGCGCGGAATTTAGGATGTTCGATAAACTTGAAGGCACGCGTACCTTGGTTACGATCGAACCTTAACTGTAGCTGCCAGATATCTTTCGCCGGGGTACTAAAGCGGCGTGGGATACTGATGGTACTACACTGCTGTTCCATCACGTCGCCCATGGCGGCATAATAAGCATCGTAGAGACTTAAGCCACCCTCTAAGGCGATGTCATCGGCACGTTGGCTGAGAGGGTACCAGAGAATAGCGGCGTAGAAGAATGCTGGAGTGACCGTTTTTTCGGCTTTTACCCGAGCATCGATGCTCTCCATTATGCTCTGCATCATCTTGGCCGCCGGGCCTTCAGGCTCATCGACTAGCAGACTATTGACCAGAGGGAATAGCGGTTCAAACAGGCCAAAGTCACGCATCATGTTGAAGTTGTTCTGTGCTTGGCCATTGAAGAAGAGTTTAAGGATCTCTTCATACATGCGGGCTGCAGGAATATCTTTCAGCAGAGGTGCCAATTCAGAGATAGGTGAAGCTGTGTCTTTCTCTATGGTCATACCAAGCTTAGTAGCGAAGCGCACGGCTCTGAGCATACGCACAGGGTCTTCACGGTAGCGGGTATTGGGATCGCCTATCATTCTGATGGTACGAGACTGAAGGTCTTGTAGGCCACCACCATAACTGTGAATGGAGAAGTCACTGATGTCGTAATAGAGGGCATTGACGGTGAAGTCACGACGCTCGGCATCTTCATCTATGGTGCCGTAGACGTTATCACGCAGCAATCGCCCTTCGGCATTGGTCTTGGAGATCTTTTCACCCGAGTCCACATGATGGCCACGTAGAGTGGCGACTTCGATCACATCACGGCCGAAGACGATATGGGCCAGACGGAAGCGTCTGCCAATGAGTCGACAATTACGGAACAGCCCCTTGATCTCTTCAGGCGTGGCATTGGTGACCACATCAAAATCTTTAGGTTGAAACCCCAGGAGAATATCACGCACGCCGCCACCGACCAGATACGCCTTAAAGCCAGACTTATGTAGGCGATAGAGTACCTTTATGGCATTTTCGCTCATCTGTCTCCGAGAAATAGTGTGATCTTGTCTCGGGACAACCTCCAGACTTAGGCCTGAATTTATCGTTTCTTCAGTCGTCTGTTTGTTATCAAATAACTGTTTACAGAATTTGCTAATACGGCGAAAAATGGGACACCTCGGAATTGCATCAGTGCTGTGCAAAAGTACTATGGGTTACAACAAGGCGGCTATGATACCCCAAATGTAACCTAATGAGTATATTCTTACGTTTGGATGATTTCTGTTTGATTGGGGACTAAGGATAGCTCGAATTGTGCGACGGCTTGAGTGACCATTTTTGCCATTTTCTGCTCCGGGGTTACCTGGGCCTGGCCTAAAAAAGCTAAGGCGGCATTGAAGCTTGCCTGGGGCTGCGCTTTATCTATGGCGGGGGCATGGTTCTGTTTCGAGAGTTTCATGCCTGGCTCTGTGCAGACCAGAGGTAAGTGAAGCCATGTTGGCGGCGTCTGCTCAAACATCTGAAACAGACTTATCTGTCTGCAAGTGGGGATGAGCAAGTCACTGCCTCTTGTCACCTCGGTGATTTGTTGGAGGGCATCGTCCATTACCACTGCCAATTGATAGGCATATAAACCGTCGCTACGCTTGATGATGAAGTCTTCGGTGGCAAAGTCTTTATCTACTTTGATCTCTCCCATCAGCAGATCATTAAACCTGTCAATACCAGCACTATTGCGGATGCGAATGGCGCCGCGGTGGTGTGGCTTAGTGAGTCGACCACAACGTCCATCATAGGTACCGCCCATGGCTTTGATCTGTTTACGGCTGCATTGACAGAAATACGCCTTGTCCTGTGCCATCAACGTGTCTATTTGGCTCTGATAAGCATAGATACGGTCACTTTGATACAAGACATCGCCATCCCAATGAAGTCCGTAAGCCTCTAAGGTGCGTAAGATATCATCTGTTGCCCCAGCTATTTCACGAGGAGGATCGATATCTTCGATACGAACCAGCCATTGGCCGTTTTGTGAGCGGGCACGCAAATAACTGCCCAGAGCGGCAACGAGAGAACCAAGGTGTAGGGGGCCCGAAGGAGAGGGGGCAAATCGGCCAATATATTGTTGGTGATTCAAATCATTTCACCTAAGAAAAAATAACTAAGGCTGAATTATTGAGGGGAGGAATTAGAGCGGGGAGGACCCCCGCTTTATTTGCTTATGCTTACTTAGAGATTTAAGTAAGTAAGTAAGAAAGCAAGATTAACCAGCCATCTGCTTTTCTTTAATCTCGGCAAGTGTTTTACAGTCGATACACTGATCGGCTGTTGGACGGGCTTCTAAACGGCGGATGCCGATTTCGATACCACAAGAATCACAGAAACCAAAATCATCGTCTTCAATCTTTTGCAGTGTTTTCTCGATCTTCTTGATCAATTTACGTTCTCTATCACGAGCTCGAAGTTCGAGACTGAACTCCTCTTCTTGTGCTGCGCGGTCTACAGGGTCTGGAAAATTAGCCGCTTCGTCTTGCATGTGGCTAAGAGTACGATCGACCTCCTCACGCAATTGATTACGCCAAGCATCCAGAATCTTTCTGAAGTGGCTCGACTGATCTGCGTTCATGTATTCCTCACCAGATTTTTTCTGATAAGGTTCTACACCTGCGATAGCGAGCACGCCGAGTTTTTTAGTGCCTTCTGGCATAACGCATCTCCTGTTAATCATTTGCGTTGTAGGGCGCTTGTATTTTAAGGCCGATATCTATATCAGAAACTGATAGAGCAAGCAAACTTTTTATGTTGCAGTAATGATATTCCTTGACTATGTTCCCTATTGTTAATTAATTCAACTTATACTACCGATTTAGAGTTTGACAGGACAGGATTTAATCAAGGAGGAGCAATTTGGCGACATTTCTGCACAATATGCTAATATTTCGACGCCAGATTGATGTGCCTTGGTGAGGAGTCGAGCATATTCCGCATCGATATGCGCGGCCGCCTGTACCGAGTCGATTCCTGTGTGCTGCACCACAAAAAGCAGCACGCCTCTATGGCCTAAAGTGACCATCTCCATCAACTCGCGAAGATGCTTCTGTCCGCGGCTAGTGACAGCGTCGGGAAAGTAGCCTTGGCCCTCCTCTAATAAGGTGCAACTTTTTACCTCTATATAACAGTCTTGCTTAGGACTCGTTGTCGATTCGTCCCGTAACAGAATATCGATACGGCTATTTTCACTGCCGTATTTTACTTCACGCTTAAGATAACTATACCCCTGCAGCTCGGTGATGACACCAGCTCTAATGGCATCCTCTGCCAGCTGATTGGCTCTGCCGGTATTGATGCCGATAAGGTGACCTTGGTCGGACTCGGCCAGCTCCCAGGTGCGTGAGTATTTACGTTTAGGGTTATCCGAGATGGAAAACCAGACTCTTTTACCCTCAAACAGACAGTTTCTCATGGAGCCGGTATTAGGGCAGTGTATGGTGACCTTGCTGCCATCTTCGAGTTCGATATCCGTAAGGAAGCGTTGGTATCTTTTTATTAATTTTCCTTGTTGGAATGAGGGAGTGAATTCCATGAGTTGAGATCCGCTATTATTGGAATAATGGCACAAGGTTATCAGCTTTTAACTGTCGGTATCTGACTCTATGAAGTAAACTTCGTGCAAAATGAAATAAGCAATAGTCTAGGAAGGAACACCCATGACAGATTTAATGAAAGTTATCCTTACCAAAGATGCACCGGCCGCTCATTGGGGTAAGGCTGATGTTACTTTTAGTAATGATCTGGCGACGATTCATCTCCAAGGTGACGATGAGTTGCGTCAGATCCAACAAGCGGCACGTAAACTGCGTAGCCAAGGTTTATCGACCATAGCCCTTGAAGGTGAATTGTGGAATGTGGACTCTCAGTGGGCCTTCTCCCTGGGTTTTACCACGGCTAAATCTGAACCTGAGATTCGTTGGACTGGTGATGATTCGGTTCAAACTGAACTGCAAAACCGCCTTGAGAGTGCTGGTTTTGCGCGCTATTTGATCAATGAAACCCCTGAAAATTTAGCGCCCGTTAAGTTAGCTATTCTAGCAGCCCATTGGTTATCTGAGATCGGCGGCACCAAGGTGACTTACCGTATCATCGAAGGCCAAGAGCTTTTAGAGCAGAAATGGGTAGGTATTCATGCTGTGGGTCGTGGCAGTGAACGTCCACCTGCCATGCTTGAACTCGATTACAACCCGCTAGGAGAAGATGCTCCAGTATCTGTGGCCTTAGTGGGTAAAGGCATTACATTCGACTCCGGCGGCTACAGCATCAAGGCCTCGGAAGGCATGTTGGGAATGAAGTGTGACATGGGCGGCGCATCTACCGTGACCGCGGCGCTCGGTTTGGCGATGAAACAAGGCTTGAACAAGCGTGTGAAGCTGTTCCTTTGCTGCGCCGAGAACCTGATCAGTGGTCATGCCTATAAGCTTGGCGATATCTTGACCTATAAAAATGGTGTTACCGTCGAAGTGGTCAATACCGATGCCGAAGGACGCCTGGTGTTGGCCGATGGCTTACAAGCGGCATCAGCCTCGGGTGCTGAATTGATCATAGATGCAGCGACCTTAACTGGCGCGGCTGTGATGGCGGTCGGGACTAATTACAATGCTATCTTCTCTCCATCGAGTGAAGTGCTTGCTATGGCACAAGCAAAAGCTGCCGAAGTGGGTGAGCGTGTTTGGCCTCTGCCGTTAGATCCTTGGCATCGTGAGATGTGTCCATCTGCCTATGCCGATACGGCGAACAGTCGTCCGATGAAAGGTGGCGGCGCCGGTGGCGCCTCCAATGCTGCAGGCTTCCTGTGGCATTTCGTGTCACCGGATGTGAAATGGCTGCATATGGATCTGGCTTCTGCCTTTGCCGACTCTGCAAATAATCTTTGGGCCGCAGGTGGTACCACACACGGTATGCTGACCATAGCGAGCATGCTTCAGGACTAATCTTAAACCGGAGCCCAGTGGCTCCGGATTTTTTGCACACATTTTTCATCTTAAACTGAAAATTGAGCTTGTTAGATATCATAGGTGCGGCGACGGTGCGTTTAGTGGCGACTGAGCCTCACTCGAATGCAGATAGTCTTGTGGCAGGGTGAATTTCATCGGTCTCTATTGTGTTGGATAGCAATTCAATATTTGTCATTCCCGTAATGCTTGTGGGCGGGAATCTATTGATTTTATATAGGGCAAGTTCGATAAAATATGTCCATATACAAGTGCCAGTTCAGCCAATTATGTCCCTATAAAAATGCCAGTTCAGCATCCATGCTTCTCGTTCATGAAAAATAGAGACGAAAAATAGAGACAGGCATTGTTAATTGATGAATCAAGGGTCACCTACTAAGCTTTAGATATTGGTTGATATAGGAGGTTATTATGCCCCGTCCGCGAAGCACACAAATTAGTATTGAAGACACTCTATTCTACCATTGCTGCAGTCGAACAGTCAGACAAGCATTCATCGCGGGAGTCGATGCTTTTACAGGGAAATCTTATGAACATCGACGTGGCTGGATTGAAACTCAGCTACTCAACTTAGCGGGCGTGTTTGCTATTGATGTGGCGGCTTATGCGGTAATGAGTAATCATCTTCACTTGGTGCTGCGTATTGATATCGAACTTGCCAATAGGTGGAGTGACAGAGAGGTGGTAGAGCAGTGGCATCAAATCTTTAAGGGCACTGATCTAAGCCAGCAATTTGCTAAAGGTGAGGTAATCGAAGCATACCAAGTCTCTCAATTGAAACACTTAATAGCCCAGTACCGGAGTCGATTAAGTGACATAAGTTGGTTTATGCGGTGCCTCAATGAGCCTATTGCCAGAAAAGCCAATCAGGAAGATAACTGCACTGGGCATTTTTGGGAAGGGAGGTTCAAAAGCCAAGCGTTACTCGATGAAGCAGCAGTATTGGCTTGTATGGCTTATGTAGAGCTCAATCCTATTAGAGCCCAAATGGCTAAAACCCCGGAAGACTCTGACCACACGAGTCTCCAATTGCGAGTTAACGCCGCTTTAAAAGGTAAACAACCAGAAAAACTCCTGCCTTTTATTGGTAATGAGCGCCTCAATCAACTTAAAGGCATTAATTTTTCACTCAAAGACTATCTTGAATTAGTTGATGAAACTGGCAGGGTTATTCGTGATGATAAACGAGGGGCTATTTCTTCGAGTGGGGCTAAGATATTAATCAGATTAAATATTTCCAGCGATAACTGGATAAAAATCACTTCTGAATTTGGCAAGCTGTTTCATGGGCCTGTAGGCACACTACAAGAACTGACCAGCTATGGTGAGCACTTGGGTAAGCGACGACGGCACTTTGCTAAGTGTTGTCAATATCTAGAAACTAGCAGATAACTCGACCCAATCAACAGACTTTATCTCCTTTCCCTCCTCAATCATTGAGGTAACAAGCTCTGCCTAAAAATCTCTCTTTTGTTTCAAATACATCAATTTTATGGAGTTAGACAGGTTTTATTTAGATGTTATCGGCAATATCCAGCCATTTACTCTAGGTCAAGTTGAAAGTTAGATTCTGTATCGTTAAGTTACTGATTAGTAATGGCTGGCTCTGATTTTATTCATCATTCTGGCAGATCTTTTGAGCCAGAATTCAATGACCGAACTGGCCTTTTTATAGAGACATAATGGACTGAACTGGCATTTTTTATCCAGAGATATTTAGACGAGTGGCCAGGAATGTAAAATATGGTATTCGACACCACGTTCGCCACTGACTGATTGATATAAGTGCATCTGATTTGGCGTTAGTGTGATCGACGCTAAACCCATTTGCATCAGAGTTTGCTTGGGCAACAACTTGGCTTTCCTGAGCAAGGTGATGTGGGGAGTGAAATGTAGATGGGGTTTAATTAGCGGCTCGGCGCCATTCTCCGTCGAAGGGGTCGGTGGCGATTTTGACTGTGTCGAATCAATAATCTTCTGACAATGCTCCACGGCAGAGTACAACTCAGGATTGAGTGATACCTGAGTCAAGGAAGGCGCGGATAAACACAGCACCTGAGGTTTACGCCATAGGGTGAACTTGTCTAAGGTGATGCTAAATTTTGTCCAGTTATCGGTGAAAGCCATTGCATCGATAGCGTTAATTAACTGAGCAAGAGAGGCATCATCGGTTTGGCCGAGAAAGGCAAGGGTCATATGGAAATTGTATCGATTGACCGGGCGACCATAGCCTTTGTGACCTGCCGTACCCAGCAAAGACTGAATATCGCTGAGCTGATTAATTTGCTGCTTTGTTGGTGAGACGCCTAAAAATAGTCGCTGCATATTACTTCCTTTAACTATGGCTAAGGGAAATAGCTCTTCTTTATATTACATGCCTCTGCATATGAGTCAGTTTCAGTCTATTCTTATTGTATAAATCACGACTCATACGTAGGATCTTAAGCAAAAACTCAATATCTACATGATTAACCAATGTTATTTAATAAAAGTTGGAAGTTGTACTCATCTCATGATCAAATAGTAAGTGCGAACCACTAATCAATGAATTTTAACGCGATTCCTAAGCAACTGACAAGTGTTCTTAACTCATGCAACATCACTCAATTAGCCAAACAGTGTCATTTCATGCAGCGGATGCGCAACATTTCACCCATGCAGTTGGTGCTGGCAATCCTCAATACTTTGGGAACCAGAACCAATATTAACCTTGCTGATATTCATAAGAATTTATGCAGCCAACATGACATCGGGATCAACTATAATCCCTTTCATAATAAACTAAAAAACCAGAGTTAACTCAACTACTTAGAACTCTTGTCGAACAAGCCGCTAACGAGTGGCTACTCGAGTTAGTGCATAGAGTATTACCGAGTGAATACCCCTTTAAGTCGATAGAGGCTCATGATGCTAGCTCCCTCAAATTGCACATTGGTTTAACTAAAGAGTTTCCCGGCCGATTCACCAAGACTCACCCGGCAGCCATGGAGTGACACGTGACCACGGATTTGATGTCTGGTCATTACAATTATCTGGGTATTTCTCCCGATTCAGAAAGTGAGCGGCACTATAATCCCTTTGCTTATGAAATACAGGACACCTTGCTGCTCATGGACGCGGGTTACTTTAATATTGATTACTGCTATCAAGCAGACAAACACGGTGGTCATGTAATTATGCGAACCAATGGTAAAATTAATCCCGATATAAAAGCGGCTTTTGATAGCCAAAGACTTGCGATAGAAGGGTTAATCGGTAAAAAATTAAAGCAACTTAAATGGCATCGAGAGCAAATAATCGACCTCGATGTTCAGTGGAAAAGCAAGCCAGGAACTCATCGATTAATCGCCTTCTGGGATAGAAATAAATCGGCGATTGGTTACCTCATCACCAACCTAAAGTGAGCACAATTCAGCGCTGATAAAGTAAGTGAATTATATGGATTACGCTGGCAAATAGAATTATTCTTCAAGGAGTTAAAGTCATACAGCGGTTTAAAAACCTTCAATACTCGAGATAAAAGCATTGCCGAAAGTCTCGTGTGGGCGAGCATGCTTACCTTACTATTAAAGCGCTTTATCGCGAGGGCGAGCGGCCTAATACACCAAGTGACTATATCTACGCAAAAAGTCGCACGGTGTGCAAACGATTGGCTGCCTGACATTTTAAAAGCACTGTTATCTGGACGTGAATACAGGATCAAAAAGACACTAAGGAAATGGTGCCGTTACTTCAGTGAGTATGCTTGCCGCGCTCATCCTAAAAGAGATAATCAGACGCTTTTTGTACAACTAACAGAAACTCATGTCTGAGAATCCAGCTATAACCCCTCATATTTAAAGGGCTACAGCTCCTTAAGGACTAACATATGAATCACGACTAGAAGTGAGATTGACGATGAAAACGCCTGAAGCTAGTTTTTTTGAATGGCAACGCCAGTTTGGTTCTGAAATTGATTGTTTAAACCACCTTCCCTTAGCGAAGTGGTTTTGGGCCATCTACTTTCTCGGCTCAGATAAAGGCAGCATTTCAGCATTGAGGCTCAGTAAACTCATTGAGGTTAATTGGCGAACGGCACGCTTAATATTGAGCAAGTTGAGAACGGCAATGGGTCATAGAGACAGTCTATATAGGCTTTCAGGTCTCATTGAAATTGATGATGCCTTCGTTGGGGGAAAAGAGAAAAGGTAAACGCGGACGTGGAGCCGCAGGGTAAACGCCTGTGTTAATTGCTGTTGAAAGCAAAGGGAAACGCGCGGGATTTATCGCTATGCAGGCCGTCGACAGTGTTTGTCATGAAGCCGTTAACGATTTTGTTGCTAGGCACTTAAATGCACAGCAAGAAGTTCATACTGACGGACTAGCCGCTTTGAATATCATAGATAACACTCAACAGCATGAAGCTAGGGTTACACCGAGTGAGTTGGTCGATGAATGGTTGCCTTGGGTTCATATTGCAATAGGTAACTTAAAAGCCTTTTTACTCGGCACATTTCATGGAGTTTCGGGAAAATACCTTCACGAATACCTTAGTGAGTTCTGTTATCGGTTTAACCGAAGAAAAATGGAAAAAGAAATCCCTAATAGGCTGTTAAATCTGGCAATAATTCATGCGCCTGTACATTCGTACTGAGTGAGGTACATAAGCATGTTATATTATGCCATAGTTAAGCCCGCCAAACTCAGTACACTGACTCGAGGAGAAAGCTTGCATTGGCTCATGAATAAGCTGAACGGTGAGCAAGGTAGTGAGACTGATGATCAGTTAACCCTTGTTCCCAGAGAGTAGGTAACCAATCTGATCGAACGTATCATTTGTTGAGTCATAGCCAATGGCTTAAAGCTCAAAGCTAGAAAGAGGTTAGGGCGTATGCCATCCCAGCGGCAATCATGTACACTGGGGCGCCATCAGCCATAGAGATCTCACCTCCCTTGAATCAGTTACCCATACACCAGCTGCTCTTACCCTTAAGAGAGGCTTTTCGTGCCAATAATCAAGTTATTCTGGAAGCGCCCACCGGTGCCGGAAAATCGACGGCATTACCACTAGCCATGCTAGATTGGAGTGAGCTGAAGGGCAAAATTTTGATGCTTGAACCCAGGCGCGTGGCGGCAAGGAGTGTGGCGCATTATATTGCCAGCCAGCGAGGCACTCAGATAGGTGCAGAGGTCGGTTATAGAGTTAGGGGCGAGTCTCGTTGCGGTACTTCGACCCGGTTAGAGATAGTCACCGAAGGTATTTTGGCTCGCATGATCCAGCAAGATCCCGAGTTAAGCGGAATCGCGTTGATTATTTTCGATGAGATCCATGAGCGCCACCTCACGACTGATCTTGGTTTGGCGTTGGCGCTGGAGATCCAGGGATCATTTCGAGAAGATCTTAAGATCTTGGCCATGTCGGCTACGCTTGCAGGCTTGCCACTGTCGACTCTGATGCCTGATGCCTGCTCATTGCAGAGTGAGGGCCGCAGTTTTCCAGTCGAGCTAGGTTATCGAAGCCTGGCAGAATCTAAGGGGCGGAATCAAGGGGCCAATCCTTATCAAAATAGCACCCAAATCTGGTTAGAACACATGGGGAAATGCATCGTCGACTTGCTCAATGGCGATGATAAGCACCTTGCTAGCATCGACGCCGATGTGGCGAGCGATATCGATTCTTCTGGCTCACTGCTTGCCTTCCTTCCTGGTCAGGGGGAGATCATGCGCTTACATGACTATTTATCTAAGCGTTTAGATCTTAATCTATTTTCTCTCTGCCCACTCTATGGCAGTCTGCCGGCTAAGGCTCAAGACAAGGCAATCGCTCCTGCCACAGACGGTAAGCGTAAAATCGTCTTGTCGACCAATGTTGCCGAGTCGAGTCTGACCATTGACGGTATCACCATGGTGGTCGATTCCGGTTATAAACGCCATGCCAGCTTTAACCCTAAAACCGGGGTGACGCGCCTGGCACTCAAACGCATCAGTCAGGCATCTGCGGCCCAGCGTGCGGGGCGTGCGGGGCGTCTCTCTGCCGGTTATTGCCTGCGGCTCTGGAGTCAAGAGGAACAAGGGCGACTAATAAAGGCGGATGAGCCGGAAATTTTACACAGCGATCTGGTTCCCATGTCACTCGATGCCGCTTATTGGGGAGTGAAGGCGCTTAATGACTTGCCTCTGCTGACTCAGCCTTCGAAAGCCAATGAGACAGTGGCCTGGCAGTTGTTGGCCTTGTTAGAGCTGGTCGATGCACAGAGAAAGCTAACTCGCCATGGTAGTCAAGCTTATCAGTTGGGCTGTCATCCAAGACTGGCGCATATGTTACTCAAGGCAAAGACGCTTTCACAAACTGAGGGAGATGATCATCTGGTGGGCTTAGCTTGTTTACTCGCCGGTATTTTAGAGTCCCGCTCCTTGGGTCGACATGGCGTCGATATCAGTAACTACCTCAGAGAATCAATCCAGGGGGAAGCCGGTAAACAGGTACGTACCTGGATGAAAAAACTCAAGGTTAATATCGACCTGTCGCGGCTGGTCTCATCTGTGGGTTCCGGTGATATTGCCCTGTTATTAGCGCTGGCTTTCCCGGATCGTATAGCCAAGAGCCGAGGTGTGTCTGGCTATCAGTTGGCGAATGGTACCGGAGTCACTCTTGCGGAACATGATCCCTTAGCACGAGCCGATTGGCTGGTGGTGGCAGATTTTCAGGAGAGTGAGGGACGCACCAGTGGTCGAGTCTATTTGGCGGCCGAGATAGATGAAGATTTGTTTAACAAGCGATTATCTTTTCTGGTCAAGAGCCAAGATTATTGTGGCTGGGATGAGGCGAAAGGACGCTTTTTTGCCGAGTGTCGACAGAGGATCGGTCAAATTGTCTTGAGTAAGACGGCATCGAACCAGCCTGCACCCGAGCAGGTAAAAGCAGCCATATTTGAACAAATACGCAGTAAGGGATTGGAATTACTTGATTTTAACCATAAGACATTACAGCTTCAAAGTAGAGTTAAGCTAGCGTCCGAGCTAGATACAGATACCGGCTGGCCGGATATCGGCGAACAGCATCTTTTAGATACCTTGGAAGATTGGCTGGGGCCTTACATTAATGATGTAAGAAGCTTGTCACAACTGCGGGCCCTTGACTGTTATACTCAGCTGCTTAATCTTTTTGAGTGGGACAAACGGCAGCGCCTCGACAAGCTTTTTCCCTGCCATTGGCCCATGGCGACCGGGACCAGAGCGGCAATCACCTATGATGATGCAGGCAGGGCCAAGCTCAGTGTCAGATTACAAGAAGCATTAGGCATGGCTCAGAGTCCTATCTTAGCGAATGGCAAGCTAACGGTGACCATGGAACTACTCTCTCCGGCGCGCAGACCTTTAGCCTTAACTGCCGATCTCGCCAGCTTCTGGCAAGGACCCTATGTCGAAGTTAAGAAAGAGATGAAAGGCAAGTATCCCAAGCACTTGTGGCCAGACGATCCTGCCAATACCCTGCCGACCCGTTTTACCAAGAAAAAAACATTAAGTAGAAATGATCGCTAGCTCCGGAGCTTAATCCCCGGGAGCTGAAACCTTTTTTCGGAATAAAGATGACAAAGAAAGCCGTATCTAAACAAGGTGCTAAGAAAGCACCATCTAAAGCTAAGCCGCGTAAAAAGTCTTCGGCTAAAAAAGTATCCTCTGGCTGGGGCGGTAAAGTCTGGTCTATCGGCTGGAAGCTTGGCGTTATTGTCATCGCAGTTGTGTCTATTTACAGCATCTATCTGGATCAAATCATAGCGCGTAAATTTGAAGGGCAGAAATGGCACCTTCCCGCTCAGATATTCAGCCGTTCCATGGCCCTTTATCCCGGCGCTGCAGTCAGTCATGGCCAATTAATTTCAGAGCTTAAGTTACTCGGTTATCGCAAGGTCGCCAATCCCAGACAGGTCGGTGAGTTTTCCGCATCCAGAACCAGAGTCGATCTCTGGCGTAGGCCTTTTCTACATCCTCAAGGGGATCAGGCGGAGCAGAGGGTGATGATCAGCTTCGATTCTCAAGGTGTGAGTGCTATTTCTCGATCCCAAGATCATCGTCAACTGGCTGTGTTCCATCTCGAACCGGTATTACTGGATAGAATCATCACAGGTGATGGTGAAGATAGGGTGTTTGTGAAAGTCGATAAGATGCCGTCATCGATTATAGAAGCCCTTATTTTGGTCGAAGACAGAAGTTTCTACGAACACTACGGCGTAAACCCTTTAGCCATCCTCCGCGCCTTGATGGTCAACATCAGCGCGGGAAGAACGGTGCAGGGGGGCTCGACACTGACCCAGCAGCTGGCTAAAAACTTCTTCCTGTCGAGCGAGCGTTCACTGGTGCGTAAGGCCCGTGAAGCCTTGATGGCCTTGATCATCGATTTCCGTTATGGCAAAGATGAGATCTTAGAAGCGTATCTTAATGAAGTCTATATGGGGCAAGATAAAGCCCGTGGCGTACATGGAATGGGGCTGGCGTCTCAGTTTTATTTTGGTCGTCCTATCGCCGAATTGACTCTGTCTCAACAGGCTTTCTTAGTCGCCGTGATTAAGGGTCCTTCTTATTACAATCCCTGGCGTTCTCCTGAGCGTGCTCAGGAGCGACGAGACTTGGTGCTTAGGCTCTTGATGGAAGGGGGAAAGATCTCTGTTGCCCAATACAAGGCCGCTGCCGAATCTCCTCTAGGCTTGAGAAAGTCAGATAGGCCTGTACATCAAAAGTTACCTGCCTTCTTTGCCGTGGTGAAACATGAACTGGCGAGACGCTTCGGAGATACCTTACTCAAGCAGTCGGGGATTAAGGTGTACACCACACTCGATCCTATGGCCCAGGAAGCGGCCGAAAAGTCGGTCAAGAAGGTGATGGCTCGATTAGGCAAAAATGAGCAGCAGCTTCAAGTGGGTATGGTGTTGACCGACAAGGCTACAGCCGGTATCGCTGCTATGGTGGGAGATAAATCTCCGGGCTACCAGGGCTATAACCGCGCCGTTGAAATACGTCGTCCCATAGGGTCCCTGATAAAACCTTTTGTCTATGCCACTGCGCTCAAGCAAGCCGATAAATATAATCTGGCGACGCCACTGAAAGACCAGCCCATCACCTTGAAAAATGATCATGGGAAAACCTGGTCTCCACAGAATGTGACTAGGAAGTTTAGCGGCGAGGTGCCTCTGCTCACAGGCTTCAAGAAGTCGATGAATGTGCCCACGGTGAACTTGGGCATGGCTATCGGAGTCAGTAGTGTGGCCACGACCTTGGACAAGGCGGGTTGGAGGGAGAAAATCTCTGAGTATCCTTCTATGTTGCTGGGTGCGGTAAATGGCTCGCCCTTGATGGTGGCTCAGGTCTATCAGACCCTTGCCGATAATGGACGCTATCGTCGACTATCTTCTATCACAGCCGTGTTAGACAAGGATAATAATCCACTGCCAATATTACCTATTCCTCAGAGTCAGGCGATAGATCCCGCGACAAACTTCTTGGTGCAATATGCCATGACTCAAGTGGTTCAATCTGGCACGGCGGCTCGTTTAGGTCAGGCATTCCCAGAGACTAGCCTTGCGGGTAAGACAGGCACCAGTAATGACTCCCGTGACTCCTGGTTTGCCGGTTTCGATGAACGTAATGTGGTGGCAATCTGGGTTGGCCGCGATGATAACGGTAAGACTGGACTCTACGGCAGCAGCGGCGCCATGGCCGTTTACCAAGACTTCCTCAATAATCGTCCACCTATCAGTTTAAGGCGGGTTCCCGTCAATGGTGTGGTGAATGGTCACTTCGATCGTTTAACCGGTAAAGCGATGGAAGCGGGTTGTGAAAATACCATTGCGCTACCAGCCTTGAGTGGCAGTTATCACCCGGCGAAAAACTGTGGCGAGCCCTTATCTTGGTGGCAGAAGCTCACGGGGAGTTGATTTGAGGTTTGTATGATAACAAGCCTCATCAATATCTTCTCGATTGCCCCTCGATAGGATAACAATTTAATACTGATCATTCCCGCAATGCTTGTGGGCGGGAATCTAGTGCCTTTTCATATGGCTAGATTGAATGCTGGCTCTTGATTTCATAAGAAGTATCCCTATACGCTTTGTGATTTCCAACCACTTCCATGTTTAAAGGCCAGTTCAGCTTCCATGCTTCTCGTTCATAGGCTCATGGCTATACCATATTCACCCAGCCTCTCGATCGAAGAGTATCACTTCGCGATACCTCACCCTGAAACCGAAAGTCACGGCCGCGTTCACACCAGCTATTGCTTCGAAAAAGGTGCTTCTTCGATTTGAATTTTACTGGCTAGTAACTCACTTTTGGACAAAAGCTTGTTAGTGCTTGTGCACTAACTTGTAAGATTCGTATTAGCAATAATATGGCAATATCACTGGGGCTACTTAATCTGTGGAAATAAGCTAAGTAACCATGACTGTAGAAAGAAGATCCTTAGCTCTTCTTTCTACTAATCCATAAATATAATTATGCTGTTTTGAAGATCAAATTCTTAGTATCTGCAATCAGCAATAACTCATCAGGTCTTTTGTCTCCTTTTATGTTTTTATGAATGTTGATCGCAAGATTTCCCTCTAAAGCCTCTAAGTCATCTATGTTCTTTAAGATTGACTCGCGGGTTTTGTTAGGGAGATCAGTTAGGAACCCCTTTAAGTGTTCAAGATCAGATTCGGTTTTAATTATGATTGATTCTTCTTCTTTTGACAGTTTGTCTTTGATAGTTTTGTATGCTGAAAATGCCGATAACTCAACCACTTTTGAAAGTATCGCATTCAAGTTATCGTTGCAAACTGAGGAGTACGCTTTAAGTCTTAGAGCTGACTCTTCTACACAAATATTGAGAAAATTAAACTTTATTGAATCACCAGGATCTGATCATAAAATTCAATAACTTAAAGTTTTTAACAATGTCAATTTTCAATGCAGAAGAATGGGCTAAATCTCACTTTCAACATGCTAAATTAGGTGATATTCGCCGTGCTGATAGGTTAGTCAGTACCGCAGCCAATATGGCTCGTAGCAGCGGTAAGTCTATCGCGCTATCATGCCGTGGCAATGAAGCTGAACTAGAAGGGGCTTACCGATTGATCCGCAATGATAATGTTTCTCCAGATATGATCCGAGTCGCAGGATTTCAACATACCGCAAAAGAAGCCGTGTCGGTTGCAGAAATTCTCGCGCTAGAAGACACCACCTCACTGAGCTATAAACATCAGGTCGCTGCCGATTTGGGCAAACTGGGCCAAAAGACCGATAGATCACGTGGTTGGTGGGTTCACTCAGTCATGCTGCTGGATAGTCACACCACCAGAACCATTGGCTTAATCCATCAAGATTGGTGGTGTCGCCCTAATCATCCCGAAGCTGCTGATGAAAAAGAAAGTGGCAAGTGGCCGGATGCGTCACATTTTTGCCGAGAGCGTTTAGGTGAAACCATGTCACGGGTGATTTCAGTCAATGTGATTTACGCCCAAGAGAAAGCATCAGCCACGGTTACCGAGCCATTACGCTGGATACTATTAACCACAGAACCCATAGAGACTTTAAAACAAGCCCTGCATGTTATTGATATTTATGCTGCCAGATGGCGAGTAGAAGATTTCCATAAAGCCTGGAAAACAGGCGCAGGAGCTGAGCGGCAGCGAATGACGGAGCCGCAAAATTTAGAACGGGCAGCCTCTATTTTGGCATTTATTGGTGTACGACTGCTACAGCTTAGAGAAACCATCACACTCCCTTATTATTTAAGGAAAAAAGGACTGGTAGGGGAGGCGCTTAGTCTTGAAGAACAAGGCTGCGATACCGTTTTCGTTCGAGATGAATGGAAGCTACTGATGCGGCATTACAAGCCCAGAGGTTACAAAGGGAAGTCGGCACCGAGCATGAAATGGGCCTACATATCACTGGCAAAATTAGGCGGTTTTACCAATACAAAAGGTACTGGTATTGCCAGCTGGTCAACGATTTGGGAAGGCTGGGATCAATTACAAGCACAGGTCGCAGGCTATCGTGCCGCTAAAGAAATGTTAGCGGCGGGTGAGGAACTATGAGGTCAGTTTTGGTGGCAGAAAAGATGTGACTAAGAGACAGGTGTAGATGCGACCGTGAGCTTCGGTAGCATGGCGAGGTTTCACAGCGTGAAACTATCCGAGCGAGAGTGGCTCTTAAACATGGAGGTTGTTTGCTGCCGCAGAGCCCACAGGGTCAATTTTGTTCCATATAAAATTTGGCATTTTCTCCTTGATCTACAGGGATGTAGGGAATGCCATAATGATACCGGGAGTATCATTGGCCCATGGAGGTCAGAGTGCTTGAATGATATCCTTACCTAAAAGCCCGTTCAGCATCTTGCTTCTCGTTCGTTAGCTTGAAGCTATGCTTCACTCACCGTGTCGCAGAACCTTCTCAAAATAAGGAGTGCATATAAGGTCGTTCATTCACATCCATGTGATCACGACATTGGTATATCCTTATACAGCAACCGCTGCAAGCGTCAGGTAACAATGAAATTATGACCTTCAATGACATATTCCAACAGCAAAGGACACTGGATTCCGGCTCAAAAGAACTGCCGGAATGACGAAAAGCAACGACCAAAACAAAATGAACCAAGGTAAAAATGTAATCAGACTTCATTCGAAGGCTAGCTTACTTTGGGGCAGAGATGACTTAGCTACTCAACCAATGAAACTCAGAGGCACCTTTCTTGTAAATCAGTCAGTGTAGGTGCGGCTGCGAGCTGCGGCAGAGCCCATACGGATTATCCTATCTAAGGGCAAGTTCGGCATATATGGACCCATCCAAATACCAAGTTAAAATTGAACCAAAATAGAAATGCAACCCGCTCCATTCTAAGGTGATTCAGCCTGAGTGGAATAGAGAATAATCTCAATAATGTACATTAAGTCGTCGATCACCTTTGAGGGATTACTGATCCTTTGCTAATCTTCTGTAAAGGTAGAGGGATAAACCACATAGGTTAGGCTTCATATGAAAAAGACTTTAATAGCAACGGCTTTAGCTGCCGTTATCTTTGTCCCATCAGCAGCGGCAATCGAAATTTATAAAGATGACAAGAACGCAGTGGAGATCGGTGGATTCATTGACGCACGTGTCATCAATACTCAAGGCGCTACAGAAGTCGTTAACGGCGCGTCACGAATTAACTTAGGTTTCACTCGTGTAATGAGCGATGGTTGGAAAGCGTTCACTAAGCTGGAGTGGGGCGTTAATCCATTCGGTAACAGTGAAATTGTTTATAGCAGTGAAAGTAACTTCGAGTCTCAGAGCGGAGACTTTTTAAATAACCGTCTCGGTTATGTCGGTATTGGCCATGATACGTACGGTACCTTAAGCATAGGTAAACAGTGGGGCGCTTGGTACGACGTGGTTTATAACACTAACTACGGCTTCGTATGGGACGGCAACGCGGCGGGTGTCTATACCTATAATAAGGCCGATGGTGCGATCAATGGCACCGGTCGCGGTGATAAGGTGGTTCAATACCGTAACAGTTTCGGTGATGTGAGCTTCGCACTTCAAGCTCAGTTAAAACACGATATTTTTTATACCTGTGAGTCTGCACAAGATCTCGGCACTGATTGTGAAGTACGTTGGAAGGCTAACGAAGAATCACAAGAGGTCAATTATGATTACACCTACGGTGGTGCTATCACTTATCTGGCTACAGATAAGCTCACGTTAACTGCAGGTGTTAACCGCGGTGAGTTTGAAGTGGCTTTTCATACCGGTGAAATGATAACTGCAACCGATCTTATTTATGGCGTCGGCGCCACCTGGGGAGGCTTCGATAGTGAGGGCTTCTATGCTGCCGCTAACTTCAACAAGAATGAAAATCACGATACCGATAACTTAGGCCGCTTAATTAAAGATTCTTATGGTATCGAATCTCTGTTCTCATATAAGTTTGATAATGGTCTGCGTCCATTCATCTCCTATAACATCTTAGATGCGGGTAGCGATTACGTTATTCAGCCAAACAGTGCCGATCCAAACGACGTGTTTAAGCGCCAGTTCGTCGTTGCTGGCCTGCACTATGTTTGGGATGTGAACACAGTGCTCTATGTAGAAGCTCGTAAAGATTTTAGTGACTTTAACAGTGCAGACAAAGATCAACAGGCGAAAATGTCTATCGCGGAAGATGATGGCGTTGCCGTAGGTATCAGATATACGCTCTAAACACTTACCTTATGAATCGAAAGTTAACATGTGATTGTAAGCATGTAAGCATGTAAGCATGTAAAAATGCCGAAAATGTTTGCTATATTTTCGGCATTATTCTATCTGCAGATGGCCTAAAAAGTCCTAGTACCTAGGAACTCGAGCCTTCTTTTTTGGCCTTCCTTGTACCCATAGATATATCCCCGATATGGCCATGATGATCAAAGACAATGCGACTAAGTCCATAAACCAGGGGCCGAATGAGCCGAAGAAACGGCCGCTATGAATATCTAATATCACTCTTTCCCAGGTGAGGTGACTCGAGCGGGCCAGTAAGGAAATAGTATCCGCTTCTGCTTGAGCGGCTGGTGTATCTAGGGCCTGTGACCAGGGGATAGGTGCAAACGGCATGGCCTGTGTCCATTCGATAAGGTCATCATCTGCCATGAAGTATCCAGCTTGAGTCTTTAGCCAGGCCTGACCATCGAAACCTATGGCTTCTATGCCTCTGGGTAAGCCCATAGAAGCATCTTGTTTCTCCATAAGCTCGCCATCCTGTGACACAATGTAGAGATTATTCGAGTCGACGGCGAGTATCATCTTGCCTAAAGTGAGCATGCCTTTAATGGGAGAGTCGGCTTCGACGGCTAGCCGATGTCGTACCCAGACTAAATTATCTGAGCTGGCAAGACTGAGGGGCTGGGTCTGATAGATAACAAGCTTGTTCGCTGGGGTGATGCCATAATAGTCCAGTAGCCAGGCCTGCTGCACGGGGGCAGAATCTATCGATAGATGATTACTATGGTTGATAACAACGCCGCTAATGGCCATTAGCATGATGAACAGGGAGCAGAAAATGCCTAGTCGTCTATGCCAGGGGCGAAATTGCTTGGCCAACTTTTTTCCTAGCCTTTTGGTGCGACTTTTATGTTGTGAATTGTTTCGTGTGTGGTGATGCTTTTTAGTCATTCTTCTGGTCTTAATCGTTTGTCGTTGGCCCAGCCTCCTGCATCACAGCCAAACTTTTAGCTTAACTTTTGGTGATGTGGGCATCTAACCATAATGCGATGCGAGACAGCTTAGTTAAGGCTCTGACTGACAGAGTCGCACCTGTGATGCCATCTATGTGTTGATTTAATTTTAGATCGTCCTTTAGTTTGGCCGATTTAAATTGATCAGTAAAGAAATCATGCCTGACTTCATCACCTCGGCTCTCTCTATAAACCAGTACCTTAGTTTGGGCTATCGCCTGATCTTTAATATGGATCGCGACTGTGATAGGAGACTCTTTACCTATCTCTTCTAAAATCCACACCGTTTCAGACTCTTGTTGCCAATATCTTAAGCGCATTTTCTTGAATCTATGTGACAAGATCTCTTCGATAACATCCTGTGCCTCATCGTCTATCCAGAAGACTTTTGCCTTGGGAGTCGGGGCATTAAAGGCCTGGCTGATGAAGTCATCGGGTTGCTGATAAACGCCGCGAGCTAGAACGGATTGACTGAAGGCTAAGCTAAAAATGAATGAGAAAGTTAACAGGTAAAGAGAGGTCGACTTCATATTAGACTCGGATGCGGCAAATGAAAATGGCTAGAATTAGTTTAAATATAGATGAGTGCCCGATAAGGGGCACTCATCATTGCGCTCATTGATTAATAAGCGCTTAGCTTAGTACTCATTAGAACTGGTAGCCGATACCTAGGTTAAAGCCGTCTGAATCTTTATAGCCACCGAGCTTCTCATAGTCCGCCTTTAACACCACGTTTTCATGCAACCAGTAGTTGATACCAACATTGGTCTGAGTGATGTTAGTGTCAATGCGGCTGCCAGCACCGGCCTTGTTATCATACTCGTTGTAACGCGCGAAGATGCCGAAGCTGTCGTTGAAACGGTAAGCGGGTTCAATGTACCAACCATTTTGCTCGTCACGACCTAAAATTTCAGCTTCTCTACCGTCGATATCCCATTGAGCATAAAGGGCTTTAACCGTGAATCCTTGGATGCTATAGATGACGTGTGCAGTCAACAGAGTCGCAGAAGCTGAATCAACATCACCAGCGCCTTGAGTAAGATCTGACTGGTACTGGGCAGTAGCAGCAAGCTCCAGGCCTGGAATTGCAGTGTACTTTACACGTGCAGTGTAAGCGAGATCTTCAGCTTTTGCCTTAGATACTTTTTGGCGTCCATCACGAATGCTATATGTTTCATCAACATATAGACCCGAAGTGATAGCACCATCGAAGGCTAGACCCGGAGCGGCCTTAATGTTTAAGTTTACACCGGCTTCCCACCAAGTGGCAGGGATGATGTTCTTCTCGACCGGGTTACGCTCGACACCGTAGAAGGCTGGTGGCTCGTGAGTCTCGTTGATAATGCCCACAGGCATCAGGAATAGACCAGCCTTAGCGGTTAACATCTGGTTGAAATCGTGCTCGATGTAGGCCTGCTCTAGCTCAACTTCACCTTTCTTGCCATCACCCGAAATTGAGTGTTCAACTTCAAGCTCGGAGAAGAAACGTGTGCTGTCGTTGAACTCATGGCCGACGAAAAGTACGAAACGGTGGAAATCGAATTCTTTCTTATCTTTGCCTGACTGGTTATTGGTGATGTTGTTGTAGTGAAGTTCACCATAACCACCGAGTGTAGTGGCACTCTTAGACTCGGCTGCCGCGTCTACTACGTCGGCTGTCTTCTCGACGCGAATCTCGGTGGCATCTAGGCGTCTTTCAAGATCTTTCAGCACTTTTTGTTGTTGTTCAATGACTTTACGTAGCTCTTGAGTCATCA